>CABYGG010000001.1 GCA_902518505.1 uncultured Alphaproteobacteria bacterium
GAGGCTTTACCATATTTTGGTAATGGTAAACACTTTGGTTCACGAATAGAAATTCTTGATGATTACCTTTATGTAAGCATTGGTGAAAGAGGAAAAGGCATGATTGCTCAGGACTCCTCAAATTCAATTGGTTCAATAATCAGAATACATAAAAATGGTGAGCATCCTAAAGACAATCCTTTCATATCTGGTAATGATTGGCTTCCTGAGTTATTTCAAATTGGTGTAAGGAACCCTCAAGGGATGACTTTGGATCCTCATACTAAATCTATTTATATATCTAATCATGGACCTAAAGGAGGAGACTTTATAGGTAAAGTAGTAAGAGGTACTAATTATGGTTGGAAGAAAATAGGATGGGGAGGAACAAATTACTCTGGAACTAAAATTGGAGATGGCAATGCTTGGGAACCTGGTTTTTTAAAACCAGAATTTATTTGGGTACCTTCAATTGCAATTAGTGGTATCAAATTTTATCAAGGAGAGGCTTTTCCAGAATGGCAAAATTCACTTTTGGTGTCCTCATTAAAATTCAGATACTTATCTGTATTGCATAGAGAAAATAATAAATTTGTTAAAGAGGAAATAGTATTTAAAGATAAAATTGGGAGAGTCAGAGATATGGAAATAGATAGATTGGGAAATATATATATTATTGCTGATGAGACTAACTCAAATTTATTTGTTTTAAAACCATAGCTTTAATCTATCCTAATCAAATGCGAAACATTTTACTTTTTATTTTCATGTTTTTTAACTTTAGTTTATATGCGTATAATGAAGATGAAATTATTTGTATTGCGACTTATGAATTAGCTACAGATTTTTTTTCATCAATGAAAGATGAAAAAACTTCACAGGAGATGTTTTTAAAAAAACAAGAATTACTCGATAAATACGAGGATGGTCATTTTCCATTAGAAGATATAGAATTTATGAAAACAGAAATACACTATGCTTGGTCGAATAATTTTGATTTCCTTCCTCCTATTTTAGAAAATTGTGTCCAAAATATTAAGTAAAATAAGTCTATAAATAGGATAATTACTATGAATTTTTTTTGCTATCTGTATAAAATTAGAACATGAAAATTTTAGTTGTGGGTGGCATCGGATACATAGGCTCACATATGTTAAAGCGTTTCAAAGAAACAAATTATGACATTGAAATTCTTGATAATTTATCAAGTGGACAAAAAGAGAACACTCTAAATTACAAACTTCACGTTTGTGACTTATCAGATAAGAAAACAGTTAATAAAATATTGTCAGAGCAAAACTATGATCTTGTAATGCATTTTGCAGCATCAATTAATGTTGAGGAGTCGTATAATAATCCAAAAAAATATCAACAAAATAACGTAATCAATACAATCAACCTTCTTGAGTGTATGAGAGATTTAAAAATTAATAAATTTATATTTTCTTCATCTGCTGCTGTTTATGGTGAACCTGAGCACCTTCCAGTTACTGAACTACATCCTTTTAATCCAGTAAATCCATATGGTGATACAAAAGCAGAAGTTGAAAAAATTTTAAAAAGTTACGAGGAGTCTTGTGGTTTAAAATATGTATCACTGAGATACTTTAATGCTTGTGGCGCCCATCTCGATGGCACAATAGGTGAAATGCACGATCCAGAAACACACTTAATACCCCTTGTGCTTCAAGTTGCTTCAGGAAGAAAAAAACATATTAGTATTTTTGGTGATGATTATCCTACCCCTGATGGAACTTGTGTGAGAGATTATGTTCATGTAATGGATATAGTAGAGGCTCATATATTAGCTATGGAAAATTTAACGAATACAAACAAATCTCAAGTTTTTAATATTGGCAACAAAAAAGGTTTTAGTGTTAATCAAATTATCCAGATGGCCAAAGAAATTACTAAAGTCGATATTCCCTTCAAGATTCAAGGAAGGCGAAAGGGAGATCCAGCAGAGCTAATTGCTGATAATAAAAAAATAATGAATTTATTAAACTGGAACCCAAAATACTCTGATTTAGAGACTATCGTCAAATCAGCATGGAATTGGGAAAAAACTTTAAAAATAAGGTAAATTAGCTATTTTACTGTATCAATATAATTATTTTAATATAATAAGACTGCTTAATTAAATACAATCTAATATAGATTTGTAGGAGGATAAAATGAAAAAAATCATAGCTACTTTAATAGCTATTCTAGCTATGGGATTTTCTTCTTCATTCGCAGGGACATTAGTCATTAATACTGATTTAACTGATCCAGCTCCAAAAGCAGCGTTTGAATGGGCTTTTAATAAATTCCAAGAAGAAAACCCTGACGTCACAATTGAAGTTAATAACTTCGATCATGAAGGATATAAACAAGCAATCAGAAATTTTTTAACCACTAGCCCCCCTGATGTTTTCAATTGGTATGCAGGAAACAGAATGCTTCCATTTGTAAGAGCAGGGCTTGTAGAGGATGTATCAGATATCTGGTCAGATACAGGATGGGTTGATGGAAACTTAACAGAAGGTATGTCTCACGCTAAGAAACCAATGACTATTGGTGGCAAACAGTGGGGTATTCCATACACCTATTACCAGTGGGGTGTTTATTACAGAAAAGATATTTTTGAGGCCAACGGGATTTCAGTACCAACAACTTGGGATGAATTTGTTGCTGCCTGCGCAACATTGAAAGCCGCAGGTGTTACACCAATTACGATTGGATCAAAGTATCTTTGGACAACAGCAGGTGTCTTTGACTATTTAAATTTAAGAACAAATGGTTATGAGTTCCACATGGCTTTGACAAAAGGTGAAATACCTTACACTGACCCTAGAGTGCATGCTGTATTTGACAAGTGGGATGAGTTAGTTAAACCAGGATATTTTCTCGAAAATCATGCCTCGCTTGCCTGGCAAGAAGCAATTCCCCCAATGATTAATGGAGAGGCGGCGATGTATGTTATGGGTAACTTCTCAGTTGCATTATTCAAAGAGGGTGGATTAACAAATGACAACCTCGGCTTTTTCCAATTCCCAGAAATAACTCCTGGTATTCCTATGGCTGAAGAGGCACCAACTGATACGATGCACATTGCATCTGGAGCCAAAAATAAGACAGATGCTAAAAGATTCTTGATCTTTTTAAGCAGAGCAGATGTTCAAGAGGAGATGAATAAGACTCTAGGACAACTGCCAGTTAATAGCGGCTCTAAAGTTGATCCAGATCCATTTTTAGAAGCAGGTTTGAATATGTTAAATAACGCATATGCAATGGCGCAATTCTACGACAGGGATGCCCCAGCTGAAATGGCCTCTGAAGGAATGAAGGGTTTTCAAGAATATATGGTTAATCCTGATAGAAGAGATAAAATTCTTGAGCGTTTAGAAAAAGTACGCCAAAGAGTTTATAAATAATCAATTTCAATTGGGGTGGTTTTCAACCACCCCATTTCTTAACGTGCCTGATTCAACACAAATTACATATAGAAAGTCATCATGGTGGAAACTTAATCAACAAAGGTTAACACCATGGATTTTTTTGTTTCCAGGTTTATTACTATTTTTAGTCTACGTAATCTGGCCAATTTTTAATTCTCTATATATTTCTTTATTACAATGGGACGGGCTATCTCCAGCAATTTACGTTGGATTATCAAATTATATAGAATTATTGGACGACGAATATTTTTATATTTCGTTAATGAATAATCTTAAGTGGTTAATCTTATTTATGTTAGCTGTTCCAATAGGATTAGGCTTAGCAATATTTTTAAATCAAACTATTTTTGGTATAAGACTCATCAAATCTCTTTTCTTTTTCCCTTTTGTAATTTCCCAAGTTGTTATCGGAATTATATTTTCATGGTTTTACAATCCAAGAGGTGTTATTGGGCCTTTTTTAGATAAATTAGGTCTCAGTAATTATGCCATATTAGCAGATGAGAATTTTGCTACCTATGGAATTATCTTTGCAGGAATTTACCCACAAATTGCATACTGTATGATCTTGTATTTAACGGGCTTAAACAATCTTAATACAGATCAAATTGAGGCAGGTAGAATGGATGGTGCAAAAGGTTTCTCTTTATTTAAAAATATTATCTTACCTCAATTGAAGCCAGCCACTTTTCTAGCAATTGTTGTAACTGTGATCGGATCCCTGAGAAGTTTTGACATGGTTGCTATCATGACACAAGGTGGCCCATATGGTTCAACTAATGTTTTAGCCTATTATATGTTTGAGACCGCTTTAAGCGAATATGGATATAGAATGGGCTATGGTTCAGCTATTGCAGCAGTTTTATTCACCATAATGATGTTCTATATATTATTTTTTATTTATCGGATGTATCAAAGTGAGAAAAAAGGACTTTAAATGTTTCCCATACCAATTCAAAAAAGACCTTTAATTAACAGGATTTCATACAAAATACTTGTACCTGTATCTTTGTTCGTTTGGTTGATTCCTCTAATAGGGATTATGCTTACTTCAATTAGAGGTCTAGGAGATATCACCGCAGGAAATTATTGGGGCATACCTAGTGAATTTTTATTATTTAGTAACATTAAAGATGTATTTCAAAATACCCCAATGTTGTCTTACATAATTAATAGTTTTAAAATAACCATCCCCACTGTAATAGGTGCTGTTGCTATAAGCTGTATGACAGGTTTTGCATTAGCATCATATAAGTTTAAAGCAAATCTTTTTATCTTTTTCACGTTTATTGCTGGAAATTTTGTTCCCTTTCAAATTTTAATGATACCAGTTCGAGACCTGACTTTTCAAATGGGTTTGTATGATACAGTTACAGGATTAGTTTTATTTCATGTCGCCTTTCAAACTGGCTTTTGTACTTTGTTTATGAGAAATTTTATTAAAGCTTTACCAAATGAGTTATTTGAGGCCGCAAGGATTGATGGTACTTCGGAGTTTAATATATTCTTGAAAATAGTAGTTCCCCTTACAAGACCAGCTATTGCTGCTTTGTCTGTGCTAATATTTACATTTATATGGAATGACTTTTTTTGGGCAACTGTTTTAATTCAAGGACAACACGCAATGCCAATTACTGCAGGTTTGAAATCTCTAAACGGTCAATGGGTTACTGTCTATCATCTTCTATCTGCTGGATCAATAATCGCAGCAGTTCCTCCTGTGATAATGTTTTTTCTAATGCAAAAACATTTTATTGCTGGTCTTACACTAGGCGCTAGTAAGGGATAGAATTGGCTAAAATTACTTTTATAGGTGCGGGAAGTACTGTCTTCATGAAAAGTATTTTGGCAGATATTTTACTTGAGCCGGAATTAAATTCGTTTGATATTGCCTTACATGATATAGACCCAAAAAGATTAAAAACATCACAAATAGTAGCTGATAATATTTGTAAGTCGCTAAAAGCTCCAGCATCAATAAAAACTTCGTTAGATAGAAAAGAGGCTCTTAAAGGCGCTGATTTTGTTATAGTTATGATACAGGTTGGAGGTTATGAACCCTCAACTGTTATTGATTTTGAAATACCAGCCAAGTATGGACTTCAACAAACAATTGCAGACACGCTAGGTATTGGAGGCATTATGCGCGGGTTGAGAACAGTTCCTGTTTTAGTTGAAATTGCTAAAGATATAATAGAACAATGCCCTAAAGCGTGGATGCTTCAATATGTAAATCCTATGGCAATCAATTGTCTAGCTCTCTCAGACTTTATTCCCGAGCTTCAATATGTAGGACTTTGTCATTCTGTCCAAGGTACAGCTGCTGATTTAGCGAGAGACATAAATGAAGATTTAAGCAAAATTCAATATGAGTGCTCTGGAATAAATCATATGTCATTTTTTACAAAGTTTGAAAAAAAATTAGATAATGGTTTAACGGAAGATCTTTACCCTAAAATTTTTAAGGCAGGAGAGGAAGGGAATTTTGGCACCAATTGGGATGGTTGTTCAAATCACGTAAGATATGAAGTATTGAAAAGGCTTGGTTATTTTGTTACAGAGTCATCGGAACATTTTGCAGAATATACACCTTGGTTTATTAAAAATCACCAAAAAGAATTAATCTCAAAATTTGATATTCCAGTTAATGAATACATTCGTCGCTGTAAAAAACAAATTCAAGAATGGGAAATGCAAGAAAAAGAGTTAATTAGCAAACCTCAAAAAGAGTATAATAAATCTGTCGAGTATGCTTCGAGAATAATTTTATCAATGGTAACCGGAAATCAAGACACTGTTTATGGTAATGTTCTTAATAAAAATTTCATACCTAATTTACCTAACAATTGCTGTGTTGAAGTCCCTTGTATTGTTCAAAAAAATGACCTTACCCCACAATCAGTACCACCATTACCTATGCACTTAGCAAATCTAATTAATACCAATATTAATGTTCAGCAATTAACAGTTGAGGCTCTTAAAACTCTTAAGAAAGAGAGCATTTATCATGCTGCCATGCTAGACCCACACACCGCTGGTGAACTTAATTTAGATCAAATTTGGAAAATGGTTGATGAGCTACTTGACGCTCATGGTTCAATGTTACCTGTTTTCAAATGATGGCTAATCTATCGATAAAAAGAATTGACAGGGGTGATGGAAAAGAACTAATTTTATTTAGTCAAAATCCCATAAACTACAAAGTTTTTGAAGGCTTACCGCCAATCTCTGGTAACAAAACTCATCTTAGGTATCACCCAACTCGCTCTGAATGGGTAGGATACTCAACATCAAGACAAAACAGAACCTTTTTACCTAAGGCCCTTGAATGTCCATTATGTCCAATGAAAAATGACGAAGCACCGAGTGACATTCCTGTTAACCAATATGAGGTTGCCATCTTTACAAATCGTTTTAGCTCATTCAAATTAGTCGAGTCTGATATACCTCATTTAGAAGTAGAAACTAATCAGGCAGTAGGAACTTGTGATGTAATTTCTTATAGTTCGAAACATAACGATGAGTTTTCTAAGCTACCTATTGAGAGAATTGAACTAATTATTCAAGCACTATCTAACCGCACTGAGGAATTATATAATAATTCAAAAATTGAATTTGTTTTACCATTTGAAAACAAAGGAAAAGAAATTGGGGTAACTTTAGATCATCCTCATGGACAAATATATAGTTTTGGACATACTCCAGAATTGATTAAAAGGCAAGCTATAGTACAAAAATCAAATCCTCTCGAAAAATATTTATCGAATATTCCCAAAGAATTAATTTTAAATAAAAATTCTTCTGCTATATCCTTTGTGCCTCGTTGGGCTAGATACCCCTTTGAAATTTGGATAGTACCTTACCGAAGGACATCTAATATTTTTGAACTTTCAGAAAATGAGCAAAAAGATCTTGCTGAACTTATGCTTGATGCCTCTAAAAGTTTAGACAAAGTATTTGATGATCCTATGCCGTATACTCTTGCATGGCAACTATCTCCCAAAGGTTATGAGAATTCTTACCATTTTCATGTCTGCTTTCAACCTATACGCAGATCAAAATCAAAATTAAAATATTTAGCAGGTGTTGAGCAAATTACAGGTTTTTTTTTAGTAGATCTTCCTCCAGAACGCTCAGCTCGTATCTTGAGAAGTGAAGAACTTCCTGATGAATAGTCAGTCTTTATTTAAGCAGCACTTCAACTATTCTGCAGTATCATCATCAGAGGCACATGGAAGAGTAAATTTAATTGGTGAGCACACCGATTATAATAAAGGTTTCGTACTTCCAACATTAATCGAACAGAAAATTGAAGTAAGTCTTAGTCCTCGATTAGACTCTAAAATAGTTGGTATTTCTGAAGAATTTGGTGAAAAGACCGTATTATCTGACTCAAATACTGATGGCACTTGGATAGATTTTGTCAGAGGAGCTTTGTATTATATGGCAAAGGAAGGGCAACTAATTAAAGGTTTAAATATTGCGGTTGTCTCTAGTATTCCAACAGGGTCTGGATTATCTTCTTCAGCCGCACTTGAAATAGCAATTTTGAGGGCCTTGTGTCAAATGGTTGGACATGAATTATCATCAACTAAAATAGCAAAAATAGGACAGCTGATAGAGCATCATTTTATAGGAACCTTTTGTGGAATTATGGATCAAATGTCGTCATCAAAATCTAAATTTGGACAAGTATTATTCTTGGATTGTGAAAATTTGAATACAGAAATAGTACCCATCTTTGAAGATTATACTTTCATAATTATTCATTCTGGAAGTACACGAAAACTTTCAGAAGGATTGTATAATGAAAGAAAAAGAGAGACAGAAATAGCTAGTAAATCTCTTAATATCTCGTCATTACGCCATGCAGAAATTTCTGATTTAAATATTATTAAAGATCCTAAAATTTTTAGAAGAGCTAGACATGTCATTACTGAAAACGTTCGAGTACTAAAGGCTGTACAATTTTTAAAAGATAATAATGCGCAAGCATTTGGAAATTTAATGAACGAAAGTCATATTTCCATGGACAAAGATTATGAAATATCTAGTCCTGAATTAAATCATATTGTTAAAACTGCTCAGTCAAACGGTGCTTTAGGCGCAAGACTTACGGGAGCTGGATTTGGAGGTTGCACTGTGGTTTTGTCGTCAAATACTCGAAGAGATGATATTATCAAAAAAATATTAGAACATTGTCCTAAATCATATTTAGTTACCAATATAGGGCAAAATATTGCACCTAGTAAAAATGAATAAATCTAAAGTTACAACAATTCTTAAATGCAAAAATTTACTTGGCGAAAGTTGTTTTTGGGACCCAAGATATAACTGCTTAGTTTGGACAGACATAGAAGCAAAGAAGGCATGGATGTTTGATGATAACAATCAAAGCTTTGTTTTTAATTTACCAGATAGGGCAGGGTTTATTCTTCCAAGGAAAAAAGAGGGATTTATTATTGGATTTCCCAAATTTATTTCTATCTGTGATAAAAATTTTTCTTCATTTGAAAAAATATGCGAAGTTGAAATCACAAATAATCAAACTCGAATTAATGATGCAAAAGTAGATCCTTATGGAGGCATAGTATTTGGTACTTATAATGAAGATCCGGATAAAGTAAAAAGAAAGCCTATTGCAAATCTCTATAGACTTGCGCCAAATTTATCTCTAACACAACTTTTGTCAAACATCACAGTTTCTAATGGAATAGCCTTTTCAGAAGATGAAAATATCATGTATTTTGCTGATACTCCGACTGGTCGAATACAAAAATTCGAGTACACTAAAAATTTCAATAAGTTTTATGAATTAGAAACAAATATGATCTTTAAAAATGTCGGTGAACCCGATGGAGCTACTGTAGATATAGATAATAATTATTGGTCAGCAAGAGTCAGAGGGAAATGCATTATTTGTGTTGATACAAAAGATGAAAAAATTATAGAAAAAATTAGTCTTCCAACCAATACGCCCACATGTGTAACTTTTGGTGGTGCTAATTTAAACAGTCTTTACATTACATCTTTAAGAGCAGACCCAACTACTGATAATGAAGGTGGAAATCTTCATAAAATTGAAACTAGTACTCAAGGCCGTGCTCAACTTTTAACTGATATTTGATTTTAAAGAAATTTCTTATTAACTAAATTTTCCATGTTTAATTTCGTCATATTTTTTAAATAGTAGAATATATTTTGTGATGCCTCTAGAGACATCCTCTCTCTGCATTCCAAAGTTAAAGCAGCATTATGTGGCGTTAATAAAATATTATCTAACTTAAAAAAAGGATGATTGGACTCTGGAGGTTCAGAGATAAAAACATCCATTCCTGCTCCTAAGATTTTTTTTGAGTTAAGGGCTTGATATAAATCATTTTCATTTACTATCCCACCTCTAGATGTATTTACTAGAATTGTTTTCTTTTTCATAAGATCTAATTCTGTTTGTGATATGAAATTTTTCGTGTCTTCATTTAATGGTAAATGTATGCTAACAAAATCGGCTAATACTAAACCATCATTTTTTTCTATGGGTATACAGCCACTTTTTTTTATTAAATCACTGTTTAAAAATGGATCATAAACATATACTTCCATATCAAAACCGAGACATCTCTTTGCAACTTCTTTTCCTATTCTTCCAAAACCAGCTATAAGTAATTTTTTTTTATATAATTCAAAAAAGTTTGGCAGTTCAGACCTTTGATTAAAATTCCCGCCTTTCACTAATTTATCAGATAGAGATAAATTTTTCGTTAAATACAAAAAGAACGACATTACATGCTCCGCAACACTTACGGCATTAGATGTTGATGTAATACAAAGAGCAATTTTTTTCTTATTTAAATAATCTAAATCAACATTGTCATAACCAACACCATGTCTTGAAATAATTTTTAAATTTTTACAATGTTCTAAAACATTTTGATCTAGCCTTGATGTTCTTAGTAGGATTGCATCAACAAACTTTAATTCTTCTTGTAGGTTTTGATTATTAAAATTTGTTACTTCTACTATTTCTAGCTCATTTTCTTTTAAAAATTCTAACCCTTTTTGATGAACTTTTCCTAATATTGCAATTTTCATTTGTCTCTCTGATTAAAAGTTATGTCAAAAAAGTATCAATTTTAAAAGGTTTTTCATTCAAATTATTTTTCTATCATGTAATATCTTTAATACGTTTATTTTTTGGAGGAATAATGAAAACCATCAAATTGTCTTGTGCACATGCACTGTTTAAATATTTAATTGCACAAAAAACTATTATTGATGGTAAAAAACTACCATTATTTCCTGGAGCATTTGCAATTTATGGTCATGGTAATGTGGCTTGTCTAGGTCAAGCAATGGAAGAATTTCAGTCTGATCTCCCAGGTTACAGAGGACATCATGAACAAAGCATGGCATTGACTGGTATTGGCTATGCACGAGCCATGAGAAGAAAGCAAATTTTTATTGCTACCTCATCTGTTGGTCCTGGAGCTACAAATATGGTTACAGCGGCAGCAGTAGCTATGAGTAATCGTCTTCCAATCTTACTTCTTCCAGGAGATACATTTGCAAGCCGATTTCCTGATCCTGTATTACAACAAGTTGAAAATTTCAACTCTCCTATAGAAACTGCAAATGATACCTTTAAGTCTGTTTCCAAGTATTTTGATAGGATTACTAGACCAGAGCAAATTCTTGCATCTCTTCCTCAAGCAATTCAAGTGATGCTTGACCCATCAGATTGTGGTCCTGCTACTATTGCCATGTCTCAAGATGTTCAAGGGGAGTCTTTTGATTATCCTGAGGTCTTTTTTGAAGAAAAAATCCATCAGTTAAGAAGAGTTTACCCTGATCCAAATCAAATTAAGGAAGCTGCTGATAAATTAAAAAATTCAAAACAACCTATAATAATTTCAGGAGGTGGTGTTCTATATTCTGAGGCAGAAAAAACACTTTCTAATTTTGCAAAAAAACACAATATCCCCGTAACTTCAACTGTGATGGGAATTGGATGTATGACCAAAGATGACCCTTATTACATTAGTGCTATTGGTGCTTTAGGAGAGGGTTCCTCGAACAATTTATCTAAAGACACTGATTTAGCTCTAGCTGTAGGTACAAAACTTGCAGATTTTACAACAGGTTCATGGGCAAATTTCGAAAATCCTAATTTTAAACTAATCTCAGTTAATACAGCCCGCTATGATACCACTAAGCATTTAGCGACGCCTGTTATTAGTGATGCAAAAGTGGGTTTGCTACAAATATCTGAAGCTCTTGGTGATTGGAGGGCCCCTGATACTTGGTATCAAAGAGCAATTAAAGAGAGAGATGGATGGGAAGCATACGTTGCAAAACAAAGTGGCCCTACAAATCAAGAAGAGCCATCTTATGCTCACGCAGTTGGGGCAATTTATAGAAATTCAGATCCAAGTGATATTGTTGTAACAGCAGCCGGAGGCCTTGTAGGAGAGGTCGTTCAAGTTTGGAAGCCAAAGGAACTTAATACTTTTGAGACTGAATGGGGTTTTAGCTGTATGGGATATGAAATATCAGGAGCGCTGGGAATTAAAATGGCTAAACCAGATCAAGATGTCGTTGTATTTGTTGGAGATGGTTCTTATCTACTTAATAATAGCGACATATATAGTTCGGTTCTCTATGATCAAAAACTAATTATTATTATTTGTGATAATGGCGGACATATGGTTATCAATCGTCTTCAACTAGCTAAAGGAGGTAAGGAATACATTTGTAATCTTCGTGCTGCAAGAGCTACCAATCTTAAATTTGTAGATTTTGAAAACCATGCTAAAAGCATGGGAGCGAATGCTGAGACAGTAAGTTCGACCTCAGAGTTAGAGGCTGCTTTCAAAAGAGCTAAAGAGTCTGATAAAACATATGTCATAGCTATAAAAACTCATGGCTATGAATGGTTAGATGGGACAGCTTTTTGGGAAAGCCCAACGCTTCAAGATCCTATAACTGAAGAAAACAAAAAAGCATTAGATGACTTTGAGTCGGGAAAGAGTAAACAACGTAAAGGCGTTTAATCTTGATTTCTAAAAAAAAAATTGTTCTGATAACCGGGGCTGAATCTGGTATTGGAAAAAGTACATCTAAAATGTTTGCCAATAATGGTTACAGAGTACTAGGAACTTCACTCAAAAAAATTAATTACAAAATTAAAGATATTGAATACTATCAAATAGATATAACCAATAATTCTCATTGGAAAAGTTTAACGAATACTATCAAAAAAAAGTATGGAAAAATTGATGTTTTAGTTAATAGTGCCGGTGTGAGACTGAGCGGAAATTTAGAGACAACCTCGATGAGTGAATGGACTTATCACTTTAATAACAATGTGACTGGCACTTTTTTAGCTTGCAAATATGCATTACCATTGCTCAAAAAAAGTAAGAAATCTTCCATAGTAAATTTAGCTTCAATAAATAGCATTAGAGGAGCAAAAAACATGTTGGCTTATGCAACATCAAAAAGTGCGATAATATCTTTTACGTCGTCTTTGGCTTTGGACTTGTCTAATTTCAACATCAGAGTTAATGCTGTTGCTCCAGGTGCTATTGATACCCCAATGCTAGCCTCTTTTAAAAAGGATTTAACAAAAAAGGAATTTCAAAAAAGGATGCGAGAAAATCATCCTATTGGAAGGATTGGAAAACCGGCAGAAGTTGCAAGTGTAATTTATTTTCTTGCAAGTGACGCTTCAACTTTCATGACAGGATTGACCATTCCTGTAGATGGAGGAAGAAGCATAAGATAACTTTTATTTATTGATTTTTAAAATAGTTACATCCGCTTGTTTCATATTTTTTGATCCCAACAGAATCTCACCTTCAAAAGAGTCAGGTATAACAACATTTTGTTTTCCATAATTAGTAAAAAATAATAGATCACCTCTTTGCCTTACTCTTAAATATTCTGGAAGTGTAATTGGTTTTAAACCTGCCATAGCCATTTGTTCTTTCATTATTGAACTTAACAGTGCTTCATCTGGCCATCCACACAAATAACTTCCTTGGTTCCCGCTAGTTATAACAGGAAATCCATCTTCTGATTTACCTTCAGAGATACCTAAGCTGTCTCCTTGTTCTCTCCATACGTGTAACTTTCCCTTCTGACCTTTCCATTCTACTTCTATAGGAAGTTCATAGGGAAGGGCATCCACTCTTTTAACTTTATAACCAAGTCCCTCTATGCTTAAGTTTTCCGGAATTTGAAAATTTCTATCTTTTAATCCTGTTCTTGGACCAGCCAAAATTTTTGCTCCAGAAGATACCATTTTTTTAAAAGTGTCAGTTTCAAGATGTACAAATGAGGGAACAATAATTAGTTTATACCCACCAAAATCAGCATTCTTTCCAACAATATCCAGAGAGCCACCATTAACTCTAACTGATTTATAAAAATCAATCATCATACGCGTGTAGTGGAAATCTTCTGTTTGTCCATCCAGCTCGGTTATCCAACAAGCTTCATAATCATGCAATAAAGCAATTTCGGATTTTTGAGTTTCAGGTAAATTGAGCATTTGTATCTCATTACTTACTTGCATGGCCTCGTAACTACCGATTGCTGGTGTATTATTACGGTACATTAGTCCCGCATGCATTTGTTCTTGGGCAAAGGGTGCTTGTCTCCAACGAAAATAACTTACAACCTCAGCGTCGTGAGCAAATGCCTCCCATGTCCACATCCTTACAGCACCAGCTACTGGAATAGGATTATATCTAGCCCAATTAACTGGACCAGGTTGTTGTTCCATTATCCAAAGACGACCCATACCTCTATAAAGGTCATGATGGTAAGATTGAAAATCAGGATCACCAATATTGTAACAATCCTCAAGAAGTTTTTTATCTTCTCTAGCGATAGTTTGCATGTTTTGAAGAAAGCCTAGAGGATAACTGTCCCAACCAGCAATATTTAAATCTTTACATATTTCCCGATGATCAAATTCTGTAAAGTGACCCATAAAGTTATGACTAATTGGCCTTCCAGGAGAGTAATCATTTAATATCTTCACCTGTTGGTAATTAAAATTTTTTACTTGGTCCGAGCTAAACTTTCGAAAATCAAAATTATGAGAAGGATTTGCCTCAGTAACTGTTAAGTTAGGAAGTTCGATCTCCTCAAAAGAGCGATACTCCATAGACCAGAAAACATTTCCCCAAGATTTATTCAAGTCATCTATGTTTTGATATTTTTTTTTAAGCCAAGTTCTAAACTCTCGCAAAGTAGACAAGCACCAAGAGTATGTTGTTTCATGGCAACCAAACTCATTATCTGTTTGCCATGCTTTCACAAATTTATTTTGTCCGTATCTCTCTGCTATAGCTTTAGTTATACGTTTACTTTCTTTTTGATAGCCGATATGAGAGAAGGAGTAGTGTCTTCGTGATCCGAATTTTCTAGTCTGGCCATTTTCATCTATGGCGACCATGTCAGGCATTTGGTCAACCAACCATTTAGGAGGAGTGGCGGTCGGAGTGCACATTACAATCTTTAGACCATTATTTCCTAAAATATCGACAATCTTATCCAGCCAATTCCATTCAAAAACACCGGAACTTGGCTCGATACGAGACCAAGCAAATTCAGCAATTCTTACCCAACTGATACCATTTTTGTGCATATTCTCAGCATCGGCTATCCACATTTCTTCAGGCCAATGCTCCGGGTAATAACATACCCCTAATTCGGGACTCTTAGACATCTTTAGTCGATTGAAACACCAGAGGAGTCGAAAAAGTGCTGATGATTTTGATGCCAATCTAGATGAATATTTTCATTAATTTTGATACTACTATTTACATCAAGTTTAGCTGTGACCTCATTATTCTTTTCCAAGTTTATGTAACATAATAAGTGCTCACCTAAATTCTCTATATGTCTTATAGTTCCTTTGAGTTTACTAGAGTTATCATTTGACAAATTGAGATGCTCAGGTCTAATTCCTATTTTGGTTGCTCCACTTGGAATATTTAAATTAGTCATATTTAATTTATGTCCATCCTTTAAATTTATCATATTCATTTTTGGAGAACCAATAAACTCAGCAACAAATTGATTTTTTGGAGAGTTATAAAGCTCAATAGGTGTCCCAACTTGTTCAATAATTCCCTTATTGATAACAACAATTCTATCTGCAAGAGTCATTGCTTCAACTTGGTCATGTGTTACATAAATCATTGTCGCAGCTAATTGATTATGAAGTTTAGCTATTTCTATTCTCGTTTGAACGCGAAGTGCTGCATCTAAATTAGATAAGGGCTCATCAAATAAAAATACTTTTGGATTTCTTACTATAGCTCTTCCAATAGCAACACGTTGTCGTTGACCACCTGATAATTGTTTAGGTAATCTTTCAAATAAACTTTCAATTTGCAAAATCTTTGCTGACTCTAAAACTCTACTTTTGATTTCATCAATAGGTGTTTTAGCTTGTTTTAATGCAAATGACATATTGTCAAAAACTGTCATGTGAGGGTACAATGCATATGATTGAAAAACCATCGCAACACCCCTCTCTGCAGCAATAATTTTATTTACAACTTCTCCACCTATAGATATTTCTCCTTCAGTTATATCTTCTAGTCCGGCTATCATTCTAAGGAGTGTGGATTTACCACATCCAGATGGTCCAACAAAAACAATGAACTCACCAGACTTAATATCAAGGTCTACTCCATGAATCACTTCAGTTTTATCATAAGTTTTTTTTACATTTTTAAGGTTTACTTCAGCCATAATACCCCGAAAACTTTAGCATTTTTTGTGTAAATATACATCAGCGACTATAGATTTAATTTAGGCTAAATACTTTGAGAATTCAAAATAAGATTTTTTTGGAGTTCGTTTAAAGCTATCGAAATCAACATAGACTATTCCAAATCTCTTGGAATAGCCAAATGCCCATTCATAATTATCAAGCAATGACCAAACAAAATATCCCTTAATAGATAAACCTTCATTCAAACAACTTAATATTTGTTTTAAATGTATATTAAAAAATTCTATTCGATCTTCATCATAAACTTCTCCTTTTGAAGTTAGTTTATCGTTATTTGCCATCCCATTTTCGGTAATATAAATTGGAATTTTATTATCATATTCTTCGTTTATTCTTTTAATAAAGTAGCTCAATCCTTCAGGATAAAATTCCCATCCCATATCTGTTTTTTTTAGCGTTCCACTATTACACTCATAATTAACACCATCGTCTGATTTTTTATATTTGATTAATGAGCGGGTATAATAATTCAATCCTATCCAATCAATTGGTGAAGATATTAATTCTAATTGTGATTTATAATTTTCTGGTAAGTATTTTTCTAGAATAGATAAAGCTAATTCTGGATATTTACCTTTAAAGATGGCATCAGAGAACCATCTATTATGAATTTCATCAAAGAGTTTTGTTGCTTGAATATTTTCTTCATTACTATCTATGGATTGACCGAACTGATTATTTAAAACTATACCAATCTGATGAGTACTACAGGACCTTATTGCTTCAACAGATTGCGAGTGTGCAAATAAAATATTATGCATAGTTTTAGCAGCTGATTGGATATTTTTAATTCCTGGCGCATGCTCTCCAAGATAATGACTTAACCAAGAAACACACCAAGGTTCATTAATGGTTGAAATTTTTTCGAATTGATCTCCAAATGTTTTTGATATGAAAAAAGATAAATCTCCAAAATGCTTACAGGTTTCTTGATTCTCCCAACCTTTAATTTTTTGAAATCTCACGGGAAGATCCCAATGATAGATTGTTGGGAAAGCCTCCAAATCGCAATTATTTATCTCTTCTAATAATCGCTTGTAAAAATCTACACCCGTTAAATTCACATCTTTGTTGTTATCTGGAAACAATCTGGGCCAAGCAAATGAGAAGCGATAGGTCTTAAAACCCCCGTCCTTTATAAGTTTAATATCCTCTTTGAAATATTCAATATGATTACAAGCAAGCCTACCATCAATGCCATTCAATTTTCTTTCAGCAAAATCGTCCCAAATTGATTTACCGCAATTACCGTACATAGTTCCTTCAATTTGATAAGAGGAAGTAGCTACTCCTAATTTAAAATCCTTAGGAAACTCTTGTAGAAGAGATAAGTTAATCAATTCTAATTTTGTTCTTAGAGTGAAATAAATTAGTTTTGTTTAAATCAAATTTAATTTTAACATCATCACCAACCTTAATTAAGCTATCTCCTGATGTCTCAACTACTATTGGGTCACCCTCGTTATCCAAATAAATAAAAGTGTTTGAACCTAATTTCTCCACAACGAAAGCTTTACCTCGGAAATCATAATCTGAGTCACCAGTAACAATTATATCCTCGGGTCTAATACCAAAAATTATATCAGTATTTTCATTTGATTTAATTGTTTTTGAAATTGTAATCTTTGAACCTAAAACATTAATTTCAACTTTATTTTTATCTACTGATAAAATTTTAGCATTGACAAAATTCATCTTTGGAGAGCCAATGAAACCTCCGACAAATAAATTTTTAGGATTATTATATAATTCTATAGGCTTACCTTGTTGAGAAATCTCACCTTGATCTAATACAACAATCTCATCAGATAAAGTCATTGCCTCAGTTTGATCATGAGTTACATAAACCATTGTTGCATCCAAGTGATCATGTAATTTTGCTAATTCAATTCTCATTTGAACTCTCAAAGCTGCATCTAAATTAGATAAAGGTTCATCAAATAAAAAGACCTTAGGTTCTCTAGTTATTGCTCTACCGATAGCAACTCTTTGTCTTTGACCTCCTGATAACTGTTTAGGCTTTCTTAGAAGATAATCTTCAATTTGTAAAATTTTTGCAGCCTCATGCACTCTATTTATAACTTCATCTTTAGGTCTTTTTTCTAATTTCAGTCCAAATGCCATATTATCAAATACAGTCATATGGGGATAAAGAGCATATGATTGAAAAACCATGGCGATATTTCTTTCTTTTGGAGGGAGGTTATTTACCTCTTCTCCACCAATCGATATTTTACCCGAATTAGTTTCTTCTAACCCAGCTATCATTCTTAATAATGTAGACTTCCCACATCCAGATGGCCCAACTAGTGTTGTGAATGACTGACTTTTAATGTTGAGCGAAAAATCCTTTATAACATGGGTTTTTCCAAAAAATTTATTAATTGATCTTAGCTCTATATCCGCCATTAGTTTAGGTATCCTAAAAATTTTGATTGTTTATTAATCATAGTATTTAAAAGTTCCTCAGCCTTAATTGCATCATCAACAATAGGGTCTGATAAAAGAGCTAAATACGCACCATGTTTTGATCTATTTAAAATCGCTTCTGTTGTTAATTGTATGACTCCTGTTTGTGAGTTTAAAAGCGCCCCAAATGTTTTAGGATAATTTTCTAATTTCTTACCATTCGCACCTTTCTTGTTAATAACAGCTGGAACTTCTACTACAATATCATTTGGTAAATACTCAATTAAATTATTATTTGGGATATTTACTGCATGTTCAAGTCTATCGTCATCTTCAATAATACTCTCAATAATTGGCACAACTCTCTCATCAAGTTTAGGTTTGCTATTATCAAAAAACCTACCATACAAAAAGTCATCTTCATAAAAATTTAAACATCTATTTTTATATTTTTTATAAAAATCTGAAATCCCATCGTGATCAGCCACGCTAAAAGCCCATTGCATGTATTCTCCTACATGACTGTCTGTTGTAATGGGAAGATAAGAATATTTTTTAAATAACTCAAAGAAGACTCCTCTTTCAGCTCCAGGGTCTGACTCAAAACCTTCGTGATCATTAATTAAGTTAGAGTAGTAGCTATTAAATTTATCTCGAATAATTGGATATCCATCTTTGTTGGTATCTTTATATTTGACATCCAATAGGATACTAAAATGATTTAGTCCACCTGCTTCAAATTCTATATTGCTGAGGTCGGTATTGAGCAACGTTGGTAATTGTCTTTCCATAGAATGAATTTCGTGGCACAAGCCAATTATATTAAGATTTGGAAATTTTGTGGTCAGAGCATGACATATTCTTTGCATTGGGTTAGAGTAATTAAATACAAAAGCATCAGGGCAAATTTTTTCTATATCCTCACAAATTTCAATTATCACAGGTATAATTCTTAAAGCATGAAATAGACCTCCAGGGCCTCCGTTTTCTCCATAAATTTGTTTAAAACCATATTCAACTGGTATCCCCCAATCTTGTTCCCATAGTTCAAATCTATTTCCAACTTCAATTGAGATTAAACAAAAATCAGCACCTTTGAGAGCTTCGTCTCTAGAAGTTGTAGCTTCAATTTGAAAATTTACCTTAAGTTTTTCTTTATAATTTTCAGCAATTTTCCTTGTTTTTTCAACTGCTTCGGGCCTTATGTCATGGAGGACGATAGTGGATCCCTTAAGGATTTGAGATTTATAAAAGTCTCCAATTATCTTCAAACCAAAGTTAGTGCTTCCTGCTCCTATTATTACAATTCTTTTTCCCATAATTTATTTACCTATTATCATTAGCCTTTTACTGATCCAGCTACAAGCCCCCTTATAAAATATCTTTGAAGGGAAAAGAAAATAAATAAAGGTACCGTCATTGATACAAAGGCACCTGTTGTTAAAATTTCCCAATTTTCTCCTCTCGATCCAAGAAGTTCTTTTAACTTTGCTGTTAAAATAATTTCACTTGGATGCTTGTCTAAAAAAACTAAACCAACAAGCAAATCATTCCACACCCATAAAAATTGTAATATGAAAATCGATGCAAAAGAGGGTATTGATAATGGTACTACTATTTTTATAAAAGTATCATAATGCGTCGCTCCATCAACTCTAGCTGCCTCGATCATTTCGCTAGGTAGTGTTTTTAGAAAATTCCATAATAAAAAAGTAGTTGATGCAAGACCAAATCCAGTATGTGCCATCCAAATACCAGGATAAGATTTAGCAGAGACACCGAATAATGCCCCAAAGTCATTGTATATTGTTAGTACAGGTATTAAGCACATTTGCAACGGAACAACAAGAGAGGCTATTATAGTAGCTAATAAAAGATCTCTACCGTAAAATTTCATCCAAGTAAGTGCATACGCAAAATAAGAACAGATAATTAAAGGTATTAAAGTTGCAGGAAGCGCTACTGCAAATGTATTTAAAAACGCCTGCCCTAACCCCTCTTTAAGAAGCACCTCTTTATAATTATTTAATGTAAAGCTTGGAGGACTCTTTGCGGATACAAAAATTCTTTTGCCTTTTTTCTTTTTAAACTCTTCTTTTGATTTCCAAATATAATCACCATTTTCAAAAACTGTAATTTCTGTTTCATCTTTAAATAATGCGGTCTCACCAACCTCATATTCGTCAATGTTCTTAGATGTAACTCCAAACCGATAAATCTCTTTACCCTGATTTTCATCAAATAAATTACTTTTTATAAAATAATAATCTCCTTCTTTGATTTGTTCTTCTTTACCTTTTGTACGATATATTTCATTGACTTCAGTGGTGGTAAATGATGTCCACCACCCACTTATAGCTAAAACATCCTTATCTCTTAGAGAGCTGATAAATAGCCCAAATGTTGGAACAATCCATGCTATTACGAATAGTAATAACAAAAGTTGAGAGAATACTGAAGTAAAGGTAAGTTTTCTCATACTTTTTGGTCTTGTTTATGTCTGTATAGGTTCCAAGCTAATATTGGGATAACTCCAATCAAGATACAAAAAGCGAGTACACTACCTCTACCTGAGTCACCACCACCTCTGAACATCCAATCGTACATTAAATTTGCCAGAACCTCAGTTTGCCATTGACCATTGGTCATTGCATAAATAATGTCAAAAACTTTTAAAACTAGAATTGTAATTATCGTCCAAATTACCAAGATTGTTTGTTCAAGATATGGAATGATAATTGACCAAAAAATTTTCAATTCACTTGCACCATCTATCCTAGCGGCGTCTAATGTTTCATTAGGAATACTCCTCAGTGCTGCACTAAAAATGACTAGGGCAAGACCAGTTTGTATCCATATCATAATAGCCATTAAAAAAAGATTATTCCATACAGGTATTGTTAACCATGCTTGTGGTTCAAAACCCAAAGCAACTGCTATAGCATTTAAAAGTCCAATTTGTTGATCACCAGGCCCTCTGTAGTCATACATAAATTTCCATATCACACCTGCTCCGACAAATGAGATTGCCATAGGCATAAAAATAATTGACTTTGCTATTGATCCCCACCAAATCCTATCTGCTAAATTCGCGATTACTAAACCAAAAAAAGTACTTAAAGTTGGAACAACAATTAACCAGCCTAAATTATTAATGATACTTCTTTTAAAATCAGGATCATTAATAGCCCATGTATAATTAAAAAGTCCCACAAAGTTTTCACCCACTTTATCGAAAAAACTCAATCTTATAGTTTCAAATACAGGATAAATAATAAAAACAAATAACACTATAAAAGCAGGTGCTATAAAAATGATAACCCTTATAGAATTTTCAAAAGCAAAATTTTTTGATGCTTTTACCCTAAAATAATCCAGTAAAAAATTTGATAAGTGAAAAAATAGTACAAAAAAGAGAACTCCAATAAGAACAGTAATTGCAAGGGAGAAAATACTCATTGTATTAGAAAGATGCTAAGGGCAAATATACTATTCGCCCTTAGATAAGAAAATTACTTTTTTACTTACTGACCAGCTTCCCAGCTAGCTTGGATCTCGTCTGCTACATCTTTAGCTGATTTACCATTAGTATAATCAACCATACCGGTCCAGAAAGATCCTGCGCCAACCCAACCAGGCATTAAGTCTGATCCGTCAAACCTGAAAGTTGTTGCATTCATTAGGATTTCATGAAGACCTCTAAATGTATCACTAGAGTATTTGCTAGTATCAACATACTTATGAGGTGTCAAGAAACCACCTTTTTCCATGAATCTTTCGTTAGCTTCAGGGTGAAGCAAGAACTTCATGAATTCGGTAGTAATAGGTCTGTCATTAGTTGGGGCCATTAAAGTCCCTGCACCTAAAACAGGCTTACCTAGGTCTTGAGATGCAAATGGTGGAAAGTAAAAGAAATCATAATCCACACCAGCTTCTGCGCCTTCAGGAAAGAAAGCCGGAATAAAGCTAGCTTGTCTATGCATCATGCACTCCGCAGGAGAAGTAAACAATCCGTTTGGAGAGTCTCTGAAGTCAGTTGTTGCAACAGCTTTTGTACCACCGTTAACATATGAGTCATTTAATGCAATTGATCCAAAGAAATCCATAGCATCAATAACTCTTTGATCATTGAACTTCATTTCATTTGAAACCCACTGATCATAAGTGTTTGGTGAGTGTGTTCTCAACATAATATCTTCCATCCAGTCTGTGGCTGGCCATCCAGTAGCACCACCCGAACCTAAACCTATACAGAAAGGAGTATTACCATCACTTACCATTTGGTCAGCTAATGCTAATAAATCCTCCATAGTTTCTGGTATTTCATAACCGTTGTCCTCAAAGTTATCTGGTGAATACCAAACTAAGCTTTTAACATTTACTCTATAAAAGACTCCGTAGAATTTTTCAAATCCAACTGGATCTTTATATGTTGTAAGATCAACCCAAGATTGTCCCGCAGCATAATTGTCTAGAACCATTTGTTTGACATCGTCTCCTAATGGAGATAAACAACCAGTTGCAGCAATATTTGCGGCTAATCCTGGTTGAGGGAATACAGCTATATCTGCTGGGCTACCCGCTTGGCAGTCAATATTAATAATTGATTCAAATTCATCAGAACCACCATACTCGACAGTCGCTCCAGTTGCTGCTTCAAAAATTGATATGACATCCCTGAAATCATCATCTTGTGGTGCCAACCATGGACCAAAGATTGTTAATTTTTCTCCCGACAGGTCAGGGCCTGTATATGCGTGAGAACCAGCATTTGCATAGCTTGCTCCAAACAAAGATAAAGCTATCAAAGCCGTAAGTGTTTTAATTAATTTCATAGAAATCCTCCTCCTATAAAAATGTATTATTGAATTTAACAAAATGAGAATGATTTCATACACATTAAAAGCTTAAACAATATGCAATTTACTGATATCAAAAGATCAATATTATCAACCTTTAATCATATTAAATTTACTTTTTAGGGATATTAAATAGATTAGCTATGTTTAAAATTAATGTTTAGTTATGGTATCGTATTTTTTCTGTATTGACTCAGGCCAAACAGATTTCATGTAAGCTAAAATAGACCATATGTCATTGTCATTTAATTTGTCGTTACCTTGCATTTTACCATCGTAGTTTTCATTATAAATTTTAAATCCATACCTAATTATATTAAAGAGTTGTTCTTGACTGTGATGCCATGTATGACCTGTCCCATTTAAGGGTGGGGAGAGGTTATGACCATCTTTATCTTTTTTAGTACTCCAGTTAGGTTGACCCTGCAAATTGTCACCATGACATGATGCACAATGAGTTACATAAAGAGATTTACCTAAGTTAATTTGACTAATTAATTTTTCATCAATTTCGATATTAGTTATTTCAATATTATCATTTTCTTTTTTATTAGGGTTTAAAAAATACAGAAGAGAAATTATTATCACTGCGAAACCAATAACAAATATTAAAATTCTTTTTAAAAGAAACGACAATGTTATTAATTATTAAATTTTCTAAGTAAATCTTGTAATTCTTCTATTTTTTGTTTTTTTTGTTTGTCGTTTTTTTTCATAGCATCTACAACGCAGTGGTCAATGTGCTTATTAAGTATGTTATTTTCTAGAGATTTTATTGCTGAAGTTATGGCTCTTGTTTGTTGTAAAATTTCAAGACAATATCGTTTTTCAACAATCATTTTTTCAACGCCTTTAAGCTGACCATGAATTCGATTAATGCGATGAATATTTTTAATATGATCTGGATTTTTATTTATTTTAATAATATTTGACATAAATGTACTATACTATATACCAGTATATAGTAAATATAAAAATAATGCTTGTATCAACTCTCACCAACTTTAATTGGAAATGTAAACACACATGGAAAAAAAGTGCTCATAATACTAAATGGTGTTTAATTGGATGTGCCATAGGAGATCTTGGTACGATATTCTATTTTCAAATTAATGAAATTGCTTGGCCTACCTTAAATATAATGATTTTAGCAATTATTAATGGACTGATTACTAGCATTATCCTGGAAACAATAATTCTTTTAAGGCAAAATTTTTCTTTAAGACAGGCAATTAGTACTGCTCTTGGAATGAGCTTTATCTCTATGATATCAATGGAAATAGCTATGAATGCTACAGATGTAATTTTAACGGGAGGGGCAATGCTTACTTGGTGGGTCGTTCCTATAATGCTTTTTGTTGGTTTTATTACTCCATGGCCCTATAATTATTGGCGTTTAAAAAAGTACAATATTGCGTGTCACTAAAATTTTCTATTATTTACCTAGTTTCCTCAGTATTTTTACTCGTAAATAACCTATTTGCTTCTCATGTCACTGTAGTTGATGGAGATACAATTAAATTAGGTGATGTTAAGATACGTTTTAGTGGAATAGATGCTCCTGAAATTAATCAGACGTGTGTTGCAAGTGAAGGAAAGGTTGCTTGTGGAAAAATATCAAAAGATATTTTACTTACAAAAGTTACAAATAATAAAATTAGTTGTACAGATGAGGGAAAAGATTTTTATGGAAGAGTTTTAGGTGAGTGCTTTGTCAATGGAGAGTCATTAAGTAGTTATTTAGTTAGAGAGGGCTTTGCGTTTGCATATAGAAAATATTCAGACAAATTTATTTTAGATGAGGAGTATGCTAAATCAAATAGGCTTGGAATGTGGTCTATGAAATTTGAATATCCATGGGATTACCGAAAAAGTAATAATTGAGAGATAATAAACAAATTGCAGTAATTGGCGCTGGAATTGTTGGTCTCAGCACTTCTTATTATTTACAGTCATCAGGCCATCAGGTTACAATATTTGATCAGAATGATCCTGGCTCGGGAACTTCGAGAGGACATGCCAGTGTGATTGCAGATTACGGTGTTCCTGCATTAAATCAGCCTGATATTTGGAAAAATTTATTTCGATATACTTTTTTCAACAACTCTCCACTGTCTATAAAATGGTCTTATTTACCTAAAATGTTTCCTTGGATCTTTAAATTTCTTCAAAATTGTAATTCAAACTCAATGAACTATACAGCAGAGCATATGACAAGCCTTTTAAAGAATGCTTTACAGTCTTATGAGACATTGCTTGGTGAAATTGGGGCTACGGATTTAGTGACACATAAAGGAGTTTTATATGTTTGGATTAATGAAAAAGAAAAACCAACTTATGACCAAATAGAAATAAGAAAAAAAAATAATGTTGAGCAAGTTAGTCTCTCCAAAGATGAGATCATAGATCTCGAGCCAAATTTAAGTAGCAGCATTAAAGGAGGTTGGTATTTTCCTCGCGCACATCATACTTTAAATCCAGATAAGATTTTAAATAAGTTATTTTTAAAGTTCACTGAAAAAATGGGAAAATTTTTAAAGGAAAAGGTTGTATCAGTAAATCATAGTTTTGGAAAATTCAGTATCAATAATAAAAATTATGACTGTTTGATTGTTTGTGGAGGAGCTTTTTCAAAAGATTTAGTTAATCAACTAGAAAATAAAAGTATACCTCTTGAAACAGAAAGAGGTTACCATTTAGAGTTTCTTGGAACTCAAGATTATTTAACTCGTCCGACCTGTCTGGTTGACTCAGGTATGTACTTAACTCCTCTTGAATATGGAATTAGAGCTGCAGGTACAGTGGAACTAGCCGGTACAACAAAAAAGGTGAATAAATCAAGGCTTAATTATATTCATCATTATGCACAACAATTAATTCCAAAACTTCAAGAATATCAAAATTCATGGTTAGGCTACAGACCAACTCTCCCAGATTGTTTGCCAATAATTAGTAAGTCCCCAAGTCTTGAAAATCTTTATTACGGTTTTGGACATAATCACTTAGGTTGGACTTTAGGCCCAATCACTGGAAAAGTAATTACTGGGCTAGTGAACGATGAGACACCACATAATCCAGCTTTCTCGATTGATAGGTATTTATAGTGAATTTAAAATCTTTAATTCTCATTGTTGCTTTTTTAATTCCATTAAAGTTACTTTCTGACTCACTAGATCAAGATTACTGTGTTGGCTACTTAGAGGAAGTATACTGGTCTTTAGATCCTATTGAAGAGGTTGAAATACGAGAAAAAATAATTGAATTCTTCAACGATAATTTTGAAGGTGCAAAAAACTTAGATTATGACTTATATTATGACTCCCAATCTAAGCAATTTTTAATTGATTTGGACGGTGTAGATATTAGTAAATATAAAAAAGTCAATTATCCTAATTTTGAAATCTTAGTATTAGATGCATATATCAATCTATTTAAGGGAGATGGAATAAACTATTGTCCTGCATTTTGGGATAATTGTAGTGAGGAGTCATTGAATTCTTTTTTTCAAGCCTCAGAGGATTTTAGTCAATCTTGGAGTGGCGAGGAAAATGCAATGAAATTTCTCAAAGATCACTTCGTCAATCACCATTGCACCATGTATCTTGATACCTCTATTGATCAAAAGACTTTCATAAGCGATCTCAATATTTTAATTAATGAATTAACCAAATAATTTATTAACAACTTTTTTAATTTATGCGTAACTTCTATCAAGAACTGATCTATATGTATGATATTTATCATTAATGGGCTGGTGGAATGGTAAAGAGGAGTTATTTGAAAATAATGAAATTCCTTATAATAAGTGTTCTGAATGTGGTGATTACAAGGAAGTCTCAAAGAAATATATCAATAAAATCAACGATGAAATGATTACGATTTGCTACGATTGTAGCAAAAAGCGCTATATTGAGTCGTTAATGGTGGTTTCTGCAATTGATGGAGTTGACGACCTTTGATGGTCGTAGGTTAAGAAAAAAAATAAGACTATAAACGCATATAATAAGGCACCTACTATTACCACTAGAGGGATGAAACCGCTTTGATAAGACATTAATGAGACAAAGACTAGAACACTCATAGAACTTTTTTTAAAAATACAAATACAGATAATCTTGAGCGATAATTTTTGAAGCAATAAAAACCTTTTCTGGTGGAAGCTCATCATAGCTGCTCCAACCGATGTATTTCAGAGAACCATCTAAACCAACGAGTTTGCGGATTTCATCTAAAGACCGAAGAGGGTGACCCTCTAAAGAGAGATCGAGAAGATATGAATGGTTTTCATTTCCTTGGACATGCAAACTCACAACTTGCCATTGATTTTGATTTTGATAGGGAAACACGTATATGTTCGACTGTGTTTCTATACTAATTGTTTGAGCGTAATTGTGTATTTGGTCATAAATTGTCTCTTTAAATAATTGCTTTGTTTCTTTATCTAAACTACCCAGCACAAAAATCGTTGACTGATTAATTTCTGCTTGAATTTGTAAAGAAAAGGTTAGGAACATGACCACAAATAATAATTTTTTAATCATGTCCATCCCTGGCACGTATCCAAAGCGCTGTTAAGAGCAGAACTGAGTCCGTTAGCTTTCATTTCTATCTCTTGTTTTTCAAACCTGTTGAGAGGATCATTGATAGAAAATGAAATTTGTCCTCTTTTGGACAACAGGTCTTCCAGCTTGGAGAAGTGATGTTTATAAAAACTCATTAACTCCCACCGAACGTATCCATCGGCATTCAATCGGCTTGCATCTTCGCCTTCATAAGATTGACCTGAGAGCTTCCAATCAAACGTCTCACCACTCATGACGTCAAAATCTTTGGGCTCAAATTCTCGATTGGTGTAAACTAATCGAGCATCACAACTTAAGTTTGGATCGACAATAAAAATAATCATTTGATCTTGGTTTTCCAAGCTAAAGACTAAGTCTAAGTTTTCTTCTTGAGCCTCCATATGTATCCAATTATCAAATTCATGATGCATAGGACTGCCCTCTGCTTTCAAAGAACAATTAGTTAAAAAAACACTGATAAATAACAATAATATTGCTCTCATTACTTTTTTTCTCCTGGTTTGAAATGACTCATTAAAAATTGCTTAGGAAAGGGCACTTTGAGATAAGAGGCATATTGCCTAGTAAAAAAGTAATTCAAGGGATACTGAATAAATTCTAGATTGCCATTCTCAAGAGCGTCAAGAGTGCTACGAGAATAATTCAAATGCTGCATTACATCCTCAACAGAAATATTATTTTCTTGTCTGATTTGTGCTAAACAACGCAAATACTCTTCAATATCTCTTAGGGATTGGGGTTCATTTTTTTTATTAGAGGACAACCTTCTACCTAAAGTAGGAGTAATATAATTAGACTTCATGATAACAATAATGAGGAATTATTATTTCTACAAATAGTCCAAAGCTTTTTTACTTTTGGACATAGATTATTGATTACCCGTTAAACATAAATTGCTATAGTGGGGTATGTCTAAAACAAAAGAAATTATCACCATTGAACATACCCTAAAAGAGGTTCTTAAAAATTTAAGTGATCAAGACATTCAAGATATCACTGGGAAGTCTAAGTCTTATATATACAAATGTGCTGATCCTGACGATACTGATAGGAATATACAATTTAGAACTGTCATACGTTTAGAGCATGCTATGCATAAAATTTACCAAAAAACTCCCTTTAGCAATTTTTTGAAAGATTATCTAGCAACCGCCCAACCCGAAAAACCTGCTAGCGAAAGCGAAGTACAATCAGAAATATTAGCGATAGGGGGAAGATTGGGAGACTTAATGGATGCTGTACGTGAGTCAATGGATGAGAAAAGTTCAGGGGGATCAAAAATAGTCCCACATGAAAAAGAGAAAATTTACCAAGACATCCAAAAATTAGATGATCAGTTGAGTAAAATTAAGAGTGTGTTAAAATCACTCTAATTTGTTTTTAAGGGGGATACTTTTAGGATTTTGGGTTTTCTTTTCCAGTGTTAGCTGGGGAGCAGAAATTTGTGAACGACTCCTAAAAAAAGACTTCAGGGAAACGTCTAATATTCGCCTGGCCTACAATGATGTCGGTGTAGTTTTAGAGGAAAACGGCCCATTTATTGACAAAATACGCTTTGGGTCTTCTGCCTTTGAGTCTTCTATATCTACAGGAGATCAGATTATCGAAATTAACGGGGAGGATATATCCAATATTGAAGAAGATAATGTAAAGAAATTTTTAGCTACTAGGAATGTTTCGTTAAAAGTAATTGGATCTGATGGTGAAGCTAAAACAATTAGTTTAGAGAGAACCCCGTATTTGGGACACCCTATTGTCGAATTTGATATTATTTTGAGAGACATAGAGATTATTCAACAAAGTAGTAAAACTAGTTTAGATTTTGAAGTACATCTAAAGTGGAGAAATGAAGATTTAATTCATAAACTACCTCTAATATTAGGTTTAGATAAAGCCAAGTTTGCTGAAAATGAAGACTCTGAAATAAAATGTATCTTTAGAAAATCTGCTGAATTAGAAAATATTCTCCAAAAAATATGGTATCCTAATTTCGATGCATCAGATATCACTTCATTTATTCATCGATCTGAGTTTCATAGCTTATTAGTAACAAGTAACAAACCTTATAATTTTCATTTAGTTCAAAAAATAAATTACCAAGCAAATAATATTTCGGAATTTCAAAAATTTCCATTCGATATAATAGCAACATCAGCAGGCTTTGTTTTCCAAGACACTGATCTGAGTACATCCGCATTATATAATCCTGAATTTGTGATTGATAGGGGTAACGAAAATCTTTACGAGTGGCAAATAACAAATCACGATTTTGACTGCTGTCCTACAAAAATTTACGGTCAAGGTGTGCAACAAGAGGTTCATTTCAACTTTGAGCTTACAAGAAAATCTTTCTATTATATTTTGAAAATAATTCTACCAGTCATCTTTTTGGTTTATCTATCGTTTAGTGTATTTTGGATACCGGCCCGTGAACTTGAGTCCAAGTTAGCAGTATCACTAGGTTCTTTACTAACACTCGTAGTATTTCAATTTACATTTGGTGATGGACTACCAAAAATCAATAAAATCAGTATTTTAGATGCTTGGATTTTGATTTCTTATTTGTTCACAGGTCTTTCTACTATTATAACAATTTGGAGTTACTGGGATTACCATCGTGATCATCAAACGGGTCGCTATAATACAATTGATAAAAAATTATTTTGGTCTCTAAGTCTGAGCTATTTTTTATTTATGGCTATTTGTGGATGGGCTATTAAGAATAATTGGAATATTCTTAACAATGGTATAACTGTCTAAAATTTAATAATTTTTTCCCATTCTTTATTTTTAAAAATTAATATCTTTGTCTTCAGTGCAAAGACCTCTCTCTTCCTTTCTGTTTTCAAGTTACTCCTTCTCTAAGTCATTTCCTACCAGGTTAATAAATGACAAACAAAAAAAAGAGAGAGGAAAAATTGAGGTGGTTTTTTCATGGTTCCTTTCTGTGCTGCGGCTAATCCCATCCTCCTGTAAATTAGCCGTGGTACAAAGAGGAAAATACTTAATATTAATAATTATCTCTCTATTTTTTGTCTCCTTAAGCTCAGCGATGACTTTAGAAAAATTTCACGGTTGGAATATTCAATTATTGGAGGAGGAAATGATTGCAATCGAACGTAGTGGTGATGTTGAAGATTCAGAAAATATAATTTTTGTTATGACAAAAAATAATTGTGATCGTGTTCTTCAATTTTTTGAATTATTTACTTTATCAGCTCACCCTGATCTTACAAAATTAATAGATAAAGAAATTGAACTCCAGGAAAATGGTCATTCAACCACCGGAACGGTGTATGAAATATATCCGTATAAGAATGGACACATGATTTTAATAGGCATGGGTTCATACAATCATGAAACAATTAAAGAATATTATACTTTTCATAAACGCTCTCGCTTAACAGTCACCGATGTCCCTTTTGAGGAGCCAGTAGCCTTAAGAACATTTATAGACTTGCCTACAATTCAGTGGGCCATGCCTCAAGTAGAGGAAGCGATGGATAGAGCTCACAGGCATTGCAAAAAAATACCCGATCCCATCTCTGCTAGCCTAAACAATTCACAGAAAGGACTAAATACATGACTTTTTTACATTTTTTAGCAGCAGTTTTATTCTTGTATGTTGCAGATGAGCAAAATCACAGCCAACTTCATTTTGGTAAGAAATGCTTTCAAAATGAAAACGGGGATATTGTTTTTTCGCACATCTGGGTAACACGCCCTTTTGATGAATTACCTGCTAACAAAGAGCAATGTACATTGCTAGAGGAGCCCGAGCCTTCTGTCATTCCTAAATATGGAAAATAATACCTTTGATGAACTTAAAATTTACTTATGCGGCCTTAGCTTAAATGGAAAAGCGTCCCACACTGAGATTTCTTGCGGGAAGGGAAGATGCAGGTTCGACTCCTGATCCGGCTGCACCAAAACAATTTAATGAGATTTCAAGTAAACTTATAATTCCTTTTATGGGCCAGAGTTATTTGATTGGATGTCAAAAATGTGATTTCAAATCTAAAGAGATTAAGACAGGAGTGGGTTTTTTATTTGGAAATATCAATGACATAGTTTATGTCCTGAAAGGTACTGATAAAAAAAAAGTGCAAATCCTTAATCACCAAAAACAAATTCACACTCATTATTCACGAGGTTACTCTCTTTATCAGTGTAGCAAATGCCACTCATTAGAAAATAAGTGTCACCTTACATTGTATAACCAACAAGGAGATCTTATATTTCAAACAGAGTCTTATTGTAGGTCATGTCAAAAGGAGAGAGAGTATATGCCTGAGGATACTGATAATGAAACTATTCCAGATCTGTGCTGCCCTAAATGTCACCAACAGGATCTTAGAGTTTTACTCGGAATACTCTGGGACTGATGTACTATTTAAATGTGATATTTAAATACATTTTAATTTTCTCAATTTGGCTGACACCAACTTTTGCCTTAACTGATCCATGGCAAATAGATCAAGATGAAAATTTCATCACTTTAAAAAAAAATGGTGAAATCCAACATGGAAATAACATCCACTTTAATTTTGATAAGGATAATGGTTGTAGGTTTAATGTTTTTTTCTTCATTTATACGATGCAGGATAACCCATCACCTTTAAATGAAATCTTTGAAGATCAACAAATTCATTTAAATTTTGGTGGCCAAGAGATATTAGCGAGTGTTGCTTTTACATCGCCATTTGGATTTGGTGAGATTGCAGGTATTTATGTAGCTCAAAATATCCCACTTTCAAAAGAATTTATCAAAATGAACCAGGATATGTTAAAAGGCAATTTAATGACTATGACTATTCAAAAAGAGTATGCAAAGTATTTTGATATACCCGAAGAAAGTTGGAGTTTTGAAAATTTTGGAGACAAAATGCACGAAGCTCATAATATCTGTATAGCTAATCAAGTTTAAAATTTCCTGACACGTGTTAGTTGTTGTTTTAAATTAATCTTATTCATGTTAAAAAATTATAAGCACCGATTTACTAATCAATATTGCGGGTGCGTTATATAAATGCAGCTAAAACGGATAAAATTTTTCCATTTTTAGTTGCCTTGTTTAAACCAAAGGAGGTTAACAATGCCAATGAAAAAATTAACATTAAAAGAAATAAGAGAACTAGGAATACCTATTCATCGCTCTTATATTCAATTTAATCAAAAACCAACACCTAATCAAAAACTTAAAAAGTTTTTAAATGCTGCCAATAAACCAAAGGATATTAAAAATGGTTAGAGTAATTAAAGGTACAATCGCTAGAAAGCCTGAAGACTTAGTCAAACTTAAGTATAAAATAGGAATAATATTTGGCAGAAATATCAGACCAATATAAAATGAAAAAGTACCTAAGATTGACAAATCTATAGAAATTAGTTCTTATCTACTGATATTTTTAAATTAACGATTTTTTCTTCAAGACTTGCTATCGATTTATAAATTTCGTCTTTCTCTCTTTTTGATAAACTAATACCACCCTCGCTATGAATATGAGTAAAATCTTTTATTTTCTCCATCAATGATCCAATCCTACCGCCTATATTCAATAAAGATGTAGTTATGGCTTCATATTCATTAACTGTGCCTTTGCTTTTTATTAAGGCTTCGATACAAGACATGAGAGGTGTCCCTAAACCTTTTTTAAAAGCCAAAATGTCTAATTCAACAGCATCTTTTAAGTGAAGATTATGTTCATTATCACTTTCATCACTGCACTTTCGAAAAAAAGACTCTGACTTACCAGTCGCACTCTTAATATCTTCTTTATCAATTTTTCTTACAATCTCTTTTAGAGCTTGCTCTATTGATAAAAACTCTCTTGTATATCCAGACATATTCTTATGTGAAATAATTTATAATCTTTTTCACTTTAATTTAATCATCTTTGACACATACTTTCAACTGGGACGGATTAAATGAAAAAGGGTAAAATTATTGATATTACTGATTATTTTGAAGAAGGAGACGAGTCAAAAAATCCTCAATACATACCTCAAATAACAAATGCAAAAAGAGATTTAAATTTTTTAAATTCCAAACTAAATCTTGACGTGGTTTATAAAGAAATTGATAAGTCTAAAAATAAGCATGATAAAAAATGGGGTGGTGCTGATACTTGTATTATATCTCCTAATGATATGAAAAAATTTCAAAATGACCCCAGGGGTTTTAATTATATTGTTACACGTTTTTACAAAGAACTTAGTTGGTTATTTATCGTGATAACTAAAGTATGTCATAGAAATAATTTGTATGACTATTTAACTAAATACCATTTTTATTATTTACTTGCCGTTAGGGCAAATAAATACATAAAAAAACATAATGAAAAAGAATTAAAGAAAAATCAAATTTACTCTAGAAAGTACGTTAAAAATCTTTTTGATGAAGTATTAGATGAATTTGACTTATACATACATCAGCTTGAGAAAGAATTAATCTCAATTAATTAGTGAAAAATAAAATTAAACATTTCACTAAAAATTTTTTACTTAATTACTAAATATTGATTATAGGAGAAAATATGAGAATTAATCTTGAAAAAAAATATCTTAATGAAAAAAGCCTTGCTGCTTATTTAGACACCTCTCATCATACTTTAAAGTATTGGAGAAAAATTGGTAAAGGTCCAGAATTTATAAAGTTACCAAATGGGAGGGTTAGGTATTTAGTTGATGATATTAATACCTACTGTAATAAATCTATTGAAAATGGAGGATGTCAATGACATATAATATTTCTATGAATAAACCTGCTGAAAATTTTTTCTTGTCTTTCTGGAGAGGAGAATTAAGTTTAGGTGCTTCTTTTTGGGGGATTTTTGTTTTCCTGAGTATCATAGTTACTGGTTTGCTTGGAATATCTATGGACTATGTACCAGAGCAAATATCTTTTGCTTTGATGACTGCCTTTATGATTTACACATGTGTAGGTATGTACCAATCAAATATTAAGCATGAGTCACATGGATTTATCACTTTTATATTACATCTTTGTGTTCTTAGCAGGTTTATCAAAGCAGTTGTATTTTTGTTCGCAACAATTACAAGCTTTTAAGTCATGAAAAAAATATTTGCTCTAATAATTATTATGATTTCTTTAAATTCCTATTCTCACGCAAAAGAATATAAAGCATTTTTATGTAATTATTACGTGTCTTCAACCTTGGCAGGTGATAACTGCCAAGGAACAAACAGTTGGTATAAAATTTACTTCCCAGATTCATATAAAACAAAGGAAATTTGCAATTTGCAAAGTGAGGCAATATTTAATAATAATTTGATTTTAGAAATATTCCCTGATTATCAATCATCTGGGGATGAGGTAAAGTCTTGGGTATCTGGATGCGATAATTCCTGGTTGCACTAAAAAACTAACTTAAATTCTTAATATATATTTGTTACTGTTTATAAAATGGTAACAAAGTTTAGATATTTATTAATTTTTATAGTTAGTCTGTTTTTTTTTAATGGAACATTTACAAATTTAAAAGCTAATGAAATTTGTAATAAACTTATAAATGTTAATTACTTTTTTTCAGATCGATATATTGACAAATACGATCATGGAATAGGCTTAGAGGATTATGATGACCCAAACTCTGATAAAATTTTTATTTTATCTATTGAAAACTTCTCCCCTGCAAAAGAAATTGGCCTTGAAAAATTTTTAGAAATTCACTCAATTGATAATATAAAAATTCACGATAATCTAAAAGATAACTTTGAGGACACAATCGATTATATTTACGATCTAATGGACAAAAATAGTTTTTCTATCAAGGTCGTCGATGAAAATTCCGAAATTATTAATTATGATATAACTAAGTTCACATATAAATCTGAACCAGAAGTTATAAGTAATTATTATATTGATAAAATTCAAATTATTAATTTAAACCGAGAAGCAAAGGCAAGATTTAGAATTTGGACTGACTGGAAAAATCCAAATTTTTTGAATTACATAAAAAAATCTTTTAACAATAATCAAGATTTTTCATGCTATTACACAAATAAAGACAATATTGAAAAGCTTTTACAAAAATTTTGGTATCCGATTACCAGAGTCGATCAGACCGGTAGCACATTCTCCCTTGTAGATATTCTTGGTGTTGGTATTGACACATCTCTTGAGGATCCTTTTTCAATTACTTATGATATAGAAAGTTCTGTACCCACCGATGCAAATTTAAAGAAGTTTCCTTTTGACAACATGTCATTTTATTTTGATTTCAGTTATTTTTCAGGTGGAGATTTATTTCTCGCTGATGATTGGTTAGAACAATTAGATGATGGTGTCTATAGAACTAACCGTTATCTTTATGAGTGGCAAATTGTAGATGCCGAATTAACTTATGATCAAGACACATATGATATTGGAGGAGATCTTGTTTATCCACTCCATTATTTGGAATTTGAGTTAGAGAGAAATACGCTTTATTATTTTATGAAGATAATTTTTCCCGTCATTTTTATAGTTTTAATTTCTTTTTCAGTATTTTGGATTAAAAATCAGGAGATCGAAGCTAAACTTAATGTGTCTATAGTGAGTTTACTTGCTCTTATTGCATATAACTTTGTTTACAATTCAGAATTACCAAAATTAAACTTTATTACAATAATTGACTCATTAGTTTTCATTTCATATTTGTACTCTGGTGCAGCAACGATTGTTTCAATATACTCCTATTACGATTATAGAAGAGATGGCCAGAAAGGTGAGTTTAACTCATTAGATATAAACTTGCGATATATAGCACCAATATCATATTTTTTAATTATTCTCACTACGTCGTTTATTATATACAATAACTAATATAGTTTTTATTTTAAAAATTTTTTATGGGTACAGCCTTTTACTTATCTCTTAACTCTATACCAGCTATCTTTATTCTAGGAATCTTTTTACTTAGAGAGAAAAAAAAAGAGCCTATATCAATAGTATTATCTGCTTTCGCTTTGACCTATATTATAGTCATACCATTAGATATATTAATTAGCATTGTAGATCCTTTTCTTGATACAAACTTTCAAAATAAAGAGGCAAACCCTTTTTTAACAGATGAGGTTTTTTATAAACATTATTATTCTATTTTTGCTTTTTTTAGAGCAGCTTTTCTTGAAGAATTTTTGAAATTCTCAGTATTATTTTTATTTATTTATCAAAATACTAATTTTGATGAACTATCTGATGGTGTAATTTACGGTGCAGCAGTAGGCTTGGGTTATGCTGTTGTAGAAAACTATAATTATCTTTTTAATTATTATTTATATGACACACCTATGCTTTATTTTATTCAAGACAGATGGTGGGCATTAATTGCACATGTAACTCTAGGCATTATTATGGGAATACTTCTGGCTAAATCAAGATTGTTAAATGTCAATAAATACCTAACGTTATTTTCATCCTTGTGTGTCCCAATATTTTTACATGGACTTCACAATTATACTTACGATAGTAAAATACTTTATGAAAACAATATTCATTTTTATTTACTAATATTTTATTTTCTTGTAATTCTGCTTTCCTTAGTATTTTTACCAAAATTAGAGACTTATAAATTTAGATATGAAAAAAATTCAATTTATGGCGACTATATCAAGATTTCTTTTTGTGGTTTAATTTTTTCATTGATATTAGCAATATTTTTTGGTTTCATTTAGTTATGAAAATAATCAAATGTATATTTTTTTTAGTTATATTGAACATATCCACAAATTCTTTTGCAGGCAAAGATGATCCTATTTTCTTTGATGAGGTAGGTGGCTGGGAAATTGGTATCCTTCCGCACCTAAATTTTGGTTGCTATACATCGTCACCAATATATGAAGACGGCGAAATGTTATCAGTTTATGTAGATAACAGACAAAACGCGAAAAACGTTTACTTGCATCTTGTTAACCCTTTGTGGAGCAGTTTAAGAGTTGGTGATATTCATGAAATGGGTGTAATTTTCGAACCATTTTCTGATAAATGGATTGGTGAAGCAGAAGTTGTGAGTTATGGCGATCATAAAGGAATTGAATTCATAGTTGGCACAGAATTCCTTACCACCTTTGCAGAAATGGACTCAATTAGATTTACATATAATGACAGAGACTTATTAGGTTTAATTTTGGATGGTAGTTATAATGCAGCGGTTTCTCTTGTAGAGTGCCAGCAATTAGTTGCTGAAGCTGCGTCTTCAGGAAACAGTTTAAGTATGAAAAGGGAATTAAAAAAACCATCCACCAGGGATCCTTTTAGACAGTAATTATTTGAGACTAAGGCTTGTTCATTTAAAGAACTCTATCAATTTTTTTGATTACTCAACTTTAAAAAGAGTAGTTGATCTCGCAATTTTTTTAACAATTTTTGCACTAATAGCTTCAGTAATCTCGATTAGTTATGAAATAAAAATAAATGATATTTCTTTGCAAATATCTAAAGAGCAAACAAAACAAAGAATTTATAATCAATGGGTACAGTTGATTAGTGAAAACCTCCATAAGTCTGACAGGAGATTTACCCAAACTTCTGACATTATAAATATTACCTATGAAACATTCGAAAAAGAAATTGATCGAGAACAAACAATAACATTTAGAATTTTCCAAATTCTTAATCAAATGCCAACTCAACTTAAAAATTCAGCTAGAGATATGAAATACAATTTCACAAATGAACAATTATCTAAATATGACATTGAAGAATTAGAGGAGGGGTACAATAAAGCAGTTGAAGTTCTTAAAAGTACTGATTTTAATAGTGAAGATCCTAATACTGATTTCAGAACTTTTCAAAGAAATTTAATAGACTCTATTTTTGAAACTAGGGGCTTACTTGAAAATGCCTTAAGTATATTTCAATCTGCTAAAAATGAAGTCGATAAAAAAATAATAGATCTTAATTTAAAAAAAAATGAAACATCTCAACTATCGACAAATATCATTTTAATTTCATTTGTTTTGCAATTATTAATTTTCATCGTAATTCAGTTTGTGGATATTAGAAGCAGTGAAGAAGTCTAGTAAAATTAGCAAAAGAGGTTTCATAATCTTGATCATAGCTGGTGTTTTACAATTTGGATCTTTGGCAATTCAACAATATGTTGTTCAAGCAGAGGGGAATATTAGAAACATGCAGGAAAGAATACCAGAGTTAAATAATAAATTTCAAAATATACAATCCTCTTATTTTTCACTTACATCTTTAAACAGTGAGTATTTAGAGTCAATTCAAATGTCAATAAATTTTGGATTATATAGTGATAATTTATTATCTAATTTGAAATTTTATACTTCAAATTTTATGGAAATAGTGATTTCAAATAAATATGTAAAAGAGTTCATAGATCCAGTCTCCATAAAAAATTTTGATAGTTTAAAAAAAAATGTTGAAGAATTAGAAGTTGATAATTTAAACAGTTATTCCATTTTTGAAGATTATTTATACGAAATTATGAAATTTTATAGAGTTTTGCGAAAAGAAGCAGGTGCTACTTTAGGAGAAATTGATAATCTAAATATTGAAATTAATAATGCGAATAATAATAAACAAATTTACTTACTTTTTTCTATTGTTTTAGAGATTTTATCTTTTTTATTAATCTTAATTTTTTTTAGATTATTCATTCAGAAAAACCTAATTAAAAAAATTTAATTGAAATATCAAGCACCCTTTTAAAAGGGTGCTTGATCCGGCACATTAACATACAGAAAGGAGTCAAAATGCTAAACAATAAACATAAAGACAATTCTAATTTAATTTTTTCAAAATAAACTTTTAGTGAAATGATTATCCATTTTTTTCACTACAACTAATCCCCAAATTTTGTTTTAATATCAGCATGATTAGCCTTAAAAGAAACGGTAAAGGTGAAATTCAATTGGCTAAGGGCAAGCGTGTTCGACAGAGTTCTATGTACAAACCTGGACAAAGCTCTCCTTTTAAAATAAGTAGGTCAAAATTTTCAGATTTTATTGATTGTCCAAGATGTTTTTACTTAGATAGAGTCAAAGGCCTAGACTCACCATCTGTGCCAGGTTGGTCACTAAATGTGGCAGTTGATGAACTATTAAAAAAAGAATTTGATATTTATCGCGATGAACAAAAACCTCATCCTATTTTTATTGATAACAATTTAAAATTTGTTCCTTTCAAACATCCTGATTTAGATAAATGGAGAGACTCTAGAACAGGAGGAATTTCATATGAAGATGAAAATACAAATTTGATTATTCAAGGAGGTGTTGATGATATTTGGTTTGATAATGATACAAACCAATTGGTTGTGGCCGATTATAAAGCTCAATCTAGTAGTGCAGCTTTAGAAAAAAATACTTATCTATCTAGCCCGTATCATCAATCATATAAAACTCAAATGGAGATATATGTACATATTCTAAAAAAAATGGGATTTGAGGTATCTTCAAAAACATATTTTGTTGTTTGTAATGCACGGAAAAATTTAGAAAGATTTGATTCTAATATGCAATTTGATGTAAAATTAATTGAGTATGAAGCTGACACTTCATGGGTTGAGGAGAAGATTATTGAAATGAAAAAAGTACTAGACTCAGAAATATTTCCAAACCCTAATCCTTGTTGTATGAATTGTGCGTATGTTAACCTCTCTAAAAATTTTTACAAAGAAACCCTTATAAAAAGTAATGACTGACGACAATCTTACAAAAATGATTAGAGATTCGATTGATAATGAAAATCGTAAAGGAATTAAACTAGAAGAAATAGAGACAACCTTAAAAAAATATTACGCTAAAAGCTATCATTTAATTATAGAGGAACAAATTAATGAAATTAGACAGGATATGGAAGATATTATATCTTATAATGGTCAGTGCGCTATTAACGATCCTGAAAATATAAAATGGTACTCAAAAAAAACACGTAATTTTGAAAATTGGAACTTATACAAAAGCCATCTCAAAAATAGAAAAAAACCTTTATCTGAAAAAGCAATTGAGGATATTGATTTTTATACAGATAAAATTATTGCAAATTGTTCTGATCCAGGTTCACCTAAAGTTAATTCAAAAGGCTTAGTTGTAGGATACGTACAGAGTGGAAAAACTGCAAATTTTATTGGTTTATTGGCTAAAGCAGCTGACGTTGGCTATAATTTGATTATAGTTTTAACTGGAACTAAAGAAAAGCTCAGAAGCCAAACCCAAACTAGGATTGATAACGACTTATGTTCATTAAATCCTGGAAAATTAGTGCTTAAAACATATGTAAATAAAGACTTTAGAAAACCACCTGATAGCCCTGAGGCATGGTTTAACTCTACAAATCAAACGTCACTTTTGATTGTAAAAAAAAACAAGACAATTCTTTCAAACTTTATTGACTGGGTAAAATATGGAAAAACTTCAACTGAATTTAATAAAGTTGAAACCGTTGAGGCTGTTAGATCGCAAGCTAAAACTCTAATTATTGATGATGAGGCAGATGAAGCCAGCATAAATGTATCCAGACACGATGACATGAGCCAAATATATGAAAAAATAGTAACAATTAGACAGATACTGCCAAAGTCAGCGTTTGTAGGATTTACTGCAACACCATTTGCCAATGTTCTTATTGATCACAAAACATTTGATGGACACAATCTTTATCCAAATAATTTTATTATAAATCTACCAAAGCCTTCTGGTTACTTTGGAGCACAAGAGGTTTTTGGAAGAAGACGAACCCAATCTGAAATTGATGATGTTGGAACTGATGAAGATATTGAAGGAATAAATGTAATTAGAGACATACCACATCATGAAATATTGGATCTTAAACCGCAAAGAAATAGTTTAGTTGATGACTTCAAACCTAAAATAAATAAAACCCTTAGAACAGCAATTGATTATTTTCTTATCTCAACTTGTATTAAAATTGCGAGACTTGGGAAGCTTGATCATACCACAATGTTTGTTCATACACATGTTAGAGCAAAAATTCAAATTAAAACCATTAAAATCATAATAAAATATATACAAGAGATACGATCAAAATTTGAAAATGAAAATATAGAATTAATGGGTCACTTAAAAAATTTATGGGATGAAGAAATTTACAAAGTAGAGAGAAAAGATAATGAAAAAAAAATAGAGTTCAAAGAAGCAATGAATTTTTTTGATTATGTTTCTGAAAATTTGATTGTAACAATGGTAAACACATCTCGGGATGCAAGAGAATTACCTAAATTAGATTATAAAAAAGAACACGAAGATGAACCGGGAAAGATATATCTTGTAGTTGGAGGAAATATTTTATCTAGAGGTTTAACTTTAGAGGGCCTTACTGTTAGTTATTTTTTAAGAACTAGTTCAATGTACGATACTCTCCTACAAATGGGAAGATGGTTTGGATTTAGAAATGAATACAGTGATTTACCAAGAATTTGGACCACTGAGGGAATTAAAAAAAATTTTTATCATCTTGCTCAAGTTGAGCAAGAAATTAGAGAAGAAATGAGTATGTACAACAATTGGGGAGTTAATCCTTTAAATTACAAAATTAGAATTAGGATCATTCCTAAGATGCAAGTTACTTCAAGATTAAAAATGAAAGATGCAGAGACAAATAAAAGATACAGTTTAAATACTCAAAGATCTGAAATTACAGTTTTTGATCCTAAAAACTTAGAAATACTTAACCACAATATAAAAACTGTAAAATCACTTTTTGAAAAAAATTCTTCTAAACTAATGCCTTATAAACACCAATTTATTATAAGAGGTGTAAAGAACTCTGACATCAGAGAGTTTTTAGATTCCGAAAATAATAATAGATTCATAATAAATAAAGGAGAGCCAAGTATAAATCCCGTTACATTGATTAAATATTTAGATGAATTAACAAAAGAAAACCTCTTGAGCGATTGGAATATTGTTTTTGACTCACTTAACTCTGAATCAAAAAAATTGGGACAATTAAAAATTTCAAATGATTTAATTTTAAATTGCAGAAAAAGATCGGAATTATTAGATAAATCTAATTATATATATTTCAAACATATCACCTCAGAGAGAGATTACTTTGCTGATATTGAAGAGGAAGTCCTTGAATCTATAAAAGACCAATCAATAATAAAAAAATTAGAAGTCTTTAACATTGCAAACAAAAGTAATTTAAAACTTAAAAATCAAAATAAAATTAATAACGAAGATAAGGTTATTTATAGATTATTATTTGCACAAAAAACTGGGATGATATTTATTGTGCCAATTTCAAAAGACTCTGATTCTGTTGATGCCGTTCAACATCTGATATCATTTATGATTGTTTTACCTCCCCTTAATCCAAGAAAAGATTCTTTACATGCAACAACCCAACCATTATTAAGATCAAATTATATATCTGGGATTCCAGACGAAGAGTATGGAGAGTTAGAAGAAGAGGTAGAAGACGATTTTGAGGAAGAGGCGGATGATAATGACGAATAATATTGAGAAAAATAAATTTGAACTTGAATGTAAATTAGAAACTGAAAAAAGATGGAGAGCCTTGCTTGCAAAAAAAAATGAAAATAATAATGAGCCCTTTTATTATATACCTTTCGATAATACAAATATTATAAGTTTTTTTGCAATAGATAATGAAGGAACAAGAAAAATTTATTTACCATTAACAAACCAAATAAATTTTAAACAAGACAAAAGGTCAGCCAGTATTCAAGTTTTAAAAAGTATTAATGAATTATTTGACAAAGAACATAAAGAATATATAGAAATTTGTTGCTTAAACCCTGATAGTTCAGATTTTATCTATAATAAATTTAATACTTTAATATCTATGATTTTTACTTCTATAAAGTTTGATCAAATAGATAATTACTCGGCAGTAAAAAATACTATTCAAGAATGGAGAGATTTTTTAAGGCTAGTTAAAAAAAAACACCTATCAATTGAAGAAGTTAGGGGCCTTATAGGAGAGCTACATTTTTTGAATGACTTATTAGCTATAGATAAAAATTTATTTGAGTCTTGGCATGGCCCCGAAGCAGAAAGGCATGACTTTCGACAGAATAATATTTCTGTTGAAGTAAAAACAACAAGCTCAAAAAATAAAATTGTAAAAATTAGCTCATTAGAACAGCTTGAAAAGCCAAATGATACAGAGCTTTTTTGTCAGTTTTATCAACTAGAGCAAGACGATAAGGGTTTTTCTATTCCTTCGCTTATAGATAAAATTATGGAAACACATGGTATCAGTAAAATTGATATTGAAAGAAAATTGAATGATCTTAATTACGATTTTAATGACAGAAAATATTACGAAAACGAAAAATATAAGTTTAGAATTTTAAATAACTATTTTTATATGGTAGATGATAATTTTCCAAAAATAATAAGAAATTCATTTAAAGAAAATAAAATTCCAAAAGGAGTAATGGGTTTAGAATACAAGATAGATATAAATGGACTTGATGAAAAATCCATAGAAGATAAAGAAATTATTCTGACTAAGATGGCTAAATAATGAAGTGGCTTTCTCAAAAAAATGATCCAATGGGTGGAATGAGCTCCAGAGGCTACTTAAATAGTTTAGGTAGGCCCTCTTTAGATCCTTTAATTGTGATGATACGTGAGTCTGTTCAAAATTCTTGGGATGCCAAAAAATCAAAATCTGATTTTATTGATTACACTCTTTATGTAAATCGATATACCAATGAAGAAAAAAATTTCTTAAAACAAAAAATATTTAACCAACCCTTAAAAGAAATTCCTAATTTAGAAAAAATTGATGATTTTAATAATTATTTTTTAATTGAAGATAAAAATACTGACGGTTTAACCGGACCAGTAATTGCTACTGAAAAAAAAAGAGGACAGGACTCTGATTATGTAGATTTTATTTTAGATTTTGGTGCAGAGAGAGACAAGGATTTTGGAGGTGGTACCTATGGTTTTGGCAAGACCGCATTTCATAAAGTAAGTAAAATTCAAACTATATTTGTTTTTACCAAAACAATTTTTCAAGGAAAATTATCAACCAGGTTTATAGGTTATTGTATTGGTAAAGCCAACGAAACGAATAATGGTAGATGCTGGTTTGGAACGCCAGATCAAACTAATAACTTAGTATTACCTTTACTTGATAATGAAGCAAAGGAGGTAGCCAGAAAACTAGGGTTCAAAAATGTAGATGATGAAAGTACAGGCACATCAATTATGGTCCCTTTTCCTGAAATGGGTTCATTCAGTGAAAGAGATTCTTTAAAAAATCGAAATGATTATGAATGTTTTATCTTTATGCTAAGTGCAATTTATTGGAATTTATGGCCTAAAATGATCAATTTTAATGATGAAAATCAACCACCTATAAATTTTAAAGCATTTTTTCACGATAAAAAATTTGATTTATTTCATCCAAATGAGCATCCTTTATTATCAAATTTTGTTCAATCATATTTTAATTATTTTGAACTAAGTAAAGATAAAAAAAAGGTAATATCAGAAAAAAACTTAATTTCTGAGTTCATTAGGCACAATGGTCTTAAAAAAGATATTGGGATTTTATCTGCATTTGGTCATCCAGAAATAGATAAAAATTTATCAAAAGAAGATGATTTTAAATATGATTTGATGAAATCAATTTTTGAAACATCTCCTAATAAAAAAGATAATGATATTAAAAGTCATCACATAGCTCTAATGAGGTCCACTGAGCTTGTGATAAAATATCATGAGGGTCCTGAAAATGTAGAGTCAAATTACTCAGGAGTATTTATTGTTAACCGTTCTCAAGATATAGATGATGCTTTTGCAGAGTCTGAACCTCCTACACATGACGATTGGTCAATTGACCAATTACAAGGTGATCAGAAAAAAATTGTTCGACACACTTTTAATCAAATTAAAATTAAAATTAATGAAATGATTAATATAGATACTTTCGATGATAGTGCAGAAAATGAATTTGATACAGTATTGGATTTAGCATATCACTTTGGAAATATTTTAATGCCGCTTTCATCTGGGGTTGCTCCTGCTAAAGATATAAAAATCAAGCCCCCTAAACAAACAATCAAAAAAAAATCAATTGACGGTTTTATCAATATATCTAAAAACCCTTTAATTGAAAAAAATGGTGGTAAAAAAATATTCAAAATCTCTTTTACTCCAAATATCATAAATAAAAATAAAATTTTTAATCTTATAACCTCAGTAAATACATGCATTGAAAATAATTCTATTGAATTATCTGGTCCAAATAATTCTAAAGAGCCTAAATTTTTATTTTGGTTAAATGAAAATAACCAAAAAATTGAAAAAAAAGATTGTCCAATCGATCATCGTTCTTCAGGAACAAATTGGATAGTAGCCTACGAGGTTCCAAATAATATCTCAATTAGTGTAGATGTTAATTTAAGTTAAGATGGCAAGAGAATACTTTAAACCTTATAAAACCGCTACAGATAACGCTTTTATTGAGATAAGTGAATGGGTAGATGAAGAAGATCACCCTATTATAGAAGATGGTATTTTAACCAAAAGATGGTCTCCGAATTCCGTTTTATCACTTCACCGAAATATTTCTTTTAATAAAGAGTCTTTTTTAGAGGAAACAGGTCTACAAAGTAATGATACAATAAGATTTACAAACAAATGTTTTTCTAATGGAACTGGTTTAAAAATTAGTGAAACAAATTCTAATAATGAAAATATAAGATTAAGCAATAAAGACAAAATAATTGATATTACATCCTCAATAAATATTGATGGAACTAAAATTTCTGAAAATATTGATTTAATCTCAGAAATTGTTCTCATTGAGAAAAATTCTTCAAATGACATTAGTGCTACTACTACGGGATCAATTTTATGGCATGATAGTATGAAGATTAGTTTAGAAGGCTCTGATCCAATATTTCCAATTGAACAAAATATATTTCCTCAAAGTTTTTTTAATACTAATTGGTGTTTAGAAATTGATCATAATTTAGACTCAACAATAACAGGAGGTATTAAGCTTTTGTTTAATAAAGAAAAAAAAGTTTTCATTGAAAATATAAGATCTGATTTAAAATATAGAGAATTATTAACTTATGAAATTGCCAAACAAATCATTATTCATTGCTTGTTGGATGATGAATTTAAATCCATAGAGTCTTTAGATAATACAAATTATCCCGAGAACTCTGTCGGTCAAGCAGCTCTCAATCTTATTAGAAGGATAAAAAATTTTGCACCAAAAAAATTGTATAATTTATATAAAGATAATCCTTTGGAATTCGATAAGCTAATACAACATTATTTCATCTCAAATTAATGTTACAAAATTTTTCATATCCAAGACTATTACGTTCTGAAGCAATAAAAAAAATTGATATAGTTACAAAATTATCTCACGATGAAATAAATAGCCACGTAGAAACTTTAGATTTAAATGAATACCACTACTCAGCAATTTTAGGATCAAAAATTAGTAAAGAAAAACTTTTAAATTTTAGGGTTGAAATGATTGAGCATTTAAAAGATTTGGGTTTCCCTGACAAACCCTCAGCTGAGTCTTTAAAAGTTTTCGACTCAAAGTTGACAATTTATCTATATGAAAATTTAAATATCATCCCAAATGAGGCTTCTAAAAATGAAGTTTGGAATTTCTTAACCTGCGAATTATTGCCAGACGTAGTTAAGTGGAGGTTTTTTTCTGACAATAAAGAACATACCAAAGAGGCATATATAGATAGATATTTGGGAGGCAGAAGAAATACCTTACAAAGACTTTGGTGGAGAGGCTTTACTTTTAAAAATTTAAATACCAATAAGCCCTATTATTTTTTAGATCAATTATTTTCTGACGATATGAGAGAATTAGAGGAGAGAAGTAGTTTATATGGTAATCAAAAATTAGTTAATTCTATTGTTTTAAATTTTATTGAAGTAAAACAATTTAAGAAAAAAACTAAAGTACTTCCAAGAGATGTTTTAAGAGATGTTATTAAAAGAGTTCTTAGGCAATTACCATGGTTATCTTTTGAAAGTTTAAATTTAACTGAAATTAATAATCACATAAGAGATTTATTTAAGTTATCTTTTCAAAGTTTTGATGAAGAAATAGCACAACCTATATTTACATCAAATGTTAACAATAACTTACCAAATGAAACAGAAGTATTCTCAATTTCAAATCAATATCAAAGTAAATTGAAAGTATTAGATTTAGTTTCCAAGAAATTCAAAAAAGAATTTATTGCTAAAAATCCAAATTTTTTAACTATTAATTCTGAAGATGAGAAAGTTTCTATCGCACTCTATATTTCTAAAAGATATCCTAGAACAAATCAAAAATATTGGTACAGCATCACTACAAAACATATTGAATTTTTAGAAAAAAATAAAAATAGCCACATAGTTTTAGGAATGGAAGATAAGGATTATTGCTTTATTCTTACCCATAAATGGTTTCAAGAAAGGAAAGACCTCTTTAATAGAAGCCTTACTAATTATGGGAGCAAGACACACATTTATATCGAAGATGAGACCCGTGAGAATTATATAGTCCGGTCAAAAGATAATGAGTATCCCTTAGAAAGTATCCAAGAATTTATTTATCCACCCCCTCAAAATGAGGATATGAATAATCAAAGCATAATAACTGAGGCAGAATTAATTGATCCCGCAATTCAAATCATAAAAGATTATGGAAAAAATGGAATTTCAACCTCAGACTTGATAAAAGAATTACGATTAATTCTTAAACCTTCTGGTGAGGATACAAAACAACTAAAGGGACGATCTGATGATAAATTTAGTCAAAAAGTTAGAAATTTAAAATCACATAGAAAGCTTGAAAAACAATTTGAAAATATAAGTTTTATTAATGATAAATATTATTGGGTTCATAACATAACTAATGAATTCACTGATAAAAAGTTTGAAATTCCATCATCAATAGAGTGGAGACAAGATCATATTATTCGGGTTGTGAAAGAGAAACTCCCAATTAGTGGAGGACAAAAAGCAATAAATCAATGGGCAATTCTTAAAAATTTCAATAACAAACCGATATTAGAATTTACAGATGAGGCTTCTAAACAAACATATTTAAGATCAAATAAGCACAAATTTCACTCAGAACGAAATGGAGTGCCCTGGTGGGAGCAAGAATTACTGTATTGTGTACAAAAAAAAATTATAAAAATAACCAATGAAAAAGGTAAACCATTTGTATTGAATTAAAAAAATGCAAATAGCCTATAAATTTTTGATTGTGAAAAATAATTTAAATAATTTCACTAAATCAAATAAAAATAATCAGTACATTTCTTTCATGTCTAATTCTATTAATTTCAAGTTATATAAGTACCATGAGTGGAAAAATCAATATTATGATCATTTACTTGGATATCTTTATGAGGTTTGTAAAAAAGATGGTCTTGAAAAATTATTGGAGAAAAAAATTTCAGAACTTACTTTTACTAGTGAAGAGGAACTAAAAGTTATTTTTGATAAGTTTGGAGAAATGTCTATTTTTCAATCCCAATTTAATTCTGTCATTATTGGCAGTAAAATGTGGTGTGAGTATTGCCCATTAAAAGAGTTAAAAAGAATAATTAAGGATAAATATTTTATCAAAATTTTAAAAAAAAAACCAACTGAAGAAACTTTAGAAGAGGTTCTAGAATTAATAATAATTAATGAGGTGCTTAAAATTCACAATGACAAAAGGTATAAAAAAATAATTAATAAATTTATGAATTAAGATTAAGATTGAGATAAAAAATGAATCATGGTGAGAGAAATGAGCTACTCTTTAAAATCTACCTTTGTAAACTTAAGCATACCAAAGAAACAAATAGTATATTTGGTGAAATCAAAAACTGTGGTTTTGAAGATGTTGAATATCTTCCTTTCGATCAAGATATAAATTTAAATAAAATAGATGATCATAATCTAAAAATATTAGCTACAAGTTTAAATATTACAAAATCTCCTGCAAACGCTAAAGCTGATGTAAGAATTAATGATAGGCATATTTCGATTAAATCTCTTAATTCTGCACCTCCTTCAATAGTTAATCACACTAGTAGAGTTGGGTTTTTAAGAATTGCTAATCATTTAAATCTTGACATATCAGAGCTTGACAATCAAATATCCAAATACTGGGAACTTAGAAAATCAGGACTTATTTCTGAGGATTGTAGTAATAATAATCCGTTATCTCCTTTTAAAGATAACAAAATAATATGGAAATCGTATTTAGAGTATTTTTGTTTTAGTGGGACTGGATCGGGTGACTCTAAATATCCAGCTGATTTTCTGTTAAGTATTGATACATTTGATGACAAAAATTCTTGGCAGCTTTTTGATAAAAATGAGACTATTAATCAAATTTGGGATGGTCTCAAATTTTGTATCAGAGGTGGAAAGGGCATGGATAAATATAGCGATCCAAAATTCAAAGAAATTATGAGTCCTTGGACAGAATTTAATTCTAATAAATATCGCGGAGCTTTGACTATAAGATATAAAAGTAATTAATTATTTTGAGTAATACTTTAAATGCTTAACTACACTTTTACTTACTTCTTTTACAACATTTACTGCAACAGAATTTCCCAATTGTTTCATAGCTTGATTATCTGATACAGGCATATTAAAACTTTTTGGAAAACCCATCATTTCTAAACCTTGTCGAGGATTAATTCTAACTATTTTGTTATTAACAATATATCCATCCCAATTTCTTCTATCAGTTATAGCAGATTTCCCACCACCAACTCTCAATGTGAAACCTATGACTCTCTCTTCTTTGCTATTTAAGTTTTTTGAGACAAAACCACCCATAATATCAGACATACTCTTTTTTAATATTTTTGGTTTTGGAAAATTAAATGGAAGCTCATGAAACATTGAATTAATTTTCTCTTTCAAAAATCCTACCATGTATATTCTGGGTCTATGTTGTGGAAGATTAAAATCTGAAGCTTTAATAATTTTATAATCAAATGTATAACCAATCTTCTTTAATGTTTTATAAATAGTTTTAAAGGTTTTGCCTTCATCATGTTTTTCTAAATGTCTGACATTCTCTAAAATGAAAGCTCTAGGTTTTTTAACTTCAAGTATTTCAGAAATAGAAAAAAATAAATTTCCATTATTATTATCTTTAAACCCCCTCTTATAACCAGCTTGAGAAAACGGTTGACATGGAAAACCAGCACAAAGAATATCAAAATTTGGAATTCTTTTAAAATCTACTTTCCAAATATCACCCGCAAATAGGTTTGGATTATCTAAATATTTGTCATTAAAATTTGCTTTGTATGTTTTTCTTGCAAATTCATCAATTTCAGATGTAAAGACACATTTATTACCTATTGACTTTAATGCTAGATGGAAGCCACCAATACCAGCAAATAAATCTATAAATTTTAGTTCCACAAATTATTATTAACTCTTTACTTAAATTTTTCATCTTAATTTGTAACGCTATATTAAAATTAATTTTGCTAGCTTCTTTATTACCCTTAACTATCGTAAAAGTTTTGTTATTATCCCTCATTCATATTTATGTCTAATTTTGATAAAATTGTTGTAATTGGTGCTGGTACGATGGGTTCAGGTATTGCTGCCCATTTGGCTAATTCTAACCGCCAAGTAGTTTTGCTTGATCTCAAAGGAAAAGATAAGCCTAACCAAATATCTGAAAATGCCATTGATATTATCAAAAAGTCAGATCCGCCACTTTTAGTGGAAAGGTCTCGAATTGATCATATCAAACCTGGTAATCTCGAGGATGACTTTGATGAAATCAAAGATGCTGACTGGGTGATTGAAGCAGTTGTTGAGCGTATTGATATCAAACACAAACTTTACTCCCAAATTGATAAAGTTCGGAGCCCCAACTCTATTATTTCATCTAATACTTCGACAATTCCTCTTTCAATTCTTACGCAAGAGATGTCTGATAGTATGAAAGCAGATTTTTGTATTACTCACTTTTTCAATCCTGTTCGATTTATGAGATTATTAGAGATCGTTGAAACACCAACTATGAATAAAGACAAGATAGACGGACTTCGTGATTTTTGTAAAAATGAGCTAGGCAAAGGAATTGTCAATTGTAATGACACCCCTGGTTTTATTGGTAATCGAATTGGTGTGTATGCAATGCAGGTTGCAATGTATGAAGCATTAGAGCGAGGTCTTCCAGTAGAAATTGCAGATGCCTTATTTGGCCGACCATTAGGAATTCCTAAAACAGGCGTTTTTGGACTCTATGATCTCATAGGAATTGATTTGATGAAAGATGTGCTTGCAAGCTTTAAAAAAGAATTACAAGAAAATGATCCTTTTATGGATGTGGTGAAACCTCACCCTCTGGTCGAGCAGTTACTTGAAAAAGGTTTTAATGGAAATAAGGGCCCTGGTGGTTTTTATCAAACAACAATTGTTGAGGGCGATGAACATGTTAAAGCCATGAACACTTCAGACATGAGTTATTACGATTTTGATAAAGTAGATTTAGAAATTGCTAGAAGAGTTGAGAAAGATGGCATCAAAGCACTCCTTGATGATGATAGTGAGTATGGTCGATATGCTTTTGCAGTCCTAGCAAAAATCATTAATTATAGCGCTTTTTGTATTCCTGAAGTTTCATCAAAAGTGACAGACATAGACGATGCTCTTCGTATGGGATTTAACTGGAATGAGGGGCCATTTGAATTATTAAATGAATACGGGCTCACCAAATTTGTTCAACGACTTCAAGATGAAAAACAAGAAGTACCAGAATTACTTACAACTATGATTAGATTAAAACAAGAGCCTTATGACTCTACTTCTTCACGAGCTTATAATTATGAATCAGGAATGAAGTTTATCTCTAGAGGAGTGGGAGTTCGCCGATTAGGTGACCACAAAAAATATGCAAATCCATTATCTCGAAATTTTGCTGCAACTATTTGGCAATTTAATGATGAGCCACGAGAACAAAAGATACTGTGCTGCGAATTTCACACTAAGGCAAATGCTTTAAACGCAGATGCAATGAAAATTCTAGAGGAGTCAGTTAACCGTCTTGAACAAGATAATTATCAAGGACTAGTTGTTTATAATGAGGCTATGAATTTTTCTGCAGGAGCTGATTTAAATACCATGATTGGTTTAGCTGACGTGAAAGATTGGAAAGGTATCGATAAATACCTATCTGATTTTCAATCCGCGTGTATGAAAATGAAATATGCGTCGAAACCAACAGTTAGTGCTGTTGCAGGTTTAGCTATTGGAGGTGGTTTTGAAGTAGCATGTCAAACTTCTAAGATGGTTGCTCACATGAATAGTACTTTAGGTTTAGTTGAAACAGGAGTCGGCCTCGTTCCAGGCGGTGGTGGGTGTAAAGAATTATTATGGAGATGGGTACAAGACAAGAAATATATTAATGACCATGATCAAGCAGCTCTTCAAGTATTTGATATTATAGGATATGGCCTAATGGCTCATTCCCCATTGCAAGCTAAAAAGCATAAATTTTTTCTAGATGATGATATTTTCGTTTTGAACAGAGATAATCTTCTTGTGGAGGCCTTTAATCAAGTATCATTATTAAAGAATGGATATTCAGCTCCTGAAAAGCCAAAGTTCACACTAAGCGGAACTGAGGTAAAAGAGAAAATGCACCAAGTTTTATTGGATTTAGAGCAAAAAAAGATCATTTTTGGCTATGATGTTGATATTGGTCTTCATTTAGCAACCGTACTTAGCGGGGGTGATACAACTAAATCAAAAGAATTGTCAGAAGCTGATCTTTATGATTTAGAGCGACAGTCCTTGATAAATTTAATACAATCCAATAAGACGAGGGATAGGATCCATGCAATGCTGTCTACGGGGAGAAGGCTAAAAAACTAATGAATAATTTTGAACAGGGAATGCATAAAAATGATGCAAACTTTGTTCCTTTAACTCCCATCAGTTTCCTTGATCGAATAAAAGACGTATACCCTGACTATGAAGCCATAGTATATAAAGAAAGAAAGTACTCTTGGAGACAAGTTTACGATCGATGCACTCGATTTGCAAGTGCATTAACTAAAGTTGGAATTGGTAAAGGTGATGTTGTTTCTATTATGGCAGCAAATACTCCTGAATTATTTGAAGCGCATTATTCTGTTCCTATGACAGGAGGGGTTGTTAATACAATTAATACTCGTTTAGACACTAGAACAGTCGCCTACATACTAGACCATAGTGACTGTAAAGTTTTTATAGTGGATCGACAATTTCACAATGTAGCAATTGATGCTATTGCTCAAGTTAATCGAGAGATCATCGTTATTGATATTGATGACAAACAAGCAGATTTAGGAGACATTCCTTCAATTGGAAAACTAGAGTACGAAAGTTTCCTACAAACAGGTGATGAGGGGTTTGAATGGATAAGACCTGATGATGAGTGGCAGGCTATTTCACTGAACTATACATCTGGAACAACAGGAAACCCAAAAGGTGTTGTGTACCATCACAGAGGGTCCTATTTAATGTCAATGGGAAGTATCACTGCATGGAATATGCCTAACCGGCTTACCTATTTATATACAGTGCCAATGTTTCACTGCAATGGCTGGGGGTATCCATGGACTTTGGCGATGCTCCATGCCCGTGTAATATTTATACGAAACATTGTTGTTAAAGAAATTTTCGAATTAATTGATAAATATGAGGTGACTCACTTTGGAGGTGCTCCTATCGTATTAAATATGATAGCAAATGCCCCTGCAGATGATCAAAAAGCATTGAAAAATAAAGTTTACGTTATGACTGCTGGCGCACCGCCTCCTAGTTCAATTCTTCAAAAAATGGAGTCTTTAGGCTTTGAGGTTATGCATGTATATGGACTGACTGAAACTTACGGTCATGTTGTTCATTGTGCTTGGAATAAGGACTGGGATAATCTAGCAGATGAAAAGCGATCTGAGCTCAAAGCCTATCAAGGAGTTCGCTATCCGCACACAGAAATGGTATCGGTCATGAACCCAGAAACACTCGAACCTGTCCCTTCCGATGGAGAAACTATGGGGGAGATTATGATCCGAGGAAATACTGTCATGATGGGGTACTACAAAAATGAAGAGGCCACTAAAGAGTCGATGAAAAGTGGATGGTTTCACTCGGGCGACTTAGCAGTAATGCACCCTAGTGGATATATTCAAGTTAAAGATCGATCAAAAGATATTATTATTAGTGGTGGTGAAAATATATCATCTGTAGAAATTGAAAATATTATTACAAAGCACCCTGCAGTATCATTAGCAGCAGTCGTTGCTAGACCTGATGAAAAATGGGGTGAGACACCCTGTGCTTTTATAGAATTAATTGAAGGTCAAACGGTAGAAGAAGATGAGTTAAAGAAATTTTGTAGAGAGCACTTAGCTGGTTTTAAAATGCCCAAAACTTTTGTATTTCAGGTCTTACCAAAAACATCAACTGGTAAAATTCAAAAGTACGAGTTAAGAGAAACAGTCAAAAATCTCTAATTTAATTTTTTATTTTTATCTTCAGTATTTATCACTTTAATAGCTTTTAGTTTTTTATAACACATGTAACAGACAAGATTATGATGACTTTTAATTAAATTTTGAACTTTCTTAGGAGCTGTTCGAATTTCAGATTCAATATACACACTGTCCATGACTGATAACTCTCCCTCGCAATATTTGCATTTCTCAGCCATGACTAATATTTTAAATTTTTCTTAATTTTGTTCCAATACTGAAAAAATCTTTTTGCTGGATGAAGATAATTCTCCTGCAATAAGAAGTAATCGGGTAACTGCTCTAAATCATATATTTCACCTAATTTTTGAAATAAATTTTGGTAAATAGGTCTAAAAGTAGATTTTGTTATAATTTTGGATACGGTGTTTTGGTTATGAATTTCTTGCAATATCTCATATGTATTACCTCTATAGATTTCAGCCCCTGCCTCTTTGGCTAAAAAGTATCTATTTTCAATGATTTTGTCACTAAGCTCATAGCCTTCAGTTAAAGTATCATCAAAGATGTAAACAGGATTTCCCTCAATACCGGCTGGCACTCTCATAAACTCGTCATATAAATAAATTAAGTTCATAAATTGGGAAAGAGCCTCGAGCTAATTTCTTCATAGCTGCCATCTATTTCTCTATTCTTCTCAGGTATAATATCTATGCTTTTGTGACAGTATTTGTGAACATTTTCTAAATTAAATATATAAGGTTTTCCTGCAAAGGTACTCGCGATCCACTGCCAAGAGAAGTTATTACTTGCAATGTCTCCATCCAGTAAATGACTCATAAAAAACTTCGCTCCAGCTTGCCACTTCACTCTTCTAAAGTGAATAATATAAGAAGCCAAATACATACGTGCATGGTTATGAAGGTACCCAGTGCTAGTGAGTTGCTCGATGAAAATATTAATAATCTGTGTTGGTGTTGTTGCTGACATAACATCCTCAGGCAAGTTATCTTGATATTCTTGAGCTTGAAATCCAGTTTTATATTCTTCTACATCTGTCCATAGTTGATCAGGATGATGGTAGGCATAGCTTCTCCAGAAATCTCTCCATGCTAATTCTTGAATAAACTTTTCACTCTCAACAAAATTATATTTGTCTCGAATATATTGATAGAGCTCTTTGTTAGTGATGATTCCATATTTTATATGGGCTGATAATCTTGAAATTTGTCCATTCAAAAAGTTTCTTGTTTTTGCATAGAGAGCAGGATTAAAAGAATTGAATTTTTCCAGTGCATCATTTCTTGATAACATGGAGCTATTCGAATTTTTCGATATTGGTATTAGATCTTGAACACTTGAGATTTTCACTTTTTATTATACATAAAATCTGTGCTAATAGATTGTTTGTAAATCGAAGGTGATTTTGGTTTCAGGGGGGAGCTGAGAGATTCTTGAAATATCCACTTCATTTAATATTGCAATTTTTGGATACCCGCCAGTACAAGGAATGTCCCGCATTAATACAATGGGTTGCCCATCACTTGGCACTTGAATAGACCCAGGTAATATTCCTTCAGACAAAATATCATGAGACTTAGAACTAATGAGACTCTCACCTTTGAGCCTGATACCCATTCGATCACTTTGATTAGTTATCGTAAAAACACCGCTAATAAAAGATTGTAGAGTATTGTCTGAGAAATATTGAAGTTGAGGACCGGGGTAAACTTTGAAATTGGTTACCTTTTCTAAATCAGGTATTGGTATAGAGATAAGATCCCAAGAGCTTACATCTTTGCTAATGTGAAATATATCTTCATCATTTAAAGGTCGATTAATCGAACCTATTCCTGCTTTTGTGTCAGTAGAGTAGCTATTAAGACAAGGCTCTAACCCAAGTCCATGCTCAAAAGCTATGTATCCATATACTGAGTCTATTGTATTGTGAATAATCAATTCATCGCCCTCAAATAAATTAATACTTTTATAGGGCTGGCACTCAAGCTGGCTGTTGTTATTTTTCTGAATACTCATATTACAATTACCACCAACACAAATCTTAACAGATCCTTCTTTTACTTTTATTGAAGGCCCCACATAAGCAAATTCTAGAAATTGATTTTGATGATTGGGTATAATTTTTTGTAGCTCTGTAATAATTCTTTGGTCCATCGCTCCACTTGGTGAAACTCCTAAGTGCTGATATTGAAATCTTCCAAAGTCTTGAATCGTTGAATGAGTCCCTGCACGAGTGATTATGATGGAGTTCATGACGAGTATTCCTTGATCAATTCATTTATTGAAAAATTATATTTTCTAATTTTTTGAAACTCTGAAAGTGATACGGAGTAAAATTTTACTTCATCACTTGGAAGAAAAAGGGAAGGGTAAGAACTTTGCAAATCAAAAATATCAAATGGTATTTGTCCAATTATATTCCAACCACCAGGTGAAACTTTTGGATATATACAGGTATGGTTTTTTGCTATGCCAATGGATCTAGCAGGAATTTTTACCCTTGGAGTAGCTAACCGCGGTGTGATTAACTGGGAGGGAACATCTCCTAAATATGGAAATCCCGGCATGAAGCCTATATAATATGTATAGTAACGAACTGATGAGTGAAGATTGATAACCTCTTCTTTTGTAATCTGGTGTAGTTTTTGGATGATCTTTATATCTAAAGCAAAATCTTCGTCATAGCATGCTGGTATTTTCCATGTTTTAGTGGCTTTTTTGTTACTTTTAGATTTTGTTTCATTCATTTTGATATTAATTTTGTCTTTGTTTTGATCTCGTATGTGAGAATTTTCAAAAATTACAACTATTTTATTGAATGAGGGAATAATGTTTAGTGATTGAAGATTAAGGTTTGAAATATTTAAAAATGCCTCATTTACCTCCTGTGATATAGATTTTGAGGTTTCATTTCCAAAATCTAAGACTAAACCTCGATCCCCATAAGAATTTATTCCTTTGAAATACACGCTAATATCATAATGTAACTTTGGTGCATTTGAATAAAATTAATTTAAATTCTGATATCGCAGAAAAAGATCTCAGTTTTTTCGAGACTGTTGATATGCAGCTAATAAATAAAATTAGCTCTGCTAATCTTTCTTGTCTATATCATGGAGGGTCAAAAGACGTTGTTTTTAAAGCACTAAGTTACTGTAAAACAAAACGTGTTTCAGTTGGTGCGCATATTTCTTTTTTAGATAGAGATAATTTTGGTCGCACAAAAATTGATTGGAACAAAAAATTAATCCAAGAAATTGTCAAAGACCAGTTAATGTTTATGCATAATCTTGCCTCTAATATTAATTTTCCATTAACACATGTTAAGCTTCATGGAGCTTTGAGTAATATGGCATGCGTTGACCAAGACCTTTCTAGTGAAATAGTAGATGTTTTAAAAAAAAATTATCCATCAATGATATTACTTGCACCAGCTTTAAGTGAACTTGCTAAAATCGGTATGAATAGCAACATACCCACCGCCCTTGAGATTTTTGCAGATCGCACTTATGAAGATGATGCTACTTTAACACCTCGTTCCATTAATGACTCTTTGATAACAGATCCTAGAAGCGCCAAGGAGCATGTAAAAGCCATGCTTATACAAGGAGGGATTATTTCACGTAATGGGAATACTCTTAAAACAAACATTCATTCAGTGTGTGTTCACAGTGATACGCCAAATAGTGTTGAAATTTCTGAACAAATTTGCATACTCCTTCATGAAATGAAGATAAAAAAAGCAGCTCTTCAAGAATTTTTCTAAGACTAAAATGAATAATTATTTTTTTTACGGCACTCTTCGCTCTATTGCAATATTAGAGAAGGTTATAGGAGGAAAAACTGATCACTTAAAAATAACTAAAGCTTTTGCACCAAAAAGTGAATTGCGTTTAGTAGTTAATGAAAACTTCCCTGTAATAATCTTCGGTGAAAATTATTCTGGTGTTGAGGGTATAGTGGTTAAAGGATTAAGAGAAGAAGATATCGCACGTATACGTTTTTTTGAAGATGTAGAGTTTTCTACTAAAACAATGATTATAGACATAGGGGGAATTCAAGAAGAGGTTAATTATTTTTCACAAAAAGGAGTTGATCCCTCTTTAGACCCTTGGATCTATGACGAGTGGAAAGAAAAAGAGGAAGCTTTGTCCTTAGTGACAACTGATCTTTGGATGCAACTTTATGGAAAATATACAGCTGAGGAGGCAGATCAATATTGGAATGACGTAAAAAAGCAGGCATATCATCAATACCTCTCACAACAATGAAAATTGTTAATTTCTTTTTCTTAATTTCTCTTTTTTTTACATTTAGTTCTTTATCTGATGAAACAACAAGTTGGGAATTATTAAAAGAGGGTGGCAAAGTAGTTTTTATTCGTCATGCATATGCTCCCGGAGGCGGTGATCCCAATAATTTTGAATTATACGATTGTTCAACACAAAGAAATTTAAACGAACAAGGAATTTATCAATCTAAACGAATGGGTATATTATTTTCTAAATATTCTATTCCAATAGACTCTGTTTATTCCAGCGAATGGTGTCGCTGCAAAGAAACCGCTCGTCTGGCATTTGGAAATTTTGAGAGTTTAAGTGCCTTAAATTCAACATTTTCAGCTGATTATCAAAAAAACCATTCAAAACAAATGTATGAATTAAATCAATTCATTAAAAATTGGGATGATAGTCAAGGTAATTTAATTTTTGTAACCCATTATGTAATTGTTGGTGGTTTTCTTGATTATTATCCAAGTTCAGGAGAAATGGTGATAACAGATAAATCTCTATCAGTTCTTGGCACTATTAAAATAAATTTTTAAAAGAATACTCTTTCAATAAACCAATATAAACCAATCATTGAAATTATAATCGAAATTGGAATTTGCATAAATGCTCTATACCAACTTTGACGTGAAGGTATTATAAAGATAATTGATGCTAATATAATAATAGCTACCTGTGCTATTTCTACACCAATGTTAAATGAGATTAAACTTAAAACAAGTTGACTAGTATTTAACCCAATATCTCCCAGCACAAACGCAAAACCTAAACCATGAATTAATCCAAAAATAAAAATTATTAAATACCGAAGTAAAGTTGAACGTCTTTGAAATATATTCTCAATTGCAACATAGCTTATAGACAATGCTATTAACGGTTCAACAATAGTAGCAGGTATAAAAATTAAATTAAAACTAGCTAGAATAAGTGTGATCGAATGCGCAACTGTAAACATTGTAACTTGAAGTAATAAAGGTTTAAATTTGATAGCGTAAAAAAAGATACCTATTATAAATAAAATATGGTCAAGTCCCTTAGGAACAATATGCTCTATCCCTAAAACTAAATATTCAATTGTTGTGCTTAAAGCTGAAGGCCGTGTCTGTTGGGATATGAGTGATGATCTTTCAGCAGGTTGTAAATAAGTTGTAAATAAAACAGACTCTTTTGATAAATCCTCAAAATGTCTAATTACCACGGGACCCAATTCTTTTTCAAATTGAATGGTAAAAGACTCATCTTTTATTTCAAAACCTATGTTTAAAGTTGTATCTCTGGGAAATTCATCGTTTATTTCTTGAAAAGTATCTACATTTCTTAAAGAAAGCGGAATAGTTTCATCTCCGATATTGATTTTAATCTTATCTGTAAATTTGTTTTCATTTTCTATGACCATTTTCTCTACTTCTTCGGTGGAAAGGGCCCGTAACGCATCATATTTTTGAGATTGAGGTGAGTCGTTTGTATCCTGATATAAAGAGGCATCAATTTCAGAAAGAACAGTTTCCGCATTTAATTTAAATTCGATTGATGCATTTCCTTCAATAATGGTAATATCCATCACCGCGGGTTTAATTTCGTGTGAATACAGAGGAGAGCTCAATATTAAAATTAGAAAAAATAAGTGCTTAATCATTCGGTCATGTTTACCAAAATTCATCTAAAAATTCTTTATATTTTTTTGCTCCTTATTGCTTATTCTATTAGAGCAAACGCTCATGAATTTTGGATCGAGCCTACGCAATATCAACTTAATGATGACTTAATAAATGCTCACTTGAGGGTAGGACAAGAATTTCAAGGTATGGTTTTAATGTATAATCCACAAGATTTTAAAACATTTAAAATATTCTCTGGATCCAAAAATAAAAAAGAAAAAATAAAGGGCATACTAGGTGATGTGCCTGCAATTAATATAATGACTAATTTAGACAATTTATTAATTATTTATCATGAAACTAATGATAAATATGTTGATTATAAAAAGTTTCAAAAATTCGAGGATTTTGTTAATGAAAAAGGTTACCAGCAACTAATCAATACTCATTTTGAGAAAGGATTTCCCGAAAGTAATTTTATTGAGAGTTATCGTCGTTATGCAAAATCTCTTATTACACTAAACGGCAGTGAGGGGAAGGATAAAAAAACAGGACTTCTATTTGAATTTGTTTTAGACCAAAATCCTTACAAAGAATTGAATTCAAAGCAAATGAGTGGAACTTTATATTACAAAAAAAAACCACTAAAAAAAAATCTTGTTACAATTTTTTCGAAATATAAAAATACAAAGTTATCAATTGTAAATACCATAACGGATGATAAAGGAAAATTCACTTTTGATATTGAACCAGGAAGGGAATATCTTTTAGACTCAGTTGTGATTTATCCATTAAAAGCAGACCCAGAAAAAAATGAGCCAATCTGGCATAGTGATTGGGCATCAACAACTTTCTTAATACCTGAAAATAATCTTTAATTATTATTAATTAGTATAAAATAGATAATTATGATTTTTGCTTTAAAAGTTTTATTAGCTGCTCTTGTGATTGCATTTGCAAGTTGGCTTTCCGGTAAAAAACCTGAGCTATCTGGATTTATTATTGCTCTCCCAATAGCAAGTATAATAGCCATAGCCTTCTCTTTCTTAGAGCATAAAAATACTGAAAATACTGTAATATTTGCAAAAAGCATTCTTATTGGAGTACCTGTCTCATATTTATTTTTCTTACCTTTTTTCTTTGCAAAAAATCTCAATATGAATTTTTGGTTAATTTACTTGATTGGATTGTCTTTACTCATAATAGGATATTTTGTTCATAAATATATTATGAGTTTAATTTGAATGTTTGAGTTATTCGCAGACTCAACTCCAAATGCAAGAAAAATTTCAATAATGTTAGAGGAGATTAATGAGAGTTATGATTTGACTTTAATTAATTTAAATAATGGTGAACAATTCAACGAGGAGTTTAAAAAAATTTCTCCATTTTCAAAAATTCCTGTTTTAAGACATAATAATAAGACCATATTTGAGTCTGGTGCTATCTTAATTTACTTGGCAAATTTATCTGGAGAATTTTATGGCTCAAATCAAAGTTTAACAACCCAGTGGTTGATGGCTCAAATGGGTTATATAGGCCCTATGTTAGGTCAGCATCATCAATTTCATCATTATAATCCTGGTAAAAGTGATTTTGGTGAAGATAGATATTTTAAAATTGCAGAAACGATATACAAAAATTTAGATGATCATTTATCTATAAATGAATATTTGGCAAATGAATATTCAATTGCAGATATTGCAACATTTCCTTGGATCGCTAGACACCCAATTCATGATATAGGTCTGAATAAATACATCAATCTATTGCGTTGGTATAATCAAATATCACTTAGACCTGCTGTCTTAAAGGGATATGATCTATTTAAAGATGGCTCAATACCACCACCCGCGTAATCAAAATGAAAGTATACTTTAATGGTTCATGTAATATTTGTAATGCAGAGATAAGTCACTATAAAAAGAAAACCTTAGATATAAACTATGTTGATATTTCAAAAAATAAAGATGAACATATAAATCATCTATCCAAAAAAGATTTATTTAGAAGAATGCATGTATATCATGATGGAAAAATTTTTTCTGGATCAGAGTCCTTTTTAGTTTTATGGGATACAATTCCAAGATGGAGATACCTGTCTTTATTGTTGAAGCTACCTTTATTTAGACAACTATGGAAAATTGCATACGAAGGGTTAGCTTTACTACTTTATTTGAAAAACAAAAAGAAGATTGAGTAGAACCATTCTTGAAGAAAACCACAAGAATGGTTCTGGAGGATTAAGGTTAGTTAATAAATTTTACTTTTTTGAGAAAATTTAGATCAATCAATATATTTTTATAAATGGGGATATTTTTGCTATTTGGCACTATAATGCGATAAAATCTAATATTTTAAACGATTTAATTTTATCACTTCACCAATAAAATATAATGATCCTCCAAAATAAATTGTGGTCTGATTTGATGAGAGTTTATTAATCATTTTAAATGAATCTGTTAAGGAATTTGCAAAATAGAGCTTAAGGTATTTGGGCAGCAGATCCTTAGTAATAGAGTTTTCCTCGTTCATTTTAACAACAATTATTTTATTAAAATGATTTGATAAGTGAGAGAGCATTTGAGTATATTTTTTATTATTTAAAAAAGAGCATATGAGTATTTTCCTATTCTTTGGTAATGATTTAATTAATGCTTTCATGCCATCGATATTGTGAAAGCCATCTAAGTAAATATTCTTATATTTCTTTATTTTTTTATTTAAAAGTCCGCTCTTAATTTGCTGCAATCTCCCAGGCCACTCACAATTCATCAACGCTTTTTCTGTTTTTTCTATTACAAATTTTTCTTTCAATATATTCCTCGCTAAATGTATTGCTAATCCAGCATTAATTAATTGATGTGATCCTAATAAACTTAATTTTGATAAATTAACTCTTATATCATTCGATAAATAAAAATTAGATTTTATTTTCCAATGAATATTAAATAGATTTGCAGTTAATTTTCTTTTTTTTAATTGTGACTTAATATATTTCATAACATTTGTTTTCTGTCGATTAATAAAAATCGTACTTTTTGGATTTAATATTCCTAATTTCTCAAAAGCAATTTGATACAATGAATTTCCTAAATAATCTTGATGATCTAAAGAAATTGGAGTAATAGCTGCATACTTTGATTTTTTTAAAATATTTGTAGCATCAAACCTTCCTCCAAGACCAACTTCTAATATTAGATAGTCAGCTTTATGATCTTGAAAAGCTTTAAACGCCGCCGCAGTAGTGATTTCAAAAAATGTTATCAAATTTCCTTGATTTTTATCTTCGCAAAACTTCAAATATTCTAATAATTTTTGATTGGAAATTTCTTTAGATTTTAATTGAATTCTTTCATTAAATTTTACTAGGTGAGGAGTGGAGTACACGTGTGTTGAATAATCATGATGATTGAGAATTGATTTTAAAATAGCTGCTGTTGAGCCTTTTCCATTAGTACCAGCTATATGAATGACTTTGGGCAGTAAATTTTCATCGAAATTGATTTTCTTTAAAAGTTTTTTAATTCTCCCTAAAGATAAATCTGAAAATTTTGGATGTAGATTTAGTAGTCTTTGAAAAATGGGATCTTTCAAGAATTTATTTTTTTACGAATGATAAAACTTTTGAAAGTGTTTGACTTAATTCTTTTCGATGAACAACCATATCAACCATTCCATGTTCAAGAAGATATTCCGCTGTTTGAAAATCGTCAGGTAATTGTTCTTTGATTGTCTCTTCGATAACTCTTTTTCCAGCAAAACCAATCATACTTCCTTTTTCAGCAATGATAATATCTCCAAGCATCGCAAACGAAGCACTCACACCTCCAGTGGTAGGGTGAGTTAGAACACTCACGTAAGGAATTTTATTTTGATCTAGCATATTTACAGCTGCAACTGTTTTAGGTAGTTGCATTAAACTTACAATACCTTCTTGCATCCTTGCACCTCCTGAGGAAGCAACAGATATAAATGGACAATTCAAATCAACAGCGTTTTGACAACCAATTTTAAATGCTTCACCAACAAATTGACCCATTGAACCACCCATAAAATTAAAATCTAAAATAAAAACTACAACTTTTGTGCTTCCAATTTCACCTTTAGCTAAAATGGCGGCATCTTTTTGATCAGTTTTTTTTTGTGCAGCTTTCATCCTGTCTGTGTATTTTTTAAGATCTTTAAATTTTAGAGGATCATTATTTTCAAAAGGTATCTCGATTAATTCATAATTTTCGTTATCAAATAAATTTTTTAATCTACTATTTACATCCATCCCCATATGAAAGTCGCAATATGAACAAACATTTAGATTTTCTTTTAAATCACTAACATACAAGGTTCTCTCTCCACATCCACACTTGGTCCATAAATCAGACGGAGGATCTTTTCGATTGACAAGGGAGCTTAATTTAGGTTTTACATAATCTGTGAGCCAGTTCATTTTTAGATCTTAACCTCTTGAATAAATTTTTTAAGGCTTTTAAGGTACTTATTAAAATCCATCTTTATATCAAAATATTTTTGAATTAGAGCTGAGCCAATTATAACACCATCTGCATTTGTTTTTTTGGATATATCAATAACATCTTTTTTAGACTTGATCCCAAATCCAACTAAAACAGGAACAGAAGATATTCTTTTTATAGATTTAACATTTTTATTTATTTCTTTGTAATCTAATTTATTTGAACCTGTGATTCCAGTTGCGGATATATAATAAATGAAACCTTTTGAATTTTTTAGAAGTTTTTGAGATCTTTTTTTATCAGTCATTGGAGAAATTAACTTGATCAAGTGTATGTTATTTTTAGACAATGACTTTTTGATTTCATCTTCTTCTTCAAAAGGCAAATCAACAATTATTATACCATCGACAATACTTTTAATATTTTTTATGAACTTAATTAATCCAAATTTACGGACAGTATTTAAATAACACATAATAACAAAAGAAGTATTATTTTTAGATTTACTTAATTCTTTAATTAAATTAAGTGATTGTTGCGTTGATAATTTTGATCTAAGTGCAAGTTTATTTGCCTCTTGGATAACAGGGCCGTCTGCCATCGGATCAGAAAAGGGAAGCCCAAACTCAATAATATCTGGTTGATGAGATAACATTTCATTAAAAACCTTTTTACTTTGATTTAGTGTAGGAAACCCACACGTCATAAATAATGAGAGTATTTTTTTCTTAGGAAGAGAGTCTAGATTATTCATCTGCATCAAATCCTATTGCTTTAGCTGCAGTAAATAAATCTTTATCACCTCGTCCACACAAATTTAAAATTACAACTTTGTTTTTATGTTTATTTTTAAATGCTTTAATTAAGTAAGCTAGGGCATGGGAAGGCTCTAGTGCAGGAATAATTCCCTCTAGTTTTGAACATGTTTGAAATGCTTCAAGAGCTTCTTTATCAGTTATACCAAAGTATTTAACTCTTTTAATATCCTTTAAGTAGGAGTGTTCAGGCCCCACACCAGGGTAATCGAGGCCAGCAGAAATAGAATGAGCCTCTTTTATTTGCCCATCATTGTCTTGTAAGACATAACTGTAACTACCATGTAAAATACCGGGAGTTCCAGATGTCATTGTAGCAGCTGTTTCTTCTGTTTTAGCGCCTCTACCAGCTGCCTCAACTCCAATAATTTTTACCTTTTTATCATTTAAAAATGGATAAAATAAACCCATGGCATTTGATCCACCTCCAACACAAGCTATCAAATAATCTGGTAGTTTTTTCTCTACTTTTAATATTTGCTCTCTAGCCTCTCTTCCAATAACAGATTGGAAATCTCTTACCATTTTCGGATAGGGGTGAGGACCTGCAGTAGAACCGATAATATAAAAAGTATCTCTGACGTTTTTAATCCAATCTCTTAAAGCCTCATTCATCGCATCTTTTAAAGATTTGCTGCCAGATTCAACAGGAATAATGGTGGCACCCAGAAGCTTCATTCTAAATACATTAGGTTTTTGTCTTTCGATATCTTTAGAACCCATGTAAATATAACAAGGAAGACCAAAAAGAGCACAAACAGTAGCTGTAGCAACTCCGTGTTGCCCAGCGCCAGTTTCAGCAATAATTCTTGTTTTACCCATTTTTTTTGCAAGAAGTATTTGCCCCAAGCAATTATTGATTTTATGTGCACCTGTATGATTTAACTCATCTCTTTTAAAATATACTTTTGGTCCATTAATATATTTAGATAAATTTTTAGCGAAATGCAGAGAGGAGGGCCTACCCACATAGTTTTTAAAAAGATCATTTAGCTCTTTTTTAAATTTTTTATCCTTTTGAATTTTTTTGTAAGATTTATCTAAATTTATTAATAGGGGCATTAATGTTTCTGAAACATACATACCACCAAACTTACCAAATCGTCCAACAGTGCTAGGTTGTTTATATTTTTTCATTAATTATAAATTGATGAAATAACACCATCTATCAAAGTAAGGCTTTTTTCACCCGGTTGTTCCTCTACACCAGAATTTATATCAACAAAATCTGCACCTGTTAAGCTAATTGCCTTTTTGATATTAGTGACATTTAGACCACCTGATAAAATATAAGGAAGTTTTTTAATATTTTTAAAATCAGACCAATCCCAAGTTTTATTGTTACCTCCAGGCATCTGATTTGAAGAGGGTTTCGCTTCGATGAGGAACTGATCTACATCTATTAACTCAGTTGTTTTAAAATCCTCTGGGGATATTGATTTATATATATTTTTCTTAAAATTATTTTTAACTTCGCTTATGAATTTTTGATCTTCATTCCCATGAAGTTGAATTGTATCAAAATCAAAAACTTCTAATTTATTTTTTATTTCATCAATTGATGGATTAACAAAAACACCCACAAATTTATCTTTATGTGATTTAAAATATTGGTTAACAAGAGATAGTGTGTCCATATCAATAAACCTTGGACTCTTCTCATAAAAAATTAATCCTTGATAAGAAATATTTAAATCAAGACAGTGATTAATAATAGCTGGATTATTTTGTCCACAAATTTTTATTTTTATTTTGTTCGCCATATTTTTTTAATAAATCTATAGGTTTTTTACTTTCTATTAATTCTCTTCCTATTACAACAAAGCTTGCACCATCTTGTAAAGCATTATGAGCGAAAGTAACTCTTTTTTGATCATCATTTCTAGCAAACATTTTAATACCAGGTGTTATTTTAATTAATTTATTAAATTTTCTTAAAACTTTCAGATCATCACCTGAACAAATAAGGCCATGAATGTTTACATTTTTTGCAATTTCTGCAAATTTTTTTACAAGTTTTTTTGTATTTCTCTCTTTATATATTTTTTCGCTATCTTGTCCATCTAAGCTAGTCAATAAGGTTACTCCTAGGATTTTAGTTTTAAGTTTATTTTTCTTAATAGAGCTTACTGCAGCTTTCATCATCTCGTTACCTCCAGATATATGTAAGGTAATAAAATCAGGATTTATTTTTGATAAAGAGTCTATCGCACTCTTAACTGTATTTGGTATGTCATGAAGTTTTAAATCTAGGAATAATTTACATTTTGACTTTTTAATTTCTGAAATTAGCTCGTTTGAACGATTATTATAAAAAGATCTATACCCTACTTTAAAACCATAAACATGGCGGTGTAGTTTTTTAACTATGGTAATATTTTGAGTGTTTGATTTTAGATCTAGCGCTATAAAAGATTTAAGTTTTTTCATTTAACTTTTTATTTATATATTGACTTGGTTTGAATGTAACCTTCCACTTGGATGGGATATAAATTTTTTTCTTATTTCTAGGGTCAGAACCGTATCTAGAATTCATAAATTTAGATTTAAATACACCAAAATTTCTTAACTCTAATGAAATATGATTACAAATATTATTCTCTAAAATATCAAAGAACCTATTGAATATAGCCTCGTTAATTTTGGGTGTTAAATCGTTTTGTGATTGGAGGTAAGCCTTGAGTATATCAGACTTATTCTTCTTTGGAGCCCTTATCATCATCTAAAGCCTTACCTAGAATGTCACCTAAAACAGATCCCGACGATTTAGATCCATATTTTTCTAGTAAATTCTGTTCCTCATCTATCTCTAATTGTCTAATTGAAAGTGCAAACTTTCTATTAGTAAGATCAATAGAACTAATTTTGGCATCTATTTTTTGACCTTCGTTATATCTAGATATGTTTTGCTCTTCTTTATTTTTTGAAAGTTCCTTTCTTCTTATGGTTGTTTCAATAAAGCTGGCTACTTCAACATCTATGCCGTTATTGTTAATTTTAATGACTTTAGCAGAAACAATATCACCTTTTGATTTATCTTTGAAAAATTCATTAAAAGGATCTTCAGATAGTTGTTTAATACCAAAACTAATTTTTTCCTTCTCTGGGTCAATTTCTAAAATTTTAACCTTTATATTTTGCCCTTTTTGATATTTTTTAAGGGTCCTATCACCATTTGAGTCCGTCCATGACAAATCATTCTTATGTATCAATCCGTCAATATTTTCATTAAGTTTTGCAAATATCCCAAATTCAGTAATGTTTTTAATCTCAGTTTCAATGGTTTGATCTTTCTTGTATTCGTTAAGAATATTTTCCCAAGGATTTGGCTCAGTTTGTTTAATTCCAAGACTTATTCTTTTTTTCTCTTTGTCTATTTCTAAAATTTTTACTCTAATGTTAAAACCAACATCTAAGATTTTGTTTGGATGAATATTTTTTTTAGTCCAACTAATATCGTTTGAGTGAACCAAACCCTCTAAATCTTTATCTGTGAGTTGAACGAAAGCACCATAATCTGTTATGTGAGTGATTTTTCCATCATAAATTTCTTCAACTTTAATTTTTTCCTCTATTTTCTCCCAAGGGTCATCTTTTAATTGTTTGTAACCTAAGCTAATTTTATCAGAGTCATCTGAAACTTTAAGAATTTTAAATTCATAATTTTTTCCAATTTCTAATACGTCAGATGGGTGTCCAATTCTACTCCAAGATATATCACTTAAATGAACTAAGCCATCAATTCCACCAAGATCAACAAAAGCACCATAGTCAGTGAAAGTTTTTACTTTACCTGTAACAACAGAATTATTTTTAGACTTTTCTAGTATTTTATTTTTTATTTCTTTTTGTTTTTCCTCTAGTATTGCTTTTCTTGATACCACAATGTTTCCTTTTGAGTAATCCATTTTTAAGATTTCAAAAGTTTCCTCTGTCTTTATCAAGTGACTAACATCTCTGACAGGACGAACATCGATTTGGCTTAAGGGTAAGAATGCATTTGTACCCATTATTTTTACGTAAAGTCCAGCTTTAGCTTTACCAACAATAAAACCTTTAACTCTCTCTTTATTGTCATGTAATTTTTGAAGCTTTTCCCATGATTTCATTTTGATAGCCTTTTCATGAGAAACTTTCACATTACCCTCCCTGTCTTCTAATTTTTCGACAAAAACTTCAATTTCCTGACCAGTTTTTAAATCATCTGATGAACCAGTATTGATAAATTCTTCTTTGGGTATTTGCCCCTCACTTTTGTAACCAATATCAACTGTTATGTGTTGCTCACTTATTTTTAGGATGGTTCCAGATATAATTTTATTTGCAGCGATTGTGCTTTTATTTTCGAATTGTTGATCAAGCAATTTGCTATACTCGTCGTTAGATATCATAAGTCATTATTTACCTTTCAAATTAAGTACGGTTTTTTTAAAGTTTTATTAATGTTTTTCAAGAAAAATTAATTACTAAATAGAGATATATGCCTAAAAAATGTTGGATAGCTTGTTTTTACACACGATTTATCTTTTATTATATTGTTTTTTTTACAAATCATATTTGCGATAAAAAATGACATTAATATTCTGTGATCATCATTATGTCTAATAACTGCAGCACCCCTTTTTAAATTTCTATCACCAAATATATGTAAATCATATTTTTTAACTACTGATTTTACACCAATTTTTTTTAAGTTTTGATGTATCAGTTCTAATCTATTACTCTCTTTGACCGTTAATTCTTTAAGTCCTTTAAAAATTGTTAAACCATCTGCAAAAGAGGCTACTATAGATAGAATTGGTATTTCATCTATTTGCAAAGGGATATCTTCTGATTTTAAAGTAGTCGAACGTAAGTTATTTTTTTGTTCAATTTTAATATCAGCAACTAATTCATTATGAATTTTTCTTCTATTAATTATATTAATATTTCCACCCATATTCTTTAAAGTTTTTATAAAACCAATTCGTGTATTGTTAAAAAGCAAATTTTTTACAATTAGTTTTGAACCAGGTTTTAAACAAGCAGCGGAAATAAAAAAAGCGGCTGAGGAGGGGTCACCAGGTACATCGTATTTGATAGATTTAAGTTCTTTATCATTTTTCATCTCTATAAATCTATGTAAAAGGTTTTCCCTAACTTTTATATTATATCCCATAGAATAAAGCATATTTTCTGTATGATCTCTTGTACTTTTAAATTCTTTAATTTTTACTTTTCCATTAGTGTTTAAAGCAGAGAGCATTATCGCACTTTTGATTTGCGCGGATGGAATAATTATATTAAATGATAAAGGTACTGCTTTTCCGGTACCTTTTAATTTTATTGGAGGGAATAGGTTTTTCTTCAATTCAATTTTTGCACCTATTTTAGTTAAGTGTTCTGTAACTCTTTTCATTGGCCTTTTACTAAGAGACGCATCACCAACGAGAGTTACTTTGATATTATTTGATGAAATTAAACCAGATAATAGTCTTATACCAGTTCCTGAGTTACCAAGATCTATTACTTTCCTTGGTTCAAATAAACCACCTGGAGGAATACCAAAAATAATGTACTTACCTTTCTTTCTTTTAATTTGAACACCCAACAATTTCATTGCCTTCAGTGTGTTCATTACATCTTCTCCCTGTAATAAGTTAGTAATTTCAGATTTACCAGTTGCCTGTCCTGCTAAAATCAAAATTCTATGACTTATAGATTTATCACCTGGAGGAAAATAAGTACCTTTAATTAAGCTTTTATTATTAAAAGGCATATAGCTAGTTGTAATTTTTGCCTAAGTATATTTTTTTTACAAATTGATCGGATATAATTTCTTTCGGAGTTCCTGATTTTATTATCTCTCCATTATAAATTATGTATCCATACTCAACAATACTCAAAGCTTCTTTAACATTATGGTCAGTTATTATTATCCCTATATTCATTTTTTTTAGTAACATAATTGTAGACTTTACTTCTTCTATCGCTATTGGGTCAATGCCTGCAAAAGGCTCGTCAAGTAAAAGAAATTTTGGACTGCTTGCCAAAGCTCTTGCTATCTCAGTTCTTCTCCTTTCACCTCCAGATAATAATTTACCTTTAGTTTTTTGAAAATTACCTAAAGAAAATTTTTCAATAAGATTATTAGTAATTTTTTTTGATTGATTTTTATCGTGAAATAATTCAGCTATAGAAAAAATATTATCAAATACATTTAAATCTCTAAAAATTGATGCCTCCTGAGGGAGATATGAGATACCAAGTTTTGTTCTCAAATTTAAACTTTTTCCATCTAAACTATTTTCATCTAAAAAAATTTCACCCAGGTCCGGAGACAAAAAACCAGCAACAATATTAAAGAGTGTTGTCTTACCACTCCCATTTGGTCCAAGTAAACCATTTATTCTATTGCTATTAAATTCTAAGCTTACTTTGTTTAAAGCTTTTTTTGATTTAAAGCTTTTACTAACTTTTATAAGTTTAATTGTTTGAGTCATTTTCTAATAAAACTTCAACAAGTGAGTCTTTATCAGCTGAATTGAGTATCCTTTTGTTATTATCAATATCAGCAATTAGCTCATAACCAGTAAGTAATCTTGTTGGAGATTCAATAGATACATCACCTGTAAGAACAATTATATTATCATCTTTGGTGTAAATCGCATGATTTCCTCTAAAAATTTCATCTTTAAATTCTATGACCACGTTTTCAAATAACTCAACTATAGTAAATATTTCTTCATTATTTTCTTCAACGTAATTTGCTATCATTTTATCAGAATAAGCAATAAATTTTTCATTCTTAAACTCTACATCTCCATTTGCTGTATATTTTTTATTTTCTGAGTCCCAGATAAGTGTATCACTTGCCTTTACATAACTATCCGAATAAGATGTAGAGATAAAAAAAAAGGAAACAATTAGATATAATATTTTATTAATCAATCAAAAACTCTACTTCACCCTTAAAGATAATTATACCCTCATTATCTATGTTTTTGAAACCTTTGGATTTCAATACTCCCATAGAATTTATCACTTTAACAGGGTCATTGCTATTTGATATTTCTTCTTTAAGTTTAATAAAAATATTCTCGCCGTAAATTTTATACTCTTTATTTTCTAAATATGAACTTCCTTCAAGATAAATATTATCTTCATCAATTTTATTTAATTTTTCAGATCCAATTTTCGTAATACCAGATTTACTCAAAACAATGCTAGAAAAGTTTTCAACAGTTATATTTTTTTTACTAAAATCTTCAGATAAAGGTCTTTGGTTATAAAAATATATAAAAATTTGGACAGCTAAAAAAAAAATAATAAAAAAATTAATTATCTTTTTGTTTATATTTCTAATCATTTTCTAAACATTTTTTTATATTAACGATGCCAATGGGTTTATTTTTTTTGACAATAATCAGGCTTGTAATGGAATATTTATTCATAAGAACAATAGCAGATGATATTAATAAGTCTCCAGTTGTAACAATAGGTTTGCTTTTCATGATTTTTGTGGCTTTTTCATTCATGTCTATATTTGCAATTGATCTTCTTAAATCACCATCTGTAATAATGCCTCTTATTTTTTCATTATTATCCAAGACTATTACACAACCATATTTTTTTTCAGTCATTATTAAAACAGCGTCAATTATAGACGAATTAGTGTTGATTATAGGAATATCAGTATCCATAATCTCATTAAGCGTTTTCAATTTTCTTCCAATTTTTCCTCCTGGATGAAGCTCAAAAAAAGATCTTTTGTCAAATTTTCTCAAACTCAAGACTGAACAGCAAAGAGCATCACCTAGAGCTAAGGACATAGTGGTGGAAGTAGTTGGAATTATTTGTAATTTGTCTGCCTCAGAATGATTAGGTAAAATTAAATTTATATCTGAATTTTTTGATAATAAGCTCTTGTTTGTAGAAGTAATTGAAATAATTTTAATTTTTATTTTTTTACTAAAGTTTATTAAATCAGATAACTCATTAGATTCCCCAGAGTTTGATAAAATTATTAAAATATCATTTTTTTCTATAATTCCCATATCTCCATGACTTGCATCTACAGGATTTAAATAAATTGCTGGTATTCCAGTTGAAGTGAAAGAAGCTGCAATTTTAGCAGCAATATTTCCGCTTTTTCCAACACCTGAAATAATTATTTTACCGCTTAGTTTTGAAATGAGCTCAACAGCTCTAATAAAATCTTTATCTATACTTTTTGACAACTTGGCTAAAGCCTGGGATTCTAACTTTATTACCTCTTGACCTACTTTTTTTATTTTGGATTTTGTCATTGATTACTTGTGTGCAAAGATATCCATTTCTTCCCAACCTTGTAAATCTAAATCTACTCTAACTTCCAAAAATTTCATTATTGATTTGAAGAGTTTCATTCTTTTTTGATTAACTAATTTATTATTTAAGGCTGATTTAATTTCAGATAAATATAAAACATCATTCATAGCGTAATTAATTTGTTTTTTATTTAGTTTTTTCTTACTCCAATCGGAAGACTGCTCTGTTTTATCTAATTGGATATCCAATATTTCATTTACTAAATCTTTAAGACCATGTTTGGAAGAGTAAGTCCGAGTTAATTTTGATGCTATCTTTGTACAAAAAACATTTTTAACATTTATTTTTAAATTTTCTTTTAATACTGCCATATCAAATCTTCCAAAATGAAAAATTTTTGTTAAATCATTATTTTCTAATAATGATTTTATATTTTTTGATAATTTTGGAGATAAGTCTTCTTCAAATTTAATTAGATAAACTTTTTTATCAGTTTCATTTCTTAGTTGAATAAGACACAGTCGATCTCTTTTAATATTTAAACCCAGAGTTTCTGTATCAATAGAAATGTCCCCTTTGAATGATCTAAGAAGTTTTGCTGGTAGATCATTTTGAAATAATTGATAATTTGACATTCTAGAACATATATTTATATAAGATAGATATTACAATGAAAAACAAAAATATACTGGTTTTCGGATCTACAGGCTTCATAGGAAGAAGTATAACGAAAAGACTATTACAAAATGGTGACAAATTAATATGTCCGGTAAGAAATGCTAGGAGAGTAAAAAGAAATATACTTTCAGGTGATATAGGGCAGATAGAAGTAATAGAATTTGATATTCATAATTTAGAAGAAATTAAAAGTTTAATTGCAAATTCAGACTTAGTAATTAATTTAATTGGTATTTTATATGAAAAAAATAATTTATCATTTGAATTGGTTCATTACTTACTGCCAAAAAAAATTGCTAATTATTGTGAATTATACAAAAAACCTTTTCTTCATGTCTCTGGCTTAGGGTCTACTTTTCAAACAAAATCAAATTATTTAATCAGCAAAAAAATGGGTGAGGAATATATCGAAAATAATAACTCTAACTATATTATTATAAGACCAAGTACTGTCTTTGGAGAGGAAGACAATTTCTTTAATTTATTCGGTAAGATGGCTAAGCTTTTACCTTTTCTTCCAGTGATTAAAAATGGGACAACTAGATTTCAACCAATATATGTAAATGATTTGTCTCTTCTTATTTTTAATTTACTTCATAAATTTGATAAGTATAAAAATTCTAATTTAGCAGCAGTTGGGAATGATATATTTACATTTAAAGAAATTTTGAGTCATATTTTTTTTTCTTTGAAAAAAAAGGAGAGATTTTTTTACATACCTTCTTTTTTGGCAATTGTTCAAGGTAAAGTATTAGAAAAACTACCAAAACCTTTATTTACATATGATCAGTATGTAACTCTTTCTCATGATAGTATTTCGGAGGGAAGTCAAAAATTAGTAACTGAAATATTACAACAAGATTTATCAGATATGAAGGTTATCACCTCAGAATATCTAAAAAAGTTTATAGATAAAGTTTAATTAAGATACATAGATTAATAAAATTAAACCTAATAAAACTCTATAAATCACAAAAGGTGTAAAGCCAATTTTATTTATCACTTTAATAAATACAGATATTGTAAAATATGCTGCAAAAAATGTAGTTATAAAAATTAAAGATAGATTTTTATCTATAATAAAATTTTCAAATTTTTTAATATTGGAAAAAAAAGACAAACAGATAATAGGTATACCCATATATAAACTATAAATAGATGAATATTTTCTATCTTCTCCAAATATTCTGAATGCAATTATACAACTTCCTGCTCTACTGAAACCTGGTAAAAAAGCTAGACATTGAAAAAATCCAGCTAAAATAAATTTGGTACTTTTATTGTTGATTTTAAACTTAAACTTTTCTGTTTTATCTGAAACATAGAGTAATATTGCTCCAGTAATCGAAGTGTATCCAATTAACTCTAAACTTATATAACTTACATCATAGAATTTGATTATAAATCCTATTAGAATTGCAGGCACAGTCGCATAGATTAAAATTTTCCAGTAAGCTTTGATATTTGATTTTGAAAAATGTTTGTTTGCGAATAAATATATTAATAAAGCTAACAAAGATGCAAAGTGTGCTGTTGTTTCATGTAAATAATTTCTAGACTCTAAGCTTTTAAATAGGATTTCTAAGATATTAAGGTGCCCACTGGAACTAATGGGGATAAATTCAGTAATTCCCTGTATTAATCCATAAAAAATATAAAAAATACTACTATCAGTCATAATTTATTATCATTTATAAGTTTACTTAACTCATAAACATTTGTATTAATACATTCCATTTATTTGTAGGAGAATAAAGTAATATTTTATTATCATGCTAGAGTTTCATAAAAAAAAATCTAAGAATCCCTCTAAAACTGAACCTGAAAAAAGAATAAAGGATTTTCAGGAGATTTATAGTCAGTTTGATAAGAATGACTCTGTTGAACAATCGTCAAGATGTTCCCAATGCGGAATCCCATATTGTCAAATACATTGCCCTTTAAACAATAATATACCAGATTGGCTACGTTACATTGCAGAAGGCCGATTGGAGGAAGCTTATCAGGTATCTGCGTCTACAAATGCATTTCCGGAGGTATGTGGTAGAGTTTGTCCTCAAGATCGTTTGTGTGAAGGTAATTGTGTTGTCGAACAGGCAGGCTTTGGAGCCATTACAATAGGTAATTTAGAAAAATACCTCACAGAAATAGCATGGGAAAAAGGATGGGTTAAAAACTTATCATCACAAAACCAATATAAACAGAAAGTTGCAATAATAGGATCGGGTCCTGCAGGAATGGCTGCGTCAGCCTATTTAACTCAAAACGGATATCAAGTAGATGTCTATGAAAAACACGACCGAGCTGGTGGTTTGATGATTTACGGCATACCTAACTTTAAATTAGACAAAAAAATTGTTGAGAGAAGAACAGAGTGGCTTACTAATAGCGGTGTTGTATTTAATTTAAACACGGAAGTTGGAAAAAATATTTCCTTTCAAGATTTGGAAAAAGATTATGATGCAATATTAATTGCAACAGGCGTATACAAAGCAAGACAATTAGATATTGATACCACATCAGTCAATAATAGCATTCCTGCTTTAGATTTTTTAATTGAGAGTAATAGAACCGGTTTAGGTGACTCTCCCTCAAAAAATAAATATCTTACAGCAAAAGATAAACATGTAGTAGTTATTGGAGGAGGTGATACTGCTATGGATTGTGTTAGAACAGCCATTAGACAGCAAGCAAAAGAAGTTACTTGTCTTTACAGAAGAAACAAAGAAAATATGCCTGGATCAGCAAGAGAAGTTTTAAATGCAGAGCAAGAGGGCATCAAATTTAATTGGCTATCTGTTCCTTCTAAAATTATCAGCGATAGCTCTACTGCAACGAGTATGACATACAAAGTGGCTGCATTAGGTGAGGTGGACGAGAGTGGAAGAAGAAAACCAATTGATACTGGTGTTGAAAAACAAATAAAAAGTGACTTAATTATTCAAGCTCTTGGCTTTGAGCCTGAAGATTTGAACAATAATTTCAAAACAAATATTGAATTAACTAGCTGGAATACAGTTAAAGTTGATTTTAAAAAGTTTCAAACTAGCAAACCAAAGATTTTTGCTGCAGGGGATATTGTTAGGGGTGCTTCTCTAGTTGTTTGGGCGATACATGATGGCCGAGAAGTTGCAAAATCAATTCACAATTTCTTACAGAGTTCGAAAATTAAAAAAGCTTCATGAAAGACAATCCATTAGAAATTTTTAAAATAAATAGACAAAAACTAAAAGATAATCATGTTTATAATGAAAAATATGAACATGATAACTGTGGTGTAGGTTTAGTTGCCTCAATAAACGGTGACTCAAGAAGAGACATAGTCGAAAAAGGAGTAGAGGCTCTTAAAGCGGTATTTCATAGAGGTGCGGTTGATGCTGACGGCAAAACTGGAGATGGTGCTGGTATTATGTTGGAAGTTTCAAATTCTTTCTTCAGCAAACAAGTTTTAAAAATGGGTCACAGAACAACTAAAGACACTGTGTTAGGTGTAGGCATGATTTTTCTGCCTAAAAGAGATTTTGGAGCTCAAGAAAAATGTAGAGCTATCGTTGAATATGAAATAATAAAATCTGGAATGAATCTGTTTGGATGGAGGCAGGTTCCTGTTAATATAGAAATCATTGGTGAAAAAGCTAACTACACTAAACCAGAAATAGAACAAATAATTTTCTCACCTAAAGAGTCAACACCAGACATCGAAAAGAAACTTTATCTAACAAGGAAAAGGATAGAGAACAAAATTAAAGCACAGAGTATTAACGATTTTTATGTTTGTTCTTTATCGACACAAACAATTGTTTACAAAGGTATGTTTTTAGCTGAACAGTTATCGGAGTTTTATCCAGACTTGCTTGATAATGAATTTAAATCTAAATTTGCCATTTACCATCAAAGATACTCTACAAACACGTTTCCTACATGGTCCTTGGCTCAACCATTTCGAGTTTTAGCTCATAACGGTGAAATCAATACTCTTAAGGGTAATATAAATTGGATGAGTGCACATGAACCAAGAATCACACATCCTTTTTTCATGGAGAGAATTAACGATTTGAAACCGATACTTGACCCAGACGCCTCTGACTCTGCTTCGCTTGATGCTGCTTTTGAACTTTTTGTTCAAACTGATAGGGACATGCCTATGGCAAAATCAATGATAATTCCTGAGTCTTGGTCTAATCGATCTGACTTATCTGATCAATTAAAGGCCATGTATGCTTATTGTAACGCTGTCATTGAACCATGGGACGGACCAGCTGCAGTCTGCGGAAATTTTGGAGATTGGATAATTTCTGGTATGGACAGAAATGGGTTAAGACCTCTACGATATATACTTACTGATGACGATTTACTAATTTCAGGATCTGAAGTTGGAATGATTAATATCGATGAGAAAAATATTATAAAAAAAGGAAGAGTTGGGCCTGGTGAATTAATAGCAGTTAATTACAAAGAGAATAAGTTTTATGAGAGTTTTGAATTAAAAGAATTACTCAGTAAACGTAATAATTACTCAGATTGGAATCAAAAAACTATAAAGTTAGATAACATATTATCTAATGAAAAAATTTATGAACCATCAAAAAAGAACGAAGAAAATGTTTTTCAAATTGCTAAATCATTTAATTTAACATTAGAAACACTTGATTTAATTTTAGACCCAATGGTTAAAACAGGGCAAGAGGCTGTTGGATCAATGGGAGATGACGCACCACTAAGTGTACTCACTGAAAGATACCGAGGTCTTCATAGTTTTTTTAAACAAAATTTTGCTCAAGTGACTAACCCTCCAATTGATAGCCTTAGGGAACAAGTTGTAATGAGTTTAAAAACTAGGCTTGGAAACCTTGGAAATATTGTAGAAGAAGACTCTGAACAATGTAATTTGGTACTTTTAGAGAGTCCTTTGTTACTAGATAATGAACTGGAAACTTTAAAAAATCATTTATCAAAGTATACAACTGAGATTGACTGTACTTATAAATTGAATGAAGAGACTAATTTTTTAAATGAAATCCAAAGAATATGTTCTGAGGCTGAACAGGCAGTCAGATCTGGTTCTCAGCATCTAATTATAACTGATAATAACATTAATAAAGACAGAATTGCTTTACCAATGATACTTGCTACTAGCGCTGTTCATAGTTATCTAATTAAAAATAATTTAAGGACATTTACTTCTTTAAACGTCTCTTCTAGAGAGTGTCTTGATGTACATTATTTTGCAGTGCTTATTGGTGTTGGTGCAACTACCGTCAATGCTTCGTTAGTAGAAAAACTTATTTCAAATAGGTATAAAAAAAACATTTATCAGAATACTGATTATTCTCAATTAATTAAAAACTTTAAAAAATCCATAGAGAAAGGATTAAGAAAAATTATCAGTAAAATGGGAATTTCAGTAATCAGTTCATATCGTGGTGGAAGAAATTTTGAAATTATTGGCTTAAGCAGAAGCATGGTAGAAAGTTTTTTTCCAGGAATGTCCTCTAGAATTTCTGGTATTGGATTAGATGGATTAGAAAAAAGAGTAAGGCGACAGCATGAGGTATCATTTAAATCTGATAATGTAATTTTAGATATAGGCGGTGAATATAGATTTAGAGCTAATAGCGAATCACACGCTTATGAGGGTGTTTCAATACATATGCTTCAAGAAGCAGTAACCAGAGACTCATATAATCTCTATAAAAAATATTCCTCAAGAATTTATAGTTCTAAACCAATTCAAATAAGGGATTTACTCCAATTTAATGAAAGTAGAAATTCTATAAATTTGGACAATGTAGAGAGCATTTCTGAAATAAGAAAAAGCTTTGTATCTCCTGGAATTTCACTTGGTGCTTTAAGCCCTGAGGCTCATGAAACTCTGGCTGTTGCAATGAACAGAATAGGTTCAAAGTCTGATAGTGGAGAAGGAGGAGAGGACGCGAGAAGATATTCCAAATTAAAAAATGGTGATAATGCGAGCTCAGCGATTAAACAAGTTGCAAGTGGAAGATTTGGTGTGACTGCAGAATATTTGAATAACTGTTCAGAATTAGAAATTAAAATAGCCCAAGGTGCTAAGCCTGGAGAAGGTGGTCAATTACCCGGTTTTAAGGTCACTGATTTAATTGCTAAATTAAGACATAGTACAAAAGGTGTAACTCTTATTAGTCCTCCCCCACATCATGATATTTATTCTATAGAGGACCTTGCTCAGCTTATATACGATTTAAAACAAATCAATCCAATTGCAAAAGTTTGTGTAAAACTAGTAGCACAATCAGGAATAGGAACTGTTGCTGCTGGTGTTGCAAAGGCTAAAGCTGATGTAATTTTAGTTTCAGGACACTCAGGTGGAACAGGGGCAAGCCCTCAGTCAAGTATTAAATATGTTGGCCTTCCGTGGGAGTTAGGTATAAGTGAGGTTCACCAAATTTTAGCTTTGAATGGTTTAAGAGACAAAGTTCTTCTTAGAACAGATGGAGGAATTAAAACAGGGAAAGATATTGTTATTGCTGCAATATTAGGAGCTGAGGAATATGGAATTGGTACAGCTTCGTTGGTGGCAATGGGATGTATAATGGTTAGACAATGTCACTCAAATACATGTCCAGTTGGTGTCTGTACACAAGATGAAAAACTTCGTGAAAAATTTGGAGGTACTCCTGAAAAAGTTATCAATTTGTTTTCATTTATTGCCGAAGAAGTTAGAGAAATTCTCGCCACTTTAGGTTACAAATCCTTAAAGGATATTATTGGCAAAACAGAATTATTATCCCAAATTCATTATGGATCTAGCGATTTAGATAATCTTGACTTAAATCCAATATTAACCAAGATTGATGATGGCAAAATTTATGATTACCATTCACTAAAAAAACGAAATGAAGTACCAAAAACACTTGACGATCAGTTTGAAAAAGATGGAAAAGACTTTATTAATTCAGGTCAAAAAATTGAACTGACATATAATATACAAAATACATTAAGAACAATAGGAACTAAAATTTCTTCCATCATTACAAGAAAATATGGAATGAATTCCTTATCTGATGATCATGTCACTCTAAAACTAAGAGGTTCAGCTGGCCAGTCTTTGGGAGCATTTGCAGTCAAAGGTCTTACTTTAAAAGTGTTTGGCGATGCTAATGATTATGTAGGCAAAGGTCTTTCTGGGGGAAAAATTATAGTTCAGCCAAGAAATTCATTTACTCAACCTAGTCATGAAAATGTAATTATTGGAAATGTCACCCTATATGGAGCAACTGATGGAATGTTATATGCTTCTGGTCAAGCAGGTGATAGGTTTTGTGTCAGAAATTCAGGTGCACTAGCAATTGTAGAAGGATGTGGCGCTAATGGCTGTGAGTATATGACAGGTGGGTCTGCAATTATTTTAGGTGATGTTGGTGATAACTTTGGTGCTGGGATGACTGGTGGTTCCGCTTTTATTTATTCTGAACAAAAGAATATTACTGATTTGATGAACATGGAAACTATAGGGCTTTATGGAGTAGATAACAAAGATTGGAAAAATCATCTCCTAGATCTCTTAAAAGATTTCTACAAAGAGACTAAATCAAAAAGAGCAGAATTTATTATTGGAAATTATGACTCTGAGATCAAAAAATTTGCTCACGTCGTTCCTGATGAGGTGATTGATAAACTAGAATATCCAATAACAAGAAAATCAAAAATAGCTTAAATAAATTTAGATAGGGTTATTAAACTTTCTTTGTCAGATAGGCTATGATCTGCATGTTTAATTAAAATATTCTTAAAGTTCTTAAATTTTTTACTAAAATTGAAACTATCATTATATCCATATGGAACAGCTTTATCTTGCCCCCCATGTAGGAAAATAGTTTCTCCAAAAAAATTACCCTTAATCTTTTCAATTAAATATTTTTTACTTCTTTTAAATAGTGCTGGAGAGTAATAATAAGCAAAATCAGAACTAACTTTTTGTTTAACGATCTTATTATTTTTAATCCTATTTTTTTGATGAACACTAAAATTTTTCCAAATTAAATTTGTAGTAAAATTTGGTGCAGGGGCAATGCCTATAAGTTTTGTAACCTTTCTTGGATTTATCAAAGCATATATTATTGCAACCCATCCACCCATACTACTGCCGACCAAAATAAAATTTTTTATTTTTAAGTATTTTATAATATTGTCCAAATCATCATACCAATCACTAATACCAAAGTTAGTAAATACACCACTAGATCGACCATGCCCTTGAAAATCAAAACACAAATATGAAATTTTATTTTTTTTACAATAACTATTCAAAAAACTAGATTTTTTACCACTCATGTCTGACAATAAACCGTGTAAAAAGATCAGAGTTTTTTTACTTCTTTTGTAATATCTATAAGATATTTTAACATCATCTTTTTTATAAAAGCTTAGTTTTGACACAGATTAAAAATACAAAAAAAATTACTTGTTTACAAATAGTTCCATCTATGGGCATTGGAGGTATCGAAACTGGCGTGAGAGACATTTCAAAATACCTTAATAAAAAAAATATTGATAATTATATTTTATGTGAAAGTAGCTACAAAAATTTCAATTTTCAAGGTCTAAAAATTATAAAGTTAGATAATTTAAAATTTAAAAACATTTTTGATCAAAATAAAATCAAAATTCAAATAAAACAATTAATTAAAAAAAAGAGAATAAACTTAGTACATATTTCTTCAAGAGCACCAGCTTTTTTTCTTATTAACTATATTAAAAATTTAAATATAAAAATTGTTACAAGTGTTCATAACAGATATGAGTCTAAATCATTTTTAAAAAACTGGTATAATAGTTTTCTATTGAGGGGTGATGCTATTATTTTTAACTCAAATTTTGTAAAAAAAACATACGAGAATAAATTTAATGATAAAACTAAACTACATGTTATTCCAAGAGGTGTAGACACAAATTACTTTTCTCCGTCTAAGAAAAAACAAGTAGAGAAAAATATTTTTATCCCCTCAAGGATTTCAAGCTGGAAGGGCCATGAGTTATTACTAAATTACTTCTCATTATTAGAGCAAAAATATAAAGACTCATTTAATATCCATTTAGTTTCTTTAAATGTAAGTAAAGAAGAAAAAAAAATAAAATTACTTATAAATAAATTGAATATATCAAAAAAAATTATAATTCATAAACCTACTCTAGATGTAAAAAAATTATATCAAAGAGCATACTTGGTTGTAAATATATCTAAGAGACCCGAAGGATTTGGTAGAACTATTTCTGAGGCATTATCCTCTGGTAAAGTTATTATAGCTCCTAATCAAGGAGGTACTAAAGAGCAGCTTTTCAATTTTAATAAAAATTTATTGTTTGACGTAAATTCTTTTAAATCTTTCCAAAAAACTTTTAAATACGCTTTAAAAAATTACAAATCAATATCAAAAAAAGGAAGATCTTATGTAAAAAAAAATTATTCATCTGACCTTATGTGTAGAAAAACTTTGGGCGTTTACAATCATTTAGTTAATTCATGAATATTCTAGTGATAAAACATGGATCACTTGGCGATTTAGTCCTATCGTTTGGTGCTATTAAATCATTAAGAAATAATTATCCAAACTCCAAAATATATTTACTTACACAGTCTAATTACAAACAAATTTTTGCAGACTTACCTTATGTGAATCAAATTTTAATTGATAATAGGATATCAATTTTCCCATCGGTAAAAAATATTTTGATGATAGTTAAAGAAAAAAAAATAGATTTATTAATTGATTTACAAAACTCAACAAGAACAGAAATTTATAATTTTTTTATTAAGATATTTACCAAATGTAGAATCCTATCTGCCAGAAAATTTTCGAATTATAAATACAAACAAAAAAAACTTGGTGTTCAACACATCACTAAAAATCATCAAGAACAACTAAAATACTTGAATATAAATAATTACTTACAGCCCGATTTAAATTGGATGCTTAAGGGTCAAACAAAACTATCAAACAAAGTTATTTTTATTCCAGGGACATCTAAATCTGGAGAATATAAAAAATGGCCTTCAGATAAATATGCTAAAGTAGCTCAATATTTAGTTGATAGAAATTATGAAGTTTATTTGACAGGCTCTGATTTGGATTTAAATACAATTAATGAGATAATTAAATTATGTCCAAAGTCTCAAAATAAAATTAATGAATCAAAAATTGAGGATTTTTATCAATTATGCATGTCCTCCAAGTTAGTGCTAACAAATGATACAGGGCCAGCCCATATCGCGGGTCTAACAAATAAAAACGTAATTTGGATAGCAAATGATAACGAAATTTCACGTTCATGTTATCCACTAGGAGATAATCTACATAAAATTACAGCATCTAACGTAAAAAATATTAGTGTGAACAGCATTATCAATAAAATAGAACAAATTTTAAAATAATTTATATTTACAATTGATTTATCTTTGCTAATAATCCTTAGATGATTTTATTTAAGCAATCACTAGGGCATTTATAATTGCAAACTTCCTATATTTTCTTTTACATATAATATTTTGAATAAACCCTTCCAAAGAAATAACAATTCCCGTGGCAAAAAAGATCTTCATAAGATAAATAATTTTATCTCTGCAGCTGATGTAAGAGTTATTTTAGATGATGGTGAACAGTTGGGTGTAATGAAAAAAAATGAAGCTATAGATATTGCAAAAGGCAGAGGTATGGATTTAGTCGAAATAGCTCCAAATAATAATCCCCCAGTTTGTAAAATAGTAGACTATGGAAAATTTAAGTATCAAGAACAGAAGAAAAAAAATGAAGCAAAAAAGAAACAAAAAGTAATTGAAACTAAAGAGTTAAAAATCAGACCTGGCACAGGAGAGCATGACTACCAAGTGAAAATTAGAAACGCTCAGAAGTTTTTAAAAGATGGAAATAGAGTGAAATTTAGCTTGCGATTTAAGGGTAGAGAGATGGAACATTCTAATTTAGGCATCGATATGCTTAAAAGAGTAAAAACTGATTTGGGAGAACTTATTAGAGTTGAAATGGAACCTAAAATTGAGGGAAGACAAGCTTTCCTCGTAGTTGCACCTAAATAAATTATATGATATCAAATTGACCTCAGTTGGTTGAAAAGGCTTTAAAAAGGGTATGCCTTAAGACCTTATTAACTTACTCAAAAGGAGATGAAATGCCCAAACTTAAAACAAAAAGTAGCGTCAAAAAACGCTTTAAAAAATCCTCTTCAGGAAAATTAGTTGTCGGAAACGTTGGTAAACGCCATGGCATGTCCAAAAGAACAAACTCTTTTATCAGAAATTCTAAAGGTACTAGGGTCTTATCAAAATCTGCATCAATAATAATTGATTCAATGATGCCATATTCTAAATAGGTAAAGGAGAGATATTATGCCAAGAGTTAAAAGAGGTGTTACAGCAAGAGCTAAACATAAAAAAGTTTTTGAATTTACAAAAGGTCATCGTGGGAGAAGAAAAAATGTTTATAGAGTAGCAACACAAAGTATGGATAAAGCTCTCCAATACGCATATCGTGATAGAAGAAATAAGAAAAGAGATTTTAGAGGATTATGGATCCAAAGAATTAATGCTGGTGTTAGAGAACATGGACTAACTTATGCAAAATTTATTGATGGATTAAAAAAAGCAAACATTGAAATCAATAGAAAAATTCTCTCTGAAATTGCATTTCATGAACCCGCTGCATTTAAATCAATTGTTGAGAAAGCTAAGGCTAATTTAGCCAACTAGATTAAAAATGGACATTAAAAAAGTCCTAAACGAAGTTACGAAAGAAATAGAGCAAAGCTCTAGCCAACAAGAATTACAAAACGTTAAAGTAGCTTACTTAGGAAAAAAGGGGAAAATAACTGAGTTATTGAAAAGTCTTAAGGATCTTTCTTTAGAAGAAAAAAAATCTTCAGGTTCAAAATTAAATTTACTAAGAATTGAGGTTGATAATCTTATCAAAAATAAATTTAACGATTTAAAAATTAAAGAAATAAACTCTAAATTAAAAAACGAATATTTAGATATAAGTTTTCCTCCACCAAATTCTATAGCCTCGAAGGCTCATCCAATATCAAAAACATTTGATGAGGTTATCACTATTTTTGGATCAATGGGTTACTCTGTTGCCGAAGGTCCTGATATTGAGACAGATTTTTTCAATTTTTCAGCATTAAATATTCCTGAAAATCATCCTGCACGTGAAATGCAGGATACTTTTTATATAGATGACAAGGATAAAGAGGGTAAGCCTTATGTTTTACGAACACACACTAGCCCAGTCCAAATTAGAACGTTATTAAATCAAAAACCCCCAGTCAAAATAATTGCTCCTGGAAGAACATATAGGTGTGACTCTGACTCAACACATTCTCCAATGTTTCATCAAGTCGAGGGATTGTTTATTAATGAGAATGCAAATATGGGAGATTTGAAGGGCACTCTAATTGAATTCTGTAAACAATTTTTTAATGTACAGAACTTAAAAGTAAGATTTCGACCTAGTTACTTTCCTTTTACTGAACCCTCTGCTGAAATGGATATTGCTTATGAGATTGTGAATAACAAAATTCAATTAGGCCAAGGCGATCGTTGGCTTGAGATTCTTGGATGTGGAATGGTAAACCCAATAGTTCTAGAGAACTGCAATGTGGATGCGAATATCTATCAAGGTTTTGCATTTGGAGTGGGCTTAGACAGAATCACAATGTTAAAGTATGGGCTTACAGATATTAGATCATTTTTTAGTGGAAACTTAAATTGGATAGCTAGCAATGGCTTTACCATAGGAGATTTTTAGTGAAGTTTAGTTATAGTTGGTTGTGTGATCATTTAGAGACAGATAAAAATGCAAATGAAATTGGTGAAGCTCTTACAAACTTAGGTCTTGAACTTGAGAGCTTGACTGACTATTCAGAATACTCAAAGTTTGTTGTAGCAACCATAAAAGATTTTAGAAAACATCCTAATGCAGATAGATTAAATATATGTAAAGTTGATGATGGGACCAATATCTATCAGGTAATCTGTGGAGCAAATAATGTAAAGAAGGGATTAAAAGGAATATTTGCCAAAGATGGCATGTATATTCCAGGAACAAAGATAAATTTAAAAAAAGGAAAAATTAGAGGTGAAATATCTGAGGGTATGCTTTTGTCTGAGAGGGAGCTTAACTTAAGTGATGATCATGAGGGCATTATTGAGTTATTAGATGATTTTCAAAATGGCACCTCAGCAGTTGAAGCTTTGAAGTTAAATGATCCTATTTTCGAGATAGGTATTACACCTAACAGAGGAGATTGCCTTGGTGTTAGAGGTGTTGCTAGAGATCTTTCAGCTAAAGGTGTTGGTAAACTAAAGCCTATGAATTTTAAAAAAATAAATCAGTTAGAATTTGCAAGCCCAATCATTTGGAATATTAACAATGATAATAATAGCTGTGAATATGTAGTAAGTAGATATTTTAAAAATGTAAATAATTCTAAATCTCCAGAATGGTTACAAAAAAAACTTATCAGCCTTGGATTAAGACCTATTAACGCTTTAGTTGATATAACAAATTATATCACTATTGATTTAGGAAGACCTTTACACGTTTTTGACGCAGATAAAATTGGAAAAAAACTTGATATGAGGCTTGCTAATGCAAATGAAAGAATTCTTGCTTTAGATAATAAAGAATACACTTTAGATAAAAATACAACCGTGATAGCTGATGGAGATAATGCACTCGCTATAGCAGGGATTATAGGAGGAGACTACAGCGGATGCACAGATGATACTAAAAATGTATTTCTTGAGGTTGCTCTTTTTAATCCGAATAGTGTTGCACAAACTGGTAGAACTCTTGGAATAAATTCTGATGCCAGGTATCGTTTTGAAAGAGGATTGGATAAAAATATGGTCATTGAAGGTTTGGAATATGCATCATATTTAATAAATAAAATATGTGGGGGTTTAGTAAGTAAAAATATTGAAGCTGGAAAATTAGACAATTTTGAGCATAAAATAAATTATAAATTTGATTATTTTAATAAGACTATTGGTTTAGTACTAGATCCACAAAAACAAATCAAAATATTAAAAGATCTTAAATTTCAAATTAATAAAAGTAATGAAAAGGAATGTGAAGTCTTAGTACCATCATGGAGGAATGATGTTAAAAACAAAATCGATATAGTTGAAGAAATCATAAGAATTTATGGATATGAAAATATTAAACAAAGTGTGCCCTCTGCATCAATCGATGAGATTGATAAGATTGATAATTCATCAACAAATAAGAAATATAAATCAATAAAAAAACTTAAAAAAACCCTTATATCTAATGGAATTTCTGAAGTTATAACTTTTTCTTTTCACTCAATTAGAGCTCAAGAAATCCTTAAAGGAGATAAATCCTTGAAAATTTCAAATGCAATCAGTGATGATCAATCTTATATGAGAAATTCTATGATATTTAACCATTTAGAAAGTGCAGAATTAAATTTTAAAAAAGGTTTTAAAAATATTCAATTATTTGAGATTGGTCCTATTTATAATTCTTCTCAATCCCAAGAAAATATTCTATCATTGCTTATTTCCACTGAAGAAAATACAAACTCTATTTACAAATCTGAAGAATTTAATTTTTACTCTCTAACAGAATTAACCTCAATATTAATTAGCTCATTAAATTTTGACATAAAACAATTTAACATATCAAGATCAACTTCAAATACATATCATCCAGGTCAATCTGCTGAACTATTTATGGGAAAAAAATTAATAGCTAGATATGGAAAAGTTCACCCACTAATTATGGAGGAATTTTCTAAACTTAAAAATTGTTATGCAATTGAATTATTTTTTGAAAACCTTCCAATTGACTCTATTAGCAAAGCTAATAGTATAAATATCCAAGACTCCCAATTTCAATTTAGTGAAAAAGACTTTTCTTTTTTATTCGAAAAGGAGCAAAATCTTTTTGAGGTTCAGAGATACGTCAAAGGTTTAGACAAAAACTTAATCAAAAATGTAGATTTTTTTGATTTATATTTATCAAAAGACTTAGGTGATAGAAGTAAAAGTGTAACATTTAGGGTTACTATTCAATCTATAGAAAAAACCCTTGAAGAAAAAGATTTAGAACAATTACATAAAAATATCTTAGAAAAAGTATCAAATAAATTTAAAGCAAAAATTAGAAGCTAATGGAAATTTCTAAAATTAGAAATTTTTCGATAATAGCACATATAGATCATGGTAAATCCACTCTAGCGGATAGAATAATAGAAATTTGTGGAGGGATGGATGACAGGACTAAAAAAGACCAAGTCTTGGATTCAATGGAGATTGAAAGAGAAAGAGGGATCACCATAAAAGCTCAAACAGTAAGATTAAGTTATAAAAATAAAAATGGTGATGAATACCAACTTAATATACTTGATACTCCTGGACATGTTGATTTTTCTTATGAAGTTTCAAGATCACTATCAGCTTGTGAAGGCTCAGTGTTAGTTGTTGACAGTACACAGGGAGTTGAGGCTCAGACTCTCGCAAATGCTTATCAGGCAATAGATGTTAATCACGAGATTCTTCCGGTTCTTAATAAAGCAGATTTACCTGCATCCGAACCAGAAAGAGTAAAAGAAGATATTGAACAAACAATAGGAATAGATACTTCAGAAGCTCGTCTCGTTTCTGCAAAAACTGGACTGGGAGTTGAAGATTTATTAGACCAGATTGTAGAAAAACTACCCTCTCCAAATACAAATGAAAAAAATCTCAAGGCCCTCTTAGTGGACAGTTGGTACGATAATTATTTAGGAGTAACAGTTCTGGTTAGAGTTCTTGATGGAGTTATGAAAAAGGGCATGAAGGTTAGGTTTTTATCTAATAATCAACAATACAATATCGATAGAATAGGATATTTCACACCTGAAATAAATTATTGTGATGAATTGGGCCCAGGAGAAATAGGTTTTATTAATGCTAGTATAAAGTCAGTAGCTGACTGTAAGGTCGGTGACACAATAGCAGAATTAAATGATCAAAAAATAAAACCACTTCCAGGTTTCAAGCCCTCATTACCAGTCGTGTTTTGTGGGATATATCCTGTTGATACATCAGACTATGAGAGGCTTAAAGAGAGTTTTGAAAAACTTGCGTTAAATGACTCAAGTTTTACATATGAAAATGAAACTAGTGCTGCTTTAGGTTATGGTTTTAGGTGTGGTTTTTTAGGTTTGCTTCACCTAGAGGTTACAACAGAAAGACTTAGAAGAGAATTTGATTTAGATTTAATTACTACTGCTCCAGGAGTTGTATACAAAGTAATTGACAGAAATAAAAACAAAATTGTAATAAGAAACCCCTCTGAACTGCCCGATCCAGCTGAAATAGATAAAATTTTAGAGCCATGGGTTAAATCAACTATAATAGTACCGCAGGATTATTTGGGTACAGTTATAACACTTTGTATTGAAAAAAGAGGTAAACAAAAAAACTTAAATATACAAAATAATAGAGCTATCTTAGAAATGGAATTACCTTTGAATGAAATCGTTATAGATTTTTATGACAAATTAAAATCTTATTCAAAAGGTTATGCTAGTTTTGATTATCAGGTCTATGATTATTTTGAAGGAGATCTGGTAAAACTGAATATTCTTGTTAATTCAGAAACTGTTGATGCATTTTCAAATATAGTCCACAAAACAAGAGCTGAAACAATTGGAAGAAGGATATGTAATAAGTTAAAGGATTTAATCCCAAGACAAAATTTTCAAATACCAATTCAGGCAGCTATTTATGGAAAAATTATAGCCAGAGAAACTATAAAAGCTTTTAGAAAAGATGTGACTGCTAAACTTTATGGTGGAGATGTGAGTAGAAAGAAAAAACTTTTAGAAAAACAAAAAAAAGGAAAGAAAAGAATGAAACAATTTGGTAATGTCGAAATCCCACAGACAGCTTTTTTTGAGGCATTAAAAATAGGTGATAATGAATAAAAATGGAGAGATGGCCGAGTGGTTTAAGGCGCACGCCTGGAACGCGTGTATAGGGGCAACTCTATCGTGGGTTCGAATCCCACTCTCTCCGCCAATTTTTCGTTAAGTAAATGAAAATTGTAGATAAAATTAAATATAAAATTAGAAGATTATCTGAATACCCACTTGTAACATTATACGATCAAAAAGCATCTAGGCCCCCAAAACAAAGAATTTCACCTATAGTTTATCAAACATGGATAGATAACAAGTTTGGAAAAACTCATGCAAGATCATTATTAAATTTTAGAAATATAAATAAAAACTTATCATTTAAAATTTTTACTAATTCTATGATGGAGGAGTACATGCAACAAAAATGGGGTAATAAAAAAATTTATAACATTTTTAAAAATGCCCTTATTGGACCTCTCAAAACAGATATTTTTAGGTATTGCATATTATATGATCAAGGTGGCTATTATTTTGATATCAGCAGGGCTTGTAAGATACCATTGACCAAGCTTCATAATAAAAATTCAAAATTTATAATTACATATGAGGATACAAATTGTTTTATACCACCTAATAATAAAAATGTTTTCCTTTTGAAAAGACCTTTTTCTCATATACTTCAGTGGGGACTAGCATTTGAAAAAAAGAATAAATTTTTAGAATTATTAATAAAAGAGATATCAAAATCATACCCATTTTATAAAAATAAAATTTTTGAAAACCCAAAATTGGCAATTCTTAATTTTACTGGTCCTGGTATGTACACAAAAGTTATGAGAGATTATTTATCGAAATGTAATAAAAATGACTATAAAGAGTTAGATACTAAATTTAATGGAAATGGCATTTTTAAATTGAATGGATCGCAAGTTAGATATCATAAAGAGCCAAGCTACACGTATCTTAAAAATAAAAAAATATGCATCTAATTTGCAAGAAATTTATTTAGTATTTCTTCGTATTTACTTATTGGAAAATCGTTTAATTCTTTGTATCCAAAATCTTTTATTTGTATTGCCTGAGAAAAACCTGGTCTTGAAAATTTTTTTTCGTTTGTAACACCAAATAATTTTAAAGTTTTTACACCTGCGAATTCAAACATCCATGCTGTGCCACCATCATTACATAACAAACAAGACATTTTTTTAGCTAGATTCATAGTGAAAGATATATCTTTTGAAATAATTTCTCCGTTTTCCCACTCTGGACAAATAAACTTATTATTTAGACATATATCTAAAAAAGGTTTTTCGTTAGGACCTAAAAAAAAATATATATTATAATTTTGATCTCTTAATTTTTTTGCTATTTGCAAATAATTATCAAATTTCCATTGCCTAATAGGGTTTCCTGCTCCAGGAGCAATAGCAATATTTCTACTCTTATCAGATATGATTTCGGGGATAGTATTATTAATTGGAACATTTATATTAGGTATTTTATTAATCAACTCATTTTTTATAATTGATAAAATATTAAAATAAAATTTTTCAATATAAATATTCTTAAATTCTAAATTTTTATTATTTTTAAAATCTGAAAATAAAAAGTTAGCAGTTGCACTAAAAAATTTATGGTGAGGTATTTTTTTTAGACTCAAGGTCCTTAATACAACCTTTTGTAAATCAATTATTAAATCAAACTTAATTTTAGGAAACTTATCACTTTTCTTAAATAGGCTAAAAATGGAAGATTCAATTTTATTATGTTCAATAAAATTGTGGATAATATCTTTGACTAGTGGGTTTAATTTATCTTTTAATGTCGTTGTTTGACTAGTCGTATAATAAATTAATGAATTAGGGTAAATATCTTTTAATTTCTGAAGAAAAGTAATTTTTTGTAATCCATCACCTATTTTGTCATTAAAACTATAAACAAGAATATTCATTCTTTAAATTCTAAATCGATTTTTGTTTTAGCACCCAATTCTTTCATCTTGTTAGCCCTACTGAGTAAACTCCCTTTGCCATCTTTTATATATTTTTTAGTTTGATTGATATTTTCAGCAGACTTAATCATACTAGTTTCAGTTTTTTCAAGTAAATTTAAAGTTTTTGCTATTTGATCAAACATACCTCCTGCTATCTCTGCAACTTCTTTTGAATTTTTATTTTGTTTTTCTAATCTCCAAATACTCTCAACTAATTTCATACACATAATTAACGTTGATGGGCCAACTACAATAACTTGCCTTTGTTGAGCATAATTTGAAATACTCTGATCATATTTTTGTGCAGTTATGAGTGCAAATTCATGAGGCATAAAAATGAATACGTAGTCAGGTGAATTTACATTTAAAAGATTGGTATAATCTTTCTTATGAACGTTATTAATATGGTTTTTTAAAGAATTTATAAACCCTTTCATTGAATTTACTTTAGATTGTTCGTCACTTGAATTTTGAAATTCATACCAATCTTTCATTGGGACTTTTGAGTCTATAACAATATTCCTATTTTCTGGTAAAAAAACTACTACATCTGGTCTAAATATCTGACCATTTTCATTTTTGTCTGTAAATTGAGTTTTGTAGTCTCTGTCTTTGGTCATGCCACAATCTTGTAAAATATTTTCTAAAATAACTTCACCCATTTCACCCATGTCAGAAATATTTGTGGACATAGCGTTTGACATTCTCTTCGTAAGAGTTCCTATTTCTTCTATTTTTGAATTAACGTAACCAGTTTGCTCTAAAGCCTTATTATATAAACTCTCTAAATTTTTATTTATTTGTTTTATATCTATATCAAAATTATTATCTGACTTAAAATTCGTTTTTTTTATAGTTATTAATAAAAGTATTATAACAATAACAAGACAAGAAATAATGATAATATCTGTAGTCATTTTAATATGTTTAAATTACTTTTAAGAATGAATTTTATTTATTTTATCAAGACTTTTTTTTAAACTACTTTTAAGGTCTTGTATTTTATATTCATCAAAAAGTTTAGTCTCTAATAAGGTATTAAAATATAATTTTAAGTCATTTGATAGCTTTTCAATTTTTTTAAAATCTTCAGGTAATTGATCTTTTAGCTTTAACATTTCATTATTAAAATCTTTTAAAGCGCTTTTAAAATGATTATCAGCAAAAGTTTCTAATTTATTTTTAATTATTTTATAGTCAAAATTTGTATCTATTTTTGACTCTAAATCATAAATAGCTAAGTTAAAATAATCAAATAGTTGATCATACAAATCGTATAGTTTTGTGCTATTAATCATTTTAACTACATTCATAATGTTAGACTATTACAGGAAAAAGAAAATTCAAATATAAAAAGCCCAGTTATTTATACTGGGCTTGAAAATAGCATTTGTTAATAAGCTGAGTCTCTACCATCTTCTTTGGCAATTTCACGTGCGTTTGGATTTACTGAGGGTCTAAATGGAATTTCAACAATTTCTCCATCAACAGGTGTCCCAGGTGTATCACTATATTGATCAGGTAGATGAAATTTAAATTTATTACCAATATCCTTTTTTTCATAGGGAACATACCCCATTGCTATATTTGTTTCCAATTCTGGAGAGTACCAAGGGGATGTTAGATAACCTATTGGTGTTGATCCATCTTCAGATACAAGCCAAAAATCAGGTGCATATTCATCAATTGGCTTACCCCCTAATCTAAATCCAACAAGTTGGTTACTATAAGGTTTTTCTCCTGCTTCGATTTTTGCTCTCATAGCCTCTAGTGCTTGCTTACCAATGTAATCGCCTTGTTTTTTTCTAGGAACCTGATAGCCGAGGTTACATTGGAATGGATAAGTTTCGGCATCAAGATCTTGACCCCAAGATAAAATTCCTGCAGCTATTCTTCTATGGTGTGCAGGTGCTATTACTTTTAGATTATGTTTCTTTCCAGCCTCTAAAACAGCATTCCACATATCATCTGCATACAAAGTTGCATCTCTAAGGTAGATTTCATATCCCTTTTCACCAGTAAAACCTGTTTGTGAAATAATACAATCTCTCCCTCCAACTTTTGCTGCCATTAATCCATAATAAGGAATGTCTTTGACAGCATCTCCAACTAAATCTGCCATAAGGTCGATTGACTTTGGTCCTTGAATTTGAACAGGAGATACATCTATTTCATCAATCTCTACATTAAATTTTTTATCGTGATTTACGCCTTGAAGAAAAAACATAATATCTGAATCAGAGAGTGAAAACCAAAATTCATCCTCAGCAATTCTGAGTAATATAGGATCATTTAACACCCCTCCTTTGTCATTACAAAGGATTACATATTTTCCTTTCATTACATCAATTCTTGAAGCATCTCTTGTGATAACGAAATTTGTAAATTTTAATGCATCAGGTCCTTTTACACGAATTTGTCTTTCTACTGCAACATTCCACATAGTAACGTGATTTACTAATGCATCATATTCGACCATTGCACCACCATCTTCAGGTTTTACATAACCTCTAGGATGATACATTCTATTGTACACAGTGCATCTCCAACATCCTGCCTCAACTGATAAATGCCAATAGGGATTTTTTCTAACTCTGGTAGAAATCAGCATCTGTTGAGGTGTTGGTCCTGATTGCCTTAAATTAAATGGGACTTTTCTGTCAGATTGGTCCACTGAACTTGGTTGCTTAAGCTTCATATATCCTCCTATAAAAAATGCAGTAGCAATTTTTGAAAATTAATTTCTTTTTAATGTCTATGCAATCGAAAAATTTGAACTTAAAAGATTTTGTTGTGGAGGACTATTTTGTCATTTTCCATTGTAAAATCACCATTTTGAAGAGCATTTAACCAATGACAGGTCTTCTCGAAGCCGCCAAAAGGAAAGCAGTGAAAATTTTTAAATGAACTTTGATCTTTAGAGAAATTAGCTAATTCAATAAACATTTCGTCGTTTGAAGTTTTTGTTAAAAGGTCAGTTACTTTAGATGAGTTCTTTTTTAGAAAACTTAATGAATTTCCAACACCACTCATTATCCCAAAATTAAGAAGTGTTTTAAAAGACGCTGGGCCTGGAAAGCCTACTCTGACGGGTAATTTTATATTTGAATTATCTAAAAATTTACACCATTTAATAAATGGTTCGGCATTAAAAAAAAATTGAGTAACAAGTTCTAAATTTAAATTCTTATTTTTTGATAATTCATATTTTTTATCTAAAAATTCGTTGACAGTATTTTGATCAATATCAGGTGAACCTTCTGGGTGTCCAGCTATTCCTATCTCTTCAAAATCATTATCCTTTAATAAACCAGACTCTAGTATTTCCAGCGAAGATGATACTGATCCATTCTGATTACCACCACCACCTATAACAAGAATTTTATTGCTATCCGTTCTATTTCTTAGTTCTTTTAGGAAGTCTGAAACATGATCTAAATCTCTCATTGTCCTTGCAGGCAAATGAGTAATAGGAGTTAATTCTTGTTTAGATACAAAATCAACAGTTTCTAAAATGTCTTTTTCCGTAGCATCAGGTAAATATGTTATGTAAACATTATTTTTTTTATCTAATGGGATAGACTTTAGTTTGTGTCTTACTTTTGGGTTTAACTCTATGGTAAAGCCATCTACTAAAGAAACAATATTGTTTTTGATCATATTTTTAAAATATAATAGTTAAGACTTTAATCTATTATTTTCTGGATCAAGCAAAGGTTCTTCAGTAATTGTTAATGGATACCTTTTGCCAAAGTACTCGACCTCTAACTTATTTCCTTTTTCTGAAACTTCTGTTGGTAAATATCCATAAACAATGTGTTTATCAACAAAATAGCCATAATTTGTACTTGTAACGTACCCTACAGCTTTACCATTTGAATATATTGGTTCTGTGCCTAAGGCCATTCCTTCAGGGTCATCAATAATCATACAAGTAAGTTTCTTTTCAATTGGTTTTTCTTTTATTTTTTGAAGTGCAGTCTTGCCTATAAACTCATTTTCTTTTTTAAGCTTCACCGTAAAGCCTAAGCCTGACTCATAAGGGTTGTAATTAGTATGAATATCTGTACCCAGTGATCTATAGCCTTTCTCCAATCTGAGTGACTCAAAAGCACCAGCTCCAGAACAAATCATGTTGAACTCTCTTGAAGTTTCTCGAAGTTCATCCCATAATGATAATCCATACTCAGTAGGTGTATATATTTCCCAACCTAATTCACCTATATAAGATATTCTTACAGCAACACAGGGAATGTTACTGATAGAAATCTTTTTAATATGGAAAAATGGAAAACCTTCGTTTGATACATCATCGTCATCACACAGTTTTTCAAGAACAGATCTTGAATTTGGTCCCCATAAGCCAATACCTGCAAAAGCAGATGTCCAATCTATGATCTGAACACTTCCATCATCAGGAGCATTTGCTCGAAGCCAACTAATATCAATCATTCCATTCCCAGCTCCTGCCAAGACCCAAAATTTATCTTCCTCAAGTCTGCTAATTGTAAGATCACTTTTTATACCACCATACATATTAGAAATTACGCTATAAACAACTTTACCTACGGCAACATCAATATTATTTGTGCAAACTTTCTGCAATAATTTAAGAGCACCTTTTCCACTTACTTCAATTTTCACAAATCCTGTAATATCAAACAGGGCGCCTGTTTGTCTTGTTACAAGATGTTCAGCTGCTTGAATCGGTGACCAATATTTTGCAGCCCAGCCTGTTCTATTTGGAAAGTTTTTACCTTTCATTAATTCAGCATTTGACTCATACCATTGAGGCCTTTCCCAGCCCATAGTCTCAAAGAAATGTGCTTTTTGTCCTTCTAATCGAGCGTAAAATGGACTTCTTCGTAGTGGTCTTGGCTGCTCCATTTGTTGAAGCGGGTGAATAATGTCATATACCTCTTTATAATTCTGCTTACCTCTTGATCTTAGATATTTCCTGACATGATGATGTTGATGAAAACGATTTATGTCTCCTTGGCGAACATCGAGTTCAGGTTCACCATTCACTATCCATTCTGCCATAGCTTTTCCAACACCACCAGCATGTGTAATCCATACAGCATTGGCGGTCCACAAACCTTTTACACTTGTCTCGCCCATTAAAGGGTTACCATCAGTTGTAAATGAGAAAATTCCATTAATTTTTTTTGTAAGTTTTTTTTCAGAAAATCTTGGGAACAACCAATTCGACTCTTTATGAGCACCTTCAAAATCATCAGGTCTAAAGTCTACCAGTGAGGGCATTTCTTCAGCATCCTCAGGTTTCTTTAGTTCTTCTGACTCTAAAATTCTTGGTTCATGTCGATAATTTCCAATAACATAAGTATCATTCCATTGTCTGAAATAGAGACTGTAATCTTGGTGACGCATCAATGCATGCTCAACCAAAGCTTCTTTGTGATCAGCTTTAAATCCTTTCAATTCTTCAAACGGCTCTAACCACACCATTTGATGTTCGCAGGGAACTAAAGGTAATGATATATTAGCAAGCCTTCCCATTTTTGGAGCCCAGATACCAGTTGAGACAAGTACTATATCGGCCTCATAATCACCCTTAGATGTTTGTACACCACGAATTTGATTATTCTGAATTTTAAAACCATTAACTGCTGTATCGCCAAAAAATTCGCCTGCTTTTAAATCAGTCACATATTTTGCCATTGCTCTAACAGCTCTTACGGGTGCTGCTAAACCATCTGTTGGAACATAATATCCCCCGTGAATTTTTTCTGGATCAATATAGGGGCTCATTTTTAAAACTTCATCTGGAGTAATGATTTTTGCATCAGTTAATCCATAACTGTGAGCTATACCTAGTTTTCGATAAAGGTCTTGATGTCTTTCTTTTGTCTTTGATACTTCAATTCCTCCAACAGTATGAAAACAAGGTTTGCCGTCAAATGATAATGATCTAAGTAAGTCAACTGTGTACTGTGCAAATTTACACATCATTCGTGAGGGATTAGTTTGAAAAACGCCCCCAGGTGCATGACTTGTAGAACCACCAGTTTCAAACAATGGACCTTGATCGAGTATAACCATATCTTTCCAACCCAATTGAGCTAAGTGATAGGCTGTGCTTGCTCCAACAATACCACTCCCGACAATTATTATTCTTGATTTTCGTGCCATTTATTCCTCTAAAAATACCTAATCAGTTCCAAAATTTGATGTCAATATGAAAAAAAACTTAAAAGTTAACCGCGTCAATAAGACGATCCTCAAGATAGTCAGCAAATGATCGATTACAACTAAGTAATAATTTAAGATCAAGATTAAAAATAGAACAGTCTACTCTAGCTAATAATGTTTGTGCGGCAGTGGATTTTTTAAAGAATTTTTCTCTAAAGTCAAAATGTGTTAATTTATTTAATATATCAAAAATTTTTTTACCTTGAATTTCAAAAAATACTTGTGAGTCAGAAATATTTGTAGCTAATATTGAGGGTGATTTATTTAAATCATCTAAAATTTTGTTGAGCTTTTTAATTTCAATTTCTTTTTCAAATATTAAATTCCATTGATCAAAAGACATTTTTGCTAAAGTATAATTATCATTTGAAATTATCCTTAAATTATCTGATGGTGGTAAAAGCTTTAAAGATTTGTTTATGTGATTATTAAATTTTGAGTCACCAGATCCTCTTAACAGAATTTGTTGTATAACTTTTTTTTTTATTTCAATACCATCAGATCGGATTACTTCAGTCATGAAACTAACCTTTTATTATCTTCATCATAAAAAACGGGTTTTACTATATCCACACCAGTTGTACTCATACTTGATGTAGAAGCGTAAGCTTTTGTTCCAATCATTGAGTGGCCATTTTTGATAACAGCTAATGCAAAATCATGACCTAATGTAGAACTATAATAACAAGATGTAATATGACCAAGCATTGGGACAGGAGATTTAATTTCTTTATCAAGAATGATATGTTGTCCCTCCTCTAGTTTATCGGCTTTATTCGAGGGAATTATACCAACAAGTTGTTTTCTATCTTCTCTTATAGTATCAGACCGAGTAAGTGATCTTTTGCCTAAAAAATCTTTTTTTGATTTACCAATCATCCAGCTAAGTCCCAAATCTATTGGCGTTATAGATCCATCTGTGTCTTGGCCAACAATAATGTAACCCTTTTCTGCCCTTAAAAGATGCATTGCCTCCGTGCCGTAGGGAGCAAGACCAAATTCTTTTCCAAAACTTTGAATGTTATCCCAAATTTTAGGGGCACTATTTGACGGAATATATATTTCGTAACCTAACTCCCCAGTAAAGCTTGCTCTTAGAATTCGTATTGGAATACCATTAAATTCATGAAATTGGAAAGTCATAAATGGAAACTCCTCATTGCTAAAATTGATATTTGGAAAGGCTTTTTTCATAATTTCTCTGGCTTTTGGTCCACTAATGTTGAAAGTTGCATATTGCTCTGTAATCGAGTTCATAAAAACTTTTAAGTTTGGCCACTCGGTTTGAGCATATTCCTCCATGCAACCTAAAACAGTAGCAGCACCTCCAGTAGTTGTAGTGGCAATAAAATGCTGATCAGAAATTTTACAAATTATTCCGTCATCTTTTACCATTCCATCTTCCCCCAACATAAGAGCATATCTTGCAGAACCTTGTCTCATCTTAGTAAAACTGTTTGTGTAAATTAAATTCATAAATTCCAAAGCATCCTCACCTTTGATCTCAATTTTTCCTAATGTGCTCCCATCTAAAATACCTGCGTTTTCTCTTACATTTTTGCTCTCTCGTTGAACAGCATCATGCATCGACTCATCTTTATTAATTTGAAAATACCATGGCCTTTTCCATTGCCCGACATCCTCAAAAATTGCACCATTTTTTAAGTGCCAACTATGTATTGGTGACTTTCTCTCTGGGTCATAAAACTCATAGCAATTTCTGCCAGCTATTGCTGAAAAACTTAAGGGAGCATAGGGTGGTCGATAAATAGTTGTGCCAACTTCATTTACTTTTTTATCCAGAAGATCAGAAACTATTCCCAGTGCGTTAATACTACTAATTTTACCTTGATCGGTTCCCATACTATTTGTTGTATATCTCTTTAAATGTTCAATTCTATCAAAACCCTCTGTTATTGCTTGACGGATATCTTTAGTTGTTACATCATTTTGTAAGTCAATAAATGATTTAGCCCATAATGATTTCTTTTGCGGAGAGACCTCCCACAATTTTTCAATGTGATACTTAGTGTTTGTATTTAATTCGAGTTTTACGTCTAATTTTTTGACTTTAAAAGTTTTCAATTTTTCATTTATATCAGAATTTAAATTATCAAAATTAAATTGTCCTGAAGCAGAACCAAGAGTTATGGTAGGTTGAAAAGGTTTTGATGGTTTGTAAGTTAAATCTTTCTCATCCCAATCTAATAAACCTTTTGATTGAGTAAACAAGTGAACATCTGGATTTATTCCACCTGACAAACATAAGCAGTCACATTTAATTTCATTTAAAGCACCAGAACTATCCTCAACAAGAATTTTTTCAATTTTTTTGTTTCCAAATGCTCCTTTTATTTGTGAATTTGTGTAGAGAGGAACATCATTTTTTCTTATCAAGTCAAACAAATTTGGCTCAATTTCTTCCCCAGATCGTGAGTCGATATATGCTTTTGGTTTTAAACCAGCTTTTATAAGACTATAAACTAAGCTGTTTGAATTCGAATTATTACTGAAAATAACAGGTTCTTTAGAAGGTGCTAGTCCATATCGGCACATATATTTTTCAAAGGAAGAGCTTAGCATTATGCCTGGTAGATCGTTATTTTGAAAAGATAAAAATCTTTCAATGTGTCCATTACATAATATTGTGTGACCTGTACGTATCTTATGTAAAGTGCTATTAACTTTTCCTTCTATCGGTTTAGAGCCAACAAATCTATCTTCAATGGCTATAAGGTGATTTACGTAATTATAAGTTGTAACAAGTGTGTTTTTTAAAATCTTTATATTCTTAGAGTCTTCTATTTCTTGTATAGTTTCTTTTAACCAATCTTTAGGCTCTTTGTTGTCAATTAATGATATTTTGTTTGAATTATTTATAATGCCACCAAGTTGTTCTTCATAGTCAATTAACAACACATCATAATTTGAGTTGATTAAAGATTTAGCTGCGAGAAGTCCATTTAATCCTCCCCCTATAATTGTAACATCGACGTTGTGATGGATATGATTACTTACGCCTTTGAAATCTTTTGGAGGTTTACCTAATCCAGCTGCTCTTCTAATAAGTGGTTCGTATAAATTTTTCCAAAATTTCTTATGTGGCCCCATGAACGTTTTATAGTAAAAACCAGCAGTAAAAATTGGAGAAAATAAGTTATTGATACTTCCAAAATCGTTTTCAAGAGAAGGCCATCTGTTTTGACTTTCAATTTCCATCCCTTCATAAATTTTTTTTATAGTTGCTCTTGTGTTTGGTTCGGAATATTCACTAATTATTTGGACTAGAGCATTTGGTTCTTCTATACCACAGGTATAAATTCCTCTGGGCCTATGGTACTTAAAACTTCTTCCTACAAGGTTAATATTATTTCTTAATAGAGCTGAGGCTATAGTATCGCCTTTGTAGCCAAAATATTTGACCCCATCGAACTTGAAGCTAATTTTTTGATGAAACTGAATAAATTGATTTTCTTTTAAATTTATAGATTTCATTTTTCAACCGTAAAATTACCCGACCCAACTTCTGGTTCACCAGAGGGCGTTTTAACAACACTTTTAAAATTATTTAAATTTGGTTTTTTTTCATCGAGCTTGTAGGTCACCAAAATTTCATCAGTAGATGTATCTCTTACACAATTAAACCATTTGCGACAACCATGTGTGTGTACCCAGCGCTCATAAAACAAACCTTTTGGATTTGCTCTTATAAAGACGTATTCTCCCCACTCACGATCACCTATTTCTTTTGATCCATCGGGTCTTTTTACATGTGCCTCTCCTCCATTTGAAAATTCCGATTGATCTCTCGGGCCGCAATAAGGGCAATTAATTATGAGCATATTTATTAATGTGCTACGGCTGCAGCACCGTGTTCGTCGACTAATCTTCCACTTGCAAATCTATCAAGATTAAAAGCGCTATTAATTTGATGAGGTTCATTTTTTGCAATGGTATGTGCGAAAACATTTGCACTTCCAGGTGTAGCTTTAAAACCACCTGTGCCCCAGCCACAATTAAAAAATAAACCCTCAATGTCACATTTACTAATAATAGGGCTAGCATCTGGGCAGATGTCAACAATACCACCCCATTGACGAAGCATTTTCATTTTGCCAAATACTGGATAAAGCTCGACCATAGCTCGAATAGTATCTTCAATAATGTTAAAACCACCTCTTTGAGTGAAAGAATTATAACTGTCGGTTCCTGCTCCAATAACCAATTCACCTTTATCAGATTGACTGACATAAGCATGAACTGCAGAGGACATTACCACTGTATCAATAATAGGTTTGATTGGTTCAGAAACAAGTGCCTGAAGTGGCTTACTTTGTAAAGGTAATCTGATACCTGCACTCTCTGCTAAAACACCAGTATGACCTGAAGCAACAACTCCAATTTTATTTGCCCTTAAAAAACCCTTGGAAGTTTCGACACCTTCTATTGTTCCATTTTTAGTCCTTATTTGATGTGCCTCACAATTTTGAATTATATCAACTCCCATCTCATCGGCGCGCATTGCAAAACCCCATGCTATTGCATCATGTCTTGCTACACCACCACGAGGTTGGTAAGATGCACCTAGCACTGGATATCGAAGATTGTCAGTATTCATTATAGGAACCTTTTTTTGAATTTCTTCTTTAGATAACCAAAATGAATCAATACCATTTAAATTATTTGCACTCACTCTTCTTTTAATTTCTTTTATGTCATGTTCGTTATGGGCTAAATTCATAACCCCTCTTTGACTAAACATTACATTGTAATTTAATTCGCTTGATAGGTTTTCCCATAACTTCAAAGAGTGTTCGTACAAATGAGCACTATCATCCCATAAATAATTTGATCTAATGATAGTAGTGTTTCTACCTGTGTTACCTCCACCAAGCCAACCCTTTTCTATTACGGCAATATTTTTTAATCCATGTTCTTTTGCTAAGTAATATGCAGTTCCTAGTCCATGACCCCCACCACCAATTATTATGACATCATAAAACTCTCTAGGTTCGGGGCTTCTCCACATTTTTGGCCACTCTTTATGGCCAGATAGTGCATTTTTAGCAAGGCTAAATATTGAATATTTTTTCTTCACATCAGCAAATTAGCAAAAAATAAAATAATCAGCTAGTTATTTTCAGGGGCGAATTGTCATTAATTTTTTTAAAAATTTTAGGGAACTTCCATTGCAAATCGCAGTCTACATTTGGGGCTTGAGCTGAACTATTTAAGTCGTTTTCACAAATAGTTCTAATTTCAAAGCTTATCCTTGTATTTTCGGACTTTTCTTTTGATGAGCTATGTAAGTGAGCACCTGAAAAACATAAAATTTCTCCTGGTTTTATAGTTACTGGTATTTTCTTAATATTGCTTGGCAAGTCCTCTTTTAATTGTGGAGCAGAGGGATAAGAAAAATCGCCTTTTTTTCTATTGGCTAAATAAATGTTTAAGTCCCAAGTCGAAGTAGTATTTTTTACTGGAACATCAAAATAATCTGGATAAAAAACCATAGTATTTTTTTCCTCTACATTGCTTACTGGTGCCCACCAATTAATTTGTTGATACAAATTTGTGCCCCAAGTATCACGATGAATATTTATTCTAGATGCTTCTCTGTAAGGTAAGTTATTTTCTGCTGGTGCTACTCTTACCACAAATCGATCCCAAAAAGTTTCACCTTTATTATATCCAATTTCATATAAAAAGTTTGAAAATAGTTTTCTGAAATCTTCATGGTTTTTTAATTTTGATACAATATCCTTACTTATATCCTCAGAATTTTTTAAATAGTGTATTTCTTCTATTTCACCATCATAAATATTTTGTATTTTATTTTTAATTTGGGTTATTAAATCATTTGAAGTTTTTGATTTTTGAAATACAAAAACTTTTCCACTAAAAATATCTTTTTTAAATTCTTGAAGATTTGAAATTTTTTCTATTGGTATAAACATTCACTTTATATCACCAACATATACCCCAAGTGCTAAAGCAGTTTCAATAAGAGGATCGGATCTATCTACAACTTTATAAGTAGAAATTCCTTCACTAATTGGAACATCAACAACTTTTCTATCTCTCCAGGCAACCATTCTTCCATATTTTCCTTTTGCTATTAAATCAACAGCATAAACTCCAAAAGCACTTGCTAAAATTCTATCACGTGGAGTAGGGGGTGCACCTCGTTGAACATGCCCCAAAGAAGTAACCCTACACTCTATATCAGTACTTTTCATTATTTCCTCTGAAAGATAATTACCTATACCGCCTAATCTTTTTTGACCATCAGCGTATTCAACAGTATAACTTTTTCCGCTTTCTGTTTTTACTGCCTCTGCTACTACAATCAGCGAATGAACTATTCCTCTATTTTTCATTTCAGTAAGTTTATTGACAATTCCTTTGATAGAGTAATTTAATTCAGGAATTAGGATTACATCTGCTCCACCTGCAATGCCTGCGTTAATAGCTATGTGTCCTGCGTCTCTCCCCATTACTTCTAAAATCATCGTTCTTTGATGACTTGCAGCAGTTGTTTGTAAGTTATCTAGTGCTTGGGTAGCAACATTCACAGCTGTGTTAAACCCTATGGAGCTTTCAGTGGCTCCCACATCATTGTCAATTGTTTTAGGTATGGCTACAATATTTAAGTCACCTCTTTTTGCAATTTCAGTTAAAATCGACATGCTTCCATCTCCGCCTATAACAATTAGCCCATCAAGACCTAATTCTTTGTAACCATCAATAATGTCTTGGGATCTATCTTTGTATTTACCATCTGGCATGGGAAATTTAAAAGGATTACCTTTACTTGTTGTTCCCAAAAATGTCCCACCTTGTCTTAGAAGAGAACCGCTAAAAGTTTGATAGTCTAATGGAACATAAGCCACTGGTCTTTGCATTAAACCAACAGTGCCATCACGAATACCCATAACTTCCATCTGATATGTATTTTTAGCTCTGAAAAATATCGATCTAACTGCCGCGTTTAAACCACCACAGTCTCCACCACTAGTAAGAATTCCAATTTTTTTCATTTAAAATTTATCTGAGTCCCACAACCACGCCGCCCCTCTAACACCGCTGGAGTCACCGTGAGTATTCCGTAAGATCTTATTTCTTATCTTATCACTAAATGTGTATTTAGGAAGTAATTTAGGTATATTGTCATAAAGTCTACCAACGTTTGACATACCTCCACCAAAAACTATTACCTCAGGGTCAACGATACCTATCATTACAGATATTAATCTGGCAAAACGATCTTCATATAATTCAAATTCTTTTTTTGCTCTTTCATCTCCATTTGCTTCCAAAGCAACTATTTCCCTTGTTCTCAAACTGGTGCCGTATTTCTCGTTAAATAATTTTGTAAAACCTATTCCTGATATAAATTGCTCAGCACATAAGGGTCTTTTGCAATTACCTACATTACATTGGACATTAGAATTAATTTCCTCCGCAGTAGGATAGGGTAATGGTTGATGTCCCCAATCTCCTGCAATTTGATTAACGCCCTCAATGACTTTCTTTTCATAAACAAATGATCCGCCAAAACCAGATCCAATAATTACACCCCAAACTGATTTATAATTTGCCCCAGAGCCATCGATAGCTTCAGATAATGCAAAACAGTTAGCATCATTCATGATTCGAATTTCTCTATTTAAACTTTTTTCTAAGTCTTTATGAAATGGTTTGTCATTAATCCATATACAATTAGCATTATTTACTAATCCAGTTTCATATGAAGAAAATCCTGGTATGCAAACCCCTACAGAATTTTGTTGATCTGTAAATTTATCAAATTCTGAAACTAAAGATTTTACGGTATTTAAACCACTTTCGTAATTTTTTTCATAAGTAGATCTTTTTCTCAGAATTTCTTTACCATTTGAGTCTATTAAAATACCCTCAATTTTGGTACCACCGTAATCAATGCCTATTTTAAAATCACTCATTTTTAAATAGATACCATAAGTTATAAAATATATGTATGAAATCTTTTAAATATATGTATGGATTTTAGTCAAATAGGTTTAAATTTTTTTTATGAAAAAAAGAATTATTAATTGGGGCATATTAAGCACTGCTAAAATTGGTTGGGAGCACGTAATACCTGCAATAAAAAAATCTAAAAAAAGTCAGGTTATTGCACTTGCTAGTAGAAATTTATCCAGAGCAACGGCTCTTACAAAAAAATTTAAAATACCAAAAAGCTATGGTTCTTATAAAGAGTTATATGAAGATAAAGATGTAGATATAATTTATAACCCTCTTCCTAACCACTTACATATAAAATCAAGTATTGAGGCATGTAAAAATAAAAAAAATCTCCTATTAGAGAAACCATTATCTTTAAAATCAAAAGATATAGATCCATTAATAAAAATTGCCTCACAAAATAAAGTTATTGTTAAAGAAGCATTTATGGTCAGGCATCATCCTCAATGGCGATGGGTTAAAGAATATATAAAATCAGGTAAGATCGGATCAATATCAAGTATATCAACAGTGTTTTCATACAATAATAAAAATCCAAAAAATATCAGAAATATCAAAAAATTTGGTGGAGGGGCCATCTATGACATTGGATGTTATCCGACTGTCATATCAAGATTTCTATTAGATAAAGAACCAAAAAGAGTTATTGCAACTTCTAAAAATGATAAAAAATTTAAAACAGATATTTTATCATCAGCATTGTTAGATTTTGGAGATACTTTCTCAACCTTTACAGTTGCTACACAAAGCACATATTCACAACAAGTAGTAATTCTTGGCACAAAAAAAACAGTTGTTATTGAAAATCCTTTCAATGCAATTGCGAATAAACCAACTACAGTTGTTATCTACAATGGAAAATCAATCTATCGAAAAGACAATACAATAAAAGTATTTCCAGCGGCTGATCAATATGAGCATCAAGTTACAAAATTTTCTAATGAGTTAATTTATAAAACTAAAATAGATTATGGATTATTAGATGCAAAAAAAAATATGAAGGTATTAGATGCAATTTTTATATCTATTAAGAAAAAAAAGTGGATTAAAATTTAATTTATTAGTGAGATAATAAAAAATTTAAATTCATCAATGGGCACTAGAAGGAGCCCATATATTTATATCACCCTCTTTTGCCGCTTTATTTATTTCTTTTATTTCTTTTTTTGAAAATTTTAAATTATCAAGTGCAGCTAAGTTTTCTTTAAGCTGTTTTACGTTTCTAGCTCCAATTAAAGCAGAAGTTATTGCACGATTATTTAATACCCATGCTATAGCCATTTGGGATAAAGATTGATTTCTTCTTTTTGCAATTTTATTGAGTTCATTAATAATTTTAGTATTTTTTTTCGTTATTAAATCTTTGCTGAAAGAGCTATTTTCATTAACCCTTGAAACTTTGGGAATTCCTTTCAAATATTTATTAGATAAAAAACCTTGGGCTAGTGGAGAAAAGGCGATACAACCAACTCCTTTTTTTATAAGAGTTCTTGTTAAATCTTTTTCAATCCATCTATTGATTAATGAATAAGAAGGTTGATGAATTAATAATTTGATTCCTTTGCTCTTTAAAATTGAAATCATTTTATTTGTCTTGTTGGAGGAGTAAGAAGAGACACCAATATACAGGGCCTTACCAGCTTTATAGATACTTTCTAAAGCATCAGCTGTTTCCTCAAGAGGTGTATTTGGATCAAAACGATGAGAATAAAATATATCTACATAATCCAGTTTCATCCTCTTTAAACTTTGATCGCAACTAGCAATTACATGTTTTTTTGAACCCCATTCACCATAGGGTCCATCCCACATATCGTAACCTGCTTTAGACGATATAATTAACTCATCACGGTATTTTCCAAGATCACTTTTCATGACTTTTCCAAAATTAGACTCAGCACTGCCATAAGGTGGTCCATAATTATTTGCTAAATCAAAATGAGTAATTCCTGCATCAAAAGACTCAAAAAGAATTTTTTTAGACTCTGATGCCATTCCATTGCCACCAAAGTTATGCCATAACCCAATTGACAAGACAGGTAGTTTTAAACCACTATCACCACAGTTTCTATAATGCATTTTTTGATAGCGATTTTTGTCTGAAATATATGGCATTTTTAGAGTAATTCCTCTTTGTATGGCATTGAATTTGCTGCTCCCTCCCTTGTAACAGAAACACCTGCCACAAGATTAGCAAACTCAATAGCTTCTTTGAAGTTTTTATTTTGTGAGATTGCCACACTTAGAGCCCCATTAAAAGCATCTCCCGCACCTGTTGTGTCAACTACTGGTTTTTTTAGATTTGAAGCAGGTACTATAAACTCCTCTTTATTGTTTTTAAAATAACAACCATTTTCTCCAAGTGTAATAATTATATTCTTTAACCCTTTATCTAAAAAAAAATTTCCTGCTTTTTTACAGTCTTCCTCATTTTTAATTGATTGACCAAAATAAAAACTTGCTTCCGTTTCATTGGGGGTAAAAAAATCAAAATATTGAAAGTTATCATCAGTTATTTCACTGGCGGGTGCTGGATTTAGAATTGTCGTACAATTAAAATTTTTCGCTTTTTTTAGAGCATAGAGGGTTACCTTTTTTGGTGTCTCTAACTGAGTTAAAAAAACATCAGAAGACTCAATTATATTTAACTTTGAGTCGATTAACTTTTCATCGATTGTACCAGCAGCTCCTGGAACAACATTTATTGCATTTTGCCCAGTTTTTTCATTAATCAATATACCTGCAGCCCCAGTTGATTCATTTTCAGAAATAACCAAACCATCATAATTTATTTTATCTCTTTCGTATAAAGAGATTGCAAGATCTGCATAGCTATCTTTACCTACTTTACTTATAAATGATACATTACCTCCGGCTCTTGCTGCTGCTATTGCTTGGTTAGATCCTTTACCACCTGGCCCGATGATGTATTTTTTTCCTAATATGGTTTGACCTGGTATTGGAATATCATTTGCAAAAAAACATAGATCTGCAACAAATATCCCAAATACACAAATACTCACTTATCTAGTACCCAAACAGTACCATCAGGTTTAACAACTCCTTTAGTTAAGATAAAGCATCCAAATGGTCTAGTTTCGTTTGTTGTTATTATGGCAAATGCCTTTTTGGCTTCATCATAAAATTTAAACCTTTCAATGGATGAAATTTTCCAATGCTCTCCTGAGATTTTCTTAGTTATGTCAATTATTTCTTGATGAACTTCATTTAATTGATCTGGATTTCCATCAATTTCCATCCTTTGAATAGGAGAGTCGACAAAGCTATCTAGAGGAAATAAGGAGAGTATAGCCTCTGCAGCTCTTGCAGCATTTACGCCATCAATACGATGAACTCTGGAGTTCATCGAATAGGCGGGAAAATTTGAGTCACATAAAATTAATTTATCTCCATGTCCCATCGCTCTTAAAGTATGCAAAACCTCTGGACTAAGAATAGGATCAATTTTAATAAGCATATAACATAGAACTAAATTAATTCGTTAAATTCAACTTAATTAATTAATCTTTACTGGTTTTGATCTTAGTTTTCCGACAGTCTCTAGCTCTGCTTTTCTACATAACTTTGGAGGGAGACCTTTGTTTATTAGTTTTAAATCTTCAAACACTATTTCGCCCATTTCATAAAACACAGACTTTAGAGCTCCCGCTCTGTGTGCTGAGAAAAGAATATTTTTAGACTTACGTATGGGATCATTTTTTTCTACTGGCTCCTCAGGAAATACATCTGTTGCAACTTTTATATTTCTTTTTTTTGAAATTTTTAGTAGGTCTTTAAAATTCACTACATTAGCCCTACTTAGAATTATTAAACAAGAATTTTGTTTCATCAGATTAAGTAGCTTTTTATCAATCATGTGTTTGTTTTTTGTTGTGATAGAACTAAGAACATATATCACATCTGATTTTTTGAATATTTCATTAAGAGAATTAATTTTACAATTATTATCCTCAAGCAACTTGCTTGGAAGCCAAGGGTCGTATGCAAGAAAATTATTTGTGAAAGGCTCTAACAAGGGTTTTAACTTTTTGGCCAGATCTCCAAAACCAATAAAACTGACAGTGTTATTCTGCAATAAACTAGAATTCATATTACTTTCCAATCCATATTTTTCTTTATTATTAATAAAATCTATATGTGATTGATGAATTTCCCTCTTGAGAGACAAAGTAAAACCAACTGCAATTTCAGCAACTGTTTGAGCAAAAACAGGAGCAGTGGATAGAACATAGATACCATTTCTAAAACAATACTCATAATCCATATTGTCCATGAAGTTGCTCTCAACATTGAATATAGCTTTAAGTTTTGCTGCCTTTTTTAAAATTGAATTTGGAAGGTCAGGTTGTCCAATTATAAAATCTGCTTTTGATATATTGTTTTGATAAAATTTTTTTTTATTTTTTATTGGTGCATCAATAAGTTTGAAATTTTTTTTTAAATAAACAAGCTTATCTTTAGAGAAAATAAGATCCATTTGTCTTGGAAAAGGATCAACAATTATTGTTTTCATTACTTGATTATATCAATTATTTATTTTTTTGATAATCTAAGTTGAAATGAAAAGATCTGAAATAAATGCTGCAATATCTGAAGCTAAAGATATGATCGATAGATATTCGTGGGTTCTACCTAAATGGGGCTATTGGTCTAAAGAAGAGTACAACAATAATCCTAACTTAAAAAATTATTTAAAAAATCATCAAATGGGCTGGGATGTTACTGATTTTGGTAAAGGCGAATTTGAAAAAAAAGGTATCACCTTGTTTTGTATAAGGAATGGAATACAGGGTAACAATGATGACAAACCCTATGCAGAAAAGTTATTATTTATGAGAGAGGGCCAAGAAATTCCTTTTCATAGCCATAAAGTAAAACTGGAAGATATAATTAATCGGGGAGGTGGGGAATTAGTGATTGAATTTTTAGAAGTTGACTCAAATCAAATTGAATTAAGCTCTAAAATTGATGTTCTTGTTGATGGTGAAATAGTTTCCATTGCACCAAGAGAACCATTGATTTTAAAAAGAGGCCAGAGCGTCACTGTTGAAAGAAACATATATCATAAATTTTACTCAGCTGAGGGTTCAGGAATGGTTATGGCAGGAGAGGTTTCTCAAGTCAACGATGATAATAAAGATAATTATTTTTTAGAAAGTGTGGGAAGGTTCACTGAAATTGAAGAAGATGAAGTTGCGATACATCCTCTCTGGAATGAAATATAATGCAAAGAGGTATAATTGGCCTTGGAATGTGGTGTGTAGATACCACATACAAAATAGATAATTTACCTGATAGAGGTAAATTAGAAGCAATTTCTAATACTTTTCAATGCGTAGGTGGAGGTCCATCAAATGTTTTGACAGATTTAAATTCTTTAGGATTTAAACATCCAATGTACGCAATGGGATCAATTGGACTTGATACAGATGCATCAATTATAAAAAAACATTGTAGAGAAAATAAAATAGAGACTAAATATTTAATTGTATCAAATCAAATTTCTACTTCTCATACCGTTTGTATGTTTGAAAAACAAAAAGAAAGAACTTTTTTATATTATCCAGGGGCAAACAGCTTACTTGATAAAAAACATTTTAAAATTAATCAATTAAAAATTTCACCTAAAGTTCTTTATGTCGGATATATTACACTATTAGGAAAATTGGACAAATTTGATGTTGACAAAAAAACTCGTTTATCAAAAGTTTTAAAAAAAGCTAAAAGTAAAAATGTGATAACAGTTTTAGATTTAGTTTCAAATAAACACCCTAAATATAAAAATATTATTGAAAGCTCATTGCCATTCACCGATTATTTGCTTTTGAATGAAATTGAAGCAGAGATACTATTTAATAAAAAAATTTACGACTTCAATAAAAAAAATCTTAATCAAAAAATCTTAATCAAGTTAATCAGTAAAGTTTTCAAAAAGGGTATTATTAGAGGAGTTGTTATTCATAGTCCAACTGAGTCGCTCTATTTTGATAGATCAAAAAAAATTTACACTAAATCAAAGGTTTTACCAAAAAGCAGGGTAATAAATTCAGTTGGAGCTGGAGATGCTTTTTGTGCAGCGTTTATATTTGGAATACATGAAAATTGGGACATAAAAAAAACTCTCAAAAAGGCTCATGCAGCTGGAACATCTATGATGAAAGTTAATGCCTCTTCTGGAAATTTACCCAATATATCTAAATTATAATTTTAAAACTTTTTCAGTGACCTCAAGGTCTTTTAAAAGTTTCCTGTCGGGTATGAGTTTATTTTTCTTTAATTCAGAATGGTAAAGTTTTACAGCATCCTTAGGTTTAATGTTACTTTCAACAACTTCTCTCATAATTTTTACTAATAAGATAGGATCTTCAGCTAAGTTAATTTTTCTCCCAAACAAAGCTACTTTTGCACCATATTGACTGGCTTTTTTAATTAATTCAAAACAATCTCTTGTCGTGCCCTTGCTACCCCCAAGAATACCAACAATAAGATTTTCAGGATCGAAGCTGGCTAGCTCCTCCATTGCTTTTGGACCATTGTAAGCTATTTTCAAAAAAAGAGGTCTCTCATCCTTAGTCTGCCCGGCTATTGCTTTTATAATGCAATCGTTAATGTAATCACCCATTTGTCGTATGTTCATATTTAGATCAATCGGGGAATTAAATACTTCTAAAAAATGTTTAAATTTATATTTAGAAGCCTCAATTCTATATTCTTTATAGGCATTTAACATTGCAAGGTCATAGTCAACATTATTAGAAAATGTTATAGAAAATAAACCAAGGTTAACTAATTTACTTACTTTGTTCATTTGAGCAGACCGAAAAGGTCTAGGATTAGTTTTTCTATAATTTCCATTTCTCATCAGCCAGATATCAGTCGTATCATTCATTCTAATAGCAGGTGTAATACTTGAATTTTTAAATAAATTTCTTTTTACAAGATCTTCACCAACTGATGCAGACATCAGCATAATATCTACTAAATTAGATTTAGTCATCGATATCATTGCATTTTTGTAATCTACTAGGTTTTGATATCCTTTTAGTACTTTTCCATTTTCATTTCTTTTTGATCCAGGTGTTGTGATGCCCATTGCTAGATCGCCATCTTTAGCATCTGCTATAATGAAGTCTCTTGGAGAATATTTATTATTTTTTATTTTAAGAATTTTTTTATCTAAAGACTTATTCATGATTTGATTATACTCAATTCTAAAAATAGAAAATAGTTTTATTCTCTATATAATATAAAAATGTATTTAGGTATTGATCTTGGTACTTCTTCGATGAAGTGTTTGCTACTTGGAGAAGAACAAGAAATTTTGTTGAGTGTTATTAGTGAAGATATACCACTGTCCACGCCTCAAAATGGCTGGTCAGAACAAGATCCATCATTTTGGATAAAAGCGTTAGATCAGTGTATCAAACAAATTGTTTTAAAATTTGATTTATCGCAGATTAAAGCTGTATCTTTTTCCGGACATATGCATGGTGCAACTTGTATTGATAAAAATTATAAGGTCATAAGGCCATGTATACTTTGGAATGATACACGTAGTTTTAAGCAGTGCAGTCAAATTATGGCTGACGAAACTGTTATGGATATAGCTGGAAATATAGCAATGCCTGGTTTTACATCTCCAAAAATCTTATGGATGAAAGAACACGAAAGTGAAAATTTTAAATCAATTGCAAAGGTTTTATTGCCGAAAGACTATTTAAGGTTTTATTTAACGGGAGAGTTTTTTAGTGATTTGTCAGACGCAGCAGGCACTTATTGGTTAGATGTTAAAAATAGAACTTGGTCTAATAAACTTTTAGACATTGGCTCAATGGATATCTCGCAAATGCCTAAAACTTGTGAGGGGACCGATCAAACAGGTGTAATTAAAAAAGATATTGCAGAAAAATATGGCTTTAATAACTCTTGCAAAGTATTTGGTGGAGCAGGAGATAATGCTGCAGCCGCTGTTGGATTAGGGCTTTACCAAGAGGGAAATGCTTCATTATCTTTGGGTACTTCTGGTGTAATTTTTGGTTCAACAAAAAATTTTTTAAAAAATTATGATGATGCTATACATTCCTTTTGCCACTGCTTACCAGAAACATGGCATCTTATGTCAGTGATGCTCTCTTGTACCTCAAATGTTAATTGGTTTATAAATAATTTTAATTCATCAATTGATGAAATTAATAAAGTGTTAAGTGCTGTTTTAAATAATTTTTCTGAAATAAATAGATACCCTTATTATCTTCCTTATCTCACAGGTGAGAGAACCCCAATTAATGACCCTCATATAAGAGCAAGTTTTCACGAAATGAGTATTGACACTAATCGAGATACATTAATCTACAGTTTAATAGAAGGTATTTCTTTCGGTTTGTATGATAATTATTCTTCCTTAGTTAAGACAGGTATAAAGTTAGATAACATCTTTGTAATAGGAGGTGGTTCTAAAAATGATAGCTGGATACAAATACTTGCTTCATTGATGGAGAGAGATTTATCTATAACAGATGCGTCAGATACAATGGCTGCTTTTGGGGCTGCTAGAATAGCATTTCTTGGTTACAATAATTTAAAACCAAGAGAAGCCCTTAGTCTTCCAAAAGTCAAAAAAATTATAGGTAAGAATGAAATTCAAACGGATATCTTAAAAGACAGATTTTTAAGGTGGAAAAGCTTTTATTTAGGAAAAAATGTCTAGTAACCAAAGAATAGAATTCCCTGAATTAGTAAACAAAATACTAGAAAATGTTATTAAAATTAATCAAAGTCGTTATTTTATTGCAATTTCAGGAGCGCCAGCATCTGGAAAAAGCACAATATCTGAAAAATTAAAGTCTGAACTAATATCAAAAAACCACAAATCAAGTGTTCTTCAAATGGATGGATTCCATCTAGATAATAATATTCTTGAGAAAAAAAAATTGATTGAGAGAAAAGGGGCACCGGAAACATTTGATGTACTAGGTTTATTAAATTGTTTATTAAGATTAAAAAACGAGGGTGAAGTAATTGTTCCTATCTTTGATAGATCATTAGAACTATCAAGATCATCTGCATTAGTCATATCTGAGAATACAAAAATTATAATAGTAGAGGGTAATTATTTATTGCTTGATCAAGAACCATGGAGAAAAATTCATAATTTTTTTGACACGACTATTATGATTGATTGCAATAAAGATATTTTAGAAAAAAGATTAATTGAAAGATGGGAGAGTTATGGGCTATCTAATGATCAAATTAAAAATAAAGTTTATAAAAATGATCTTCCAAATGGATTAAATGTTATTAGTAAAAGTATTTCTGCTGAATTTAATTTAATAAATTAATCTTGAGGTGGTTGCTTAGCACCTGTCATATATGCGACAGCATCAGACATTTCATGTTTCTTTGGGTCAATTACACATAATCGGGTTCCAAGTCTATGAATATGTATTCTATCAGCTACTTCAAAAACATGAGGCATGTTATGAGAAATTAATATGATGGGAATTCCTCTAGACCTCACCTCACCGATTAATTCTAAAACTCTTCTACTTTCTTTGACACCTAGAGCGGCAGTAGGCTCATCCATAATAACGACTTTAGTTCCAAATGATGTTGCTCTTGCAACTGCAACACCTTGCCGTTGGCCTCCAGACAATGTTTCAACTAATTGATTTATATTTTGTATGGTTAATAGACCAAGATCAGACAGTCGTTTTCTAGCTTCATCTGCCATTGCTTTTTTATCTAAAAATTTTAAAAAACTACCCATAAAGCCTTTTTGTCTAATTTCTCTGCCTAAAAACATATTATCAGTGATTGATAAAGCAGGTGAAAGTGCAAGGTTCTGATAAACAGTTTCGATACCTAATTTTCTTGCTTCTATAGGTGATGTAAAAGTAACTTTATTTCCATCAAGCAATATTTCACCACTATCAGGTATAACAGCACCACATAACACCTTAATTAGTGTAGATTTTCCAGCACCATTGTCTCCAATTACTCCCAAAACCTCACCTGGATAAAGCTCTAAATCAGCACTATCGAGTGCAACAACTTTACCGTATTTTTTTGACAACTTATTTGCTACTAGCACTGGCTGCATTATGCTGAGACCTTTCTTATCCATTGATCTATTCCAACAGCTACTATAATAAGACAACCTAAAGCAAATCTTTGCCACAATACATCAAGACCTGCTATGGACAGACCTGAGCTAAATACACCCACAATCAAAGCTCCAAATAAAGAGCCAATTATAGTGCCCCTTCCACCAAAAAGAGAAGTTCCACCTATTACAACAGCTGTGATGGAGTCTAAGTTACCCTCATAAAAAGATGTTGGAGACACTGAACCAACTCTACCTATGGAAACCCATGCTCCAATAGCAACAACAAGACCAGCAACAGCATAAATTGAAACTAACATCCTATCAGTTCTAATACCTGATAACTCAGCAGCCTCCTTATCATCGCCAATTGCGTAAACATGCCTCCCCCAAGCAGTTTTATTGAGTAAAAACCAGAGAAAAACGAAAATACCAATCATGAGGAACGCACCGTAAGTGAATACAAAACCCCCAAGATTTATTCTCTCTCCCCAAAAGTGCAGAAGAGGAGCATTTACTTCAATATCGGAGCTTCTAATAGATTGAGATCCAGTAAAGAATATTACTAGTGCAAAAAATATATTCCAAGTTCCTAAAGTAACTATAAACGGAGGCAATCTTAAGCGGGTTACCAGTAACCCATTGAAAGCACCTGTTGCAATACCAGAGATAAACCCCACTGCTATTGCTGGGAGGGTTGGAACTCCCATTTCAACAGAAAGCTTACCCATAAATACTGATGCTAAAACCATCATTGCAGCAACACTTAAATCAATTCCAGCAGTTAATATTATTAAAGTTTGAGCAGCTGCAAGAATACCGACAATTGTAACTTGTTGTACAATCAGAGATAAATTAAAAGCAGAGAAAAATTTTCCTCCAGCGATGAAGCCAAATGCAATAACGCTTAATATTAAAATAATAACAGGAACTATTGTTGGATTACCGTGAAGAAAATGTTGAATTTTTTTTAGTGTAGTTTGTTCACCTAAATCAAAAGAGTGATGATCTTGATCTTTTTCTCCTATATCAGTTGTGAATTTAGGTTGATCTTTTAGATCTTTAGAAATGTCATCAGAAACTTTATTCATTTAAAAAATATCATAGCTTCAGGGCAGAATAATCTGCCCTGAATAATAAAATTATTGGATTAACCCCAACATCTATCCATACCTTCTTTGACACTAATTGATGGAACTCCGCTGGCAGCATCATCTGTAACTAAGTTCACACCAGTGTTAAAGAAGTCAAGACCTGGAGTATTTTCAGGCTTTGAACCATCTTCAGCCCAGGCTTTAATCGCCTCAACACCAAGTGAAGCCATTAACAATGGGTATTGTTGAGATGTAGCACCTATAATTCCTCTTTCAACGTCAGCCACACCTGGGCAACCTCCGTCAACTGAAGCAATAAGAACGCTACCATCATCTTTTCCAACTGCTTTTAATGCCTCATATGCACCAACAGCTGCTGGCTCATTAATAGTGTACACAACGTTTATGTCTGGGTCTTTTTGTAGACATTTTTCCATTGCAGTTCTTCCACCTTCTTCGTTACCGTTTGTAACTTCATTACAGATAATTCTTGGATCATCCTCATCTCCCCATCTGGAAACGTCTTTTACATCGATTCCAAATCCAGATAAGAAACCTTGATCTCTAAGAACACCAACAGAAGGTTGACTCTCGTTAAGGTCTAACATTGCAATTTTGGCATTAGCAGCATCTGCTCCTAACTTTGCAGCAACCCAAGCTCCACCTAACTCACCTGCCTTGAAGTTATCAGTTGCAAAAGTAGAGTCTGCAGCTGTAATTGGCTCTAGTGGTGTGTCAAGAGCAATGACTAGTAAACCATTGTCTTGAGCATTTTTTAATGGAGTAACAATAGCTTTTGTGTCAGATGCAGCAATTAAAATACCTTTTGCACCTGAAGCAATACAAGTCTCAATAGCTCTTACTTGAGTCTCATGGTCACCATCAACTTTACCCGCAAAGAATGATAATTTGACACCTAATTCATTAGCTCTCGCTTCTGCTCCTTCTTTCATTTTAACGAAGAAAGGATTGATGTCTGTTTTTGTAATTAAGCAAGCTTCAACAGCGTGGCTTCCTGCTTTTGCTGGCATAGTAGCAAAAGTAAAAGCAACAGCCATAAGTGAAGCTAGAACTAGAGATAATTTTCTCATAGTTATTTCCTCCTATATATAGTCACATTCACAATATCCTATTGTCATGTCAACATGCTAGCTAAATTTTAATTTTTTAGTCTTGATTTTTCACAAAATGTTTATCAACTATTTCTTTCCATGAACTAAAAGAATTTCTTATAGAGTCATCCTTATTAGGAATAATTTTAGAGTTTTTCACCTTAAAATCGTTTAAACCAGTAGTATTTTTTAAATTATGATAATACTGCATTCCAAAAAGTAACGCACCATACGATGACATATCCTCCATTTCAGGGATATTTAACTCAATTTCTAAAAGGTTACTTATAATTTGAAGGAAAAACTTATTTTTTACCATACCACCATCAATGGACAAATTTTTTAAATCAAGATTTCTTGATTTTTTCATAAACTCTAAATACACGACCACTTGGTAAGCAACAGACTCTAATCCAGCTCTGACCAAATGATTGGTATTTGTAGATGCACTTATTCCAAAGAATGCAGCCCTAGCGTCTGATATCCAAAATGGAGGACCTAGCCCTGAGAAGGCAGGTATTAGATAGACTCCATTATTATCTTTTTCTTTTTTTGATAAGACTTCACTATCCTCAGGCTTATCAATTAATTTTAAATTGTTTTTAAGCCATGAAATCGTTCCTCCAGCGAATGAGTTTAGGCACTCTAATGCATAGATATTCTGTTTATCACTTGTGAAAGCAAGGGAGGTTAGTGAATTTTCATCGATAATCATCTCATTGCCAATATTTGTTTGAATGTTAAAACCAGTTCCTGTCGTGATTTTAGTATCACCTTTATCAAAACAAAAATTTGCAAAAAATGAAGCTTGCGCATCACCAGCGACTCCAATTATAGGTATTAACTTTTTAAATGCTTTATTAAAATCACTCTCTCCAAAAATATTTGAACTATTGAGTATTTTTGGAAGTTTCAAATTATTGCAATTAAAAATATTTAATAAATTTTGATCCCAAGAATTTTCTAAACAATTAAATAATAAGGTTCTTGATGCATTTGTAGTATCAGTCACATAAGAATTTAGGTTTGTAAATCTATAAATGAGATATGTTTCGATTGTTCCAAATAAGATATCCCCATTGTCAATTTTCGATTTAACTTCTGATTTGTTCTCATAAACCCATTTTAATTTACTGCCAGAAAAAAAAGTATTAGGTTTAAGACCAGTTTTATCAATAATTTCTTTATTTTTTGACTTATCGTTTAGAATTCCCTCACAAATTTTTTGACCTCTAGTACACTGCCAAACAACAGCATTATGTATTGGTTTTCCATCTTTTTTATTAAAAAGCGTAAATGTTTCTCTTTGATTAGTTAGACTGATGAATTTAGGATTTGAAATAATTTCTGATGCCTTTTTAACTAACTCTAATAAGTTTTGATAAATTTCTTCTAAATCGTGTTCAATATAACCTTCATCTGTGATTATTTGCTGGTGTCCCTTTTGAAATCTTTTTACGACCTCTAATTTTTCGTTAAAAACAATAACTGTTGTGGATGACGTACTTGAGTCAATAGTTATATAACTCATTTGTTAAGTAAGTCTTTTGATATTTCAGCTATCTTTTCTGGACTCATATTATAGTGATCTAATACATCAGCTTGAGATCCATTAATCATATATTCATCAGGTATTCCAAGTATTTTGAGTTTTACATTTATATTATTTTGAGCAATCAGGCTCGCACAACATTCACCAAGTCCTCCAAATATACTATGTTCTTCGACTGTTAAAATTGCTTTTGAGTTTTGAGAAAATTCTATAAATGTTTTTTTATCAAAGGGCTTTATTGTATGCATACTGATAATTGAACAATGAATATTACTTTTTTTTAAAATTTCACTTGCCAAGTATGCTCGTTGCAAAGTTTCGCCAGTTGCTACAATTGTTAAATCCTCTCCTTTTTTTACTACAATAGATTTTCCAATTTTAAATTTTGTGCCTGGAGGATGAATATCCATCATTGGTTTTTTTCCATACCTAATGTAAAGGGGATGATTATATGAAATAGCTTGTTTTATAACTTCGGCTGCTTCAAAGTTATCCGCAGGTGCAACTATTGTCATATTATTGATTGTTCTTAAAGTAGCAAAGTCATGGATGGAGTGGTGTGTAGATCCTAGCTGTCCATAACTTATTCCTGCACTAATGCCTATTAACGAAACATTTAGGTCAGAGTAAGCAACATCATTTTTTATTTGCTCTAAAGCTCTAGCAGTTAGAAAACTTGCAGGTGATACTCCAAATACAATCTTTCCCCCTGCAGCCAATCCTGATGAAACTCCAACCAAATTTTGTTCAGCGATGCCAACTTCAATGATTTGATTAGGCAATTCTTTACCAAAAGGAACCAATTTACCTGATCCTCTCGAGTCACTAGTAACAACTATAATATTTTTATTTTTCCTTGCCTCTTTAAGTAGTGTCTCAGAAAAGACCTCAAGATTTGGTTTACCAATTTCATTCATAAGAATTTAGTTTCTCATTTAACTCTGAGATAGCGCTTTCATATTCATCCTTATTCGGTACTTTGTGGTGCCAGTCAATCTGATTTTCAATAAAACTTACACCCGATCCTTTAGTTGTTTTTGCAATTATTACAGTTGGCTTATTTTCCTTAACGGGGACATGCTGAAATACAGATAAAAGATCAGAAATATTATTTCCATTAGTAGAAATAGTTTCAAAACCAAAAGACTTAAATTTTTTATCAATTGGTTCAATAGGATTTACATCTTCAGTTTTTCCAGTAATTTGTAAATCGTTTCTATCAACAATTACAATTAAATTATCTAAGTTATATTTTGAGGCAGTAGTACAAGCCTCCCAAACCGAACCCTCCGAGAGCTCCCCATCTCCCAATAAAGAAAACACTTTATTGTTTTTTTGATCAATTTTTTTGCATATTGCTAAACCCACAGCGACTGAAAGACCGTGACCAAGAGCTCCAGTATTATGTTCAATCCCAGGTACCTTTTTTGTAGGGTGACCTATAAAGTGTGAATTAAATTGATTCAAGGTATTTAGATCTTTTTTTGAATAAAAACCGCAATCACATAATACTGTGAATAATGCTTCCACAGAGTGTCCTTTACTTTGAATAAAATGATCACGATCCAAGTTCGGAAAATTTTTGGGAGAAATGTCCATAACTGAATTGTAAAGAACATTCAAAATATCAATACAAGAAAGGCTCCCCCCAGTATGACCTGCACCAGATTTAAAAATTATTTCAAGAATAGTTTTTCTATATTCTAATGATTTCTTTTTTAAATTTTTCTCATTCATAGTGAATAGATAAAGAATATCCCCTTTCTAGGCTCGATCAATTATTATATATTACATTTAGTAAGGTAGGAGGTAATAGGACGTGTCATCAACATTAGGTATAATAATAGGTAATAGAGATTTTTTTCCAGATCATCTAATTACAGAGGCTAGAAATGAAGTTTTGAATATTTTTAAGAATAAAGGTTTAAAACCTATTATTTTGAAAGACTCAGACACCAAGCTGGGTGGAGTTGAAACATTTCTTGAAGCTCAAAAGTGTGCTGATCTTTTTAAATCCCATAAAGATGAAATAGAGGGCATATTAGTGGTCTTACCTAATTTTGGTGATGAAAAAGGAGTAGCTGACACAATTAGACTATCAGGTTTAGATGTGCCTGTTCTGGTTCAGGCAACTCCAGACGATTTAGAAAAAATGCAACCCTCAAATAGAAGAGATGCTTATTGTGGTAAAATATCTGTTTGTAATAATCTTTATCAATATGGAATAAAGTACTCGTTAACAAAAAGCCATGTTGTAAGTTTGTCCGGAAATGAATTTGATTATGAGCTAAATAAATTTATTTCAATTTGTAAAGTAGTGAAAGGTATGAGGAGGGTCAGAATTGGAGCTGTTGGAGCAAGACCTCAAGCTTTTAATACAGTCAGGTTCAGTGAAAAAATTTTAGAACGCCATGGTATTAGCGTCACTACTATCGATTTATCAGAAGTCCTTGGTAAAGCTAGAGAACTCAATGATGATAGCAAAAAAGTTAAAGACTCGATGAATAGAATTTTAGGTTATGGAGATACTACTGCTACCCCATCTGAAAAATTATTACAGCTTGCGAGGCTTGATGTTGTTTTAAATGATTTTGTTGAAACAAACAAACTCGATGCTACTGCTATTCAATGTTGGACAAGTGTTCAAGAAAATTATGGATGTAATGTTTGTACGTCAATGAGTATGATGAGCGAAAATATGCTTCCAAGTGCTTGTGAAGTAGATGTCACTGGAACTTTAACGATGTATGCTATGCAATTAGCCTCAAACAGTCCAAGTGCTTTAGTTGATTGGAATAATAATTATGACCAAGACGAGGAAAAGTGTGTTTTATTTCATTGTGGAAATTGGGCTAAAAGTTTCCTCCCTGATTTGAAAATAAGTACAGCACCTATTCTGGGAAGTGTTTTTGGTGAGGAAAAAACCCATGGTGCACTTGAAGGTAGAACGCCAGCTAATCCTCTAACTTATGGAAGGATTTCCACTGATGATAACTTAGGTAAAATAAAATGCTACTTTGGAGAGGGAGAGCTAACTGATGATCCTTTAAACACTTTTGGTACAAGAGCTGTTGCAAAAGTACCTAAGCTTCAAAAATTAATGCAATATGTTTGTAGACATGGTTATGAACACCATGTAGTGATGAATGCTTCAAAAACTGGCGAAATATTAAATGAGGCTTGTGGTAATTATCTTAATTGGGAAACTTATATTCATAGTTAATTTAGCTAATTTGCTTTAATTTATTATAATTAAAACACAAGAAATACCTATAATTTTTGATTATTGAAACTTTTTGATGTTTACTCTGATTTTTTTTGTCGCAAATGATCAAATTGCATGATTTTAAGCAACAAATGTTTTGGATTTGCTTGAAAAAATTAATATTATGCTCTCGTTATAATTAAGGAGGAATTTATGAGAAAAATAATTCTTACAATTCTTGTATCATTCTTATCTCTTTCTGCATTTGCTGAAAGATATGTAATGGTAACACACGGTGAGGGTAAAGACCCTTTCTGGCCTGTTGTGCAAAAAGGTGGTGAAGATGCTGCTAGACACGTAGGTGCAGATTTTGAATATATCTTCAACCCTTCAGGTGACATGGGTGACATGGCAAAATCAATTGCTGCTGCTGCAGCAACTCAGCCTGATGGAATGGTAGTTTCACTTCCAGATCCTGAAGCTTTAGGTCAAGCAATTAAAGACGCTGTTGCTGCTGGTATTCCAGTCATCACAATGAACTCAGGTCTCGAGTCTTCTGCTTCACTTGGTGCACTAATGCACGTTGGTCAGCCTGAATACCTTGCTGGTCAATCTGCTGGTGCAAGAGCAAAAGCAGAAGGTGCTACAAAAGCTCTTTGCATGATTCAAGAAGCTTACAACACAGCTTTGACTGATAGATGTGGTGGTTACGGTGAAGCTATTCCTACTGAATTAGTAGATAGCTCAAACGATCCTGCTACTATCCCAACAAGAGCTGCTGCTGGTTTACAAGCAAACCCAGATGTTGATGCAGTATTATCAGTTGGTCCGCACGTTTGTGTTGGAGTTCAACAGGCTATCGATGAGTTAGGTATGTCAGTACACCACTCTTGTTTTGACTTGAGCCCACCTGTTATGGACTTAATCAATGAGGGTAAAGTTGCTTTCACAATTGACCAACAACAACGTCTACAAGGTTATATGCCTGTTGTAGTATTACACTTATACAACAACGGTGCTGGCCTTTTACCTGGTGCAAACATTCCATCAGGTCCAGGATTTGTTGACAAGTCAAATGCTTCATCAGTTGCTGCTTTAGCAGGTATTGATAGATAGTATAATCTTATAAATCTTGAAAAGTGGGTAGTAAACTACCCACTTTTTTTATATTTAAGTAAAATTAAACTGAATGATCTTTATTAAAATTATATAAATTAAATCATGGCTACAACATCAACTCCCCAAAGACAAGAGTCTGATAGGCACCAAAAGAAAACCTGGCTTACCACACTGGTTTCAAGACCAGAAGTTGGACCTATTGGAGTTATGCTCCTTTTATTTGGAATGCTTGGCTATTTCTCAATCCCTGCTGGTGAAATGTCTTGGAACCCTTTTACAGGTGAGGGTTTTAATGCACTAGGCATTAGAAACTTTCTAAGAGTTATATCTCAACTTGGAATCATAGCAATTGGTGCTGGGCTTTTAATAATTGCTGGTGAATTTGACTTATCTATTGGATCTATGATTGGTTTCGCAGGAGCCTGTATGGCAATGATTTTAAGATGGGGTTTTTCATTTATTGTGCCCTACATATCTTTTGAGGGTGGTTTCCACATAGAATTTTATACTGTTTTCCACATTGCTGATGTTTCCCCAATACTAGCAATATTTATTACTTTATGTTTCACACTTTTTTTTGGATGGATACAAGGTACCATTGTAGTTAGATCAGGCTTACCTTCTTTTATCGTTACACTTGGTGGATTATTTTTTTTAAGAGGACTTACAGAAGTTTCTCTTCGCTCTTTTAATCATAGACCAGATCAAGCTAAAGGCGCTACAACAGTTACAGAAATCCCAGATATTAAAAATATTGTAAATGTTCCCGGACATGGTGAAATGGTTCGTGAAAAAGCAAAAGCTCTTCCAGAAGCTGACCTTGTATCTTTAGCTCAAACATTACCAGCAGATACAGTAGCAGCAATAACTGAAAGACTCGAATATACATATCAAAGGGTAGCAGATGCCAAAACACAAATTTTGGTGGATAAAGGTACCAAACCTCTGCAAGAAGCTCTAGCAAATGCTCAGGCTACTGGAAACGAATATATGGTTGGGATGATACAAGAAAAAATTGCTAACTTTCAAATTGATCCTGTTGTTGCAAAAACTGTCACAGATGTTGATATAGCAAGGGTTTATATAGACTCGTTATACTCAGCTCAACCTGTCGCTAACTTTTTTGGTGGAGATATTTTAGAGCCTGTATTTGACTGGCTATATTTTCCAATTGATTGGAATACCAATAATTTTGGAAACCAATTTGCTCCGGGGCTGTACTCTTGTGTAATGATTTGGCTTATTATAGCCATAATCTGTTATGTTGTTCTAAGTAGAACACAGGCTGGTAACTGGATTTATTCTACTGGTGGAAACTTAAGTGCTGCTAAAGCTAATGGTGTGCCCACAGATAAAGTTAAAGTATCTCTATTTATGTTTTCTGCTTTTTGCGCGACTGTATTTGCAACTTGCCAAGTTTTCGAGGTTAATACCGCAGATGCAGCTAAAGGTAATTTAAAAGAATTAGAGGCAATTGCTGCTGCTGTTATTGGCGGTGTTGTACTAACAGGTGGCTTTGGAACAATTTTAGGTATATGTGTTGGTGCATTTATTTTTGGAATAGCAAAAGAGGCTTTCTTCTATATCCCAGGAATTGATGGATCATTTTATAGAGTATTTTTAGGTTTAGTGATCATAGCGTCTGCGCTAACAAATGAAAATATCCGAAAAAGAATTATAGGTAGTATATAATGAGTCAAGACAATCAAGCTCCATTTATTGAGATTACAAATTTAGTTAAAAAGTTTGGCACATTCACAGCACTGAACGGTGTCTCCTTAAATGTTTTGCCTGGAGAGGTTCACGCACTTCTTGGTGATAATGGTGCCGGAAAATCAACTCTAATAAAAGTTTTATCAGGTGTTCACAAACCTACATCTGGTGTAATTAAAGTTGATGGAAATGAAGTGAAATTTGGATCCCCAAGAGAAGCAACAAGTGCAGGCATAGGAACTGTTTACCAAGATTTAGCATTGAACGCACTTACATCGGTTACTAGAAACTTTTTTTTGGGTAATGAGTTAAAAAAAGGCCCAGGACCTCTTGGAATATTAGATTTTAAAAATATGAATGAAATTACTATCGCTGAGATGGGCAAGATAGGAATAAATATCTCTGATCCGACTCAGTTAGTAGGTACGATGTCCGGAGGACAGAGACAAACTTTAGCGATTGCTAGAGCTATATATTTTGGAGCTAAAATATTAATCTTGGATGAGCCAACATCAGCTCTTGGACAAAAACAACAAATGGAAGTTTTAAAAACTATTAAAAAGGTCCAACAATTAGGGAATATCGCAATTATTTTGATTACTCACAATGAAATCCATGCGAGGCTAATAGCTGATCGATTCACATTCTTAAGCTTGGGTGAAGTGATAGGATCTGGAAAGTCTTCAGAATTAGGCGGAGATGATGTTAAGCGTTTAATGGCTGGCGGCGCTCAAATAGGTGATCTAGCTAAAGAGCTTGAAGCCGTATAATATTTTTATTAGTAAGAGCTAGGATTATTATCTTTATCAGACTCATCGTGGTTTTGATTAGTAAGCTCTTTAAATTTTCTTACATGAGCTGCTGCTGCGCCTGATAACAACCTTACATCATTAGTAATGGTAACAAGATCAAAACCCCATTCGGAAGCCTTGGCAGCGTACTCCGGAGTCCCACAATGAAGACATGCTACTTTTCCATGCTTATGAGCAATTTCTAAAATTTTCTTTTTAGATTCAATCATCTCAGGTTCTTTTCGATCAAAACCTGGTACTAATTTTCCTTGATTAAGTCCTATTGTTAAATCTGCTGTGCCAATATAAAGTCCATCAAGACCGGGAGTGGATGCTATATCATCAAGATTATCAAATGCTTCTTGAGTTTCTATCATAGCTAAACAAAAAGTTCCCTCATTTGACTCGTAAAAATAATTTGAACTAACTGAAAAGTTAGCTCTCGTTGGACCAAAACTTCTGATACCCATTGGTGGATATTTACAATCTTGAACAAGTTTTTGCGCTTGCTCTTTATTATTAATCATAGGGCATATTATTCCCAATGCTCCTGCATCCATGACTTTTGATATTACTGCGTGATCTAGTCCTGAAACTCTACAGATTGGAGTGACACCACTATTTCTAATACTTTGCAACATTGTAAACAAATCACTAAACCCAATCATCCCATGTTGATAGTCAATGGTCAGGGCGTCATAACCCTGCTCAGACATAATTTCAGCAGTAAAAGTATTTGGTATCGATAAAAAGCTATTAAGAACCACCTCTTTTTTTTGCCATTTAGTTTTTACTTTATTTTCAATCATTGAGTATTAGATACCAAAATTATTTAAAAAAATAATTATAACAATTATTTATTATTCATTAATAAATGCATAAATTTAATCAATATTCTCCATCCTCCCACTTCTGACAGATTTATAGGCAGTTTCTGCTAAGAGAAGTGCTCTTCTTCCGTCCTCAAAGCCAACAGATACAGGCTTTTTTTCCAAAATTGTTTCGACAAATGAGCTAATTGAATTCATATAGGACTCCTGGTATCTCTCAATAAAAAAATTTAAATAGGGCTCACTCTTATCAACAAACTCTGAATTGTATTTTTTCAATTCATGTGGCTTTCTATTTTCAGATATAACCATCCCTTTACTTCCAAACAACTCAACTCTTTGATCGTATCCATAAGTTGCTGATCTAGAGTTGTTTATGTGACATTGTTTCCCCGAGGCTGTTTCCATTATAATCATCAAGGTGTCACTATCATTTAATTCAGATTTTATTTTTGGATCTATTAAAGCATTAGAGATTGCAAAAACTTTAACTGGCTCTTCACCAAGCATAAAACGGGCTAAATCAAAATCATGAATTGTCATATCTCTAAATTGCCCACCAGACACTTTTAAATAATCCCAACTTGGCAGACCTGGATCTCTAGATGTAATCAGACATTGATGAAGCTCACCAATTTCACCATTAATATAAGATTTTTTTGCAGCCTGATGACCAGGGTCAAATCTTCTATTAAAGCCTAATTGGATTGGAACTTTATTACCTTCAAGTCTTTTTGAAAACTCATTGACTTTTTTAATATCGAGGTCAATAGGTTTCTCACACAAAACAGGTTTTTTTGATGCAACAGATCTCTCTATGAAATCAATATGTGTATTTGTAGGGGAAGATATAAGAACAGCATCAATATCATTATTGTTAAAAATATCATCAACATTTTCCACAGCACGTACGTTTAAATCATTTGATACTTTTTTTGCAAATTCTTCATTTGGGTCATAAATGCATACTAAATTTGTCTGTTCATGGAGTTGAATATTCTTAGCATGCATTTGGCCAATTCGCCCGCACCCAATAACTGCAATGCTAACTTTTTTCATATCACAGAATTATAGTATTCTTTAAATTTTAGAAATAAAAAAAAATTCATTTTGAATAAAATTTAAGTATTCTTTAAAAGGTTTATTTATCTATAATCTTTTCATAGGAGGGGTTTATGAAAGCAAAATTGGGAATAGCGCCTATAGCATGGTCCAATGATGATTTACCTGAACTTGGAGGAGAGACTTCTTTGGATACCTGCCTTAGTGAGTCAAAACTTGCTGGATTTACAGGTGTGGAAACTGGTGGAAAATTTCCAAAAACTCCTGAAAAACTTGGTCCGATTTTAAAAAATCACCAACTATACTTGGCATCAGGGTGGTATTCAGGAACTGTGCTAGATAATGACCTAGAAAATGAAAAAGATAAAGTTCTTCAACAACTCACTCTCTTCAGAGACCTAGGCGCAGCTGTTTTAGCATATGGAGAAACATCTGGAACTATCCAAAATATTAGACATGCTCCATTAAACACAAAAAGAAAAATACATAGTGAGGACTTTAAAGAGTATGGAAGAAAACTAACATTATTTGCAGAATTTTGTGCAGATTTTGGTGTGCCAATTTCATTTCATCATCACATGGGTACAGCGATTGAGACTGAGGATGAGCTTGATAAATTGATGAACCACACTGGTGAGGCAGTAAAAATCTTATTTGATACAGGCCATATGACCTTTGCAGGAGGCAACTCTTTGAGAGTAATAAATAAATATGCAAAAAGAATAAATCACTTTCATGCTAAAGACATTCGCTCTAAGGTTGTAAATGATTTAGATCGATCAAAAAAAAGTTTTTTAGATTTTGTGTTAGAAGGGGCTTTCACAGTACCTGGAGATGGAAATATTAATTTCAAGGAAGTAGTTGAGGCATTATCAAATAATAATTACGAGGGATGGTTCATTGTCGAGGCAGAGCAAGATCCAGCCAAAGCAAACCCATTTGAATATGCTAAAATTGGAAATAAAGAACTTTTAGAATGCTTAAGTATGTATGGATATGAAATAGAGGATTATAGAGATGAATAGTATTAAGGGAAAGTTTGCACTAGTGACTGGAGGAACACAAGGTTTAGGAGCAGCAATTGCGAAAAATTTTGCCGATAGCGGAGCCGAAGGTGTTGTCACAATTGGTAGAAAAGAAGATAAAGGAAATCAGGTAGCAAAAAAAATTCAAGATGAAACTGGATGTAAAGTAATTTTTGTAAAAACAGATCTTGGAGAGGTCCATGAGTGTAGAAATGCAGTTTCAGTTGCCAAACAAGAATTTGGGAGATTGGATGTTCTTGTAAACGCTGCCGGTATTACTGATAGGGGAGATATTGTTAATACGAGCGAAGAACTGTTTGATAAAATGATTGGAACCAACTTAAAAGGCCCTTATTTTCTAATACAAGATACAGTGAAAATTATGATTGAAAAAAACATAGAGGGTTCAATTATTAATATTGGATCTGTGGCAGCTATGACTGGCCAACCATTCATATCAACTTATTGTGTATCAAAAGGGGCACTTGCAACATTAACAAGGAATACAGCATTCGCTTTGTTAAAAAATAAAATTAGAGTTAATCAGTTAAATATTGGTTGGATGGCCTCAGATGGAGAACATGAGATACAAACAAAATATCATGGTGCCTCAGAAGATTGGTTAGAAGATGCTGGTAAAGCTCAACCATTTGGAAGGTTGCTTGATCCAAAAGAGGTAGCTAAGGCAGTTACATTTTTAGCATCTGATGACTCAGGTATGATGACAGGTTCTGTTGTAAACTTTGATCAGTCAGTATGGGGAGGATATCCTTTTGCACCTCCTCAGCCTGCAGAAAAAATGGAAATAAAATAATTTAGTTTAAATATTTTTCAGCACTTTGTTGACAACTTTTTAATGTAGTCTCCAAATCCTTATTCAAAAAAATATACTCATAAATTTTATGACCAACATCTTCTATAATATTTGAATAGGTTGGTAGAGGGTATCTTGCCCATTCTATAATTTTTTCCTCCTTTTCCATTTTATCAATTTCATTAAATATTGGACTTAAAGCTCTCACTTCAGGATCATTAACGACACTAAAAACGGGAGATGATAAACTTCCATGCTCTATATAATATTTTATAAATTCAGGAGAGACAAAATTTCGAATATTTTTCATAACAAAAGGTATTTTTTCTGGAGAGATATTTGAGGGTATACCTAATGAAAAACCACCTATTGGAGATACTTGAAAAGAGGAATTTCCAGCAGGTCTAGGTAAATAACCAGTTTTCTTATATGCGGGTGAAGCCTCATTTAGTTCAAACAAATGTGCTCTACTACTCCAATTCATTGCCATAGCTGATTTACCCTGACTATAATATTCAACACATTCATCATTGGAATGAGCAGACAATTCATTTGGCGAGTATAAAGTCAATTTTTTCAACATTTTAGCCGCTTCAAAAGATGCATCAGATAAAAAATTTGCTTTTAAGAGTATTTTTTCCACATCTAAATCATAAATATTTTTCCCAATATACCTAAGGTTTACATATGGTTTTCCATAATTTGCCATTGCTAAAATAAAACTAGTAGCAAGTGGTTGTCCTTTTTTAGCTGGCCAAGAAATAGGACTTTCTATCTGTTTGTCACCTTTTAATACCTCACAGGCATGGAGTAAATCCTGAAATGTTTTTGGTGGGCTCAAAGCATATTTTTGAAAAATATCTGTTCTATAAAATAATAGATCAGGAATTGCTTCGATCGGTATCCCATAAAGTTTTTTATTAAAAGAACTTGATCTTACTCCTGAATAGTGAAAGTCATTCAAATTTATACCAACATCTTTAACAAAACTATTTAAAGGAAGAAGGCAATTTAATTTAGTTAACTGTCCAATCCATGGAATATTAAAAGCAACTATATCAAATTTAGACTTTTTATTTGATGAGGAATTTTTAATTATTACATTAAGTAGTTTTTTTAAATCACCTTCAATAATAAGTTCAATTTCACAATCAAGTATATATTCAAAAAAATCAATATTCTTATTTATCACTTTAAATGTTGGATTATCATTGGCAAGAAAGTTAATTTTTTTGTATTTTTTATTTTGATTTATTATAACATTTGGTGCAGGTATAATATTTCCCGCAGACAGAGAAGTTCCAAAAAAATAATTATCATTAAAATCACTATAACCTAAGTTCAAGGCCACCTCTTTTTTGATTGAAAGTAAATAATCCGTGAACTCTTTAATGAGATTATTACTTGGATGTATAGAAAACGATTTACCTGATTTTGTTTTTGATCTTTGTATTAATTTTTTTTCTTGAATAAGTTTTTTTACTCTTCTCAAACCAGTTGCAAATGGCAAACCTGATGCCTGGATGATACTCGTAGTAGTGGTAATTTTATTGTCTAGATGGTTGATAATAACATAAGAAAAAATATTCCAATCAGCGTCAATTGTTTTAATTGAAATAGATCTGTTAAATAAAAGTCTTGTTTTATCAACAAATTTTAAAAGAGTGGTAATCTCGTTTCTATTCATTTGATAGTATTATATTATAAATTCGTTAAAATATTCAATTTGAATATATTAGAGATTAAATCTCTTAATAAATCGTAGATACTTTCCTGAAAGGATATTTAGGAGGATCAATATGAACAAACTAATAAAAGTATTAGCTGTTCTAATGTGCTTTTCTTTCGGTTCAGCTAAAGCAGTTGAAATCGTGTCTTTTAATGCTGCGTCATCTGAGGCTTATGTTGGTGCGTTCGTTAAAGGTATTAAAGCTACAGCAGAGCAATATGGCTATGATATTACTGTTTTTGAAAACAACTATAACCAAGCAGAGCAAAACCAACAAGTAGAACAATACTTGTCAAGTGGTGCACTACCTGATGTATTTATTTGGTGGCCACCTGATGCTGTTGCAGGTTTAGGTTCGTTAAGAAAGCTTGCTAAAACTGGAGTACCAGTTTTAAAAATCAATCAGTTACCTAATGAGCAAGATAAAGCATTCATCTTTGGATATGCCGGACCAGATGATAGTCTTCGCGCTTATAACGCAGGTGAGATGATGGTTAAAGCTATGAAGATGAAACAAGCTGCTGGTGGAGATGGATATAATGTTATTGCATTATCATATCCTCACTCTTACGGTGGATATGGCTTATCAATCAATGCTTTTAAACAAGCTATCGCTGGAACTGACTTAAATCTTATCGGTGACATCGGTGAGGGATTTGGACAGGCTAACGGTTATAAAGGTGCAGCTAAGCTTATAGCTAAAGTTAAAGATCAGGGAATTCATTTTGTATATGGTATGGACGATGCGATCTTAACTGGTGGTATTAAGGCTTTAGAAGAAGCTGGTTATAATGTTGACTGGTATGCAGGTACTGGCAAAAGTGGCAGTGTAGATAGTGATGCTGTCATTACAGTTGGTACTGTGTGTAACGGTGATAAGCAGATGATTACTGATGGAAAGCAATTTGGTACTACTCTACAATCACCTCTTCATGAAGGTCAATTAGCTATAGCTCTTGTTAAAGAGTATATGGAGAACGGTAAGCTAGCAAACTACATTAACTTTACACCTAACCCTTCAGTGACTGGTGCCACTATGGACTTCACAGCACTTAGAGGTTTTGATGGTAAGTTATATGGCATCAACGAGCTTTGCTCAGGTGCTTGGGACTAAGTTTTAGTCTTTTCATAAAAATTTTTACACACAGGGAGCTATCCCTGTGTGTTTTTAATAAATAAAAAAGGTGTACAATCTCTTTTAATATGTCCACAAATCCAATTCTTAAAATTACAAATGTTTCTAGGACTTTTGGAGCTATACAGGCTCTAAAAGAAGCAAATTTTGAGATAAATGAAGGTGAAATTATGGGACTAGTTGGAGAAAATGGAGCTGGGAAATCAACTCTTGTAAAAATTATAAGTGGATTTGACCCTGGTTTTAAGGGCAGCTATCAAATCAATAATAAAGAAGTAAAATTTGAAACACCTTCACAAGCTGAGGAGTCTGGCATTGCTATTGCTCAACAAGAATTAAGCTTGATCCCTAATATGTCAGTTGCAGAAAATATTTTTCTTACTGGAGCTAAAGTAAAAAAATTTGCCACTCTTAATACATTGGCAAAGATGGCACGCCCATATCTTGATCAAGTTGGATTAACTGAAGTAGACCCAACTACTAGAATAAATTTATTATCTGTTGGTGAACAACATTTGGTAGAAGTAGCTAGATTAATTTCTAGAGAAGCAAAAATTTTAATTTTAGATGAGCCTACAGCTGCGTTGGGTGAAGCAGAGAGTCGAAGAATTTTAGAAATGGTTGAGCGTCTTGCAGCAAATGGTAAATCAATAATATATGTAAGTCATAGACTGGACGAAATTTTTAAGATTACAAAAAGAATAACAATATTAAGAGATGGAGTAAGTCAAGGTATTCAAGAAACTAAAGATATTGATGTAAATAAACTAGTTGAAATTATGCTTGGAAGAGAATTGGCAAATATGTTCCCATCAAAAGCTGACCATATAAGTGATGATCCAAAATTAGAAGTAAAAGAACTTTGGCCTGATGGCGTTTTAGAGCCGGTTAGTTTTTCAGCCTTCAAAGGAGAGATACTTGGACTCTCTGGGCAACTTGGTAGTGGAGCAGGTGAAGTATTAGCCTCCATAGCAGGCGCACTTCAATCTAGATCAGGTTCACTCACTTTGAACGGTGAAACCTTTTTACCAAAATCACCAAGTCATGCTATAAAGAAAAAAATTGCATATTGCTCCTCCGATAGAAAAAAAGATGGTCTTTTTCTTGGACGTCCAATATTTGAGAATTTAACCTCCCCAGCACTTGGTGCTATATCAAAATATGGTTTTAACTTTGGCAGTTCTGAGGATAATTATTCCAAAAATTTAGCAAAAGAGTTCTTAATTGATGTCAAAAGAATGCACGATGAGTCAGGTCTTTTAAGTGGCGGAAATCAACAAAAAGTAGCATTAGGAAAATGGCTTTCAATTAAGCCCGATGTATTGCTTGTGAATGAGCCGACAAGAGGTGTTGATGTTGGTGCTAAATCAGAGATATATCAAAGAATGAGAGAATTAGCAGCAAGGGGAATTACAATTATTTTTGCCTCAACTGACATCCAAGAAATCACGTATCTTCCTGACAGGGTGATTACATTTTATAGAGGAATGATGATTGATGAACACCGATTAGAAAAAATTAAAACACCTCTTATTCTTAAAGAGATTACTGACCCATTTAACGAGACAAACCTATGAGTGCTATTATCGAAAATAATCAATTACCTTTTTCTACAAAATTTTTGCAATTCTATAAAGATCGCACACTTCTTGCTATTTTGTTGTCACTTTTTGCTGTGATGTTTATATATGGAATTTTTTTCACAGAAAATTATTTAACAATAACCAATTTTAAAGCAATTATCAGAGATGCAGCACTATATGGCATTATGGCTATAGGACTCACATTTGTAACTCTGTCAGGAAATTTTTTTTTATTGTCATTAAAAGAAACAGCATCAATTTGTGGTGTTACGTTTGCTATGGGTATGGCTACTGGTTTTGGATCACCAGATCTTGCAGGAAACTTTTTAGTTTCACTATTAGCTGCTTTAGCAGTAGGTGTCGTAAGTGGAGTAATACAAGGATATTTTGTTGGAATGGGAGGCAACCCAATTGTAGTAACATTAGGTGGAGCAGGCATCCTATATGGTATTGGTGCATGGTGGAGTGATAACCTTGTAATAAACTTTACTAGACCTCATGATGCAGAATGGTTAGGGACTGGTTCTTTTCTAGGTCTTCCCAGTATTACATGGTCATTTATTTTAATAGCCATTGCTGCTGAAATAGTTTTAAGACATACAAATTTTGGAAGAAAAGTTTATTTAGTCGGAGCAAACAAAGCTGCTGGAAAAGCCACTGGTCATGAAAATTTTTCCATGGCAATAATAGTTTTTACAATTTGTTCTGTTTGCTGTGCTTTTGTTGCAGTTGCTTTTGTTGCTCAAATGGATAGTGCTCAATCTAATTATTTTTCTGCAGAATTTGGATCTTCAGGTGACATGACAATACTCGTTATAGCAACTGTCATGGTTGGTGGAAATTCAATAATGGGCGGTTATGGATCTACTTTAAGAACTAGTTTGGGAGCAATTTTTATTGCTATGGTTGATAATATGATGGTTTTACAAGGATTTAATAGTGGACCTAGAATAGTTGGTGTGGGCTTAATGATCGTCTTTAGCATCATAGTTTTTGGTTTATTTGCTAAAGGAAGTAGGGCTCAGGAATAATGGAAAATTTTTTAAAAAAGATTACAAAAGATGTGGATCTCTCTTTTGCAATCTTATTATCATTTTGTGTTTATGTATTCTTTGCAATTAATATAGAGGTTTTCTTTAGTCACAATATCAGTTTCGCTATTCTTGAAAGGTTTGCAGTCTTGGGCCTTGTAGGTTTAGCATTAACAATTTGTATAATTGCTGGAGAAATTGATTTATCAATTGGGTCAAACGCAGCCCTATGTGCTGTGATAGTTGTAAAATTAACAGACCCCTTAGGCGCCCCATTAGCGATGATTATAGGACTTTCAGTTTCAACTTTAATCGGTGCAACACAAGGTTTTGTTATAGCTTTCATAAGAATAAGAGCGATTGTGATTACAGTTGGTACGCTAATGTTGCTTAGAGGTGTGGCTTTACTAATTGCTGAAGAAAAAACGGTTATGTTAACAGATTTTAGAGTTCCTGATTTTATTACTACTAAAGTTTTAATGTATTTTTCTCCTGCTAGCCTAACGGTTATCTTCATATTCATTTGTGTAGGAATTTTTATGCGTTACACAAAATATGGAAGAGAAATATATGCGATCGGTGGTGCAAGAAAAGAAGCACTTACTGCAGGTATACCTTTAAGACGCCCAATGATTATAGCTTTTGCGCTATCAGGTTTTTGTGCCGGTTTTGCTGGAACTGTAATTGGTTTGAAATCAGGAACGGCTCAAGGCTTAGGACTGCAATACCTTCTTTTAGCAGGAACTGTAGCAGCTTTTGTTGGAGGTGTGAGTATACTAGGGGGAAAGGGTGGTGTTTTAGGAGCTGCTATCGGAGCTTTAACAGTTAATTTTTTAAATACTGGTCTCGTATTCTATGCACTTCAGGTTCATTTTGTTCAATTATTTACATCAGTGCTTTTGGTAATCGTTATAGTTTTCCAAACTATGTCTAGGGTATTTGACTCGCGGCAAGCTAGGAAAAGTCTGCTTGCCACAATTGATGAACGAAAAACATCTTTGCTGGAAAAAAAGAGATCGGCTTTAGGTAGATAATATTCATTTTGAATATATTTGAAGTCAGTAATTTAATTACATATTATATAATAAAGATGGAGGAAATTTATGGATAAAGAGAGACTAAAAGGGAAAAATGTCCTTATTACAGGCGCTGCTCAAGGCATGGGCGCTGCGGTAGGAGAGCACTTTGCTGCCCAAGGAGCCAAAATTTGTCTAACAGATGTCAACCTTGACGGTTGTAAAGAGGTTGAAGAGAGAATTAGGTCAGCTGGAGGTGAGGCTATCTCATGTAAAGTAGACGTGCGAAATCGTGAAGATCACGTAGCTGCTGTAAAAGCAACAGTTGAAAATTTTGGTAGTCTAAATGTTTCTATAAATAATGCTGGAGTAAACAAACCACTCTTCTTCATGGATATAACTGAGGAAAATTATGATTTTATTATGGATATAAATGTTCGAGGAGCCCTTTTAGGTATGCAAGAACAAGCCCGACAAATGATTAAACAAGGTAAACAAAAAGAACCTTACAAAATTATTCATGTAGCTTCTATTTTATCCAGAGAAACTTTTGATGATGTTGTGGTTTATGGAATGAGCAAACATGCTATTGCTGCTCTAATAAAAGGTGGTGCAAAAAGTTTAGTTGAGCATGGCATTACCGTTAATGGATATGGCCCTGGCGTAGTTAGAACAGAGCTATGGGAGCAACTAGATAAAGATTTAGTTGCAATTGGAAAATTTGACAAACCCGGAGAGTCAATGGACTCAATTGCAGAGAATATGATTTTGATGAAGAGGTATTCCTATCCAGAAGACGTAGTGGGCACAGCATCATTTTTAGCATCTAGTGAGTCTGATTATATGACAGGACAAATACTTATGATTGATGGAGGGATGGTAATTCAATAAATGAGTGAACCCTCAATCATAAAACCTGAAGATATTAATCCAAATTACGATTGGCATAGAAGAGTACCTTCTCATGGAAGGACAAATGTAGATTATGAAGAGAGAATTAATTTTCCTAGACTTCACAAATATAGACTAGGAAGAGCCAGAGAGGCTCTAAAAAATTCAAAAGCCGGTTCACTCCTTTGTTTTGATAATAACAACATCAGATATCTCACAAGCACAGTTATTGGAGAGTGGTCAAGAGACAAAATATGTAGATATTCTCTATTAGCTCAAGACCATGATCCCGTGCTGTGGGATTTCGGTTCAGCGGCTAAGCATCACCAATTATTTTCGCCTTGGCTTCCAAAAGAAAATTGGAAGGCAGGAATGGTAGGCTTGAGGGGTACAGTTCATCCTGATGCAGGATTAATGAAAAATGCCGCAAAAGAAATAAAATCAATGTTAAATGAGAAGGGATTAGCAAATGAACCCGTTGGTGTGGATCTTGTTGAACCAGCAATGATGTTTGCTCTTCAAGCAGAGGGTTTAGAGATAATTGATGGACAGCAAATTCTTCTTGAAGCAAGGGAAATAAAATCAAGAGATGAGCTAATGTTATTAAACCAGGCTGCATCGATGGTTGATGCAACTTATCATCAAATTTATGAGACTATGAAGCCTGGCGTTAGTGAAGCCCAAATAGTTGCCAATGCAAATAAGCTTTTATACGAACTTGGTTCAGATGATGTTGAAGCAATAAATGCCATTTCAGGCGAAAGATGTAATCCGCATCCACATAATTTTACAGATAGAATTTTTAGACCTGGTGATCAAGCTTTCTTTGACATACTTCAATCTTATATGGGCTACAGGACCTGTTATTATAGAACCTTCAATATTGGACGGGCATCAGACTCTCAAAATGATGCCTACAAGCAATGTCGAGAGTGGCTAGACAAAGCCATTGAACTTGTAAAACCTGGAGTATCTACAGATAAAATTGCATCAGTATGGCCGAAGGCTGAGGAATTTGGTTTTGCAAATGAAATGTCAGCATTCGCATTACAGTTTGGACATGGTTTAGGTTTGGCAATTCATGAAAGACCAATAATCAGTAGATTGGTTTCAATGGACTCACCTGACGAAATTAAAGAAGGAATGGTTTTTGCTCTTGAAACCTACTGTCCTGCAAAAGATGGTTATTCTGCCGCGCGAATTGAAGAAGAATTGATTGTTACTGATAAAGGATGCCAAGTGATTTCCTTGTTTCCCGCTGAAGATCTACCTATTGCTAATAAATATTAATGGTAGATAAATTAAATGACGATATAGGAGAAGAGAAAAGACTTCAATTATGGGAAATGATGCTGAAATTAAGGTTAGTCGAAAAAAAAGCATATGATCTTTTTCTTCAAAATCTTATCAAAGGTACTAGCCATTTAGCTCTAGGTCAGGAAGCTATTGCAGGTGCCTTTGGAGTCGCCTTGAAACAGGGCGATTATACATTTTGCACATACCGTGGGCACGCACATACACTCGCAAGAGGATCCTCAATCGAGGGAGTTTTAGGAGAATTAATGGGTAGACAGTGTGGCTTGATGAAAGGTAAAGGAGGATCCATGCATCTTACAGATGTAGATAATGGAGTTATGGGTTCATATGCTATTATAGGTGCTCATTTAACTATAGCCAATGGCACTGCTTTAGCATCAAAATATAATAAAACAAATGAGGTAAGCGTTTGCTTTTTTGGAGACGGTACTACGAATATCGGAGCATTCCATGAGGCATTGAACATGGCAAAAATTTGGAATTTACCCATAGTTTTTGTTTGTGAAAATAATTTATATATGGAATATACACCAATTCATGAAGTTACTGCTGTTGAGCACCCAGCTGCTGATAGAGCAGGTGCATACGATTTAGATAAAATTATTGTGGACGGAAATGATGCTGATGAAATGCTCAGAACAGCAGAAAAAGCTATTTCAAAAGCGAGAGAGGGTAAAGGTCCAAGTTTAATTGAGGCCAAGACTTATCGACATAGTGGGCATTCAAGAGCTGACCCAGGTAAGTACAGACCTGATGAGGAAGTAAAAGATTGGATGGAAAACAAAGACCCAATAAAAAATTACAGAGCAAAGTTGTTAGATTTTAATATCAATGAAAAAATAATTTCTGAAATTGAGGAGAAAATTAAGGATCAAGTTGAAAAAGCAACTGAAATTTCCATGGCTTCTCCAATTCCAGAAATTAAAGAAATATATACTGATGTATGGGCTAATGGAGGTTCTGAGTGGCACAATTAACATACAGAGCAAGTGTTTCACTCGCTATAGCTCAATCCATGAGAAAAGATCAAAAAGTTTTTTTTATTGGCGAAGACGTAGGTGCTGCGGGTGGAGTATTTAAAGCGACCGTCGGTCTCTTAGAGGAGTTTGGTAAAGAGAGAGTCATGGATGCACCAATTTCAGAACAGGCGATTTTAGGTGCAGCTATGGGTGCAGCAATGACAGGCTTAAGACCAATAGCAGAAATAATGTTTTCAGATTTTTTAGCTGTCTGTTGGGATATTGTGGCAAATCAAATTGCTAAAACTAGATATATGTCAGATGGCCAAATCAACATTCCATTGGTCATTAGGACCGCAAACGGTGGAGGGTCAAAATTTGGTGCACAACATTCTCAAAGTTTAGAGAATTGGTCTATGATGATACCAGGTTTAAAAGTAGTCGCACCAAGCTGCCCTAGTGACGTGTTGGGTTTGATGGATAGTGCTGTAAAGGACCCTGATCCCGTTATATTTTATGAACATAAATCACTTTATGCATTTAAAGAAGAAATTGAACAAACTGATATATCCATTCCTATCGGGGAGGCTAATACGCTTCACGAGGGAAAAGATATTACTATTATTGGTTTAGCTTTAATGGCACAAAGAGCAAAAGAGGCTGCATTAATTTTGAGAGACAAACACGATATTAATGCAAAGGTAATCGATCTCAGATCTCTAGTGCCCCTAGATTTACAAACAATAAAAAAATCTGTAATCGAGACTGGTCATGTCTTGACAGTAGAAGAAAATCCAAGACTTTGTGGATGGGGAGCGGAAATATCATCTTTAATCTCAGAACATTGTTTTAAAAATTTAAAAGGCCCTGTCACTAGAGTAACTACACCACATGTACCTTTACCAAGTGCTGACATACTCGAAGATAATACAATTCCCTCAGTGGAACTAATTGTAAAAGAGGTTATAAAAAAACTAAAAGGAGAATAATTATGGAAATAATAATGCCATCCCTTGGAGAAACTGTTGACGAGGGAAAAGTAGTAAAGTGGCTTAAAAAAGTCGGAGATGAAATTAAAGAAGGAGATATACTCTGCGAAGTTGAGACTGATAAGACAGCTGCTGAGATACCTTCAACAGTTAATGGAAAATTAACAGAGATAATTGCACAAGAAGGAGACACGATCCCTGTAGGTGGTAAAATTGCCACTGTAGAATAAGAATTAAAACTGTTATAAATATTTATGGAAATTAAAGACTCAAAATTTTATAGAGATAAGTGCTACATTAACGGTGAATGGGTTAATGCCGTCTCAGGTGAGACAATATCTGTTAACAATCCAGCTAACTTGAAAGAGATCGGCACTGTACCTAAGTGCGGAACATCTGAAACTAGAAATGCTATAGAAGCAGCAAATAATGCCTGGCCTGAATGGAGGGCAAAATCTGCACGTCAAAGATCAGAAATACTCAGAAAATGGTTTGATTTAATGATTGAAAATAAAGAGGAATTAGCTCAAATCATGACAGTTGAACAAGGAAAACCAATAAATGAGTCACGCGGAGAAATAGGCTATGGAGCCTCTTTTGTAGAATGGTTCTCAGAAGAAGCAAAGAGGGTTTATGGAGATACAATTCCAGATCCCATGACCGATCGAAGAATTGTTGTTTTGAAGCAACCAGTTGGTGTAGTGGCATCTATTACACCATGGAATTTTCCTAATGCTATGATTACAAGAAAATGTGCACCAGCTTTAGCTGTTGGGTGCCCAGTTGTAATTAAACCAGCAAGTCAAACTCCTTATTCTGCACTCGCACTAGCTGTTTTGGCTGAGGAGGCAGGTTTCCCAAAAGGAACTTTAAATGTAATTACTGGAAAGGCCTCTGAAATCGGAGAGGAATTAGCCACAAATCCAATTGTCAGAAAATTATCTTTTACAGGTTCAACAGAAATTGGAAAAATACTTTTACAGAAATGTTCTGGAACTGTAAAAAAAGTCTCAATGGAACTTGGTGGTCACGCACCCTTCATTGTATTTAATGATGCAAATATTGATGATGCAGTTGCGGGTGCAATCCAAAGCAAATTTAGAAATACAGGACAAACTTGTGTTTGTGCAAATAGAATTTATGTCCAAGAAAAAGTTCATGATGAGTTCTGTTCAAAATTTGTTGATGCTGTCTCTAAAATAAAAGTAGGAGATGGTTTAAATGAGGAAAATGCCTCTGGACCCATGATTGATGAGCACTCTTTAAGTAAAGTAGAGGAGCATGTCCAAGATGCATTGCAATATGGCGCAAAAGTTGCAATTGGTGGATCTAAACATTCTTTGGGAATGAACTTTTATCAGCCTACAATCCTCACTGAAGTCCCACCAGAAGCAAAAATTACAACTGAAGAAACATTTGGGCCAGTGGCTCCAATATACAAATTTAAAGATGAAAAAGAAGTAATTAAACTCGCAAATAACTCACCATATGGACTTGCATCCTATTTTTATTCCAGAGATATCGGAAGAATATGGAGAGTTGCTGAGGCACTTGAATACGGAATGGTTGGAGTCAATACTGGATTAACTTCAAAAGCAGAGGCACCATTTGGAGGAATAAAAGAGTCTGGTCTTGGCAGAGAAGGCTCAAAGTATGGAATTGATGATTTTATTGAAATAAAATACATCAATATGTGCGGCCTAGACAAATAATTCATATTTATGAACAAAGTCTTTAATGTTGGCTTAATAGGATGTGGTCATATTTCTGAAACATATTTTAGAGGACATGATTATTTTAATAATTTTCGCATAATTAAATGTGCTGATATTAATCATGAAAATTCTAAAAAATGTGCCGAAACTTATAATATAAACTCTTGTTCTGTTGATGAAATATTAAATGATAGTGAAGTCGATATTATTTTAAATTTAACTATTCCAAAGGCTCATTACGAGGTAGCAAAAAATTCGCTGGAGAGTGGTAAACATGTTTATAGTGAGAAACCAATGGCTGTAAATTTTTTAGATGGTGAAAATCTCTTAAAATTATCTAAAAGTAAAAACTTATACATTGGCAATGCTCCTGATACTTTTTTGGGTGGTGGAATTCAAAAATCTATTGAATTAATAAATGATAATAAAATTGGAAATGTTCGACTTGGAAATGCGATTTTTGCTTATCCAGGAGTTCAATCTTATCATCCCAATCCTGAACCATGGTTTGCAAATAATGAAGGTGGCCCAGTTATAGATATGGGACCATACTATTTAACAGCTTTAGTAAATTTACTTGGCCCTGCTAAAAGCGTTCATGGTATTTCTACCAAAGTTTTCGATAAAAGAGTTATAGGCATAGGTCCAAAAAAAGATCAGGAGTTTGATGTGGAATGTCAAACTAGCTATTTAGTTAATTTAGAATTTCATAATGGGGCTTTAATTCAAATAACTTTATCGTTTGATGTTGTAGCTCACCAACGTAATCACATAGAGCTTTACGGCGATAAAGGTTCTATGATTGTGCCTGATCCAAATATGTTTGGAGGCTCAGTATACACAAGTACTGATGATAGTGGTGTTTGGCAAGAACACAAAACTGATGATATGCCCCTTGGTAAAATTAATATTACATCTCATAGCGGTAGGGCTAATGAGTCGCCAACTAATGCGAACTACCGTGGTGTCGGATTAGCTGAAATGGCATACTGTATTGATAATGAACTTGAACACAGATGTAGCGGAGAATTATCGTTACACGTTTTGGATATTATTCAATCAACAATGAAGGCAGCAGACACCAAAACACCCCAAGAGATAAAGACTACTTTTAAGAAGACAGATTATTTTTCACAAGAGGAAATACAAAAAATTCTTAAGTAATTACAATAATTCCTCTAGACTTAATTTTCATTAAATGAAATTTGATAATACAAAAAAAATTCTTGTAATAGGGAGAGCAGGATTAGATATTTATCCAGAGCCACCCGGTACAAAAATCTCCGATGTAAATAACTTTTCTTCTCATTTAGGGGGCTCGGCGGCAAATACTTGTGTTGCTCTATCGAACTTGGGTGTCAGCACTGATTTACTTACTTGTATATCTGACGATGCAATCGGAGAATACATAATTAACAAACTTAATGAATTCAAAGTTGGTGTAGAACACTGCAGAAAAGTTAATAAATCATTTCAAACACAAATAGCTGTTGTTGAAACTATTTTAAAAAATAACCAATCTATTCTTTACAGAAGTAATCCTTGTGATCTACAACTTAATAAGGAGGATATTAATAAAATTAATTTTAATAATTACTCTGCAGTATTCATCTCTGGAACTGCGCTTTCAGGAGAACCTTCAAGGAATGCTGTTTTGGTTGCCTCAAAACTAACTTCAGATCTCAAGATACCATTAATAATCGATCTTGATTATCGGCCTTACAACTGGGAGTCTGATACAATCAAATCAGATGTTTATAAGGAAATTATGAATGAAATGGATATTATCATTGGAAACGATTTGGAATTTAATGTGGCTGATAATTCCACAAATGGACTTGAATTAGCAAAAGTGTATATTAAAAAAAAACCATCAGTGATTGTCTATAAAATGGGCGAAGAGGGATCTAAAGTATTTACTAAAGAAAATGAGAGCCAATACGGGACATTCAATGTCGAAGCTATTAAACCCACAGGTGCAGGCGACGCATTCAATGGAGGTTTTATAAGCTCCCTATACAATGGCCTTAGTTTAGAGGATGCAGTAATTCGGGGTTCCGCAAATGCTGCAATAGTTGTAACAAGAGTAGGTTGTTCCTCAGCTATGCCCAACAATCAGGAATTAGAAAAATTTATTAACCAAAATCAAAAGGAGTTATAGATGCACATCCCTTATTCAGATAATAAAAATCAAGCTTTATTTGGAGAAACAAATGAAACAGTACCCTTAGTTTATTTTAATATTATCAATTTAAAAAAAGGTGAGTCCTATGAATACCAACTATCAAAACATGAAAGTAGCGTAGTTCCAGCAACAGGTATCGTCGAGATTACCGTGGAGGATAATAAGTTAGGACAGATTGGAAAAAGAACAACTGACGTATGGGATGGTGAACCTGAGGGTAGTTATATTCCTACAAATTCAAAATGTAAAATTACTTGTTTATCTGACTCCTCTGAGTGTTTCATAGCTGGTGGAATTTATGAAAAAAAATTAGAGCCATTTCTCGTTTTAAAAGAAGAACTAGATGTTGTTCAATATGGCTCAGACGATACAAAAACTCACAGAAAAATTAAACATATCTTGGGTGCGAAACATCATGATCAAGTTGGTCGATTATTAGTAAATGAATTATATACTGTTGGCGCTGGAGGGTGGTCAGGCTTCCCTCCTCACAAACACGACACAGATGATCTCCCTCAAGAAACACGGCATGATGAAGTTTATAACTATCGATTTAAACCAGGACATGGTTTTGGTGTTCAAATTATGCAATCAGAAGATGAAAAAGAGGGTCACGGTTATCAACTTTTTAATGGCTCTACTATTGCAATAAATAAAGGATATCATCCATGTGTGGTTGCCCCAGGATATGAGATGTATTATTTTACAATCCTAGTAGGTCTTTCTCAAAGATCACTTATTCAATCTTTCCAAAAAACCCATGCTTACCAATTAGAAACAATCCCAGGTATTAAGGATATGATAGCAAAATATAAATGACGATAGCTAGCCTCTCAGAAGTTTTACAAGAAGCAAAAAAAAATAATTATGCCATTGCAGGATTAGTGGTACTAGGTTGGGAGGATGCAAGATGTTATGCAGAAACAGCCGAAGAGCTCAAGGTGCCTGTGATTCTTCAAGCAGGACCAGGTTGTAGAGCGAATACACCTCTGCCAGTTTTAGGTAAAATGTTTAGATACTTGGCTGAGCAATCATCTAGTCCAATAGTTTGTCATTTAGATCATGGTTATACTAAAGAAGAGTGTTTAGAGGCAATTGACAACGGATTTACATCTGTAATGTTTGATGGATCCAAGCTTTCACTTAATGAAAACGTTGATAAAACAAGTGAAATCGTTGAATTAGCTCATAAACAAAATATTTCCGTTGAGGGAGAAATTGGATTTGTTGGTTACAATGATGGTGCTAAGTCACAAAGCACAGATCCAGAAGAAGCGAAGACATTTGCTGAATTAACCAAATGTGATGCTATGGCGATAAGTGCAGGAAACGTACACTTACAGACAAACAAATCCTCTTCTATTGATATGCAAGTCATAAAGAAGATAGAAACCTTAACTGAAGTACCATTGGTGCTTCACGGAAGTAGCGGTATCGACGATACACTTAAAAGAACGATAGCAAATACAACGAATGTTTGTAAGTTTAATATCGGCACTGAACTTAGAAAAACTTTCGGCGATACTTTAAGAGAGGAAATTGCAAAAGATCCAAATACTTATGACCGTATTAAATTAATCAATTCAACTATTCCAAGATTAAAAGAAGTAACAAAAAAAGTTTTAGAGAATATTTCAAAAATTTAATCATTCATGATTAAATCGCACACAATTGAAAATAAGTTTTTAAGAGTTAAGACTCTCAATATTGGTGCAACATTATTTGAAGTTTTTTATAAAAAGAAAAAAATCAATTTAATTCTAAATTTAGGAAATATCTCATCATATAAAAATAATAAAAATTACTTAGGCGCAACATGTGGCAGGTATGCAAATAGAATAAAAAAAGCTCAATTTCAGATCAAAGGAGTAAAATACAAATTAACTAGAAATGAGGGAAAAAATATACTACATGGTGGTAAAAAAGGGTTTGACTCAAAAATTTGGCAAGTTAAGAGCTTCTCCAAATCTCATATTAGCTATTATTGTATATCACCAGATAAAGATCAGGGTTTCCCAGGAGAATTATATTCCAGTTGTGATTACTCAATTGCAAATTCGACTCTCAAAATCAATATAAGTGCACAAACATCAAAAACTACTCACGTTAATTTGGTAAATCACGCCTATTGGAATTTAGATAAAATTAAAAAAGATATTTTTGATCACCACGTCCAAATCAATTCAAATCAGTACTTAGAAAATGACTCTGAAAATATACCTACTGGTAGGGTAATGAATGTAAAAGGAACACGTTTTGATTTTAAAAAATCAACTAGGATACGCGATAAATTTACTAATAAATTCAAGGGATTTGATGAAAATTTCATCATAAAAAAAAATTCTAAGTTTGCAGCTAAAATACAATCACCAAAAAGCAATATATCCCTAAAAATTTTTTCAAATCAACCTGGTGTTCAATTTTATACTGGTCAGCATTTAAAATATTCCAGTAATCGTATTAAAATAAAAAAATATCAAGGTATGTGTTTTGAAACTCAGGGTTTTCCAAACGCACCCAATAATCGAAAATTTCCTTCAACGCAATTAAACCCATCACAAATCTATAAACACCAAATTAAGTTTGAAATTGGAGAAATAGAATAATTATTCGGTTTTTTCTCTTAATTTTATATTCAATGTATCAAAAAATATTTGAGGAACGCTAAAAGCAAAATTATTTAAAAAAGCAACCGAACTAACTTGTATTTGATTTCCATCTAGCAATGGATCTATAAACTTTGATATTTGAACTTTTTCATCGACATAATTCCAATCAAAAGTAGCATGAACACCTTTACCCTCAATATCGTAAAGATTTACAAAAATTATAGTTCCATTATTGAGTGTAAACCTAGCTTTTAAATCTGAAGAGTTAGGTAATTCTGTCTTAAGTATAAAGCCATTATGTTGAAGATCAGTTAATATATTTTGAGCATCAATAATTTTATCATTATCAATTTCATTAAATTGAGAGGTCAAATTTGTATGTTTTAGCTCTCCTTCTTTGACACTTAAGTTAATCATATTTTGATTATAAATTTGAATTGATTGAATTTGAGATTTACCAATATTTATTAAATCGGTGGGCACCCAGTAGAAATCAGACACATCGGCGGTTAAGTTTGTTGAAACCAAATAAGATTGATTAGACTCAGGGGTCTTTATGTAAGATCCTGGGATATTATAATTATAAATACCAATATCTAGTGAATACAATACTACATCGTCTTCAGATTTTAATATTAATTGCATTTTATTTTCATCATCTAGACCCAATTTGTATAAAAGATCTTCACGATTAGTTTTAGCATCTAAAATATTTGCTTCACGAAGTTGAATAAAAAACCTACTTAAAAGCTCAGTATTTGCCGGAAAATTATTTGAGCTTGAAATAAGCCATTGATTATCAATGATTTCAATAACAGATTTTCCATTTTGATTAGAAAATTCAATGTATGCTATTTCTGGTAAAACATCATCAAAACTAGGAAATAATACTTCAGATGATGACTTGTTAGAGATATTTTTGCCATCAAAATACATACCAAGGGCAATAATTAAAAAACCAAAAGATAGTAAAACCAATATTTTTAAATTTTTAATATACATTTATCTGCTTTTTCTTTTTCTGATACCGAGTTGTCTTGGAATAAAAAACATTAGTAGAATTAAAAGAACAGGGATTAAAAAAGTATTTAATATGTTTATTTGATTTGCTAATCGATCTATATCTTTACTTAAATTTCTTCTAACTTCTCTTAGTTGTTTACGAGTATTTTCTACTTGTAATTGAAAATTTGCTAATTCCATTAATTGTTTGTCAGATAAATTGACACTTTCTACATCTCTACCGCCTGATAAATTTTGAATTTGATTTAATGTATTATCAAGTTGAGCTTGTAATTGCTGTTCTTGTCCTAGATACATCTGTTCTGCTTCTGCTTGAAGTTTTTGAACTACAACAAACGGTCTAAATGGAGCTTCTTTGTTTCTCAGATCAATAAATTCATCATAACCTGTCATTGAGTCAAACACATTTGTAACTAAACTTCCATTATCAGATGTCGCCTCTATTACATTGGTATCTAAAAACTTTTGAATTCTTGCCCAAAAGGCATTTCTTATAAAATCAGCGTCACTGAAAACTACCACATTTATATTTTTTGAGGATATTTCTAAATGATTATCATTTTTAAATTCAAAATCATTAAAATTACTTTTTGCAATACCACTTAATTTTACACCAAAGTCATAGCTAATACCTGTTGGCTGAAAATTATTAATGAGCTTAATTGGATCATGTACCTCTTTCATAGGTAGATCCATTGTTACCTCACTGGAGGACATAATAGGAGTGTAAGAAATTTCACTTTCATCATTTAATGGGGAAAGACCACCTGGAGACACAAGTCTAATTAAAGATAAACCGTCTCCAATTTCTTCAGCTTGATTGATGAACTGTCCTCTGACTTCAGGCCAATTCAATTTCAACATAGTTTGCAAAGATGTATTTTCAGTAATGTTTTGTTGTGTTTGCAGTCTTGTTGCTTGAGCACCATCTAAAATAACATTGCTATTATAGTTAATATTGAGAGTTTTTAAGACATTTTCTAAATTTGATGATTTATTTGAATGGTCATTTTTCTCAAAAAATGGATCAACAAAAATAACTGATTTTCCCCCATTCAAGATAAATTGTTCAACTGCATATTCAGTTTTGTCACTAATATCAGAGGGGTGATAAACTATTAATAAGTCTATACCCTCAAAACTCTCTATGTCTGTATCTAAAAACTCAAAATCATAAAAATAACTAAGCTCCTCAAGTATTGTGTATTCTCCTTGTCCAAGTTGATTATTTGGCATCATTGGTGGTGTAGTGTCTACCCATGATAAAAAACCAATCATTGGTTTTTTTGATCTATTAAGTTTGTATACAATGTCAGTTAATTGTTTTTCTAATGTGCCAGCTTTTGAGGGATCAAAAAAGGGAACAGTTTCTATGTCATCTGTTGTATTTGAAGCAATTAATCCAAAATATACTTTGGACCCTTCTTGATCTATAGGAAAACCCTGCACACCATATCTATTTACATAATCTTCATCATCTGAATAAGGCTCTGGTTCAATAAAGTTTAATTCAATTTTACCTGAGGCTAGATCTGAATATCTGTTTAATAGACCTTGAACTTGATTAGCATAATTTTGAATAATTGGAATATTTTTAGACAAGTCTCTGCTATACACAAAAGTAATTTTTAATGGCTCTTCTATTTCGTCTATAACTCTCTTAGTACCACTTGAAAGAGTAAAAGTTTTGGTAGAGGTAAAATCAACTCCTAAATTAAAATTGATTTTTTGGATTATAAAATTAAAGGACAAAAATAAAATAACAGTGCTTAATATAGATACTATAAGATAGTTTTTTTGTAAAAATTTATTCATTAGTCTCGATTTAAAAATTTTATAATTGTTAAATAATTCCAAAGAGCAATAAAGGATAAAAAGAAAAACAATCCTTTAATTGAGAAGAAACCCGTTTGGATACTTGAGAAGTGAGTCAAAAAGCTAAAACTAGAAATGAGTTCTACTATTTCAATAGGTAAAATCCCAGTTATAAAATTAATCATAAGAGGAAACCCACTTATGGTAAAAAGAAATGAGACTAAAATAGATAAAATAAAAGCAATTATTTGATTGTTAGTTAACGAAGAAAAGAAAATTCCAAGAGAGACATAAGCACCTGCCATGATAATAACACCAAGATATTGGCCAATAATTACAAGGTTATCAGGTTTTCCAAGATAATTTACTGTAATCCAAATAGGAAACGTCAAAACAACTGAGAATACAACAAAAGCCCAAGTTGCAAAAAATTTACTCAACACTATCTTCCACAAAGGAATTGGCAAAGTCATTAATAATTCAATAGTACCAAGTCTTTTTTCCTCGGACCAACTTTTCATAGTAACTGCAGAGACAAAGAAAATAAAAACCCATGGGATAAAACTAAAAAAAACTGTTAAGTCTGCAACTCCTGAGGAGAAAAACGAGCCAAAATAAAATGTCAAGGACATAGAGGTCAAAATAAATATTGCAGTAAAAATATAGGCGACAGGAGTAATAAAATATAATTTAAGTTCTCTTTTAATTAGCGCCAACATTAGCTTACTAACTTTCTAAATTTTTCATCTAGAGATTTACCAATTTTTTTCTTAAGCTGTGCTGGAGTTCCCTCAAAGACTTTTTGTCCATCATTAATAATAAGACACTTATTACAAACCTCTGGGACTTCATCAAGAATGTGTGTAGAAATTATAATTGCTTTCGTTTTAGATAATTTTTTAATTAATTTTCTTACTTCAAACTTTTGAAGGGGATCCAATCCATCAGTTGGCTCATCTAAGATCAGTAATTTGGGATTATGAATAAGAGCCTGTGCTATTCCAACACGTCTTTTAAAACCTTTTGATAAAGTTTCAATAGGAACATCTTTTACTTCATCTAATTGCAGATCATTAATTACTTTTTTTATTGCTACTTTTGAGTTTTTTATATTTCTTACCTGGCAAACGTAGTCTAGGTAAAGATATGGTGAAAAGTCCAAATAAAGTGGAACACCTTCAGGTAAGTAGCCAATCATTGACTTTGTGTGAATGGGATCTATTTCAATGTCCTTATTGTTTATGATAACGTTTCCACTGTCAGATTTAAGATAACCTGTTATTACCCTCATGGAAGTTGTTTTGCCAGCACCATTAGGTCCAAGGAACCCCATCACATCACCAACTTTGACCTCAAAAGAGAGTTTATTAATGGCAGTAAAATCGCCAAAATTTTTAGAAATATCTATTACACTTAACATTTTTCATATTATTTAGTTTAAAATCTTAATAATTCAAGATGATAAATTTACCATCTCTTATCAGATGAAGTTTTTACCATGCAGACCTATAAATATCAAAAGCATCTTTTTCAGATATTTCTCTTGGGTTATTGATTAGTAATCGGGTTTGTTTCATAGCATCTCTAGCCATTGTTTCGCATGCAGTTTCAGGGATGTCGAGATCTCTTAATCTTTGTTCTAAACCTAATTCACTTGATAGATCTGACAATTTTTCAATGAATTTTGAAGAAATATCTTGAGTGCTGGTGCTTGTATCAATATCTGGAAAAACAATCGGGGCTATTTCACTGTATAGTTTTGATGCATTTTGATCAGATATATTAAATCTTAAAACATATGGCAGGACAAGTGCGTTGGAAAGACCGTGAGGGACATGATAAGTGCCTCCAATCGGATATGCTAAAGCATGAACACCAGCAACTGGAGAGTTTCCAAAGGAGACACCTGCTAACATAGAGCCAACAAGCATATTTGATCTTGCTTCAATATCCTTTCCGTTAATGACAGCTTGTCTTATAGAACTACCTAAAAGCTTCAATGCTTCCTTTGCAAGTGTTTGGGAGATCAAATTATTGTTCACACTTTTTGAAGCATAAGACTCTATCGCGTGGACCATTGCATCAATACCGGTAGCAGCAGTAATGTGAGGGGGAAGACCGAGTGTTAATGATGGATCAAGAATTGCAAGGTCTGGAAGTATAATAGGAGAGGAGACTCCTTTTTTTTCTAAATCTTCTTGTGTGATAATAGAAATTGGAGTTACTTCAGAACCAGTACCAGAAGTTGTTGGGTAAAGTGCAAGAGGGAGCCTAGGCCCTTTAGCATTAGCCACTCCCCAAGCTTCATGAATATTTTCGTTTGAGCCAATCAAAAGTGCAGTTAATTTCGATACGTCCATTGATGATCCACCACCAAATCCAATTACACCTGTTGCATCAAAATCTCTTCCCTGTTGTACACAACTCATAAGTGTTTTTATAGATGGGTCAGCTTCAACATTATCAAAAATTAAAATTTCAGAGTATTTTTGAAGCTCAGTAATTGTTCTTTCGTGTAACCCAATTTTTACTAAACCCGGATCAGTTACAAATAGTATTTTGTTACCAAGTTTTTTAGAAACTTCTTCTGCTGTGCCTATTGAATAGTCACTTCCAAATCTTATTCCAGGAGTAGTGTTGAATTGAAACGCTTTCACGATAGCAATATAGATGATATGAGGTTTATTTCCTATATAATTTTACCAAACCTATTCTAAGTACCTATCAACCCACAACTTTTTTTTAATAAGGCTTTCTTAAGAGTTTTTTATTTTTATACTTGAACTGTGTCTAAGGTTATTACCATCGCTCAACAAAAAGGAGGCTCTGGAAAAACCACTATAGCTGCAAATTTAGCTGCTGTTTATTCTTTAAAAAATAATTTATCCACGACATTACTCGACACAGACCCTCAAGGCAGTTTAGGTAAGTGGTTTATTACCAGAAATGAAAAACTTAAAAATAAAAACATGATTCAGTTTAAAACAGCAAGCCTCTGGGGCGCACAGTATGAGGCAAAAACGCTTAAAGAAAAATCTGATTTAGTAATAATTGATACTCCTCCCAAAATTGACGCTGATGGAAGACCAGCAATTGAAATAGCTGACCTTGTCATTATACCGATATCTCCCTCTCAAGTGGATTTTTGGGCCACGGAGTCCATAATTGAATTAGCGAAAAGAGAAAAAAGAGAGATATTAATACTAATTAATAGAGCAAATGCAAAATCTAAACTTATTCAAGAAGCACATAAATTTGTTAATAAAATGAATGTTAAAAAAGCAAAGACGATTTTGGGTAATAGACAAATATTTGTATCAACTATGGGATTAGGGTTAACAGTAGTAGAAAAACAAAGAACTGGAAAAGGGTGTTTAGAAATGTTGGCTCTAGCAAAAGAGATACAGTCATTCTTGAAATTTTAAATTTTAATAAATTATATGAATGAAGAAATAGATAATGAACAACTCCATGACATATGCTCAAGATTATTGAAAGGTTTTATTAATTGGATTGAAATAAATGATAGCAAAGAAAAAGCATCAATTCTCGATAATGCATTCCAATTTAAAATATCTATCCTAGAACAAGATAAATCAACACTTCAAAAAAAATACTTTATATCACCACAGAATTTATCAAAAAAAGAAGCTGATGTTCTCTTACTACAGTGGAAAGATACTTTTTCCACATTAGTTAATTCAAATGTCGATAGACTATCAAAGGACTCTTTTAAGATATGGTTTTTAAGCTTAGCATCATATTCGATCCCAGAATTAGAAAAGGATGCAAACGAACTATGGTCAAAACTTTTAGAGGGTGTTGAATATTGTCATAAATTTTCTATCAAAGATGTTCCATATCCGCTCAACACTATTTTAAAGAACTAAATCAATGTTAAAATTCCTTATGTTTAAGACATTATTCACGGTAAGCATGTTTTTTTGTTTGAATGCACAATCAATTGAGCTTTTTGGTTATAAATTGTATGAGGACATTCTTAGGTATGAAAATGATGGTAGAATAAAATTAAAGAAAGGTAATATTGAGAGCATTTCTATTAAAGAGGACAACGTCTTGATAGCAAACAAATATCTTAATGAATACACATTAAAATCAACAAAAACAGGAAATATTTACGAAATTCACGGCTCAAATAATCAATTGCAACTCAGTCCTGTTGAGTGCCTTGACATTCAAGATAGCTTTATTAATTCATTTCAAAAGAAAAACACCGAATTATTTCAAACTGAAGTTAAACAATTTCCAAATAAACTTAAAAGTAAAACAACTTGGGAAATTTATCTTAGCAATAAATCTAATAGTAGTGAGTTAATTTTCTCAGTTACTTGTGATTATAGCTTTAATAATAGGAGAATGGATATAATTTTAACTGATAGTGCTTATTTGAGTAATGAAAATTCGAACTATGAAAATTTACTTGATGAAAATAAAGAAAATATTTCAAAAGAAGAAATTGATACTAGTGGAATTTAGTAACTAGAGATAACATATTAATAATTATATAAGACTTTATTTCTGATTTCAGTTGATCATAGGTTTCAGGTAATTTATCACTAAGCTGGAAAGCAAAGTCTATAATTTCATAAGCTTCATCTTTACTCATATAAATCTCATTACATAAGTCATGGGCAAGTTTTTCTCTTATTAATATTAAAGAAGCTAATGATCTCTTTTGTTTTTTTTTCAAACTATTTTTTTGTTGGTTTCTTAAGTTTCATTCCGGTTCCTCCAAGTTGCATGCCACCAGAACCTTTACACAAACTTTTCTTTTCTTTATCACACTTTTCTATCTTCTTCTCTTTTTTCTCTTCTTTTTTGACAACCTCTTTTTCTTCTTTCTTTTCTTCTGATTTTACTTCCTGATTTACAATTTTTGTATCTGAGGAAGGCTCAACATTTTGAACTGTGTTGACAGATCCAACCTGAATATTAGAGAGCATTTCTAATATTTGATCTTGTTTTGATAGTTTATCTTTCTGTTTTGCCTTCCAAGATTTTGGTAGTTTTAAATCGATACAACTCTCAGAACCACAAAAAAGGACATCCCCAGTTTCATTATCAAATAAAAAACCTCCGCAATTTTCAACACCTTTTTGAGTACAATTTGGGATATGCATCTCATACTCTGCATTCAAATTCATCGATAATAATGGCAAACTTAGAAGAAGTACAAAAATATATCTCATCAACTTATAATGTATCATTTGTAGAAAAAATTTTCTAAATCTTTTATTCATACTTAAAACTCTCTCCAGGTAATGTTGATTTCATAAAATCATTCTTGGTAATATTTTCTAACCATTTTTTTAATTTAATATTATTGTCTCCCCAGGCATCAGTAAATCTAAAAGATGTATAGTCTAATGCACAGGCAACAGATATTTGATCAATCGTTAACTTGTCAGTCACGAACTCATCATATTTTCTTTCAATCCAATCAATGGATCTTAAAATTTTTTTCTCATATCGCTCTATAGATTTATGTCTTTGCTCTAATTCTGGTATAGCTGACATTTCTATATAACGATTAACTGCATTTTCCATAATTCCATTTGAAACACTTATCATTGTCATACTTTCCCAATAACGATTTTTTGGATATATAGAGTCTTTTTTTGAAATACTATCAAAGTACAAACAAATATTATCACTGTCTGTGATCGTTTTATCACCAACTATTAAAGTAGGAACTTGTCTTAATGGATTAAATTCATCTAGAAATCTTGATTTATAAATATTTATCTTTTCTTCTTTATGAGCAACGTCTAATACAAGAGCAGATACTTTACATTTTCTTCCAAAAGGAGAAGTAGGCCCATTATATAAAAGTGGAGTATCTGCCATTTAATCTATTATTATAGCAATAGTGCCAGGGCTTACGCCCTCTTGGTCATTCCTAATGTTAATTTGTGTTATCGTTCCACTAACTGGAGCGTTATGATTGACCTCTGATTTCATAACTTCCATAATAAATAATATATCCCCCTCACTTACCTCATCACCAACTTCAACTAAAACTTTCCATATGTTACCTGGAACTGACGTTAAAACTTCTGTAGACATATTATTAGATGACACTTCCCATTGAGCAGATGGAGGTTTGTTCAGATCTCATTTCCTGTGCCTCTTGCACACTTATTTCTTTAAACTTAAATTTTTCATTTGGTTTAGCTTGTCCTAATTTCCAAAAAGAGGCTGATGGAACAGTAAAAGGTACAATAAACCCACCCATACTAGGCCCATCATTTACGAGTATTATTGGCGTTTGACCCGCCAAATTAATACCACCAATTGGGTAACCCTGATCTATTATATTTGAGGGTTCATAGCCATGTTCAGGAGATTTATTTGTAGCTTTTTCGGTAAAACTTAAAGTGGGTCCATCCAACCTAAATCCAGTACGATCACTTCTTGCTTGAAGTTTCCACTCTGCTTTTAGAAAAGTGTCATATCCTTCATCGTCAAGCCAATCATCATTTGGTCCCCGAACAACCTCAATTTCCCAAATACCACTATTGCTAATCTCTGGAATTGAGTCAGTTCTAATTTTTCTGCCGATCTTCCCATTTGCTTGACCTAAAGGAATTCTTTGACCGTCTTTCAAAGCATGACCATCAATGCCACCAACACCTGCTTTGTGAAAAGTTGATTGAGAGTTTAGCCATTTTTCTGACTCAATGCCACCAGCAAAAGACACATAAGATCTTGCACCAGATACTGTAAAACCCATTTCAAGAGTTTGTCCAGATTTTATTAAAACACTCTCCCACATAGGAATAGAATTACCATTTATTTTGGGTTGCATATCCGCACCACAGACTGCAATGACGTGATCTTTTTCAAATTTTAAAGTTGGACCAGTGTACTGACACTCAAGTGCTGCAAAACTCTCCTCATTACCTACAAGTAAATTGGCAAGTCGAAAAGACCAACTATCCATTGGCCCTGAGGGAGGAAACCCTTGGTTAAGATAACCGACTCTCCCAGGATAATCTTGCACTGATGTTTCTAGTCCTTGTTTAATAACTTCAAACATTTAAAACTTCTTATTGTAATCTAGTTTAGACAACCAGTTTTTATATTTTTTGATGGAAAATTTATGTTCTTCAATTAAATCATATCGATATGATTTATCTTCAACTTTTTTTTCAATCATTTCAAACTCATCATAATCACAAGGCACAAATTTAATTCTATCTCCTGGCCTAAATAGACAAATACTATCTTTGAAAACATCAAAATTTTTGTCAGGATCCCAAATGGGAACAGGGGTTCTTCCAAAAATTTGATAACCTCCAGGTAGCCTATCAGGATAAATAGCTGTGGACGATCCCCCCATACCCACGGTTCCTTTTGGTGTCCATGTTCTAGGTGGGTTATACTTTGGAGCGGTTAATTTGCACCTAGGGTCAAGCGGCATTGTAAATGGTAAACCAGGCCAAAAACCGAGCGAAGCCACCCAATACTCAGTTCCAGAGTGAACTCTGACAAAATGATTAACGTCATCTAATTGGTTTAATTCTGTAATGAACTCAGGATCTGGCTTTTTCATTGTGATTTTAGCTATATAGTCTTCAATTGCCTCTTTTGTCCATTTGTCAAGATAGACAGTCGGGAAATGAAAAAGTCTGCTATTTACAACAGTATCGTCATTATCTTTCATATCTTTAAGCAATGATTTCAATTCATTAATTAAATCTTGATAGCCGATATCATCTGGATTGTAGTGAACTATCATTGAGGCAAAACATGGGAGTGTTTCGTAAACTCCCTTTATATTTGCTGTCTTAATTAAGTTTGATAGCCCCTGAGCTTTAAAGTTCAATTCTAAATTCATCACATTACCAAATTCTATTAATAAATACTTATCACCACCTGGTAAAAACTTTGGCTCAGGGTAAATTCCCTGAAATATCTCTGAGGTTTTATCTTTTGTATTCTTTGAAACTAAATTGGGATAAGTGCCATCCTCGTTTATATGTTTTTTTACAGAAAGTTTATTTACATTTAATTTAGGTTGAGAAATATTATGAGGATACATATTTTTGAAACTAGCATAATCGTCAATATCAAGTTGAGAGAATAAAATATCATTAAGTTTTTTTGATTTATCTTGAGATAAATGACTCTCTAAATTTTCAAATTTTGAAATCTCGTGATTTAAATAATTAAATTTTATATTATTGTTTTCTTGTTGCGATGATCCTATCTTATTTTTTTTTAATAACTCATCTTTAGGATTGGTTAAATCTATTTTATCAAATAAATCTAAATCTGTATTTTTATATTCTTGAACCATTGAATTTAAAAATATTTAACTTTAATTTTTTCTTTACTCTTAGGTTTATCTGTAAAATCTACTACTTTGACATTTGTAGGCACAGTCGGTTTAATAATTTTATTTTGAATTTCTGCATTAGTATTAGCTTTTTGATTTGAATTTTGCGCACTTGATAAATTATTATCATTAGATTTCTTTTGGGTATGACCAAACATTCCTTCAAGAATAGTATTTGGATTAATATCCTCTTTCTCAAAGGTCTCAAATATGCTCCCATCTCTAAAAACTAAAACTCGATGACATAATCCTATAAATTCCTCGAGTTCACTTGATAGAAATATCGCTGTACCACCTTCATTTACAAAAATTCTTAAGTGTTTATATAAGTCTCGTTTTGCGCCAACATCAATACCTCTCGCTGGATCATTAAGTATTAGTATTTTTGGAGTTGTTGTGAATGCTCTGGCAATCATAACTTTTTGCTGATTTCCCCCACTCAATGAGGTGATTAGATTACTCTTTGGACCTGTCTTAATACTTAATCTTTCTACTTCCCAATCAAAAATACCGTTTAATTCCATCCATTTAATAAAACCAATAAATCCTCCTGATGTTTTAGCTTGTTTTCCTTTATATAAGGGTATCACCATATTTTCATATATGCTCATGTTAGGAAAAATACCCTCTTTTTTTCTATCTCCAGATACGTATCCAACTCCACTTTTCTTGGCATCTAACAAGCTATTTACAGTTGTGTAATCTTTCTTGGTTCTTTCTCGTTCCTCATCAGACTGTTTTACAATTACTTCTCCGCTCAGTGGTTGATCAATACCTGCCAGAGCCTTAACAAAATTATCTTGTCCTTGTCCATCAAGTCCTGTGACTCCAAGTATCTCACCTTTTGGTAGGTCAAAGTTAATAACATCTCCATTGTCCCAAACTTTTAAATCTTTAGCAGACAAAACTATTTCATCTAAGATTGAGTCTGGAGGTGTAGCTTTTATTTCTGATGCTGTAGAAAATTTTTTATCACCTGTCATAAGTCCGAGAAGATTTTTTTCAGTAATTTCCTCTCCTGCTAAAACTCCAACATCAACCCCATCTCTCATAACCGTTGCTCTATCGCTTATTCTAACTAGCTCTGCAATTCTGTGAGTTACTATAAATATTGCTGCACCTTGATCTCTTAATGTTCTCATTTTTGCAAAAAGTCTTTCTGTAGAGTCAAAATCGAGAGCGGCTGATGACTCATCTAAAATTAGTACTTTAGGATTTCTTAAAAATGCTCTACCAATTGTTATCCAAGCCTTCATACCAAGCGATAATTGACTTGCTATTGTATATGGGTCGACAAATTCACCAGATAGCTCTAACATTATAGAGGCAGCTTTTTCGACCCTATCTCGATGAGCTAATTTTTTCCCAAAAAAAGAGTCATATCCAATAAATAAATTTTCATAAACAGTAGCCTCTTCAGCTATCATCACTTCTTGAAAAACTGTTGCGATACCAATTCTTTGAGCTTCAATTGGGGAATTGGGTGAATGCCCCATAATAGAGACCTTTCCTTTGTCCAAAGGTAAAACTCCTGAAATAACCTTTGCCAATGTGCTCTTACCACATCCATTACCACCGACAATGGCGTGTATTTCACCAAAGTTAGCTTTGAAATTTACACCGTTTAGAGCTTTTGTAACACCAAAGGACTTTGATGCATCTTGAACATAAATATCTCCTCCGACCTTAGAGGAGTTAGACTGTGCCCCATTCCCGTTCGGGGCACTGTCCAAAGTTTTTTCTTCATTCATTAATTACTTAAATTAAAGTAATGCTTCTCCACGATCGAAGAAATTATTTAAGTATTCATCACTAGCCCAGTTTTCAATTCCAACAGTTCTAAACTCACTTGAGTTTCTGTCACAATCTTCAGGAACAAAAGACTGAATAGTCTCAACATCTTCTTCATATGGAGGAACTAAGATAGACTGGATTTTAAGACCCTGACCATACATAGTTCTTAAAAGAACATTCATCGCAAACTCTGCATCATCTCCAGGAGGCCATGCATAGACCGCTCTGTCAATAAAGTCTGGATTATTTCTCCAATAGCAGAATGCACCAATTTCTCCACCCAAAGCCATAGGGACCATTGGTCTTCCAGATGATTCTAGAGCGTTAAGTGCTCCGGACTCTCCTGAAGACTGAACAGCAAATCCGTCAACTTCAATTGTATTGGCTGATAACCATTTTTGAAGTTCAGCTTGAGCAATTTGTGGTGTCCACATGTGTGCAATTTCAGCAACAACGGTAATATCTGGATATTCTGCAAATCCATCTAGCATACCTTGGTGCTGTGAGTCAGATGCAGATGTTCCAGGAATTCCTTCCATGATAACAACATTACCTTCACCACCAATAGTTTCTGCTAACCATTGTGCAATATAATATCCGGTTAATTTATAGTTAACAGATGTACTGATAGCATATTCTGAAGTTAAGTATCCTGTCATTGATGCAGTAGGAACACCTTTTCCGTACGCATACTCAATAGTTGGATTTAATGCAACAGGATTTGAGCAACAGACTATTAATCCGTCAACTCCTTGATCAGTTAACTGTCTCATTTGTTGAATTTGAACCGCGTCTTTTAGGTTAGATTGTGTAACAACGATATCATTAAGAATACCTGCTGCTTTCATTTTTGGCAAATAGTCACCGTACAATCTCTCCATCACACCTTTTCTCCATAGATTTCCTGCGTAAGAACTTGCATAACCGATAGTCCAAGGTAGTGGTCTATCACTTTTCCAATTTCTGTATACACTTTCACCAAGCGGTTGGTTAGGATCCATAAAGTCAGGATTATAAACGAAGTCTCTAATATCAGCTGGAATTTCGTCTAAAATGTCAGCATTTAAGTTACCTGCGACACCGACAAAACTAACAGCTAAAATAGCTATGAACTTTTTAAGCAATGTCATAGTTTTATCCTCCTTACTTATATATAAGTGTCTATAATAATACCTATATTCTGAAAAATATAAGCAAAATTGTTCCAACATGTGGAAAAGATTTTCACATAAAAGCCTGATTTTCTGTAAATTATAAAAGAGAGGAATTTATTATTCATGGTCGATTTGAATTGCGATATGGGTGAGGGTTTTGGTATTTACTCCTTCGCAGATGACGAAGAAATAATGCCTTATATAGATGCTGCTAATGTAGCCTGTGGGTTTCACGCCTCAGACCCAAACACAATGAGGAAAACTGTAGAGCTTGCAAAAAAATATGATGTGAAAGTTGGATCGCACCCTGCCTATCCTGACTTAGTAGGATTTGGAAGAAGGCCGATGAAAATGAAACGTGATGAAATCAAAAATCTTGTAATGTATCAAACTGGTGCCATCAAAGCCTTTCTAGATGAGTATGGAATGCCATTAAACCATATCAAACCTCATGGATCTTTATATGGTGTCTCTGCGAAAGAGGAAGATGTGGCTCATGGAATTGCTGACGCAGCTGAGATTTTTAATGTTGGTATTTTTGGAATGGTTAATACCTTTCACGAAAAAGTATACAAAGAAAGAGGGGTAAAATTTTACGGAGAATTTTACTCTGACTTGGAATATGATGAAACAGGTTATTTGGTTATAGCCAAGGGTCGAAATAAATATTATCCAACTGATAGAGCTGTGGAGCGTTGTTTAAGAGCAATGAATGAAAATAAAGTTAAAACTGTTCAAGGAAACGATGTAGTAGTAGGATGTGAAACAATTTGTGTCCACTCTGACACTCCTAATGCTGTAGAAATCTTAAAGGCTCTGAGAGAAAAAATTTCCTCTGATAAAAAAATTCCACAAAAAACTTCAAACGGCAATCATACCAAAATGCCTTATATCGTTGATAAGAAATGAAAAAAATTTTAATTGCTAATCGCGGTGAAATAGCAAATAGAATTATAAAAAGTTGTAAAATATTAGGTCACAAATCTGTAGCTGTTTATTCAGATGCAGATAAGAATTCAAAGCATGTAAGATTATCTGACGAGTCTTATTATATTGGACCTAGTAAAGCTCAGGAAAGTTATCTTTCTTACAATAAGATTTTAGAAATAGCTACAAAATCAAATGTGGATGCTATTCATCCTGGTTTTGGTTTTTTATCAGAAAACGAAACTTTTGCTCAAGAGGTCATAAACAGAGGTATCACATGGATTGGCCCTAAACCAAAATCGATAAAATCAATGGGAAATAAGGATATTGCTCGTGAATTAGCCCTAAATTCCAATATACCTATATGTCCAGGTATAAATAATGTTCATAAATTAAGTGATGAACAACTTAAGACAAAATGTGAAGCAATAGGTTACCCTTTACTTGTAAAATCAAGTGCTGGTGGTGGGGGGATAGGCATGAGCGTCGTCCAAAACTTTAAAGACCTTGCTAGTGCAATTGAAAAAACTAGTAATCTTGCTGCAAAATCTTTTGGTAATGGAGATATTTTTATTGAGAAATTTATCACCAACGCCCGACATATTGAAATACAAGTTTTTGGATTTGGTGCAAAAGGATCTGTGCATCTGTTCGAAAGAGATTGCTCTATGCAAAGAAGATATCAAAAGATAATTGAGGAGTCTCCAGCACCAGAAGTAGACAGGGAATTAATTAACAATATGGCTCAAGCCGCTGTAAAATTATCTTCTGATGTTAAATACGAGGGAGCAGGTACTGTAGAGTTTATATATGATGTCCAAGAAATGAAATATTATTTTCTTGAGATGAATACTAGAATTCAAGTTGAACATCCTGTTACAGAGTTATTGACAAATAATGATTTAATTTCTATGCAAATAAATTTTGCTTTTAATAGAAAAAATAAATTTTTAAATCAAAATAAAATTAAAACTTATGGACATTCAATTGAATGCAGAGTCTACGCAGAGGACCCTTCTCAAAATTTCTTACCATCTCCAGGGAAAATAACCAAATTAAAATTTCCTAAAATACCAAATGGCATAAGATTAGATTGGGGATACGATGAAAGAGATGAAGTAAGTTTCTATTATGATCCGATGATAGGAAAAATTATATCTCACGACTTAATTCGAGACGATGCTATATCCAAATTAATAAAGTTTTTAGAAGGCACCCAGATTGAAGGTATTAAGACAAACATCCCCTTTTTAATTTGTCTTCTCAAAGACAAAAACTTCATAGAGGGTAAACACAACACAAAATATATTGAAAATAATTTAAACACTCTTATTAGTAAGACATCTTTTAAAAATGGTTTTACTAAAAATATTGATTTGGACTCAAAGAGAATTAAAATTGTTGAAACAGATAAGCTTAAAGTAGGTCATGGAAGATCGCAGTCTGACAGAGGGGGTATCAAAGTCGTCTATTTTGACTAATTATAATGGTTAATCAACTTGTAGCAGCAATAAAACCCTCTCAAATTCCGGGTTCTGATCCTCAGTCAACAAAATACTTAATCGTTCCAATATTTATATTTTTTGCACTAATGATTTTTGCGATGATTAGAGGACCACAAATAATTTCAGGCTCGGGTATTGGAACTGCGATTATGGTTTCAACACCTCTTATTCTTGCGACTTATGCTCTTACCGCGTTGGCTTTAGCCGGCAGAGTGACGGTAGATTTATCAATAGGACCACTTATTGGTTTTATTAATGTAACGACAATACAACTTTATGCTGCAGGCTATATTCAATCGCCAGTTGCATATTTCATATGTGCTCTTGCAATAGGAGTAATTTACCAATTTCTTTATGCCTTAATCGTAATTTTTATAAGAGTTCAACCAATAATAGTTGCCTTAAGTATGTTTCTTGCTTTCTCTGGTATTAATTTAGTTATTTTACCAAGACCAGGAGGAAGAGCACCTGATTGGATGTTATCTTGGAGTGCAGGAACTGAGGTAGTACAACCCACACTGATACTTTTAATTTTCTCGACACTTATTTGGTATGCACTAACTCATACTGCTTACTGGCAACATTTAAAATTAATGGGTTCAGATGAAAAGTCTGCCTATACAAGTGGAGTAAGAATTTACATTGTAAGAATTGGTGCTCATATTATTGGCGGAGTTTACGCTGCACTCGCAGCTATTGCATTTACAGGTTTAATTGGTTCCGGAGACCCAACTCAAGGTACTACTTATACATTGATGGCAGTTACAGCACTTGTATTAGGTGGGTCAAGTTTAATTGGTGGAAGAGGTGGTGCGTTTGGAGCTATTCTAGGTTCAGTTAACATTTATTTGATAAATTTTATTCTATCAACTTTCAGGTTTGAAAGATTTCAAAGTTTCGTTACAGACTTATCATACGGTGCGGTATTGGTGGCTTCTCTTTTAATACTTATTGCACTTCCTTATATTCAAAAAGCATTCAAAAATTTATCAGTTTTTGTATTTTTTATTATTGGAACATTAAGTGCTGCTGCTGTTCAAATTCATATGAAATTTGATCAAGTCACTAGAGGGACTGTGGGAGGTTTTGGAGGTAAATCTAAAGATGCTGAGATTTTTGAAAAAGCTCTTGAATCTGGAAGTGATTGTTTAATCACAGGTAAGGCATGCGCAGAGGGTGGAAATTCTACAGTGTGGATGTTTATTGCTATCGGAATAGCAGCCTTGATTTATCTTGTTTATTTGCTTGTTAAACACAGAGATGGCCCAACAGTGTCTTTTATTATTGCCGCAATTGTTATTTTCTTCGGTTGTGTTTGGAGTGGCACGAGAGAGGCTTATTTCGTTAACGCTGATTTGGGTACCAACTTACAATATATTTTAAATTATGCTCCTCAGTATTTTACATCTGAATATCTAAGAGTTGGTGCAGGATTGCCTGATTTTTCATCTTCCTCGAGTGCTTTGGTTGGCCTCGCTTACGCTGTCGCAACTTTAGGAGGAATAGTTTTCTTTACATCTGCGATAGTAATAATTGCTATGCCAAGATTTAGAAAAGAAATCAAAACACAAACATTGGTATTATTTGCAATAGCAATTTCATTTATTGTATTTGCTGCAATATCTTATTACGGCATTGAGTCAAATAGACAGAGTTTCTTTGGGATAGATGGATACGCTGTAATACTAATTTTATTTTTACTTTTTTTACTTACGGCACCAACTCTTTTCTCGAATATCAATTTGAATAATGTTTTCATTATTTTCCTCGGTGTATTAGCAATACTCGCTGTATACTTTTTAGCCTCACCATCTGGAACAATTATTACTGATGATGGAAGTAAGTTTTACTCTCCAATTATTACAGAATTAATTGTAGGCGATACATCATCAATAAACTATACAAGACCTATTCGCGGTGAATTTATCACAAGTGAAGTAACTTGGCTTAAAGAAGCAGCTCTAATTATATTTGCAATATTTGTATTTCAATTTTTTACATATTTAACAATGGGAGCAAAAATATCATTTGCTAGGTTCAGACCTTATATTGCTATTTTAAGTATAGCTGCATTAACATGGTCAGCGATGTTCTTCGCAATTGGTTACCCTTATTGGAAAATGATTTTAATTACTGCAATTGGAATAGCTATTTCGCCTCTGATATGGCAAGCGTTTGGTGTTTATAAAATAAAATTAAAATCTCAAGAAGGACTTGAAAAATGGGGAGGTCTATCAGAAGATAGAAAAGTTTAGTAAATGGAGAAAAGAACTCATAATTTTTTAAAAGGACTTGGAATTCTTTTTGCTGTTGCTGCTGGGATAGGTACCGCAGTTCTTGGTTATGTAGATAGAACTGATTGGATACAGGTTGCATTTTACTCTGTAGCTGTTGTCGCCATTATTCTTTGGGGATGGCATTTTTTCTTAGTTAGATGGTCTTATCGATCTTTAGTAAAGGAAGATGGTTCTCAACCTACCGAAACTACTGAAACCACAAGTAAAAGAAGCCTTTTTTGGGACCTTATTGCAAAGAACTGGATAGCTGTTACGGGATTCTTACTTCTTTTAGGTCTTTTTATACTACTGTGTTTCTTGGTACCCGGGTTCTTCTCAGGTAGAACAGTCGTATCAGCAATCATACTATTAGGTTTCTTAATCTTAGCATTTCTTGCATACAAATTTTTAAACATTAACAAAAGCGTAATTATAGGAGTCGCCGTATTAGTTGGTCTTTTTATAATAGGATCAGTTTCTATTGATGGCTTCTTATCATTGCAAAATATTAAATCTATGTTGGTTTTTGCTTCTTTCTTAGGGCTTGCAACTATTGGACAAACATTAGTTGTGATGTTAGGCGGCCTAGATTTATCAATACCATTTTTAATTGGCGCAACTAATTTAGGATTAATGTCACTTATTTCACTTGGAGTCCCTCCTTGGCTTGCGTTTATAGTTATTCTTGCATTTGGCACGATCGTCGGGCTTTTTAATGGGTTGATAAGTTTTAATCTCCAAGGTCAATCACTAATAGTCACGCTTGGAGTTGGCTTCATGGTAGTAGGCGGAGTGCAGATATTGGTATCACTTCCTACTGTTACAGGTGGAACTGTTTTTGGTGTTGTTCCAGATTGGTTAAAAAATTTGGCCTCATTAAATGGAAAATTTTTTGGTCTGCCAATACCTCCAGTTATTTTAATTTGGATATTGATTTCAATTTTATTAATTGTTGGACTTAGACACACTAAGTGGGGAAGGAATTTATATGCTGTTGGTGGAAAAAGGTTATCTGCTGACAGATTGTCAATTTCTGAGAGAGCATATTGGGTTGGAGTTTATGTCATTAGTGGATTCACTTCTGCAGCAACCGGGGCAATGTTACTTGGTTGGAGTGGTGGAGGGTTCATTGGTGTAGGTGATCAATATTTATTTTTAACAGTGGCAGCTGTGGCTGTAGGAGGAACTTCCTTATTAGGTGGATATGGAGGATACGGATTTACAGTAATCGGTGTTCTTGCACTTCAAGTCATTAGTACATTTTTGGCTGGACTAGGTTTAAGTTTTGAGGGGCAACAATTTATATTTGGTCTTCTTATTCTGCCTCTTGTTGCTCTTTATTCAAGAGCACCCCATATAAGGGAGCAAATATAAAAATAATGAGTTTAATCAACAGATTTTGTCGCTTTTACAATGAATATTTATTTCAAAATATGAAACAAAAATTATTATTAATTAAAGAGGACGGGTAATATGTACCTAAGAGGAATAAGTTTTAATGAATAAAATGCTTCTCCCTTACGACATCGTAGGGGGGTCTTTCTGGTTAATTTCTGTTGGCATGATTGGTGCCACTTTATTTTTCTTTTTTGAGCGCAGCAAAGTAAGCTCGAGATTTCATACACCGATGACAATGATAGCTGTCGTATGCTTGATGTCCTCTATACATTATTTCTTCGTAAAAAATCTGTGGGTAGTCAGCGGCACCGCCCCAACTTTATTAAGATATATAGATTGGTTTCTTAACTTTCCAATGCTTGTACTTATTTTTTATGCAATGCTTATGTCAGTTGTCAAAGTTAAACAAGGCATGTTCTGGAGATTATTGGTTGGAACTTTAGTTTTTGTTGTAGCAGGTTTCTTAGGTGCAGCGGGTTATATGAGCAAGACATTAGGTTTCATTGTTTGGTTGGCTGGATGGTTGTACATCCTTGGTGAGCTATATGTTGGAGAGGCTGGAAGAGCAAATGCTAGATGCGGAAACGAAAATGTACAAATGGTTTTCTTCTCAAACAGACTTATTATAACAATTGGATGGGCTATATATCCAATGGGATATTTCATAGAGCATTTGGGTGGGGGTATTGATCCCAACAGTGTTAATGTGATTTATAATTTAGCAGACTTTTTAAATAAAATAGTTTTTGGTTTAATAATTTACAAAGCAGCAATACAAGACATGAGAGTTAATGGACAATAACATCAACTTAGGAGGTGATAAATAGGTATGAACATTACTAGTGGTGCAGATATTATTGCGATAATAATCTTAATAGCGTTAGCAATAGCAATTATAGTTTACTTGCTACATTGGCTGTACAGGCGTTCCTCAAAGGAAATAGCGTTTGTTAGAACTGGTATGGGTGGTGAACAAGTTGTGATCAGCGGAGGTGCCTTCGTTTTACCTATTATTCATAACATTACCTCAGTGGGTATGAAAACTCTTTGTATAGAGGTTCAACGAAACGGCAGTAAATCTTTTATTACAAAAAATAGAATGAGGGCAGAAGTAACGGCTGAATTCTATGTAAGAGTAGCTCCTACAACTGAAGCAGTCTCAATAGCCGCGCAAACATTGGGAAATAGAACATTAGAGCCTGATCATTTAAAGGAGCTTGTTCAAGGTCGATTTGTTGATGGACTAGGTGTTGTAGCCGCAAAAATGAGCCTTGATGAAATTCAAGAGAATAGATCTGAGTACATTAAAAATGTTGCAGCTCATGTTGAAGAAGCCATTAAGCACACTGGTTTGGAGTTAGAGACTGTTTCATTGACATCTCTTAACCAAGCACCCGTGGGTGTATTCGACCCTTCAAATACATTTGATGCTGAGGGTTTAACTCAAATAACAGAATTTACTCAGTCACGTAAAAAGAAAAGAAATGATATTGAGAAAGATACAGAGGTAAGTATTCGAAATAAAAACCTCCAGTCTATCAAGCAAACTCTTGAAATCGAAAAAGAGGAAGAATTTTCAAAGTATCAACAAAAACGTGAAATCGAACAACAAAGAGCTATTGAAAATACTGAGACAGTAAAAACAAAAGCTGAGAAAGACAAAGAGTCTGAGCTGGCTGAAATCTCTTCAGAAAAAGATATTGAGATTGCAAAGATTAGCAAGAAAGACTTTGTTGAGATGGAAAAAAGTTTACAAGAAACTAAACTTATCCAAGAAATTGAGAAAAGAAGAAAAGAACAAAATGAGTTTAAACAACAAACTTCTATCGAGATTAAACAAAAAGATATTGAGACAGAAAAAACTATTCTTGAATTAGAAAGAGATGTTGAATTCAGTCGTCTAGAAAAACAAAGATCAGTTGATATCAAACTTGCTGAGGAAAAAGCTCAAACAGCAAAAGAAGAAGCTAGAAAAAGGTATGAGTCTGAAGAGGCTTATATTATGGCTGAGGAGCAAATTAAAAATGCAAAAACTGCTCAACAGAAAAATGTTGATGCGTTCAAAATTGCTGCTGAGCAAGAGACAAGAGTCTTAGATATTGAAAAGGCAAAAAGAATAGAAATTGAAGAAAAGCAAAAACAAATGGAAGTTCTAGAAAAATCTAAGTCAGTCTTAAAAACTAAAATGGAAGAAGAAAATGCTCGCGCTAAGGCTGTAGAAGCTGAGGAAAAAGTAAACACCATTAGAGATGTTGAACAAGCTGAGAAGACAAAAGCTCTTGGAGTAATAGACGCTAGTAAAAATGCTGAGAGAGAAAAGTTAGCATCGATGGCTGCAAAAATTAGATATGAAATTGAAGCAGCTGGCAAAAAAGCCCTTAATGAAGCGGAAAATGCTAGAAGTGATGCAAGTAGAAGAAGTGCACTTAGACAAAAACTCGCTGAAAAAATTGAGGGTATTATTAGAGAATGGGTTAGACCAATGCAAAACATTGATTCAATTAAAGTTGTCGATGTAAATGGATTACCTGGATTTAGTCAGGGAGGAGGTGCTGAAGGAAGCGGCAACGCTGATAACCCCTCTGCGTCCTCAGGTGGATATTCCAAAAAAGGATCTTTAGCAGATAATGTTGTGAATTCTGCTCTTCGATATAGAGCACAACAGCCGTTCTTAGATAGTCTTTTAAAAGAAATTGGTATGTCGCCCGGTGAGGCAAGTAATATCAGGAATATTTTAGGTGACTACGATGATCCTAAGAAGGACAAGCATATGAGATTTGATGAACAAGCCACAAAGACACCCAGGAAAAAGAAATAGGTATAAAACATGAGTATAGATGTAAAATCCTGGGCAAAAAAATATAAAGAGCTTACTGAAAAAGATGAAACCATAAAAGCGATGGCTAAATATTATACTTGTTCATTTCTTTTCGACATGGGTAGTGTGAAAGTAATTATCGAGATGCATGATGGAAAGGTAAAAAATATTAATACCAACCCTGGAGGTTTAGATCCATATGACTTTGCATTAAGGGCATCAGAGCAAACATGGAGAGAGTTTGCAAAGCCTGTTCCAAAACCTATGTTTCATGGTATCTATGCAGCCTCATTTAGAGAAGACCTTAAAATCGAGGGTAATCATTTAGTCTTAATGCAAAATCTTAGAAACTTTACTGTTCAATTTGAATTGCTAAGACAATCAGGAGTCCCAGTATGATCAAGAGAATTGAAAGGAAAAATTTATGGCAGTAAAACATCATGACCCAATAGGTAGATACGTTACCATCGAGGTAGATGGTCAACAGTATAAAGTCTTTTATCTTTCAAATGGAAAAGGCACTCCATTAGTATGTCAGCATACTGCTGGATGCCACAATCATCAGTGGAGAGGATTACTGGAAGATGAAGAAATTACTCAAAATTATCAAGTTATCGCTTACGACCTTCCAAGACATGGTAAATCAGATCCACCTCATAATACAGAATGGTGGAAAGAGGAGTACAAATTAACAGCAGAGCATTACTGTAATTTTATTGTAGAACTTTGTAAGGCCTTAGACCTTGAAAACCCTATATTTATGGGTTCTTCTTTTGGAGGAAACGTGGCTCTTCAATTAGCTCTGAAGTATCCTAATAAATTTAAAGCTGTCATTCCTGTCGAGGCTGCGCATTATTCCCCTGGCTTTTATATTGATTGGTGGAGGCATCCTCATGCCAATGCAGCTCAAGTGTGTGGTAGTGGAGTTTGGGATTTAATGGCCCCACAATCTCCAGATATGGATAGATGGTTAACTTGGCATTATTACACTCAAGGATCAGAGGCTTTTAAAGGAGACCTTCATTTTTATTCAGTTGATCATGATTTAAGAGATGAGCTTCAAAATATCGATGGTCACAAGTGCCCTGTTATCATGCTGACTGGTACCTATGACTACCTAACCCCTCCCGAAGCAACAGAAGATACTGCCAGACAAATAAAAGGAGGAGTTTATATTGAAATGAGAGATATTGGTCATTTCCCGATGAGTGAAAACCATGAAGTCTTTAGAGTATATTTATTAGAGGCACTCAGAATTATTAAGGAAAAGACTGATTACAACTCTTAATTCAAGTTTGAGTTATGGTCGCTAATCTTTATTGGTTTTTTTTCTTTCTTGTCCTATATATAAGCTTTTGTCTTTTTTGGGGAGCTAGAACTCTTAGAAAAAATAAAACCCCTGAGGCTTACTATTTAGCAGATAGAAGTGTATCTCCTTGGGTATTCTTTTTCTCTGCAACAGTAACTACATTTGCAGGCATAACTATCATTTCTTTTCCATCATTAATTTATGCAGATGGATACTCTTTTCTAGCTACTGCTGCAATTGTAATAACAATTCCTCTCGGAAGTATACTATTTTTTAAAAGGCAGTGGATGCTAAGTAGAAAATTTAATTTTATCACTCCAGGAGAGATGTATTATAAATATTATCAAAGTAATACTCTTAGAATTGTAGTACTAATAATCGGATTATTTTTTGCTGTTCCATTTCTTGGTATAATTATTGGATCAACAGGTAATGTTGTAGAGTTTATTAGCGGAGGTGAAATAACTAGAGACTCTGCAATGTGGGCACTAACTGCTGTTGTCTTATTTTATATAGTATCTGGTGGATTTAAACCCATGGTGAGTGTAAGCGTTGTTCAATCATGGTTATTTTTTGTTTTTTTCTTAGCACTTGGTGTTGGTGTATTTAATTACTTAGGAGGTTTAAGTTTTTTTGAAGACCTATCTATGGCGAATAGCTTTATATCTTTCGGAGCTTGGGGAACTACTGGAGGTTACGGAGGCGGTGATATTTCAGGATATTTCAACGTTCCTGGTGTAATTCAGTGGGTTGCAGGTATTGGAAAAAACAACCCATTAGGAGGACCTTGGACAGCAGTTATGATTTTATCCTTTACTCTCTCTTATATGGGTATTGTGCTTTCTCCTACATTTTCGATGTGGAGCTATTCAGTAAAATCACCGAGGTCATTTTATTTTTATCAAGTTTGGGGTTCAGGTGCTGTTGTTGGAATATTTTTATTTATATTCGCCCCTTTATTAGGTGTAGGAGCACATCTTCTTGGAGCTAATAGTATTGTTAATTCAAATGGTTTTGCCATTAACCAAATATTCCCTGAGCTAAGTCTACAAAATATATCATCTTTAATTTATGTGTTTGTTGAAAGCTTCAGTAATCTCTCACCAATCATTGTTGGATTTTTAGCAATATCCATAATTGCTGCTCTTCAATCTACATTATCTGCTTTTTTAATGACCTCAGGCAGCATGGTGGCAAGAGATCTCTATAGACCATATATCGATAGTAACCCTACATGGAAAAGGGAGTTATTAGTTGCTAGGTTAGCGATGTTGTTATTAAGCCTAGCGGCACTGTATCTTGCAACTTTTTTTGAAACTTCTCTAATACTACTTGGTGGATTAGCAATCGCTTTTGGTTTCCAATTGTTTCCTGTTTTACTTGGAATGCTTTGGTTTAAATGGATCACAAGAGGTGGGGCAATTCTTGGACTCATCACCGGATTAGGTTTTGTAACTTTAGCTGAAACTTTTGGTCATAAGCTAACAGGAAATTCTCTTCCTTGGGGGCGATGGCCACTAACAATCTACTCTGGGTTATGGGGTTTATTCTTTAATGTGATTGTATGTTTTTTATCCTCTATATTTGCAAGTAATGATACAGATAAAGAACATCGAGCGTCATTTCATAATTTTTTAAATGAACATATGGGTATTCACCCATCAAGAAAAAAAATAAAATCTCTTGCTTATGTCTTCTTTTTAATTTGGGCATTCTTTTCTATCGGCCCAGGGTTAATTTTCGGAAACTTAATATTTGGTAGTGCGGATCAAAGTTATGATAATTGGGTGATGGGAGTCCCTTCACTATGGGCTTACCAAATAATTTGGTGGGTAGCGGGTATATTTCTAATTTGGTTTTTAGCCAATAAGATGGACTTATCGACTTTGCCAAAAAAACCCATACTAAATGGTGATGAACATTTGGCACCTGACGATGTTGAGGAGCAAGGAAACTATATTGACAGAATGGGAGGAGGGTATGGTTGGCCACTTATATTAATAGGTATGGCTGTGGCAACTGTAATACTTTCCGTTTATGCATTATGATGATAAAATACTTAAAACTGAGGAGGAATAAGAATTTTTCGTATTGTGTTTCATTATTTGGAACAAAAAACTGTGCGAAAGGTTAACTATATCTAAAATAGAATTATGTCTGATTACAGCTATAAGCACCCGTCAAACGTCCAATTAAATAAAGGGCATAAACACACTGATGATTTTATTACCAAAAAATACATATTAAAAATGTTGAGAGATCCTCAAAAATTAAAATCTCTAATTGAAGAGCATAGAGCAACTCCAATTGGAAGGGCTGCTACTCGAGACCACGGCGTTATTCAGCACAGTCAAGATCTCCAAACATTATTAGATAAGTTAAGAAGAGGAAGTAAAGAAAATGGTTTTGTAACTGTTTGTTTAAGAAGGCATGAAGATTATAGAGTTGGAATAACAACAGGAGTTAGAGGTGAGCCAGTTGAAATTACTGAAGACTCTTATTCATCTGAGGAAGCATGTGAACATGCAATATTTTTAAAAAGAATTAACAGACTAATTGAGGAGTATAGCGGAGAAGAGTAATGTTAAAAATAACAGGTTATAGTGATAAGTACTCAGCTCACCCTGGCGAAGAGGTTAAATTTTATATTAATGCTGAATACAATGACAGTTATGAAGTTCAATTAGTCCGCTTAATACACGGTGATACAAATCCTGAAGGCCCAGGATATAAAGAGGCCGAAATAGATGCTAGTTGCAATGGAACCTATCAAGGGAAAAACCAGAGAATACATGGTGGATCATATATCATCATGCCCCAACACGATAATTTAAATCTAGAAAGCTTCACTATGCAGGCTTACATTTTCCCAACCACCCCTGACAAAGGCAGACAAGGAATTTTCACCAAATTTAATGAAGAAGAAAAAAAAGGCTATGGCCTTTTCGTTAATGATGAAGGCTGTTTATCTGTAGAAATTGGTGATGGCTCTCAGGTTGTTACTGTCTCCTCAGAAAAAAAGCTTTTAAGAAAGGTCTGGTATCTGGTTATTGCAACATTTGATGCTCAATCTAGAAGGCTTACCCTTCATCAAGAACCCAGAGTTACATCTACAAATGGTGGCTTGGGTATGGCTATTTTGAATCCAATTGAAGAAACCTCAGCTATTATTGAGACCACTAGCTCAGTTTTACCTGCTGCTAATGACGCTCCATTGTTAATTGCTGCCACAACACTCAACAATAGATCAGGAAGACATATTTCTGGCGGACATTTTAAAGAGGTACCTCACCCTATTGAATTACCTGAGCAAACAAAGACATTTAATGGAAAGATAGACAGACCTAGATTATCTAATATTGCGCTATCGAAGGCTGAAATTGAAACACTTGCATCAAGCTATGATGAGTGTAATACCACTGTCAGGTCAACAGTCGTAGGTGCCTGGGATTTTCATGCGAATATTGGCAAAAACATTGCCTCAACAAAGATTGTTGATACTTCTCCAAATAATCACCACGGATTTATTATTAATATGCCAAACAGAGGTATGACAGGACATAACTGGACAGCGGATGAAATGGTTTTCCATCATAAACCTGAGGAATACGGTGCAATTCATTTTCATGACGATGATATAGACGATGCAAGATGGGATGTAGACTTTACTTTAAAAGTACCTGAGGGGTTAAAAAGTGGTGTCTACGCTGCAAGACTAAGAGTAGACGGACGAGAGGAGTCAGAAAATGAGGACTATATTCCATTTTGTGTTAAACCTCCCAAGGGGACAGCAACTGCAAAAACTTTATTCTTATTGCCTACTAATAGTTACATGGCTTACTCCAATGATAATCTTGGAACCAACTCTGTGGTAGCACAATTGCTTGCAGGTAAAGTGCCTGTGCTTGAGCCAGCAGATTTATATTTAAATGAACATAGAGAATACGGGCTATCAACTTATTCACTTCACTCAGACGGACATGGTGTATCAATATCATCAAGACTAAGGCCAATCCTTAATATGAGACCAAAATACAGACATTGGCTTTCTCCTTCATTATGGCAACTCAATGCCGACTTACATCTTACTGATTGGCTAGAAGAAAAAGGTTTTGATTTTGATGTTCTGACAGACGAGGATTTGGAACATGAAGGTATAAATTTATTAAATCGTTATAAAGTTGTGATGACTGGAAGTCACCCTGAGTATTCATCTGAGAAATATATGGATGCTCTAGAGTCATATCAAATGCAGGGTGGTAGATGTTTTTATCTAGGATCAGATGGATTTTATTGGATTAGTGAGTATCATCCTGACAACCCTAATATTACCGAAGTTCGAAAAGGTGAAGCAGGCACAAGAGCATGGACATCTAACCCAGGTGAATACAATAATGCTTTTGATGGTAAATATGGAGGTATGTGGAGAGCTCGAGGAAGAATACCTTCTAAAGTTTGTGGGTTAACTTTCACATCTTATGGATTTGACGTGTCCTCATACTACAAAAGAGAAGAAGATAGTTTTAAACCTGAATGTTCATGGATCTTTGAGGGGATTGGAGCAGATGAGGTGATTGGTGATTTTGGTTTAGTTGGTGGAGGAGCTGCCGGTTTGGAGTTAGACAGATACGACTTAGAATTTGGAACCCCACATAATGCTTATTATTTGGCTCGCTCTCAGGATCACTCTAATATGATGTTGCAAGTTAACGAGGAAATACATTTTGCTGTTCGTGGTTACTATGGTGGTGGTCATGAAAATCCAATGGTCAGAGCTGATATGATTTACTATAAAACACCTAACAATGGAGCAATGTTTGCACCAGGGTCTTTGGCTTGGTGCGGTAGTCTCTCACATAATAATTACAATAATAATGTCTCTAGAATAATGGAAAATACGCTTAAAGGTTTCTTAAAGGACGGGCCTTTACCTTAAAGTATGAAAAAACAAAATATGCAGGAGATTCCATGGGGGAAAGAGACACTTGGCGCTCTGGATACTCCGTTAAATGAATTAGAAAAAAAAGCACTTCAAAATCTAGACATCGATAAATTAAACGATATGGCAGAGTGCCTTTTTGCTTTGAATAATAGACATTATGGTCCTATTCCTGGGACATATATGGTCATGTGTGTTGAACCCGGTAAAACCTGGTGTGTTGGACAGCTCAGTGCTGATAGAGCAAAACCTTTTGTTCTTTTTCCTGAACTTGTTTTCGACTCAGTTGAAAAAGCAACAAAAGCTGCCGAAGCTCTTAAGGCTGAAAAAGCTGAGAGCGTACCATGTAGAAATATCTAACGACATGGCTAAAGCCAATGTCATGATTGATAATCAAAAAACTAGAGTTACAGAGTGGTCTTTTGAAGTTGGGGACTCAACTGGCCAGCATATTCATGAATACGATTATGTGGTAGTGCCCTTGTTAGATGGGGAGCTAAAAATTGTTAATCATGATGGTGAGGAGACAATTTCAAAACTAGCAAAAGGTGGATCCTACTTTAGAGAAAAGGGAGTTAACCACAATGTATTTAATAACAATGATTTTATTTATAAATTTATTGAGATAGAATTTAAGTAGATGGAAAAAAAATTAAGCGTTAGTTACAAAAAATCTGATTTAGATCAATTTGATAAAATTATTACAAATAAACAAACAGATCAAAAAGTAAAAGAATATTCCATAAAAGAAGCAATTGAAGAGTCAAAAAAAGAATATAGTCACTTAACGAACTCACAAGTTTCTACTGACATGAGGCTCTATATGTTCCAGACCGGAACTCTAAAAACGAAAATGAAATATATTAAAATGAATCAATCTAATGAGGACTTTGAGATACCTGTTCCATGGTTTTTGATAAGACACCCAAAAGGGGATGTGGTCATTGACGGAGGCAATGCAAAAGAGGTCAGTGAAGATAAACATGCTCATTGGGGTTCTGTTGTTGCGGCTTATGATCCAATTATGGGAAAAACTGAAAATTGTATTGATCAACTTAACTCTATTGGGGTTAATCCAGCAGGTATAAGATATGTCTTACATTCTCATCTTCACCTCGATCACTCAGGTGGTGTTGGAAGGTTTCCTAATGCAACACACCTAGTTCAACAAAAGGAATATGATTATGCTTTTAATCCTGATTGGTTCTCAAAGCCTGCATATATAAGAAAAGACTTTGATAAACCTGGAATTAATTGGAAATTTTTAAGAGATAAAAATGATGATTTTTATGACTTATATGGCGACGGATCAATAATTGTAATTTTTACTCCGGGGCATGCACCGGGCCATCAGTCTTTTTTAGTTAATTTACCAAATTCAGGTTATGTATTGCTTACTATAGATGCAGCTTACACAATGGATCATTGGAACAATTTAACACTACCAGGTCTTGTTTGCTCTGCTGTTGACGTTGTTGACTCTGTAAAAAAACTCAAAAAAATTGCAAAAGACAAAAATGCTACAGTAGTCACAGGGCACGACCCGCATGCTTGGGAAGAATTTAAAAAAGCCCCAATGTTTTATTACGACTAATTTATGTCTGATTATTTCAAAGATATACCTACAATTAAATATGAAGGTAGAGACTCTACTAATCCACTTTCATTTAAATTTTATGATGCTAATAAAAAAATTCTAGGAAAAACATTAGAGGAACATCTGAGAATGGCAGTATGTTACTGGCACACTTTTAATTGGCCAGGGGGTGACCCTTTTGGAGGACAGACATTTTTAAGACCATGGATGGAAGCAGGAGATAAAATAGAACAAGCAAAAGATAAGCTCAATAATGCATTCGATTTTTTTGAAAAATTAGGAATACCATATTTCTGTTTTCATGACGTAGATGTTGCTCCAGAGGGTAAAAGTTTTTTGGAGACAGAAAAAATTCAAAAAACCATTATCGATGAAATTTCAAAAAAACTTGAAACAAGTAAAGTAAAACTTCTTTGGGGAACAGCAAATTTATTTAGCCACCGCAGGTACATGTCTGGTGCTGCTACTAATCCTGATCCTGATGTTTTTCAATATGCAGCTGCTCAAGTGAAGATGTGTATGGAAAATACAATGTTTTTAGGTGGACAAAATTATGTTTTATGGGGAGGCAGAGAGGGTTACGAAACAATTTTAAATACTAATATGAAACAAGAATATGATCAGCTTGGTAGATTTTTGAACATGGTAGCTGAGCATAAGCACAAAATTGGTTTTAAGGGTCTACTCCTCATTGAGCCGAAACCCCATGAGCCAACGAAACATCAATATGATTTTGACTCTGCTAATGTTTTTGCATTTCTTCAAAAATATGGTTTAGAAAGAGAATTCAAGCTAAATATCGAACAAAATCACGCTATTTTAGCAAAACATTCATTCGAGCACGAGATTGCATATGCACTTTCCAATGACATCTTTGGGAGTATTGATATTAACAGAGGAGACTATTTAGTAGGATGGGACACAGACCAATTCCCAAACAATGTAGAAGAATTAGTTTTGCCTTTTTACTACATTTTTAAAAATGGTGGTTTTTCCTCAGGAGGTCTCAACATGGATGCTAAGATTAGAAGACAATCAATAGATCCTGAGGATCTATTCTATGCGCATATTGGCTCTATGGATACTTGTGCTAGAACTCTTATTGCTGTTGAAAAAATGATTAATGATGGAAGTTATGAAAATTTTTTAAAACAAAGATATGAACAGTGGGCCTCTGAAAAACAACTCATGACTTCAATGTCTCTTGAAGATATTCATAAAAATGTCATTGCTAAAAATTTAAACCCTCAACCAAAGTCCGGTCGCCAAGAATATCTTGAAAATCTAATTAATTCTTTTGTCGATTGAGTCGATGAAAATTACAAAATTTCTATTTGATTTAGGTAATGTTTTTTTTGATTGGGATCCACATTATGTATTTAAAAATATTATTCCTGATCAAACTAAAAGAGAATATTTTATGAATTCAATCGCGTTCCCTCATTTAGATATGAGATGCGATGCTGGAGTAAAAATTGATGATGCAGTTAAAGATGCAATAAAAAATTTCCCTAATTATGAGAATGAAATAAAGCAATATTATCCAAATCACAGGAATATGGTTAACGGGGTTTATCAAGATACAGTTGATATTTTTCGAAAAATAAAATCAAGTGGTTATCCCTGCTATGTCTTGTCAAACTGGTCAGATGAGACTTATGAGGGTATGGAAGATCAACACCCATTCCTGAAAGAATTTGATGATAAAATTATCTCTGGTAGAGAGTTTTTAGTAAAACCAGACCCTGAAATTTATAAATTAGCGATTTTAAGATTTAATTTAACACCTGAACAAACTCTTTTCATTGATGATCGTATTGAAAATATTGAGGCGGCGCAATCACTTGGCTTTCAAACTATTCATTTAACTGACCCACTGACAATAAAAAGTCAAATAGCAAATCATATAATTGTTTAAATTAGACAATAAAATAGGCCTAGGATTGGCTTCTCTTGGGAGGCCCGGATATATAAACATTGGTCATAGTTCAGATTTAGGCAGCGACATATCAAAAAATTCTATGAGATCTCATTGTCACGAAGTACTTAGTCATGCTTACAAGAGAGGTATTCGATATTTCGATGCGGCAAGGGTATATGGAGATGCTGAGGAATTTTTATCTAGTTGGATTAGAGCTCAAAAACAATTTGATGGTTTTGTGGGTTCTAAGTGGGGCTATGAATATTTAGCAAATTGGGAAGTTCAGGCAGATCAACATGAAAGAAAAGATCACTCAGTTGAATTTTTAAAACAACAATGGGTGGAGACAAGACTTAATTTAGGAAAAAGTATTGATCTTTACCACATCCATTCTGTCAATTCAGAAAGTAAAGTCTTAGATGATATTAATGTTCTAAAGGAGCTTGAGACAATAAAAAAAAATGGAATAGAAATAGGAATCTCAACAAGTGGCCCAGATCAAGAGAAAACTATTAATGACTTTTTAATTAAGAATGAAAAACTTAATCTATTTTCTTATTTACAAACGACCATTAATATCTTTGACCAATCTTGTATTTCCATTTTAAAAGAAGTATCTGAAAAAAAGATCAATGTAATTGCAAAAGAGATTTTCTCAAATGGAAGACTAACTAATTCAAATAAAGAATTTCATCAAAACAAAATTAAAGAATTAAAGTCAGTTGCCTCATCTATGGATTTAACTTTGGAGCAATTGTCTTATCTCTGGGTTTATCGACTACCGTTTGTTAAAATTTGTCTAACAGGAGCATCAACAATCAAACAGTTGGATGAAAATTTAAGTTGTCTTGAAAAAATAGATACCGAATTGCCCTCTCTTGAGTCTTTTAGCCTGTCCACTCAAGATTATTGGGAAACACGTAAAAAACTAAGTTGGAATTAATTGAAACTTACCCAGCTTGAATTTGATGAGCTAGAGGCGATTGACCTTTCGATAAATTTAATACCTTCAAGTCCATCTTCTACACTTGGAAAATGGTGATTTTCCTCATTAAATTTGCCATTTTTCTGATCAATTAGCGCATTAGCTACATCTGTATAGATATTTGCGAAGCCCTCTAAATATCCCTCGGGGTGTCCAGCAGGAATTCTAGTAACATCTCCTGCATCGCTCATAGCACCTGATCCACCCCTTGTAATTTTTTGTTTGGGTTCTCCAAATTTTGTAAAGTAAAGGTAATTTGGATCTTCTTGACACCATTCTAGTCCGGCCTTATTACCATAAATTCTTATTTGTAAATGATTTTCATTTCCTGGGGCTACTTGAGAAGACCAAATAGTACCTTTTGCTCCTCCTTTAAATCGTATCGATATTTGAGCATTATCATCTAATTTTCTCCCAGGCACAAAAGATGTTAACTCTGCAGATATCTCCTCAGTATTGAGATCAGTTATAAACCTAATCAGATTGTAAGCATGAGTTCCAATGTCACCAATACATCCACCAGCACCTGATTGATTAGGATCAGTTCTCCAAGAGGCCTGTTTGTTTCCCCCATCATTAATTCTATTTTCTAAATCTTCGGTCAGCCAATCTTGAGCATACTCTGCTTGAATTACTCTTATTTCACCTAAGTCACCTCTCTTACAAAGAGCTCTGGCATTCCTAATCATGGGATAACCAGTGTAGTTATGAGTTAAAGCAAAAAGAACGTTATTGTCTTTTTTACATTTTATTAGTTCCTCACATTGATTAACATTCATGGCAAGGGGTTTGTCACAAATTATGTTAAAACCTTTCTCCATGAAAGCTTTAGCGATCGGATGGTGCATATGATTTGGTGTCACTATGGCTACAGCATCTATTTTATCCTCTCTGATCAATTCTTTTTCGACCATTTCAAGGTAGTCTTTATAATTCCTTTCATCTGCTATTCCAATATCTCTGCCAGAGGCTTGAGCTTTTTCAGGATTAGATGAAAAGGCACCAGCGACCAGTTCAAAGCGGTCATCAATTCTAGATGCTATACGGTGAACTTCTCCAATAAATGCTCCTGAGCCACCACCAACCATTCCTAATTTTAATTTTTTGGTCATATTATCATTCAATTCCAAGCATTTTTTTGTTTGCATCTTGATCAGTACCAGCATCGGCAAAATCATCGAAAGCATTCTCGGTAACTCTAATTAAATGATCTTTAATAAATACAGAACCCTCTTTAGCTCCGTCTTCAGGATGTTTCAAAGCACATTCCCATTCTAAAACAGCCCATCCATCAAAGCCGTAAGTAGTAAGTTTGGAGAAAATTGACTTGAAATCGACTTGCCCATCTCCTAAAGATCTAAATCGACCTGCTCTGTTCTTCCAAGATTGAAATCCACTATAGACCCCTTGTTTACCAGTGGGATTGAGTTCTGCGTCTTTCACATGAAACATTTTTATTTTCTCGTGATAAATATCAATATGCTGCAAATAATCTAAATGCTGCAAAACAAAGTGGCTAGGATCATATAACATGTTGCAGCGCTCATGATTCCCTACTTTATCTAGAAACATTTCAAAAGTTATTCCATCAAAAAGATCCTCGCCTGGATGAATTTCATAACATAAATTCACCCCACACTCATCAAATTCATTAAGAATAGGTTTCCACCTTTTAGCCAGTTCATCAAATGCAGTTTCAACTAACCCTTCTGGTCTTTGAGGCCATGGATAAACATATGGCCAAGCCAATGCTCCTGAAAAAGTGACATGTTCAGTCAATCCAAAATTTTTCGAAGCCTTAGCGGCCATCATTAATTGATCAACTGCCCATTGCTGCCTTGCAGATGGATTTCCTCTTACCTCTGAGGCTGCAAAACCATCAAATACAGAGTCATATGCAGGATGAACAGCTACAAGTTGACCTTGGAGATGTGTCGAAAGCTCAGTTATATTTAAATTAAAACTTTTAAGAGTCCCTTTTATTTCGTCACAGTAATCTTTGCTTTCAGATGCTTGTTTTAAATTAATTAACCTCTCATCCCAACTAGGTATCTGAACACCTAAGTATCCCAAATCACTAGCCCATTTTGAGATATTCTCTAAATTGTTAAACGGAGCATCATCACCTGCAAATTGAGCTAAAAATATAGCTGGACCTTTTATAGACATCGCTTAACCCCCCTCCTGCGACAAACTATAATATTACAGTTAACTGCTATTTAAAATGTTTTTAAAAATATGAATAATCTGCATTTATAAATATGTAAAAAGACTGTATAATCAGCCAGTTTTGTTATTAAAGAGGAGGAATAATAACATGAAAAAAATACTATCTGTATTTCTAGTTCCTGTTTTTGCCTTACTTTTTTCTTTGAATGCTAAATCTGAGTCTTTGACTTTGGGCTGGGCCGCTTGGGATCCTGCTAACGCATTACAAGAACTAAGTAAAGAATTTACAGCTGAAACAGGTGTTGAAATGAACTTCGAATTTGTGCCATGGCCAAATTTTGCTGAGAGAATGCTTAACGAGTTAAATAACCAAGGTAAAACTTTTGACTTGTTAATTGGTGACTCACAGTGGATTGGACAAGGTGCTGAATATGGTCACTATGTTAAGCTAAATGATTTCTTTGATGCTAACGGAATTTCAATGGATGATTTTAACCCAGCAACTGTTTACGCATATTCAACATGGCCAAAAGGATCACCTAACTATTACGCTCTCCCAGCAATGGGTGATGCTTTAGCATGGGCTTATCGAAAAGACTGGTTTGATAGACCAGAGCTTCAAGCTGAATTTAAAAGTAAGCATGGATATGATCTAGGTGTTCCAAAAACTTGGGATGAGTTATATGACATGTGTACTTTCTTCCAAGGAAGAGAAATTGATGGACAAGTAAGATATGGTGCAGCCATCAATACAGAGCGTGGATCTGAAGGTATCACCATGGGTGTAACAGCAGCCATGTATGCATGGGGTATGCAGTACGAAAATCCTGATAACCCATACGAGATGGATGGTTACTTCAACTCAGATGCTTCTGTAGAGGCTGTTGAATTTTATAGAAAAATGTATGAAGACTGTGCACCTCCAGGGCATTCAGATGCTTATATGGTCGCAAATCTTGATGCATATAAATCAGGACAGGTTGCATTTCAAATGAACTGGTATGCTTTCTGGCCTGGCGTTTCTAAAGAAGACAGTGACGGAAGAGTTTCTGGTTTCTTTGCTAACCCATGTCAAAACGTATGTGCAGCTACTCTTGGTGGTCAAGGTATCTCAGTTGTGAGTTACTCTGATAAACAAGACTTGGCTCTTGAATACATGAAGTGGTTTGCAAAGCCAGATATTCAACAAAAATGGTGGGATTTAGGAGGATATTCATGTCATATGGATGTTCTTGGATCACCTGATTTCGTCGACTCAGCTGTTTACGCACAAGGCTTCCTTGACTCAATGGGCATCGTCAAAGACTTTTGGCAAGAGCCTACATTTGTTGAATTAATGCTTCCAATGCAGGAGAGAATTCATGACTACGTTGTGAATGGAAAAGGTTCTGCAAAAGACGCATTAGACAAAATCATTGATGATTGGACTGAAGTCTTCGAAGACGACGGTAAAATTTAATCACTAAATTAATATAAAGGGTGGGATTAATCCCGCCCTTCAATCTAAAACATATATGAAAAGTGCTGTTAAAAAGTTCAAAGGCTTATCTGATAAAGCAATAGCCTGGATTTTCATAGCACCAACTTTAATTCTATTACTTGCTATAAATATTTATCCTCTCATCTATGCCATAAGGATGTCATTCACCAACTTTTATGCCAATAAAATAGGTAGAGAAGTAAAATTTGTGGGTTTAAAAAACTATAAAAAGATTTTAGGAAAAGAAGAGATATGGGAAAAGATGCAGATAACTGCCCACTTCGTTTGTTGGACATTAGTCTTACAAGCATTAATTGGATTGGGTCTTGCTCTTCTTTTAAATAAAAAATTTAAAGGCAATGAACTACTCACTACTTTAATAGTTTTACCAATGATGCTTTCCCCCGCAGTCGTAGGTGTATTTTGGACTTACTTATATAATCCTCAAGTAGGTTTATTTAATTACGTAGTTAATTTTTTCTATGACTTTGGTATTTTTGATATGATTGGTTCAAGCACTTTAGCCCCTTGGTCAATTGTGATTGTCGATACATGGATGTGGACACCTTTTACCATGTTAATTTGTCTGGCAGGATTAAGATCAATCCCAAATTATTTGTACGAGGCTGCAGAAGTTGACCGAGCTAGTAAGTGGCAGCAATTTATCCATATAACATTGCCATCTGTCCTTCCTTTTCTACTTCTTGCATTATTATTTAGAGGGATCGAGAATTTCAAAATGTTTGATCTGGTCGCTGAGCTTACTTCAGGGGGTCCAGGATCGGCGACTGAACTAGCATCAATCAATTTAAAACGTGAAGCATTTGAAAAATGGAAAACAGGTTACAGTTCTGCTTTTGCTGTAATATTATTTGTCACCATATTCGGCTTTGGAAATGTGTATGTAAAAGTTATGAACAAAATTAAAGAGCGATAATGGACACTTCAAGATCACCACTAGAGGCAACAGGATTCTCAAGAAAATTAGCTGCTACTATCATCATCGTTTACATGATTGTAACACTTATACCGATCACATGGATGGTTGCTACAAGCTTTAAAAGTGTTGATAGTGCCATCTCTTATCCTCCAGAGGTCTTTTTTGAACCATCTTTAGAGGGCTATGTGAATTTATTTACAAATCGATCAAGACAACCAAAGGATTATTTGGACTCTCTTCCACCACCAGATACATGGTATGAGGAGTTAGTTCGCAGTAGAGAAATGGTCATAACAGGACCATCAAAATTTTTACCGAGGTATTCCAATTCTTTAATAATTGGATTTGGTGCAACGTTCTTTTCGGTATTTTTAGGCTCCTTAGCTGCCTACGCTCTTTCTAGATTTAAAGTCCCACTGAAAGATGATTTATTATTTTTTATTTTATCTACGAGAATGTTCCCACCAATAGCAGTGGCAGTACCTATATTTATTATGTACAGAAAACTTGGTCTCGGTGATACTCATGTTGGCATGATTATTCTGTACACTGTTGTAAATTTAAGTTTGTCAGTTTGGCTGTTAAAAGGCTTTATGGACGAGATACCGAGAGAGTATGAGGAGGCTGCGATGATAGATGGTTACTCTAGAATGCAAGCATTTTTTAAAGTAGTCCTTCCGCAAGCAACTACAGGTATTGCAGCAACAGCAATTTTCTGCATGATATTTTCGTGGAATGAATATGCATTTGCTGTTTTACTAACACAATTTAATGCGCAAACTGCACCACCATTTATCCCAACAATTATAGGAGAGGGTGGTCTTGATTGGCCTGCTATTGGAGCAGGGACAACATTATTTTTAATCCCAGTGATGATATTTACAGTTGTATTGAGAAAGCATCTTCTAAGGGGAATAACATTTGGAGCGGTGAGAAAATAATGGCTGAGAAAAAAAGTTTATTGAGAAGAATTTTTAGAAGATCCATTTGGGAAAATGCATCAACTGTTTTAATTTTATTGGGTGTATTTATGTTGATGCAGCCTTTTGCTATGTGGATGTATACATATTCCTTTATTGTTATTTTGGTGGGAACTATCGGATTTGTGATCACAAGTCATTTCCCGGATTAGCCATGGCAGAAATAGAAATTAAAAATTTACATAAATCTTTTGGAGATTTCGTAGCAGTGAAAAACTCCAACCTTATTATTGAAAATAAAGAATTCTTTGTTTTACTCGGTCCTTCAGGTTGTGGAAAAACTACCACTTTGAGAATGATTGCTGGTTTAGAGCTGCCAACTTCTGGAAATATATATTTGGATAAGGAAGATGTGGGCTATCTAAGGGCCTCTCAGCGAGATATAGCCTTTGTTTTTCAGCTTTTTGCACTCTATCCACACATGAATGTAAGAAATAATCTGGCTTTCCCACTAAAAATGCAAAAGCTCTCACGAAGCGAAATAGATGCTAAAGTTCTGGAAGCCGCAAAGCTTCTCAGAATTGATCACTTATTAAAATCAAAAGTATCCTCTTTAGCAGGAGGTGATCGTCAACGTGTTGCACTCGGAAGAGCCCTAGTTAGAAGACCTAAAGCATTTTTAATGGATGAACCTTTGGGTACACTTGATGCAGAATTTAGAGAATTGATGTGTTTGGAATTAAGAAAACTTCACGATGATATTGATGCAACTACAGTTTATGTAACACACGATCAACAAGAGGCAATGTCGATGGCTGATCGAATAGCAGTAATGAATGAGGGAGTGGTGTTGCAGGCAGACTCACCAAAAGTTATTTATAATAAACCTAAAACAAAGTTTGTTGCCAATTTTATTGGATCACCAGGAATGAACTTCATACCAATAAATGAAAAAATTTCTCCTAGTCAATCAAGTATTAAATTATTAGACTCATCATTAAATATTCCTGAACAAAAAGAAGGAACAGATTCCAATGAAAATTTTTTAGGTGTAAGACCGGAAAATTTAAAATTAGTTTCAGAAAATGGTGTAAAAGGCAATGTCTTTGGTGTTGAATATTTAGGTTCAAGAAAAATTCTTACAATTGAAACTCAACTAGGAAATATAAAAATTCGAGTTGATAGCGACACACAAGTTAATATTAATGAGCAAATTCAATTTGATACTCTTAATAATAATCAAATAATTTTTGATGGTTCAAATGATAAGGCACTTCAAAGTGAGTTTATGAATTAATGTCTAAAGTAGAACTACAAAATATTACAAAAATATATGATAAAACTATTAAGGCTTTAGAAGATATTAGTTTTACAGTAAACGATGGAGAGTTTTTTGTATTATTGGGGCCAACCGGTGCAGGTAAAACAACAACATTAAGATCAATAGCAGGTTTAGAAAAAATTGATAAAGGAAAGATCCTTTTTGATGATGAGGATTTCTCACAAGCACAACCTGCAGCAAGAGACACAGCATTTGTATTTCAACAATACTCTTTATACCCTCATTATAAGGTTTACGACAATTTAGCTTTTCCTCTTCGATCCCCTCTTAGAAAAATCCCAGAAGATAAGATTAGAGAAAAAGTCACAAAAATAGCGGAAATGTTGAAGATTTCTGCTAAATTAGACAACAAAGCCACTGAATTATCCGGCGGAGAAATGCAAAGAGTTGCGATAGGTCGTGCTCTAGTCAGAGACCCAAGTATATATTTAATGGACGAACCCCTTTCATCTCTTGATGCAAAATTAAGGGAAAGTTTGAGAGTCGAACTGAAAAAAATCCAATTAAATTTAGGCTCCACAATTCTCTATGTCACACATGATCAAGCTGAAGCCACAACTATGGCAGATCGCATCGGAGTATTAGAAAATGGTAAGATCGCCCAGATTGATAAGCCAGAAGATATATACAATAATCCAAAATCTATTTATGTAGCAAATAGATTAGGCTCACCAAAAATTAATATTCTCAACAGAACTACTTTAAATGCTTCATCACCAGATAAAGCAAGTCAACTTGGTTTAAGACCTGAGCACATTAAGATAGGAGAAGGTGAACTTTCAGGCTCAATTAAAACTGTTGAGTCTCTCGGTGCAGAAACTGTTGTAGAGTTAGATTTTAATGGAGCAGAAATTTTATCCTTATATCAAGGAGCATTCCAAGGACAAAAAGGGGACAAAGTAAATTTCGCGATAGATCAAAATAAAATTTTGTTTTTTGACGAAAAAGGAATTAGCGTGCAATGAGTGTTAATTTTTTAATCCATAGAGCAAAAGAAATTCAAGCTGTAATTGATGCAAATGCAAGTGAAATAGAAAAATTGGACCAAGAAATAGGAGATGGGGATCATATTTTTAATGTCCAAAGAGGGATCAAGCTTGTTATAGAATTAGAAGCTGTAATTAAAGATTTGCCAATATCTAAAGCTCTAAACCAAATAGCAATGAAAGTTCTTTCTGGTATTGGTGGCTCATCAGGAGCCCTGTTTGGCACATTGTTTATGACTATGGCCAAAGGTAAGGATATAGATAATGGTGTTGATTATAAAAAGGCAATCGAAATTTTTGCAGATGGCGTTGAAGCTGTAAAACAAAGAGGTAAAGCAGATGTAGGTGAAAAAACAATGATGGATGTTCTCATACCTGTATCTAACTGCCTTAAAAAAGGTGTCGAGGATAACAAAGATGTTAAAGAGATACTTCAAGAAGCTATAGAAGTGGCGGAAAAAGGGATGTTTTCAACAAAAGATCTTTTAGCTACAAAAGGGAGAGCTTCTTTTTTAGGAGAGCGAGCGAAAGGTCATATCGATCCTGGAGCCAGGTCTTCACAATTAATGATAAAAACTGTCTGTGAGTCAGTGTTAAATAGTTAGGAGGATACTATGAAAAAATTTATGAATTCAGCGGATGATTTTCTAAAGGAGAGTCTGCAAGGTTTTGGTGCTGCGCATCAAGATATTGTTAACTGCCACTACGACCCCAACTTCATTACTAGAGCCACTCCCACAAAAGAGGGAAAAGTAGCTCTGATCAGTGGAGGGGGGAGTGGACACGAACCCATGCATGGTGGCTTAGTCGGCTACGGTATGCTGGATGCAGCCTGCCCTGGATTTGTTTTTTCATCTCCTACACCAGATCAAATGTTGGCTGCTGCTGAAAAAGTAGATAGCGGAGCTGGAGTTTTATTTATCGTTAAAAACTATTCTGGAGATGTAATGAATTTCCAAATGGCAGCTGAGATGATGCAAGGTCCAAATGAGTCTGTATTGACAAATGACGATGTTGCTGTAGAGGACTCTTCATTTACAACTGGTAGAAGAGGTGTTGCCGCTACTGTTGTTGTTGAAAAAATAGTTGGTTCTTTAGCTGAGCACGGAGGTAGCTTACAAGAATGTAAAGCCTTAGGAGATAAGGTAAATAAAAATTCAGGTTCTATGGGAGTTGCATTTTCAAGTTGCACTGTCCCTGCTGCAGGAAAACCAAATTTTGATATAGGTGATGATGAAATGGAATTCGGTGTTGGAATTCATGGTGAACCTGGAAGAAGAAGAGATAAAATGAAATCTGCACAAGAGATTACAAACGAGTTATTAGAGGCAATTAATGAGGATTTAAAGCCTGAGACAAACGAAGAAATTCTTTTATTCGTCAATGGTATGGGAGGTACTCCTTTAACAGAGCTATACCTAATTTATGACAATGCTAAAAATATGTTAGACAAAAAAAATATAAAGATATCTAGGTCTCTTGTTGGAAATTATTGCACTTCTCTTGAAATGCAGGGTGCTTCAATTACTCTTACGAAACTTGACGAAGAGCTTTTAAAGCACTGGGACTCATCTGTTCACACAGCAGCTATGAGATGGGGTGTCTAAAAACCATAAAGCCTTTAGATCTGTCTAAAGGCTTTTATATTTGTCTGATCACATTCATCATTAGTGATTATGATGATCTAATGTAACCTCGCCAACTACTGTCTCGACTGAGACCCTATTTTCTATATTAGTATTTAATCTTTTTTCCCGTGCAGCATCTGCTGCTTTCATAGTTTCAGCATCAGGATAAATTGTAACTGCCATTAATGTAACATCATCGATTCTAATGCCAATTAACTGACTTGCTTGTGGGAATTCTGTGGGTGCACTTTGTACGTACCCTTGTGTTTGTTCGTCAGCTGCCTCCTTTGAGTCCATTTTTACTGTTGTTACTCTTGCTATACTCATTTATTAACCTCCTTAGTTGTGAGCTAAATAATTTAGTTCTTAGTCAAGAGTACACTCTATTAACAATTAAATTAAATATTTTATAGACTAATTGACCTGACTATTTTGCATATCAAAAGATAAAATAATTTTTGTTAGATAATTAGCTATAGAAGTATATTAAGAAGCCGAAAATAAAAATAAAAATTAAAAAATAGCTAATTGCTGATTTTTTAAAGTATATCTCTGATTTAAACAGAATATTAAATATTTTATAGCTAGCAAATATTACTAGTGCTATTACGGCTAGAGTAATAAGCCACGTTCCTAAAAAATTAATTGAAAAAAGTTTATCTAAGTTTTGTTCCATTTTTTAATCTTACCTTGGTGGACCAAATATCCAAGAATTGGAACACCCAGTACTTACTGTTATTAAAATATAAAGATCATTTACAAAATGCTCAATATATTAATAAAAACCAACAGGATCAGGACCTATATGACACAGGGATAGTTGATTATTAACACCACATGGATACCCAGATATAAAGATGTCAAAAAACCTCAATGAAAATCAACTTCTAGCAGTTCAGTTAGTAGCTCAAGGGAGATCAGGAAAAGAAATAGCAAAACAATTAAGTGTAACTGAAGAAACGATATCAAGATGGAAAAAACAACCAGCGTTTATTGCGCTGGTTAACGACCTATTGGGTCAGCTCAGAGACACCACGCAGCAGAAGATGAGAAATTTAGTTCTCCTTGCTTTAGAGATATTAGATAAAAAGTTTGCAGAGATGTTCTGATTTTCTTAATATTAGAATATGAAAACCCTCTTAGCCCTATTGTTATTAATCCCTAGTTTGAGTTGGGGACTTACTTTCAAGGATGGGAAACAAGTTGATAGCGATCAAAATAACTTAAAAGATTACGATACAAATATTGAATGGAAGATAAATAATCCATTTCAAGTTTTCTTACCTTTGGATCAATTACAAAGCAACATTGATTTTTATAAATCTTCTAATAGTGCATTTATTTGTAAGCATGATGAAGATGGTTTTAATAATGATTTCGTTACTTTTAACAACAATGAATTTCGCGAGTCATTAAAGCAATCATTTAACAAAACATTTACAGATTGGGATACCATGGATGAATTTTCAGCAGCAATGTTAGAATTTTCTCTAGCAAGTTGTAAAACAATGTTATCTGGTATTGAAAAAGATAAAAAAGAATTATTAAGTTTCATCATTGAAATCTCAAAATTAGAAAAATTTTATTCTATTACTCCTGAATGGGTAATGGATCATAGTGGACCTTTTTGGTTTGCACGACATATACCTCCTATTTTAATGGCATGGAGTTATGTACGCGATATAGCAACTAATGAGCAACAGCTACAAATGCACAAATGGATTGATAGCTTGTACAATCAATTGATTGTTGATGATAATTGTCTTGAGTGGAAAGCGGGATCTTGTTTTGCAAATCATGCTTATAGTGTCCGCAATGCATTGATAACAATGGCTATTATGTTAGATGATGAAAAAAAGTTTAACCATAATGTTAAAGCTTTTTTTAAAGTTTTGAAAATGAATATTCGCAAAGATGGTTTACTAGAAAATGAGCTACGTCGAGGACATTGTAGCTCTCATTACCATATATTTACATTTAGTGCCCTTTTTGGTGTTTTACAGAACTTACAAGCGCAGGATTACGATTACTACAACGAGGAGCTTGGCAATGGTTTTACTATTAAAGATATTATAAATGCAACATTCAATAAATTCCTAATTTATCCAAAAAAATATTTAGCTTCAGTTAAAGATCCATATGCGATAGATACATGCCCGACTAAAGGTCAGAAATTTGTTTATGAGTATGAGCAAATTGATTTTTTTCAAACATCATTATTTGGCTTTGTTTCTCTCTTTGAAAATAATGTAAATAATGCACAAGAAATTGATTTTTCAAATATTCAAAAGCTTCAAATAATTTGGGATGAAAAAAAATCAGATGGAAACAAATATATCTATGAGGATTATAATGAAAATGGAAAGTTAGATTCATTATATTATGTTACCTACGATGTGAGGAAAGATATGTATAATCATACATGGGGAAATGCCGTTTATGGAGGAAATCCTATACTTCTAAATAAAATTAATTTTGATTAAATTTATGAAAACTATCTTAGCCCTATTGTTATTAATCCCTAGTTTGAGTTGGGGATTAACTTTTAAGAATGGAAAACAAGAGGGTAGTTATCAAGGTATTGGCTGGCCAACAATTGAAAAGCATGGATTAGATGCAGGTAAAGAATGGAGCCAATCTGTTGATACTGAATTTACTAGATTTGGCCAATCTTCGCATAGATTTGAATTTAGAGCTTTAGATTGTAAAGGTTTTGATTGTGGAAGAGGAGAGTACAAAGGGTCTTTTGGCAGAACTGAAGCTTATATTAATACAAAAGAGACAGGAGAGAATTGGTATGCTTGGTCATTTTATATTGATGACTCAGAACTTACGTATAATACAGGCACAATCAATAAAACTAAAAGTCTTTTAGAGGAACTAGACTTAGCCCTTAATGAAGATGACCAGAAGGTTGACGAGGAAGTTAATAATCACTTAATACAATTTGGTCAAATGAAATTAGCACATGAAAATAAAGTTTTTTCACACTGCAGAGAAAATGGTTCTGAAAATGTTTTTATCCTTCAATATAAAAAAAGAAATAAAGGATTAGCAATTTCTAGAACACACTGTACTAAAGAGACCGTTGTAGAGACTCATGAGACTGCATTACTTATACCAGAAAATATTTTATTTAATCAATGGCACGATATTGTTGTTCATGCTAACTGGGGAAATGAAGGATTTTTAAAATTTTATATAAATGGTGATTTAAAATATGCCGAAGAAGGTTTTATAACTAACCAATACTCTTACAAAGGCAAAACCTATGGTCCCTCATTTAGATATGGCATATATCATAACAATGCTCCAAAAAGTTTTAACGGTAAAATTACTGCATGGTATGATGGAATTGCTAGAGCAAAAAAATGCACAGACAAAAATTTTTCTGAATTGTTAAATAACTTAGGATACTCGTGTGACTCTTTAGGTGACAAAGATAATCAAGTTATAAACCCTTATTTTATGGAGGTTTCAGATTGGTAAAGCTCGCTCTATTGTTATTAATCCCTAGTTTGAGTTGGGGTTTAACATTCAAAGATGGAAAACAGGTTGATGAAGATAAAACATTTGAAATTATAGAAAATGAAAATTCTAATAAACCATCACAAGGAGAAATAGTTATTAAAAGAGTAAATGATAACGGTACCCATTACTCTCCCGAATTCAAAATTAAAGGAAAATATGTCTTACCATTAAAATCTATTGTTACTAAGAATCCCCAAGGAGCTGCTGACAAACACGAATGGAGAGCATAATTAGAGTCTTTCATGACAAATTTTTATGCTCTAGGAGATTTTAATAATGATGGTATTCAAGATTTTATCATTACTGCATTAAGACACTCTGAACAGCAAATTGATAGCGTTGACTCCGTAAACATTTATAAGTACAAAACGTCATCTAAGAGAAATTTCAAAGTATTTGCAGGTCATAAAAAAACAGGATGGGCTAATGACTATTACAGAAGTAGTGGCGAAGATATAACCCATTTGTTTGTTGAAGACCCTGAAATGGCAGGAGTAGCTGACCATCAGTTAGAGTCTCAAAGACCTTCGGTTGCCGATTTTAATGGAGATGGTATTGATGATGTATACATTAGCTCAGCAACACATACAGATAGAAAAACAGAAGGAGACGGTTTTTTTGGGGGGTACCATTCATACTATCTTTCACAATCAGACGGCACTTATAAAGAAAGTAGTCGTGAAATGATTAAAGGTTTGTTTGTTGACAAAAAAACAGGTAGATACGTAGAGTTTTCACACAGGTCAGATATTGGAGATATTGATGGTGACGGAGATATTGATGTAGTTCATACAAGCGTTTCGTGGAAAGGTGATAATGGGTACATTATTTGTATGTACAATGATGGCAAAGGTAAATTAACCAGTAAACAATGTGGTGAGCAGTGGGGTAACAATGTTAAAATTGGTGACTTTAATGGTGACGGTCATGCGGATTTACTTGTAGTAAGTCCAGACTATGATTGTCTTAAAGTACACAGTTTTACAGGGGTGCGTGAAACAAAACAAGCTACAAAAACTCGAAATCAAAGTATGCTAATATTTGGTAACGGTTCTGGTAAGTTCAAAAACAAGCAAGGTAAAAAGTTTATTGAATTTGGCAAACATGTGATGCATAACGGTCAGGATATCCCATTGTGTGAAATGCCAACTGCTACGGTAGCGGATGTAGATAACGACGGTGACTTAGATATTATTGGCAACACCATTGGATTTCTTTATGTTGGCGGTTACTTTCAAGTATTTTTGAATGATGGAAAGGGTAACTTTAGTTTAGGTCAACAAATTATTGGTGATACACCAAAAAAGCAATTTTCTCTTGATAATTGGCCTACCCATGAAGCAACACATGGTAATCAAAATTATTGTTTCAATATTCATACCGTAGATTTCAATAATGATAATTTCCTAGACTTTATTTGTGATGGTGGCTTTATGCAACCCACAGATGGGTTTGTTTATGTTAATAGCGGAGACGGAACTTATACAGTTGCATCAGAGCAGTTAATAAAAAATCATGTATCTTCATTCTAAAAAAAATAAATATTAATAAAGATCAAGTTGAAGGAATTTATTTAAATTATTTAAAATCTATTTCTTTAGACAAGGATTTCATTGATACAATTAATGAGGTTACTAAATTAGTATTGCAAGAAATTAATCAAATTTCTAAATATGAAAAAATTAAAATAAATAAAAAAATTAATGAATTACAAGCTAACATTGAGTCATTAATAGAAAAATTATCTCAGGATAAATTTATTTATATTCAGGAAGAGATCGCTTCATCTATAACAAGCAAGAAAAAAGAAATAATTAAATTAAAGGAAGATTTAGATCATTTAAAAAATGACACATCATTTGATCAAATGTTACCAGATATTATCAAACTATTTGAAGATTTATCAGGGCATTGGTCAAATTTAAATCCAAAATCTAGGAGAAATATAAATAAATTGTTATTTCCTGATGGTATAAAGTTCACTCTAGATCAAAAAATTACAACACCCAAATTAGCTATGCCTTTCAACATTTTTCAGGGAAATTATGATGATAAAAGTAATTTGGTGGAGCCAAGGGGGATCGAACCCCTGACCTCTACGCTGCCAGCGTAGCGCTCTCCCAGCTGAGCTATGGCCCCAATTATGCGTAGAATAAGCATAATAGAGTATTCGGAATATATCACAAATAAAATTACCGACGTTTTTAACAAAGAAAATGTTATGATAATTGATAGAAAGGATAACTATGAAAATTATTACAAATGCAAAAATAACTAGAGGTTATGAACATTGGAAACAAATGTTTGAAGAAAATGAAAAACTGAGACAGGAATATGGTCTTAATGTATTAGCCTATGGACATCCAAAAGATAACAATGAAGAAATTTATACGGTTATAGAAGTAGAGTCGATGGATAAAATGCAAGAAATGTTAAAACTTCCTGAAATGATAAAACTTAGAACAGAAGCCGGAGTTGATCTGGATACACAAAAATTTATTTTACTTGAGGGTGGAAACTAAGATTGTGTAAGTAAGAAATACAAGCTTAAAAAAATTAAAAAAATTGATACAGATAAGCCCAATTTAAAAGCTTTATCTATAATAGAATATTCCTTTTTACCAACATACCTCTTTTTAATGATGTAAATAGCTGCTGTAAAAATCGAAAAAAACCAAAATGTATTTATCACTAATTCTATGTTCATGTGCTCTTGTATGAATTTCTCTCTAAATATTTTTCACCGTTCTCAGACAAATACCAAAGATATCGCTTTTCATTATTTTGATCATCTTCCCACATAATTTTATTTGCTAGATTCATTCTTATAAGTTTTGCCCCTGTATCACTCACAATATTGAAATTTAGTCCTGTCAAAAATGAAATTTCATCCAAGTCAAAAGCATTAATCACATTTTTCGAAATTAAAGACTCATCTTTTATCTGTTTACCTGTTGTTTTTAATGTGACATGTCTTTTACATATTTTTTCCTGGATACACTTCATAAATATGTAATCCTGAGTTTCAATATCATCACTATTCATAAACTATGATTATTTAAACCAATCGCTATAAACACTGATTAACACTAGCGAGAAAGTCCCGTACCCTAAAACGATTATAATAAAATATTTAATATATATTCTTTTGGAACTAACATTTTTTGTTAATTTACCAAATCTTTTTTGAGTATAGATAAAAGCTGCCCATAGTAAAATTGCAAAGCCGTATGATGATAATAATACTTTAATTACTTCTGACATTTAAAAAGACAATGATTCTGACAATAAGTTTTCATTCAAGGGGCCTAAATTTTTAGGGTAGGTTAGTATACCATCAGATATATATTTATCATCAAATTGTGACACACACCAAGATAGCGAAGCTGGTTTGGGCACTAGAGTTTTATTATCTCTAATAGAGTAAAGTAAATTATCTCTAACAGCTAAGTCACCCATATATACTAAATAAGCAACTTTTGTCCGCCTTGTAATAAAGTTACTTTCGCCTTGATTGAGACTTTTTGGAGGATTGTAGATCACTGGCTTTTTTTTGACATACTCATCTTTGAGTCTCTTTATTAACCAATTTCTCATTATTTTTCTTACCGCATGATAAGCTGCAAATTGTGGTTTAATTAAATATGTAGTTTGGTGCCCAATATTCAAAATTGTATTATTTTCAGAAAACTTGTAAGAATAGCCGTCTTTATATCTTTGATGAAACTTTGAGAATTCTTTAGCCCAAGTTACTCCCTCAATTACCCTATCTTTAGTTTGAGAGGTGTACTTTTCTCTTGTTGAGGTGTCATGTAAAACTACATCCCGGAAAAAAGATAAGTAATCTGACTCATTTTTAAATTTTTCCTTATGAATTTGTTTTAATTCTTCCCACGGTTTGATTTTTATATCTTGCACTTCTTTTGAACTTATATTATTTTCAATTTATACACAAACTATTATATAATTTATGTGTAATTTATGAAAAAAATAGAAAAATAATCAATAAAATCAACAATTTTTCAATAAAATCAAAAAATTAGAAAAAATTTAAAATTTAAGTTAAATTTTAAAAAAATCATGATTAATTTTTTTAAATCCTTGGTTCCCATTTTAAAGATTTTTCTGTGATTATTAACTATTTTATTACACTCAATTTTATAATTTATGTGTGTAATCTATAAATTAAAAAAATACTTACATTTACTTGTAAATATTGAATTTTGTCAGAGATAACCCTTGAATTTACTAGGTTTCCAATTTTTGGGAGCAATTTCTAAATCCTCAAATTCAAAAGCTGGAGCAACAGTGCAACCAATTAAACTAAATAATCCAGTTGTTTCTAATGAAAACCATATATTACTTTCAACACTGTAAATAAATCTATTATTAGACCCTATCTCATTTATTTCATATTCTTCGGCATTTTTCGATGTATATATTTTCAAAGGACTACCAGTATAAAAGTGTATTGTTTCGTTCTTTTTAATGCGATGCCAGTGTGAATATTGCCCTTTTTCTAACAAATAGTATATGTGACTAACATCCTTATTTTTGTATACTTCGACGTAATGACCGCCTTCAGGATGAGGTATCATTTTATGACTTTTTATAAGGGATTTAATTGTATCCATTTAAATTAAAAGTACATTTTTATTTCGATCAATCAAAATAGAAACTTATAAAGCAAAAATACTGAATTTATTGATTATTAATTGTTTTTCGTAATCTATTCCATTCTTCATCTAAAAAGGTATATTAGTAGTATTACATGGCAATGGAAAACGCACAAACAATATCTTGTCCAAAGTGTGACTTATCTGTTTCTTCTATTTGTTCTAAGTGTAACAAAGAAGTAGAGGTATCTCAATTAGCTGATGGATGTGTAGTTCAAATCACAAAATGTGTTGAGTGCACAAATACACCAGTTATTAAAGATATCTGCGCAGAAAATTAGTCCTCACTTTTAACTGACACTAAACCTTTTATCAGTCTGTTAAGATCCAAACATTACTATTAGACTAAAAAGTAGTATCGGAGATATAATTAATGAAAATATTAAAAATTTTGGATGATGCAGAATTAATTCTTGTGGACTTAGAAGTAAATTTGGGAGAAGAAGTAAGAAACGCCCCAACTTTATGTGTCAGGTATAAAGGTAAAATTATACCTTTAAACACCGCACATGATGGTCGACCTATTTTGATGAGAGAAGAAAACGCCATCCTAAGTGAAAATTAAAATTATATGTTCACTGGTACTCTTTGGGTAGATTTAACTATTTCGCTCATACTTTTAGCTACTTTTTTTATGTGGATAATGAGGGGGGATTAAATAAAATTAACATCTTAATGGAAATATTAACCAACAAAGAGGAAGTAAGAGAAAAACTCAAAAACAACCCCTTACAAGCTGCCCATTTACTCAGACTCAATGGATATGGTTCTATTAATTACGAATGTGCCTGTGGTGAAACACATGATGCTAATGGTAAAGATGTAAGTTGTAAAGGATCCGCTAAACCTTTTAAAGCTCTTCTTAAATGTTCAAACAATTTTGTAACGATGATAAAAATTGAGGGCTTTTTTCGAAAAAAAGCTATCTCAGAGTATGGATTTAAAGCAAGCATAATGGATTAAATTATGAGGTTTTTTTTTATATTATTTTTTATTCCAACTTTATCTTTCGGTCAGAGTATAAAATTAGCTTGTCAAGAAACATCTCTTATTGATTACTCAAAAGTACAAATTATTGAATTTAAAAATGAGGATATAAATGAATTTGAATACTCATTTGACCAAAACCTCTTTTTATTAAAGGAGAGATTTCAAGATTTACAATATGAGTATATGGGAGAAGATGACGTAAGTTATCATTTTAGAATTGAAACTGACTTCTCCTTTAACACCCTAATTCTATATAAAAAAATCCTTAGATATGAGAGAAACATATTTTATCCTAATAGTGTAAATTTGAAAAAAACTTATTACGGTGATTGCAATAAATCAGACAGTTTTTTTGCTGCTTTGAAATAGAATATAGAAAAATCACCTTTTATTAATTTTTAGGTAATACATTTTCACGAACTAGACTTAAATAGTATTTTTTGTATAGTTTTTCTATATGTCCGATGTTTATAGTTTAATGAAATATTTAACGCCCTATGAATTAGATCATATTAAGTTCTTGGCACATAATGACGAGATACCATTCCAAATAATAAATTCTCAATATAATATTAATAAAAATGATGTAAAAAACTTGATGAGATTTATGTTAAATGACCAAGACTATTTAAAATGGAAAAAAATTTATAATAAAACGCATTGAGGAACTTCCTAAATTTTATTATTCACAATCTTTATTTAATTTTTAAGTCTCATTTCACTGAAATGCTGAGCTAATTTCTTACCAGATAACCAAGCATCTTGCATACTTGGACCCTCACACCAATCCCCAAAAGCATATAGACGCTGATCTATGGACTCAATGAATCTTTTAGAGTTTTGATCTCTTAGACTTTTCTTTGTATAAGAGTATCTCCATCTATGTGACTTCTTAAAAACAGCATCAGCATTTGATCGAAAAGACTTTTTCATTTGATTTACCACATAGTCCTCTAAAACATAATTTTCTATGTTGTAATACTTTTTTGTCCAATCAGCTCTCATATTTACAACCCAGCACTCTTCATTAAAAAATTCGTGTTTAAAATTTTGATTCATTAAGAAACTAATTTCAGGTGTTAAGTGATATCCAAATTGAAACGGAGCTCCCAACCTTTTATTAAATGCAATCATGACTGTCCAAATGGAGTCAAACTCTATTTCAGGAATATCGCTATAATCTATAAATTGATCTAACAATTTTTTTGATTGTTCATAGGGCATGCTACAAAAAACATAATCATAAGGTCCAAATTTCTCATCTGCTGATATTAAGAAATATTCATTATTATGGCTTTCAATGTTGGTTATTTGTTTTGAAAAATGCGTAGGGTAGTGCAGTGATTTATGTATCTTTATAGGAATTGATTCATTTCCATCTTTACCAACAATGACATCTTTATCTTCAATTGGAGAATTTTGTGAGATATTTGAACAAAATTGACTTTTTAAAATTTTAATAGCATCAATTTTTTTTAAAAATTCATTTAAGCCAATAACACCATGATCTAATTTCAAATAGTGAGCACCATGATCAAAAGCATATTGCTCATGTTTTCTTGTGCTTATTCTTCCACCTGGTCTCCAGGATTTCTCAAAAAATGTAATATCAAGTGCTGGCAAGTGATATGCTAAAGAAAGCGCACTAAGCCCAGTTCCAATGACTGCAATTTTTTTCAATTTTATTACTTTTTTGTGCTTCTAGGTTTAATTTCATCAACATCTTCAATAGGACGAAGTATTGGGACATACCTAAGTCGAAGAATGATGACTGCAATCGCAACTAAGACTATTGCTCCTGCTTCGTAAAGAAGAAGCTCTGGGTTTGAGTCTTTACCTTGAAGTATAATAAGACGAGATAAAGCGGTAATAGCAATAAATAAGGGATATGTCATTCTAACACGATTGGAAACATAGTAGACTCGAACCATTCCAATAACCTCAACATAAATAAACAAGAGGAGTAGATCAGCTAACTCTACATACTGAACTTCTATCATTCTCATTATCTCAAACATAATGGCTGTAATAGTAGCTACTAATATTATTGCAATAACTGCTTTTTCAATAAACCCTACGAGATTTTCAACATCAGTCTTCATTACCATTCAACCATATCAATTTGTTTTGATTTTAGAAAGGTATTTGTCTTAGAAAAAGGCTTACTCCCAAAAAAACCGCGGTGAGCCGATAATGGGGAAGGGTGCGGTGCTGATAAAATAAGATGTTTATTCGAATCAATTATCTCTTTCTTTGATTGAGCAAACGAACCCCATAATATGAAAACAATATTTTCTAATTCATTACTGATAACTGAGATAACTTTGTCTGTAAAAATATCCCAACCAAACTTTTGATGTGAGAGGGGTTTTGATTTTTCTACTGTAAGAGTTGTGTTTAAAAGAAATACTCCCTGCTTAGCCCACTTATCTAAATTACCATTGTTGTAATTCACCTCTTTTTTTAAGTCATCTTGAAGTTCTTTATAAATATTCAACAGTGAGGGCGGTGGTTTTATATTTTCTGGTACAGAAAAACTGAGCCCATGAGCTTGGCCAGGTCCATGGTAGGGATCTTGACCTAATATCACTACCTTCACCTTATCTAAAGGAGTTAAATTAAATGCATTAAAAATTTGTTTTCCTGAAGGATAAAAAATAATTTTATTTTTTTTTAATTCTAAAAGTTTGCTTTTGAGTTTAATCATATAATCTTGATTAAATTCCTCTTTTAAATGTTCAAGCCAAGTATCAGGAAGTTGAATGGTAGATTTTTCCATTCAGATTTTAGTTAATTTAAAGTCGCGTCTTTACTTCTGCCGTATTTTTCAAGCTTGTAAATAATCTTTTCCTTAAGTTCATGATTTTCTTCTAAAGCCATGACTAAGGCTTGTGTATAGAAAAAACATGCTGCTTCAATATCAGCCTTATCTTCGAAGTAATTTGCTGCTTCATAGTAGAGAGAACATACTTTATCCATTTGCTTTTTTTGAAAGGCATCAGCAATATCGCTATCTAATTGAAAAGTGTCTTTCATAAGTATTCTGAAACTAGCACATTTCATTAAAACACCAAGATTAAAATAATTTTCTAGAAATTATCCTTTGCAGAGCGCATTTTAGCAAATACCTCTGTTGCATCTTGCGTGTCAAAAAATTTCATAAATTGATCAGTGTCACATCTCAAAAATGGATTACATAGCAATTGGTCTGAGAGAGTTGTTGGAATTGTTGGTCGATGCTCTTTTTCTTGGTGTGAGGCCCATTTATAATATTCATTAAGCTTTTCATTATCAGGGTCTATGTTTAGGGCAAATTTTAAATTAGCCATCGTATATTCATGCCCACAATATACTTTTGTATCTTCAGGTAATTGTTTTAACTTAGACAAACTGTTCCAAAAAACTTCAGGATTTCCCTCAAACATTCTTCCACATCCAATGCTAAATAGAGTATCCCCTGAAAATAAAATATTATGTTTTAGCATAAAATAATTTATGTGTTGAAGCGTATGCCCGGGAGTATGTATGACTTTATATTCATTTCCATGTATCTCAAAAATTTCCTGATCTTCAACTTCTTTATCTGGTTTTGGTATTTTGGAGTCATTTTTGTACCCTATTACTAAAGATTTAAATCTTGATTTAATTTCATCAACAGCATTAATGTGATCATCGTGATGATGTGTAATGATTATGTGTGAAGCACTGCAATCATTTAGCTCAAGTATCTTCAAACACATATCTAGATCTGAGGGATCAACTAGCACTCCTTTTGTTTCATGAGGATTTTTAATTAGATATCCATAGTTATCATCTAATTGAGGAAACAAATACACATTAGGTTTTTGCATAAGAAATAGAATGTTATGTAAATCTCGTTAAAATACAACTATGGATATTAACGCATCCGATATTTATAGTTTTTATAATTCAAGACTAGGCACTATTGTTAAACGCAACATACGTCATCAATTAAACACCCATTTAAATTCTGTAAACGATAGTGTTATTTGTGGATATGGTTATACAAACCCTTTCCTTTCTTTTCTTAGTAAGCAAAATAAAAATTTACAAATATCCTCTATGCAACCAGAATTTTTAGATGGTAATGTTAAAGAGAAATACGATTTCGAACATCAAATAATACATGAATATTTCTTACCTTTGGATCCAAGTTCAGTTGATGTGGTAATATCTACTCATTTACTTGAGTTCGTTGATAAGCCCCAGAGTAGTATTGAAGAAATATGGAGAATACTTAAGCCAAACGGTTTATTTTTATCAATTATTCCCAGAAGGTCAGGTATATGGACTCGGTATGATAACAATCCTTTTGGGTTTGGTCGATCATACTCAAACAAGCAATTTAAATCACTAATACAAGACTTTTTGGTTCTTGATTATAGAAAAACATTTTTGCACTTTCCTCCATGGAGTCATTATTTAAATTACAAATCACATCGAACAATTGAAAAAATAGGTAAATTATTTTTTCCTTATATGGGAGGACTAATGATTTGCGTATGTAAAAAGATTGTTTACGCAAAGAGTTCAAAAAAACAAAAAAAAATACCTATTAAAAATTTTGTGCCAACTTAATATTAATTTATATTGAGATTTTAAAATATAGGATAAATTATTGTTAGATATTAGTTATTACTTAATAGTTTCTTTTTCTATTCTTTTATTTGCAATTTCAAAATCAGGTTTTTCCGGGGGTGGATTGGCTTTAATTTCAGTAACCCTATTATCCATAACTTATGGTCCTTTAACTGCAATAGCTATATTAATGCCAATGTTAATTGTATGTGATGTAATTGCTTTGTTTTTAAATAGAAAACATTTTGAATATAAAATTTTATGGTCAATTGCACCATATTCTTTATTGGGGGTTATTATTGGAACAATCTTGTTTAAATTTATCAATTTATCAATGATAAGTATTTTTATTGGATCAATTTCCTTACTATATGTTTTGCTTAATTACTTAATCGTAGACAACAGAAATTTAAAAAAAATACCCTTTTATGGAAGTAAATCTTTTTGGGGAGCACTAGCGGGGTTTACTAGTTTTGTACTCCACTCTGGAGGATTGCCATTAAATATATATTTTATGTCAATTTATAATAAAAAAGTGCAGTTTGTTGCAGGCGTAGTTTTTTCTATTGCTTTAATAAATTTATTTAAATTAATCCCGTATTTCTATTTGGAAATATTAAACTTTGAGAAGTTATATAGTTATTTAATTTTTTCACCAATTGCAATAACAGGAGTAATTTTGGGACACTGGATGAATAGTAAACTTTCAGATAATTCTTTTTTTACCATTATTAATATTTTTGTAGTGATAGGTTCGCTTCGATTAATTTATTTGGGTTTAGTCGGTTTATAATATCTTTTCTAAAATATTGATTAATTCAAATTCATTTTTAAATTCATTCATTTGTTTCTTATCTATCAATAATTTGTATTTACCTTCTTTTTCCTCAAGACATATAGGCAGTTCATCTTTGTAATTTAGAAGATTAAATTCTTCCAATTCTTCTGAATGTAAAAAACTAAAATTATGTGGTGAGCTCTCTATAAATTTCTTCCACGACTCGCGCATTTTCAGGTCGTGAGTAATTTTACATAAATTGCAATCATAGGTGCTGGGGGAGGCATATTTATGGACTGTATCAAGAATATAGTTCCATTTACCACCTTTGGCGTTATAGACAAAAATTATATTTTTATTGTTCATTAGTAATATGGAAGAGAACTTCTTTACAAAATAAATTTGAGGGAATTTTACCGTTTTCAAATTTCTTTTGAGAAAGG
>CABYGG010000002.1 GCA_902518505.1 uncultured Alphaproteobacteria bacterium
TCTGCATTAGTTTTAGGGAGTTGTTGGTTTTCCATCATTTTAATCCTAACTTTTTATAGAAAAGATTTATAGTGTAAAATAAGTCCTTACTGTCATTATTTTTGATCTGAATAGAACTAGAACTTTGCATTTTGATAATATTTTCTTGTGCCATTTGAATTAAATCATCTAGTGTTTTTTGACTTGCTTTTTTAAAAGTAATATCAATAAAATTTCTTTTTATATTTATTTTTGAAATACCAAGGGTAAGAGATTTAATTTTAATAGTTAGTAAATTAAATAAATTAGTAACTTCAACTGGGTAATTACCATATCGATCATGTATCTCATCTAAAACATTCTTGAGCTCTTGAATATTCTTTGAATTAGTAAATTTACGATAAATAATCAACCTGGAAATATCATCAGATATGTAATTCTTTGGGATGTAATACTCAAAAAATGCATCGAACTCAAATTCATCATAATCATCTTCAGTTTCTGCATTATTATTTTTTTGTCTTTCAACCTCTTCTTTTAACATACTTTGGTAAAGCTCTATTCCAATATCTTTCACATGACCACTTTGCTCATCACCAAGTAAATTACCTGCTCCTCTTATTTCTAAATCCTCATTAGCTAACTGAAAATTTGATCCTAGATTTTCATAGTTAGCTAAAACTTGAAGTTTCTTTAGAGCTGTTTTATTGATTAATTTTTCACTGTCATGAAATAAATAGGCATATGCTCTTTTATTTGAACGACCTACCCTTCCTCGCAATTGATATAATTGAGATAAACCAAATAAATTAGAATTAAAAATTATTAGTGTGTTTGCATTTTTAATATCTATTCCAGACTCAATAATATTTGTAGAAATAAGGCACTGTATCTCACCTTTTGTAAAAGATATGAACACATCCTCAATATCTTTTTCTTTCATTTTGCTGTGACCTACTCCGTAAGAAAGATCTAAATTTAATTTTTTAATTTCATTTTCTACAAAAGGAATATGGCTTATTCTTGGTACAACAATAAAAATTTGTCCATTCCTTTCTAATTCATTCTTTATTGCTGAAATGAGAGCAACAGACTCATATTTTTGAACATAAGTTCTTATACTAATTCTATTTGATGGAGGTGTTCCAATAATACTTAAATCTTTTAAGCCTAATAAAGACATCTGAAGTGTTCTAGGAATAGGTGTTGCAGACAATGAAAATAAATGAATAGTTGGGTATTTGTTGATCAAATATTCTTTTTGATCGACACCAAATTTTTGTTCTTCATCTATTACCAGTGTGCCTAAATTATTAAATTCTATGTCTTTTTTAAAAAGACTATGTGTTGCAATAAGAATTTGAATATCGCCTGACTTTAATGAAATTAAAATTTCTTTTTTTTCTTTTGACGAAGTAAATCTAGATAGACATGCAACCTTAATGTTAAAAACTGAAAACCTCTCGCTAAATGTATTAGTGTGTTGCATTGCTAGTAATGTGGTGGGAACAACTATTACAAATTGAAAACCTGATAAATATGTTGCACATGCAATTCTTAAAGCCACTTCAGTTTTACCAAATCCTACATCGCCACATATAAGGCGATTAGATGGTTTATCTTGTTTTAAATCATTTAAAGATTGTTCAATTGAGTTTAATTGGTCCTCAGTTTCAACAAATGGAAATTGTTGATTAAATTTCTCAAGATCAGAATTATTATATTGATACTCTTTGATGTTTATAGTGGATCTCTTTGCTGCATTTTTTAAAAGTTTATTAGCTAGAAAACGAATTTTCTTCTTAACTGAAGATTTTCTTAAAATCCAATCATTCGAGCCTAATTTATCAAGAAGTAGATTATTATCATCAAACCCATATCTTGAAATATAGTTTAAATTTTCAATTGGTAGTAAAAGCTTGTCGTTACCGCGGTAAATTAATCTTATAAACTCCCTAATTCGATTATTAATTTCAATATTATCAATGGATATGAATCTCCCAATTCCATGCTTTTGATGAACAACTGCATCTCCTAATGAAAGATCATTAAAATTGATTATAGTATCTAAATTCGTCTTTTTTGTAGTATGAGTGTTTTTATTGAGGTGTACGTTTCCATCAAATAGATAGTCTTTTGAAATAACAGATTTATAGAAATATAAATTATTACCATAATTTGATTCAATATTCTTCTTTTGATGAAATTCGTTTTCTATTGAGGGGGAATTTTTTCCACTATGAAAATATATTTTATTACTCATTTTAGAAAATTCATCTAAAGAGGTATTTGATGTAATTTTTAATGATTTAGGAGAGCTAGATAATATATTTGTAAATTTAAAATTTTTTATTTTGTTATCTTCTAAATAATAATTTGAAAAAGGGATCTCAGGTTGGACTTGATCAAAAATTGATTTAAGAAAATTTAGCTTTTCTTTTAATATTATGTCACTTCTATTAATTGTATAAATGGAATATCTCATAACGATATCCTCAAAATAACTATCTTTATTACTTGGCTCTAATAACTCAATATTAGGGTTAAATATATCAATCCTCTCTTTCTCATCTTTAAAAGTAAGTTGTGTTTGAGGATTGAATTCTTTTATTGTTTCAATCACATTATCAAAGAATGAAATTCTATAAGGATTATTATTACTGTTATAAATATCTAAAATATCACCTCTTAGTGAAAATTCGAGTTTATTATAAGCATTTGCTTGGTTTGAATGATTAAATTCAACTAATTTTTCTAAAATTGTATTAGCTTCAATAGTTTGATTTTTAGTTAATGTTAAAAAATGATTAGCATCTTTATTTATTTGAAATTTTTTTAAAAGATTATTGCAAGTTATTATTATTATATCATTATGAGTTAATGTCTGTAATTTTTCTGACCTATCAAGTAAGATGTCAGATGATGAACTTTCAGAACTGAATGGTAAAGAGTCATGTGCTGGAAAATAACATATTTTCTTATGGGGATAATGTATATTTAGAATATTTTCATAGTCTAGAGCTATCTTATCATCTTCACACAATAAAATTGATTTATTGCCAAATTTAGAAATAGGATTTTCCAATATTATTTTGATAAATTTATAATTTTAAGGTACTTAATTCTATCTTCTTTGAAAGACTCATTAAAAAATACGTCAAATATGTATTGTGTTTCATTCTTTAATAAATCATCTAATTGATCAATTAGAGCCTCATCATTAGTGTTTACAAGTTTTGAATAAATTCTCTCAAAAATTACATCTAATTCTTTTATACCTAATGTTTGACATCGATATTTTATTTTTTTTAATTTATCTTTGTAGTTATTATTCATGAATGACAACAGTTTCGATTTTTTATATCAGAATGTAGAAAAACTTAAAGGAATAGGTCCAAAGAAAGCGTCCTATTTTAAAAATCTAAATATAAACACAGTTATTGATATATTTTATAATTTACCAACTAGATCAATAGATCGTACTCAGGATATTGACTTTAAAAATCTTGAAAAAGGACAAACTATCACCACTCTCGTTAAGGTAAAAAAACACCATTTTCCTTTCAATCCTAAACTGCCCTACGTGATTGAATGTGAAAAAGGATCTTTAATCATAAACATAATTTATTTTTCAATAAGAGGGAATTTTCTTAGAAAAAAATATGCTGAAAACAAAGAATTAATTATTAGTGGAAAAGTATCATTTTATAAAAGCAACCTTAGTATAGCACACCCTGATTACATAGAAGAGATAGAAAATGAGGATAAGTTAAGAACTTTTGAAAATATTTATCCTTTAACAAGGGGTATCACATTAAAAGATATCAGAATAGTTTTAAATGACGCAAAAAAACATTTAAATAAATTTGATGAATGGTTGAACGAAAATATTATTAAAAAATATAATTTTTCAAGTTTCAATGAATCATTAATAAAAATGCATTTTCCCTCTGTGAAAGAAGATATTGAAAATAGAGAGAATTTTAGAAAAAGGTTGGCAGTTGATGAATTAGTATCAAATTATTTTGCTATTAGATACTTAAAAGAAAAAACAAAAAGAAAAAATGAAAGTTTAAATCTAAAATTTAGTTTACAAGAAAAATTGTTAAATGAGCTACCTTTTAAGTTGACAAAAAATCAATATAAAATCATGAACGATATAAATAATTATAATAATACTCAATATCGAGAAACTGTACTATTACAAGGTGATGTAGGTTCAGGCAAAACTATTGTATCCTTATTAACAGCAATCCCTTTTATTCAAAAACATAAACAAGTTGCGTATATGGCGCCTACAGAAATATTAGCTAATCAAATTTACAGTAATGTATTAAATCACTTAGATAATGAAGAAGTTAAACCTATATTGCTCACTGGAAGTAGTAAAAATAAAAGTAAAATTTATGAAAAAATAGAAAAAGGTATTTTTAATTTTATTATTGGTACTCATGCAATTTTTCAAGAAAATTTAAATTTCTTATCCTTGGCATATGTAATAATCGATGAACAACATCGATTTGGTGTTCAACAAAGACTGTATTTAGCTGAAAAAGGAATAAATACAAATATTCTATTAATGTCTGCCACACCTATTCCAAGAACACTTGCATTAGCTCAATATGGTGAAATAGAACAGGTAATCCTAAAAGAAAAGCCAGCTTTTCAAAAACCGATAATAACTAAAGTATCGAGCATTGACAAAATTAAAGATATAGAAATTTTGTTAAAGAAAAAAATTTCAAATGTATCTCAAGTTTACTGGATTTGTCCTTTAGTAGAAGCATCAGAGACTCAAAAGTACAAAGATGTAGAAACACGATTTAAGTCATTGAAAAATATATTTGGTTCAGAAGTTGAAATGTTACATGGTAAAATTAAAAGTGATCAAAAAGAGAGAATTATACAAAATTTTCAAAAAGGAAATATAAAAATATTAGTTGCTACTACTGTAGTAGAGGTAGGTATAGATAATAAAAATGCAGATTATATTGTAATTGAAAATGCAGAAAAATTTGGCTTATCTCAATTACATCAGTTAAGAGGAAGAGTAGGAAGAGGTAACAATCAAGGTTATTGTTTTGCTTTATATGGCAAGGATTTACCTGATAATACGATAAATCGACTAAAAATATTCAAAGAAAACTTAGATGGTTTTAAATTATCCGAAAAAGATCTCGAAATTAGAGGCACTGGTGACATATTAGGATATCGTCAAAGTGGTGACTCATTATTCAAGTTTGTAAATGTTTATCGTGATCAAGAACTAATAATAGATGCACTTCAATATGTAAAAAAATTGATTGAAAAAAAAGAGTATGAAAATGAAAAATTTAAAAAAGATATATATAAGTTACTTATGTTTTTTAAGCAGCAAGAAGCAATAAAACTATTATTTAGTTAACTTTTTAATTTTTTTCTTTTTAGGAAGAGCTTTTTTAATTTCCGGTGCTTTGGGTGTAACTAGTCCTGCAGAAATGATGTATTTGATTGCTTGATCGACAGACATATTAAGTTTGGTACATTTTGATAATGGAACAAACATCAAGAAACCTGTAGTTGGATTAGGTGTAGATGGCATGAAAACATTTATCATCTTTTGATTTTTTCTTTTTGCTATTTCCCCTTTTGTTTCACTTGTTAAAAATGCAAGAGCAAAAATATCTTTTTGAGGATATTCAATAAGAACAACCTCTTTAAAAGCATTAGACTGTGTCGTAGCAAATGTATCAATAATCTGTTTTACTGTATTATAAATTGAGTTTAAGCCGGGTATTTTGGATAAAACAGCATCAACTACTCGATGATAAAGTTTTCCAAAAAAACTTCCAGCTATGGCTCCTAAAATTGTAAAAAATAAAAAAGCAACTATTAAACCAACACCAGGTATTTCAGATGGAATACCAAATTTATTTAGAGGTATGAAAGGTCTAAATATTTTATCTGCAATACCAACTACTACCCATGCAACGTAAATAGATAAAGCTAATGGTGCAACAATTAATATGCCACTAATAAAATGATTTTGAATTTTTTTCATTTATATTAATTATTTATTTTATCTTCAAACTCAAAAACATTCTTATTATTAATTTCAAAAGATACTTTTATCGATAGATCCTTTACATCAGGGTTATTTTCAATGAATTGATTAAGTTCTTGTTGTGAGCTAATCCCTAACCTTTTGAGAAATTTTCTAACTTTTAATTGTGTTTCATCATCCATGAAATTGATAATATGGATTTTTTTTCATATTTGAAGGCTTTTAAATAATCAAAAACTATAAATGATAGTTAGGATAGTTTTCAATTCTAAGATAGTTGTAGATATGCCTATTACTACGATTAATCTAGCTAAAAAAGATAGTATTTTATTGCCTTTATATTTTTGTGAACTTCTCCAAACACCAATGCAAGATGTAAAGTAATAAATTAAATTTAGTACAAGATATAATGAAAATGTATAAATAAAATTTTGTATATGTATTTTTGTGACGAGCAAAAGAGGTGCCGAAATAAGGAAATTAACAAGAACGTAATAAATCCAATAACTTTTGTATAAAGGTAAATTACCTTTAAAAAGCTCCATAAGGTTATTTTCAATTTTAAATATGAAATTCATATTTTAATTCTTCCCATTAAATTTTATTCCAGACTCTCTCATGAATATAATAAATTAATATACCGTTCATTATTTCATAAATTACAATGGATTTTGTCCAATCTAAGTTTGATGCAATAAACATAGCAGAAATAAATGTTATTGTAGATGCGGCTAATCTCCATGTGAGTGCCTTGAAAATGATATAAGTCTAATTACTTTTTTATTAAATCTGCCATATTTGTATAAATTCCATACTCTTTCATGAAAATAGTATGTAATCATTTTTAAAATGAAAACAATTAAAGCTACATAGAAAGGAGAAGTTGCATCAAAGTTTTCTGAACCATAAGAAATAACAAAAAAAATTATTAGAAAGGTATTTATAAGACCAACTATTCTATAACTTATAGTTTTTAAGATTGATCTATTTTTTGTTACTTTCATTATTGAAGAATTTCATATTCTTTCAAATGAAGATTAGCTTTAAATTTTTTTGAATTAATTCTAAATTTAGCAGGAATTTTAATTATTTCTTTTTCAAATGAATAAACCGTTATAACTTCTAAATTATTTTTTTTATTCTCTTTATAAAGACCTTTAAAAAAAGGAAATACTAAATCTATAACTTCGACGTTTCCTTTGTATATAGAAGGATTATTAGATTTTAAGTTTTCTATATTTTTTGTAGTTGATGATAATTCATAAATGTTAATTCCATCAATAATTAACCTTTTTGAATCTGTTTGGAAAATAAAATATTGAACTAATTGTGATATCGGATCAGTGAAAAATTGATAATCATTAATTAAAGTATTTTGCAAATTAATCTGATCACTGGAGAGTTCTTTTGAAATTTCAATATTTGATATAGTGCCATTCTTGTTAAAAACAATATTTTCAAATCTATCCTGTTTAGAGCTTTTTGTTTTACTTTTGTAAATCATGGGATTAAAGCTATCATCTTTAATTTCTCCACTAACTTTTGTAATTGACTCATACCCATAAATTTTGTCAGTCACACCATAACTTTTAATTGTGAAATCAATTTCGTATAAATTATCTTTAATTTCTATTTTCCAGAATAAGTCTGCTAGGTGAATTGATTTCCAATCAATTTCATATTTTAGATTTATTACTTTAGAGTTGAGGTAATATGGATATATTAATAAAAAAATTATGAAAAATATGCGCATCAATAAAACATCGTATAAAAGTACTACTATCGATGATTATAATACTATAATTGATGTAAGAACCCCATTAGAGTTTGATGAAGACCATATCCCAAGATCAGTAAATTATCCTGTATTAACAAATAAACAACGTCATGAAATAGGATTGAAATATAAAGAGAATTCTTTTTTAGCCAAAAAAGAAGGAGCAAGCATTATTAGTGCAAATATTTCCAAAATTATTAATAAAATAAAATTTGATAAAAAAAATAAAACATTAATTTATTGTTGGAGAGGTGGTCTAAGATCACTTAGTTTATATTTAGTTCTTAAACAAATCGGCTACGACGTAACATTATTAGAGGGTGGATATAAGACATACAGAGGTTATGTAGTAGATTTTTTTGAAAATAATACTGATAAATTTAAATTTAACCAAATTATGGGTGTAACAGGAGTAGGAAAAACACTTTTTATCAAAGAATTATCGAAAAAATATCAAGTGATCGATTTTGAAGGTTTGGCAAAACATAAAGGCTCTATTTTAGGAAATATACCCAATACTGTTCAACCATCACAAAAATTATTTGAAACATTAATTTATGAAAAACTTCACTCTTTCAATTCAAGAAAAAATATATGGGTTGAAGCAGAAAGTATCAAAGTAGGAAAGTTAAGTATTCCAAGTAAAATCTGGAAAAATATGCCTTTGGGTAAAAATGTAAAAATAAAGAGTAATTTAACCGAGAGAGTAAAATTCATTTTAAAGGATTATAAATATTTTACAAATTCACCAGATTTAATGAAAAATGCACTTATTGTATTAAAAAAAATTATTCCAAAAGAAGAATTTAAACTTATTGAAATAAATTTAAAAAAAAAGGAATATTTTCAGTTTGTTAAATCATTAATTGAATATCATTACGATAGAGCTTATAAAAAGACTCGAGCTGAAAATGATAGTAATATTTATAAAGAGATATATTTAAATAAAATCAACTTAATAAATATTAAAAGAGTTATTAAAGAGAGTAATTATTTTTAAAATGGTCAAATTTTTTTACTTTGCCAAGATTAAAATTTTTTAGATTTACACCCTTTCCTTTTTCTACACTTCCAATACATATAATTCTAATACCCCTTTTAATTAAAAGTTTTTTTTTATTTAAATATAATAAGTTTTTAGGTGAGGTAAAAACTGGAACATACTCCTCCCCACTGGATAAAATAAGAGAAATATATTTTTCTTCTTCAAAAAACTTATAGAGCTTTGAATTAACAGAGGTGAGATTATTTAATTTAATTTTTTTTTTGGATTTGAACGAGATAGTTTCTAAAGTTGATAAAAGACTATCTGATAAATCCATACAACTTGTAATATTTAGATACCTAAATATATCTTGATAAATATACATTTTAGGTTTTAAAAATTGTTTTACTGATAAATTTTTTAAATTATTAGGTAATTTAAACTTACTATATAAACTTAGGTATCCTAGTTTTGAATATCCAATACCTGAAAATGTATAAACTTTATCATCAACCTTAGCATTAGATCTCTTTGTTATTTTAGTATTATTAATTTTATCGCTAATAATTGTTAAAGATAAAAATATTTTTTCAGAAGAAGTAGTATCCCCGCCTATTATCTCAATCTTATTTCTTAGGCATATTCTATGAAAATTAGTTATTATTTGTTGCACAAACTTATAGTTTTTATTTGGGAAACTAATATTTAGTAGAACATATTTAGGTACGCCACCTGAGGATTGAATATCACTATAATTTGAAAGAAAAAGTCTGTGTGCTATGTTTTGAGGAGTAAAATGCTTTAGATCAAAATGCTTATTTTCAACTAAAGTATCAGAAGAGATTAATTGTTTTGTTGTGTTTATATAAGCACAATCATCACCTATTTTCTTATAATTTTTTTGAAAATAATTAATAATTTTTTGCTCATATGACATTAAGTAAATATAATTGAATATGAATTCAAAAACAGAGATATTTAACTAATTTTTTTTCTTACCAAAGGAAATGAGTCTCTTTTTTTAGTTAAAACTAGTTGGAAAATCACATTATCACCTTTAGTAAAAGATATTTCACTTAAATTTAAATAAGCTTCCCACATTCTTACAAATCTATCATCATATAATTTAAGAACTTCTTTTTCTTCTTTTTTAAAATTTTTAAACCAATGAGAAAGTGTTTTAGCATAATGTAATCTAAGAACCTCTATATCTGAAATTATAAGACCAGATTTTTCTACAGCTGGCATTACCTCAGACAAAGATGGTATATATCCACCAGGAAATATATATTTTCTAATAAATGCAGGAGTCATTTTCGGAACTCTAATGTTACCAATTGTATGTACTACCGCTATGCCATCATCAGATAATAAATTATATATTTTTTTAAAATAGGTTTTGTAGAAGGGTTTTCCTACATGCTCAAACATTCCTACAGAAACTATTTTTGAATAAGAATTCTCTTCATCTCTATAATCTTGTAAAGAATAAGATAAATTTTCTTTTTTATCTGACTTTTTAAGTTGGTCATTACAGTATTTAATTTGCTCTTCAGATAATGAAACACCCTTTACTTTACAATCATGATTATCTGCAAAGTGTCTACTAAGTGATCCCCACCCACACCCTATGTCTAAAACTCTATCATTAGAATTTAATAATAATTTGTCAGCTAATCTGCTCATTTTGTTAGTTTGTGCTTGTGTTAATGAGTCGTTTTCATTTTCAAAGTATGCGCATGAATATTGCCTAGTTTCATCCAAAAATAAGTCATACAACCTATCAGATAAGTCATAGTGACTTGCGACATTACTTTTTGAACTCTTTACGAAATTTAACTGAAATAGTGGATTAATGATTAAAATAATTCTGAATATTAGTGTATTTGATATTTTTTCAAGGTATTTATTATAATTTTCAATAAGTAATTCAGAAAACTCATAAAAAGTCGAATTGTTTAACTCGTAATCTTTATCCATATATCCTTCTGTGAGTACGAGAGAAGGTGCATAAAAAATTTTATTTAAAAATTTCTTATTATTGATCTGTAAAATTAATGGATCTGTGCCGTTGTCAATAAGATGGTCATTTCCCTCAAATTTTATAATAACAGATCTTGTTTTAATTAAATGTTTAATTAAAAATTTGAGTACCCTAAAAGACATAATTTTCTTATAAATATCTATATATACAAAATTTATAAAATTTTATCATATATTGATTGATAAAATGAATTAAAATATCAATTAAATAGTTAAACTTTTGATATTAAGCTAACGTAATACAAAATATGCATACTAAAGAAAAAATTGAATTTATATCAAATTGGATAAAAGATTATGCACATTCAAATAATGTTGATGCGTTAGTTATTGGTATTTCAGGAGGCATTGACTCTGCTGTTACAAGTACGTTGTCAGCAAAAACAGGCTTGAGAACGTTTGTTGCGAACATGCCAATACTTGATCACAAAACAACTAATGAAAGAGGTATAAATCACATAGACTGGTTAAAAAAGAATTTTGGTAATGTAACAGACTTTAAAATAGATCTCTCTCTTGTATTTGAAAGTTTTAAGTCAGCTCTCGATAAAAATGACTCAGAACACGGTTATGCAAATTCACAGGCTCGATTAAGGATGATGACTTTGTATCAAATAGCTGCTAGCAATAACGGAATCGTTGTTGGCACAGGAAATAAAGTTGAAGACTTTGGAATAGGTTTCTATACAAAATACGGTGATGGAGGAGTTGATATTTCTCCTATCGCAGATTGTCTCAAAACAGAAGTATGGGATATGGGTAAGGAATTAAATATAAACAAAGACATAATAGATGCAGCCCCAACAGATGGTTTATGGACTGATGGAAGATCTGATGAAGATCAAGTTGGTTTAAGTTACTCTGAAATTGAAGAGGCAATGCTTAATGAGGAATCATCAAATAGACAAAAGTATCTTGAGATTAGAAAAAATAATATTCATAAAATGAACCCTATCCCTGTTTGTATTTTACCAAAATAGACTTTTTTTAAAACTTATACTCTTGAACCGTTCGTGTTATCAAAAAGGTGCACTAATGTATTAGATATATCAAATTTAAATGTATCTCCTGCATTTAGATTTATTTTGGAGGATAATTTACAACTAAACTCTTGATCACCAATTTTTGAATAAATGATCATATCTGAACCTAAATATTCCACTAGGTTTGCTACACAAGTATGCTGTCCATTATCTGAAATTAGGATATCGTCTGGCCTTATACCTAAACTAGCATCATCGATGTTTGCAGAATTATTAAGGTTAATTCTCATATCAGCTATATGAGCTATGCCATTTTCGATTTTGCAATTAAATAAATTCATCTGTGGGGATCCTATAAATTCAGCAACAAATTTAGTGTTTGGTTTAGAATATATCTCTTTAGGTGTGCCAACTTGTTCAACAACACCATTGTTAATTACTACTATCCTGTCTCCTAGTGTCATCGCCTCTGTTTGATCATGAGTAACAAAAATACTTGTTACGCCCATTTGTCTTTGAAGACGTTTGATTTCCAAACGCATTTGATTTCTTAATTTTGCATCTAGGTTAGATAGTGGTTCATCAAATAAAAATATTTTTGGATTTCTAACTATGGCTCTTCCCATTGCAACTCGTTGTCTTTGGCCTCCTGAAAGCATACTTGGTTTTCTTGTGAGTAATTGATCTATTTCCAGGAGTTTAGCAACATCATTAACTTTGTTATTGATCTCTTCTTTAGATATTCCTCTATTTTTAAGACCATAAGCCATGTTATTAAATACTGACATGTGAGGATAAAGTGCATAATTTTGAAAAACCATTGCTACATCTCTTTCAGACGGATCAATATTATTAATAACATTACCATCTAGGGATATTTCCCCATTTGTAATATCCTCTAATCCGGCTATCATTCTTAATAAAGTTGATTTACCACATCCACTAGGACCAACAAATACAACAAATTCTCCATTATCAATATTTAAAGAAGTCTCATTAACAGCTTTAGTGCCATTGGGATATATTTTAGTAATATTTTGTAATTCTAAAAAACTCATTTTTATTTTTCTGTTTGAATTAATCCTTTGATAAACCATCTTTGAAGAATTACAACAACTAACACAGGTGGAAGCATTGACAATATAATATAGGCAAATCTCTCGCCTGTTCTAGGTAAAGCAACACCCTCATAATTTTCTGTAAAAATAATCTTCATTCCCATCACTACTGTCCAATATTTTTCGTCAGTAGTCATTATTAAAGGCCATAAATATTGGCTATATCCATAGACAAACATGAAAATAAACATAGCTGCTAACATTGTTTTTGATAGTGGCAATAAGAAGTCAATAAAAAATCTCCAACTATTTGCACCATCTAATTTTGCAGACTCTAACAATTCATCAGGGATTGTTTTATAAAATTGTCTAAAGAAAAATGTTGCAGTAGCAGAAGCAACTAGTGGGAGTATAAGTCCCGTATATGTATTTGTTAGACCAAGATCAGATACAATTTTATAACTTGGAAAGATTCTTACTTCTAGTGGAACTAAAAGAGTAATAAAGATTAGCCAAAATATTGGAACAGCTAATTTAAATCTAAAATAAACTAATGCGTAAGCTGACATAGCTGAGATGACAACTTTCAATGTTGCGATTCCAAGAGCCATAATAAAACTATTTACAAACATTCTTGCTGCAGTAACTTCCTCAGACCAACCCCCTTTTTCATTCAAAACTTCATTGTAATTTTGAGAAAAACTCTCACCTAAAAAAAATTTCATTCCCTCAGTCATTATTGAAACATTATCATGAGTTGAAGTGGCAAAAGAAAACCAAATTGGTAATACCATTAATAAAACGCCAAGTATGAGAATAATGTGTGTTAGTATTTCTAATGGTTTGAACTTCATTTATTTTGAAATATTCCTTGAATAAATAATTTTTGTAGAAAAATAATTATAATTACTGGTGGGATCATTGACATAATTACAAAAGCAAAGCGGTCAGAAATAGATCCGTACATTGTCTTAAGACCCATTACAACAGTCCAATATTGCTCACTAGTAGTCATTATTAATGGCCAAAGATATTGATTATAGCCAAATACGAACATAAATATAAAAACAGCAGCAATCATCGTTTTAGATAAAGGAATTAAAAAATCTATAAAAAAGCTCCAACTATTAGTTCCATCTAATTTAGCCGCTTCTAATAATTCATCAGGAATTGATTTATAAAATTGTCTAAAAAAGAAGGTTGCTATTGCAGAGGCAGAGATGGGTAGAATTAAACCAGCAAATGTATTTACAAGATTTAATTTTGACATAACTATGTATGAGGGCATTATTCTAAGCTCCAAAGGAACTAATAAAGTAATAAAAATTAACCAAAATATAAAAGTCGCATATTTGACTTTAAAATAAACTAAACCGTATGCGGCCATAAGTGATGTTATTACAGATAAAGTTGCTATACCTGTTGCCATAACAAAACTATTTAAAAACATTTTAAGAGCTGTTATTTCATTAAAAAAACCAGATTGTTTAAATAAAACCCTAGAATAATTATCAATAAAATTATCTCCTAAAAAGAATTGTAAACCGTTTGTATTTATAAATAGGCTTGAATGTGTTGAGCTTGCAAAAATTATCCATATTGGAACAACCATAATAAGTAAACCAATTGAAAGAATAAAATGATTAATAGTTGAAGATATATATTTAGTCATTAATTGTAGTGAATTTTACCTTCTATGTATCTGAATTGGAAAATTGTAATGACAAGAACTATTATCATCATCATGATTGATTGGGCACCAGCACTTCCAAGATCTAAACCTTTGAAGCCATCAATGTAGGCTTTATAAACTAAAGTTTTAGTTTCGCTACCAGGAGCTCCAATAGTGGTTGTATCAATAATTCCAAATGTATCAAAGAAGGCATAAGTTATATTAATTATAATCAAGAAAAAAGTAGTCGGCATTAATAAAGGAAAAGTAATTGTCCAAAATCTTCGAATGTTGCTTTTACAATCAATAATAGAAGCTTCAATAACTGTTTTTTGAATAGCCTGAAGTCCTGCTAAAAAGAAAATAAAATTTGCACTTATTTGTTTCCAGGAACCAGCAATAATTACATAAATATATGCATCAAATACATTTTCATACCAATTAAAACCCCATAAATTATTAAATAAATGATGAAGTAAACCATATCTTTCACTGAAGAAATAATTAGCCATAACACCAACAACAGCTGGTGCAATAGCATAAGGCCAAATTAAAAGGGTTTTATAAGCACTTTTCCCATGCATTACTTTATTAGCTTGCACAGCAAGCAATAAACCAATTGAACCTGTAATAACAGTAATTACAAAACTATAGATAATTGTAAACTTGAAAGCAGTGAAATAAGAGGGATCAGAAAAAATAAATAAAAAATTATCAAAACCAGCAAACTGAGAACCAAATCCAAAAGCATCTTGCATAGTAAAGGCATCTTTAAACGTTTGAATAATTGGCCAATATAAAAAAATTAATAAGATTAATAGCTGAGGAGCTAAGAAAAAATATTGAGAATAATTTGATTTAAATTGAACTTTTTTCATTAAGTTAAAAGGAGGATATTATAAATACCCTCCTTTTTAAAATAATATTAATTATAGGGTTTTAGCAAACTGTTTTAATAGTTTTGCTGCACCCTTATCCATATTGCTTAGAGCTTTTTCAACAGTGATATCACCATTAAGCATTGGCTCAACATTTTCGTATATTACTTCACGAATTTGAGGCCAGTTACCTGCTCTATATCCACCAGGGATAGTTGAACCTTCAAGACCTAATTGATCACCAACAGCTTTATGATAAGGAGAAGCTCTATAAAAATTTATAGTTTCAGCTAATTCGATACCACCTTTTGTTACAGCAGCATAACCTGTCATGTTATGATAGTATAAATCCATTTCTGGTGAACCCATAAATTCAATAAATTTTGCAAGTCCTTTATACTCTTCTTCTGTATGACCGTTTAAAATCCAATTAGCAGCACCACCAATAAATGTTGGATATTCTTTACCGCCTGTTACTGAGTCCCAATATGGTATTGGGTTAGTTGTAAAGTTTGGAAGTACACCTTTCATACCTCCAAAAGATGCAGCAGATCCAAACCAAAATGCAGCCTCACCGTTAGTAAATGGTGCTTGGTTATCTCCCCATGCTCTTCCCTTGTAGCCATAGTAACCCTTTTCATACCATTCTTTAACTTTAGTCCAGTGATAAACAAAAGCTTCTGTATCCGCAAAAAGTGTTTTTGTAGGAACAGCATCATAGCCATTATTGCCATCTGTCATCAATAAATTATGCCTTGAGAAGAAATTTTCAGTCCAAATCCAAGGACTGTGACTTTGAAGAAGAGGAATATATCCGGCATCGAGTATCTTTTGAGCCATACCTTCAAATTCTTCGTAAGTTTTTGGGACCTCTTCAATACCAACTTCATTTAAGATATCCATATTGGCATACATGAGACATGTAGAACTATTAAATGGAACACCGATCATTTTTCCATCACCATCAGCATAAAAGTTTTTTATACCAGGAATGTAGTTATCAGCATCAACATCAATACCATATTTTTCGGCCATCTCTTCAAAGCCGATAACAACTCCATTTTTAACTTGTGCTACCATGATAGCTGCACCTGCATCATAGACTTGTGAATAATGAGGTTGATCACCTGCTCTAAAAGCAGCTATTGTAGCTGCCATGTTGTCCTCATAGCTTCCTTTACCAGTAGGGATAACCATATACTCATCTTGTGATTCATTAAATCGATTAGCTATTTCTATGATTACATCACCTAAAAAACCACTGTTACCATACCACCAATGAATTTCGGTTTTACTGTAACTGTTTGAAGTAAATGCAAAAGAAACTAAAAGTACAAAAATACTAATTAGTTTTTTCATTATGTCCTCCTATTAGAACGTTCCTGTTGCCATTATATAACTATTTAATAGTCTCAGGAATAGATTGGTTGTGTATAACTTAATAAAAAAATATTAAATATTTATGAAATTTAAAATAAGCTTTGATTTATATGTTTTTTATTAAATATCTTAATGCGTAAATAAATCCATCTTTACCCATGCCTATAATTGAACAATTACAAGCTGGTGCTATGAGAGACTTTCTTCGAAAGTCCTCTCTAGAGTATATATTGGATAAATGAACTTCTATTTTAAATATTGTTTTAATTTCAAGAGAGTCGTGTAAAGAAACCGAAGTATGAGTCAAACCACCGGGATTGATTATGATACCAACGTATGACTCGTCTAAGCCATTTATTTTATTGATGATCTCTCCTTCTATATTACTTTGGAAAAAATCAAGTTTACATCCTAATGTTTCAGACTCCTTGAGTAGCTCGTTTTCTAAATCTTTTAATGTGAAATTTCCATAAACACTCTCTTTGCGTTTACCTAACATTTCTAGATTAGGGCCATTAATAATTAAAATTTTATTGTCCATATTTATTGAACTTATATCAAAGATTTTATCATTCCCAATGGGTATAATTTTAAATATTTTTATATTTTTTTAGTTAAAATCACTATATTTATGATATTTAGTTAATTATTAATAGGAGGTTAGTTATGAGAAAATTCATTATAGATATGACTATGTCGTATGACTTTCAGGTAACTATAGAGGCTGAATCGGAGGAAGCAGCAAAAGCAAAGTTTACAAATACACCATTAGAACAACTTGGTAGCTATAAATTTGGCTCATTTTATAAGACATTTAGAGGTATAAAATTAGATGAATTTGATCCAAGATTTTATAAGGACGAAGATAAAGTAAGATAATCATACGATGAGTAGAACAATTACTGAAAATCTTTTTGGTACACACTTCTTTAGCAAGTATTACCTAACTATACTAGGAGTGATTTTACTGACTATATCTTCTAAAATTTCTATTCCCTTTTACCCTGTTCCAATGACATTACAAACTTTGGTGGTTTTCTTTATAGCTGCATCAATGGGCATGATTGGGTTTTATTCAACATTTATTTATGTGGTTTTAGGTTTGCTAGGACTGCCTTTATTCGCTAATGGTGGAGGAATTGGCTACATTTTTTCTCCAACATTTGGTTTTTTATACGGAATGGTAATTTCTGCGTTCATAATTGCATATATTCTCAAATCTGAAGTAAAAACAGGTTTAATCAAGTTATCGGCTACTATTCTTGCAGGTGCATTTGTTATATTTTTGTGTGGTATTAGTCACCTTTCGTTTTTTGTAGGTCTAGAACAAGCAATAAATCTTGGTTTATTGCCATTTTTGTATAGTGAATTTCTAAAAATTGTATTGGCTATAGCTATAATTTTTGGGTTGATTCAAAGAGTTAATCAAAAAAATTCATAAATAAGTTTTACTCACAGTTTCGAATATTGAAAAGTGCCGAGATGCCAATTCTTGTCTATTCTTGCTGTATCCTCCACCTATAACAGTACAAAGAGGTATTTTTTTTTCTTTGAAATACTCACATACAATTTCATCTCTTTTTTTAATGCCATCATCAGTAAGGTTTAAATTACCTAGATCATCGTTAGAGTGAACATCAACTCCTGCATCATAAAAAACAATATCTGGTGTAAAATGAGTCTCAATTTGATCAAGCGTTTTTGTGAGGATATTTATATATTTAACATCATCTACTTCATCATCTATTGGTACATCTAAATTGCTATTTTTTTTGTCAAATGGAAAATTATTTTTACAATGAATTGAACATGTAAAAATATTATCAATATTTTCACAAATAGAAGCAGTTCCATCACCTTGATGAACATCTAAATCTAATATTAAAATTTTATTTATTTTTTTTTGATTAAGTAAAGTTATCGAGGCATAGGCTAAATCGTTAAATACACAAAAACCAGATCCACAATCTTTAAATGCATGGTGAGTTCCACCTGCTAAATGACATGAAATACCATAATCCAACGCCAATTGAGATGTTTGTAGTGTGCCTTGTATAGCTAGGAAAGATCTTTTAGCTAATTTTTCACTCCACGGTAAATTAATTCTTCTTTCCTGATCTCTTGATAGATTACCTTCTTTAACACTCATAACATAATTACGGTTGTGTACTACTTGTACATCATTTATAGGAGCTGACTTACTTTGATGAATTGTTAAATTTGTATATAAATTTGAGTTTTTGATAAAATTATATAAATCAGAAAATTTAGTACCAACAAATCTATGGCCCTCTGGTAGAGGAATGTCATAGTTATCATTGTAAACAACATTTAGTTTTTTCATCAATATAAATTTTCTTTAATATTCGCTAATCGTAACTATTTCATCAGACTCATATGTAGTTTGATCTAAGTTCTTCTTTACAATATTTGACATTGCATTAGCTACTTTTTTTGCATGAATTGGTCTCATTTTTTTAAGCGGGCCTAAAAATAATGGTGTTAATAGCTTGAAAATTGGAATTCCAATTTTCTCAGCAAGTCTAAATTGTACTCTTTTACCTAGTAAAAAAGATGGTCTTAAAATACCAAGGTTATCAAAGTTTAATCTTTTCAACTCTTCTTCAACTAGGCCCTTAAACCTTAAATATTCACCTTTATTATTAGGATCAGCAAAACCAGATGAGATATAGACGAAGGACTTAATTGAGTTAGATTTACATATTTTGGCTATTTCCTTAGGTAAATCTAGCTCTACCCTTTGATATTCACTTTTTTTAGGAGAGTTTTTCTTTGTTGTACCAATACAATAAAAACAACAATCAGCAATAATCTGATCTTTAATATTTTCAACATTTTTTAAATCTGTATTAATAATTTCTAATTTTGGATGTTTTATATTTACTTCAGAACGCGTAAAAATTTTAATGCTGGTATAATATTCATCTTTTATTAAGTTTTTTAATAAATAACTGCCAACTAAACCAGTAGCACCAAATATCATTGCCGAAGACATATAAAACTTATACATTAATATTATTAAAAAAAAGAATATTTTTGGGATTTAGGAATATTTTTCTTTTAAAGTATTTTTTTGAACTTTTCCCATGACGTTTTTTGGAAGTTCATCCAACAATATATATTTATTTGGAATTTTATATTTCGCTAAGTGTTTTTTTAAAAAATCTTTAAGATCATTTAAATCTGTAGAATTATTCTTCATAACTATTGCTGCAATAGGTACTTCACCTAAATCGTCATTAGGGATACCAAAAACAGCAGACTCTAAAACTAATTCGTGTTGATTAATAATATCTTCAATTTCTTTAGGATAAACATTATATCCACCACTTATGATTAAATCTTTATTTCTTCCAGATATGAATAGATATCCATCATTATCAAAATATCCAATATCACCGGTTATAAAAAAACCATCTTTAGTAAATGCCTCTTGTGTCTTTTTTGGATTATTTAGATAACCTTTAAATACATTAGGACCATTTATTTCTATTGTTCCAATATCATTTTCTGATTTATTATTATCACTTTGAATATTATTTATTCTTATTTTAATATCTTTTAAAGGTTTACCAACTGATCCTACCTTTCTTTGCCCATCACAAGGATTAGAGGCATTCATATTAGTTTCAGTCATACCATATCTCTCTAATATTTGATGACCGGTTACTCTATAAAAATTTTTAAATGTTTGATTTAACAATGGAGCACTTCCAGATATAAATAATCTCATATTTTGTGTTAATTTCTTATCTAGTCTTTTGTCATTCAACAATCTCGTATAAAAAGTTGGAACACCCATCATCAGAGTTGAATAATTAAATGCTTCAATAATTGAGTCTATATTAAAATTTTTTATAAATCTAATAGTAGCCCCACTTATCATGGAGGTATTAATAGCAACAAACAATCCATGAGTATGATAAATTGGAAGTGAATGGATTAAAGTATCATTGCGATTTATATTCCATAAATTTATTAGTTCTTGAGCATTTGAAACTAAATTTTGTTCAGTTAACATAGCACCTTTAGGTTTTCCTGTAGTCCCAGAGGTATATAAAAGTGCTGCTAAATCATTATATGTTCTTTTTGATGGTTCAAAAAAACTATCAAGGTTTTCTAAACCATCAGTAATCTCTCCAACTCCGTTTGCATTTAAAGATAAAATTCTACAGCCAATTTCATCGCAAAATGGTTTTAAACTATCTATTTCTGATTTATCACAGATAAGAAAAGATGGTTTTGAGTCCTTTATAAAATAAATTGTTTCATTAACTGTATAGCTTGTATTAAGTGGAAAAAAAACTGACCCAGTAAGAATAGATGATAAATAAAGAGCTAAAGTCTCTTTACATTTGGCGGACTTTACAAGAATGTGACTACCTGATTTTAACCCTAACTTTGATAATTTGTGAGAAATTTTTGATGCAAGAATTATGAAATTTTTATAAGTAATCTCGGATCCATCATCTAATATTAAAAAAGTTTTATTATTGTCTAAATTAGTTTCAACAAGATTTGAATAGAGTGAGTCTGTCAAAGTATATCAACGGAGTAATTAGGTTGGCCCTGCAATATATACAGGGCCTAATAAATAAAATAAAAAATCTAGATTATCCTAGGATTATGGTAACCATTTCTCCCAAGTAGATTTATTGTTAGCTTTCCATTCAGCAACAACATCATTAAGTTCACCACCTTCACGAACTTTAACGAGCATCGCTGCTTGATCTGCATTTGATAATGCCATTTTACCAAAGAATTCAAGTGCTTTTTGGTTTTCTGGTTTAGCAAATGTATCAGGATTACCGTAGTTCATTGGATAGTCAACAGCCCAACCTGTTGCTGGCCAAGAGTCAGCTCCACAAGTTTCCCAGTTGTTTGCCTCGGTAAAGGTATCACAAGTTTTATTTGGAGCTAATTTTACACCTACTAATTCGTTAACACCAAAGAACCAATGAGGCTCCCAAAGATACATTAAGAAAGGTTCACCTCTATCGTACATACCTTGCGCTTCAGCAAGAGCAGCTGTTTCAGTTCCTAATTCATCAGCAACAAAGTCTAAACCAAGTAGGTCTAATCTTTTTTGATCATGACAGTTCCAACCAGCAACTGGACAACCAATTAATCGACCTTTACCACCAGACTCCATAGTCGCAAAATCTTCTTTGAATTTATTTAAATCAGCATAGCTAGAAAAATCTGGATTTGCATCAGCCCAATATTTTGGAACATAGTAATCTGACATACCGGTAATACCAACAGTTCCAAGTAATTTTACACTTCCATCACCTGAGTAAGTCATTTTAACTTCCCCACCATGAATTAAGTCGCCATTTAACATAACCTCATCAGCTTCAGCGTAACTAGGCCATGACTCACATGCAAAATCAATATCACCTGCAGCAATAGCTTCCCACAAGCCAGTTCCTGAGGCAAATACGATTCTATCAATTTCGTATCCTAACTCATCTTCAAGTATGCTTACAGCTACTTGACATGAAATCTCTCCACCAGTCCAGTCAGCGATTGCTGCTAATAATTTTTCAGCATTAGCTTTACTGAATGTTGCGGTAAAAAGAATAGAGGATAGAATAAAAGTTATAATTGTTTTAGATATTCTCATAGATTATCCCTCCCATAAAGTATTTATATTAACAAAAAATAATCAAAGTACATATGTTATTTATTCATTAATAGGTAACAAAACTCTATAAAATATGTTTTTTATTAATTAATTAAGTGTAATACTATCAAAAATGATAAAAACTAAAGTATTTCTTACATGTGCTGTTAATGGATCCGGTGACACTGCATCAAAACATCCTGATCTTCCAAAGACTCCAAAACAAATAGCTAAATCCGCAATAGAGTCTGCTCAAGCAGGTGCATCTATAGTTCATATTCATGTCAGAGAGGAAGATGGAACGCCTAGTCGAAAATTTGAATTTTATAAGGAAGTAGTTGAAATAATTAGATCTAGTGACACTGATGTAATTATTAATTTAACAACCGGTATGGGAGGTGATTTAGATATAGGTGAAGGAGATAACCCAATGGATTTTGGTCCATATACAGATATGGCTAATATTATGGAAAGAATATCTCATGTAGAGGAATTACTTCCGGAAATTTGTACACTTGATGCTGGAACTTTAAATTTTGGTGATAGTTCTGTGTTGGCAGTCAATACTCCAAATGATTTAAGAAAAGCAGCAAAACGATTAAAAGAAATTGGGGTTAAACCTGAAGTTGAAGCATTTGATTTAGGTAATATGTGGTTTGGTGCTCAGCTTTACGAAGAAGGATTACTTAGCGACCCACCCTTATATCAAATGTGTTTAGGAATTCCCTGGGGAGCTCCAGCAAAAACTACAGCTATGATTGCAATGTTAGATGTCATGCCTAAAAATGCTATTTGGTCAGGCTTTGCAATTTCAAGAAATGAAATGCCCTTTGTTGCACAAACAGTTTTACTTGGAGGTAATCCCAGAGTTGGGCTTGAAGATAATTTATATTTATCAAAGGGAAAACTTGCAACTAATCCACAATTAGTTGAAAAGGCAATAAAAATAGTTCATGAGTTGGGCTCCTCTATTATGAGTCCCCAAGAGACTAGAGATTATTTAAAGCTAAAAAAAACTTAATCCATTCTCTCAGTATTTCCATCAATAGAAATTACTTGACCTGAGACTCTAAGGGAGTCTTGAGAAATTAAAAAGGAACACATTTTTGCTATATCATCTTCATAAACCCATTGTTTTAAAGAACTCATAGAAACAAAATCTTTTTCAATTGATCTTACAGATTGCTTTAACATTTTTGCTTTCGCTTTTATGACTCTTATCATTCTCGCACCTTTAACAGAACCCGGGCATATTGCATTTACTCGTATATTAAATTTACCTAATTCCATTGCTAAAGTTTTAGTAATACCAACTAAGGCCCATTTGCTTGCCGCATAAGGTGATCTATTAGGAAAACCATCAATACCAGCTGTAGAGGAAATATTGATGATTGAGCCATTTTTAGATTTCTTAATCATGGGTATTGCATATTTAGTAAAATAAAAATGACTATTAATATTTACATGTAAGGTCTTTTCCCAATCATCAGATTTAATTTTCTCTAAAGGAGATGTGGGTCCAGCTATTCCTATATTATTTATAAGTCCATCTATTTTTTTTGTTTTATTTGATATTTCTTTATAAAATTTTTTCACCTCATCTTCTTTTGAAGCATCGCATTCTGATATAAAAAGTTTTTTATTAAAGTATGAATTTTTTTTCAGTTTATTAATTTTTTTTTTATCAATATCACAAGTATAAACAATAGCACCTTGTAATAGTAATAATTTTACAGTAGCTAGACCTATCCCAGAAGCACCAGCAGATAAAATAATTTTTTTATTTTTAAGGAAATTATTTTGCATCAAAAGAATTAATATCAGGCTTAATGGGAATAGATCTATCTATACCCTTTACAATTTTTTTTTCTTTATCATAAAAAGGTAAATCTACAACGACTCCGGTGTGTGAAGAATTATCTGGGAGAATCATTTCTATCTCTTTATTTATATAATCATTTGGTTCATAAAATCTTACATAACCAATTCCTTGTTGGAGAGTTGGAGACGGTACGCCTGCTGTTATGTAGCCGACTTGTTTATCATTAATTTTTATTTTACTTCCGGCTTTAGGAACTGCTGTTTTACATGTTATTCCAAATAAACAAGTCCTTTTATCTTTTTTAATTAATGCATCTTTACCGATAAAATCTTTATCCATATTCACAAAATACCCCAGCCCTGCTTCGAAAGGAGTAATTGTTGTATCTATATCAGTTAAATTTCCAAAAATACCACCCTCAATTCTTCTAATAGTCATGGCTCTAGAAGCAGAAAATTGCATACCATATGGTTTACCACATTCTATAAGATGGTCCCATAGAGCCAAATGGTCTGTGTTAAAACCATCACAAAAAATTTCAAATCCTAATTCATTTGTAAAACCTGTTCTTGAAACATATAAAGTTTGCCCTCCTAGATCAAAAAAATTGGATGTAAAATAAGGCATATTTTCATCAATCTTTCCATTAGAAGCTAACTTCATAATATCGATTGATGCCGGACCTTGAATTTGAAGAACTCTAGATTTAGGGTCTTTTATTTGAATATCATAATTTGAACTGTGAGCAATAAGCCAATCTTCAAATGGGCCATCCGCTTGAACGTACCAAAACTTTTCTTCATCAAACCTAAATAAAACTCCATCCATGAAAATTCCACCTTTTGGTGTACAGGCAAGTGCATAATAACCTCTGCTAATTTTTGTTTTTGAAATTTCTCTTGTCAGCACTTTATTCAAAAAAGAAACTGAGTCTTTTCCTGATATTTCTATCGGTTTTTCTGGAACATCAAATAAAAGAGCTTTTTGTCTTAAAAGCCAATATTTTTCTAAAGGATCTTCATCAATTTTCATAGGAAAGTATCTTCCTGCATAGACGCCTCTAACCATATTCGAAGTATTAGTACGTTGAATGAATGGAGACTCTTCAAATCTACGTGCACTAATTTGAATTGTTTTATTTAGATCAGCTTCTTCTTGTAAATTTCCCATTTATTTATCAATGACTCTATTAGATTTATAGTCACGAATAATAACAGGAGGGTCAAATGCGGTCACAGGTGAAATTTTATCTTTAACTAATTCTACTTCGATGAGACATGAATGTGCTATAGGACCTTGACCTAATTTCGAAGTTCCTTTGTCTTTTGTAAGGACATTAGGATTACCATGTTTACAGATAGTTTTTAAATTTTTAGTATCCTCAGGATCATACCATGCACCTGTACTAATTTGAACAACTCCAGGGCGTATATTATCATTAATGTTTACACCAGCTAAACAGGCACCTCTGTCATTGAAAAGTTTTACTATATCTCCCTCATTTATACCTCGACTACTAGCGTCAATACTATTCATTTCAATTGGTTCACGATCTTTAATTTTAAAAGATTTACTATAACTTCCGTGATCCATTTGACTATGTAATTTATTTTTTGGTTGATTAGATATTAAATGTAAAGGATAATTTTTATTTTTACTTCCAAGCCATTCACAGGGTTCTAACCAGATTGGATGACCAGGACAATCATCATAATTAAAACTATCTACTGTTTTAGAATATATTTCTATTTTTCCACTTGGAGTAGAGAGCGGGAATTTAGTAGGATCTTCTCTGAAATCTTTTAACATTATTGTATTTTCTTTTGGCGGTGGAACTTTAAACCACCCTATTTTTCTAAACTCCTGATAGCTAGGAAAATCAATATTTTTTAATGACTTTGATTTGACTGATGTTTCTTGATAAATCCATTTTTGCCAATCTTCTTCATCTCTTCCTTCAGTAAAAAGATTTTCGACATCCATTTTTTTTGCAATTCCTTTAAAAATATCAAAATCACTTTTAGCCTCTTTAAAAGGTTCAACTAATTTTGACATTGAAATTACATAAGGATCTCTTGGGGTAAGCATTATATCTTGTCTTTCAAGTGGAGTGGTACAAGGTAAGATAATATCTGAATATTTAGCTAAAGAATTCCAGCACCATTCATTAGAAATGATAGTTTCAGGTTTTTGCCAAGCTAGCAAAAGTTTATTAATATCTTGATGATGATGAAATGGATTTCCACCTGCCCAATAAATTAATTTAATATCAGGATATTCATACTCCTTGCCATCAAAATGAAAAGTTTCACCCGGATTTAAAAGTAAATCACTAATCCTTGCAACTGGGATAAAATTATCAATTTTATTGTCAGATTGTGGAAAAGCAGCGCCAGGAATAATAGAAAACTGCCCACCAATGTGATTTGTTGCACTATAACCAAATCCAAAACCACCACCTGGTAAACCTATTTGACCCAACATTGATGCCAACATAATTGCTGCCCAAAAAGGCTGTTCACCATGATCTTGGCGAGTTAAAGACCAACTAACAGATATCATAGTTCGCTTTGAGGACATGTCTCTTGCCAAAGAAATAATTTCATCTGATGAGATTTCACTTATTTCTGAAGCCCAATTAGCATCTTTTACAACTCCATCTAAATCTCCTAAAAGATATGGTAAGAAAATATCAAAACCTTCTGTGTATTTTTTAATAAATATTTCACTAAATAAATTTTCTTTGTATAGAGTGTGCGCTAGACCGAGCATAATTGCTACATCAGTATTAGGTCTTAAAGGTAACCACTTTCCTTTAACCTCATCTAACAAGTCACTTTTCAATGGACTCAAATTTACAAATCTTATGCCAGCTTTAGCAGAACTAATTAGTTTTTCTTTTTGATTATGACTCCCTGTTCCACCTTGCGCTATTTGACCATTTTTTAAAGGGACTCCCCCAAAACATACAAATAGTTCTGTGTTTTCTTCGATTGAGTCCCAACTAGTGCAAGTATCAAGATAGGCTCTATAACTTCCAAGTATATGGGGAACCATAGCTTCTGCCGCTGCAAAACTATAAGTAAACTTTGATTTTGTGTAGCCACCAATGCAATTTAAAAAACGATGTAGTTGGCTTTGAGCGTGGTGAAATCTTCCAGCACTAGCCCAGCCGTAAGATCCACCAAATATTGAGGAATTACCAAAGTTCTCTCTTACTCTATTTAATTCTTTGGCTACTATATTTTCAGCATCATCCCAAGATACAGCCACAAAAGGATCTATCCCTCTTAAGTTATTATTTGTTCCTGGTCCATTATCAATCCAACTTTTTCTTATCATAGGCTTATCAATACGCGTTTGATTATCGTGAATGTCTACAATACCTGGGCCTATTGGTGATGGATCTTTATCATTTTCCCATCCTATTAATTCTGTGACTTTCCCATTATTTACTTTTGCTCTATAAGTTCCCCAATGCGAACTAGTTAAGGGAAGATCTTTCTTAAAACCCATTAGGATTTATCTAATCCAAGGGCTTGTCTTTGTTTCTTAGTCCAGGCGTGGGTTATCCTATCGATGATAATAGCTAGAAGAACGATAGCTAAACCAGCTGATAAACCTCTTCCTGTATCTGATCTTTGAAGTGCATTAAATACTTGGAGTCCTAGACCTTTTCCTCCAATCAAAGGCGTAACAATTTGCATTGCAAAAGCCATTATTACAGTTTGATTAAAACCCATAACGAGACTGGGAACAGCTAGTGGAAATTTTACTTTATTTAAAGTTTGAATTCCTGTCCCTCCAAAAGATTTAGATACCTCTGAATAGCTCCCTGAAACTTGTGACAAACCAAGAGCTGTTAATCTTATTATTGGTGGCACAGAATATATAACTGTTGCAATAACAGCAGATACTATATTTCCTCCAAAAAACATTAAAACAGGAATTAAATAGCAAAAATAAGGTAAAGTTTGCATTGCATCTAAAACAACATTTTGGATATCTCTGTACCATTTATTGTAGGATGCTATTACTCCAAGTGGTACTCCTATTACAAAACATATTAAAACTGAAACTAGTACTGACGATAGCGTAATCATTGAATGCACCCACATACCTGTAGCTCCAATGAAGGCTAATAATATTGCGGTAATGGTGGCAAACTTTATTCCAACTGTCACATATCCTATAAGTATAAAAACAATCATTGTATACCACCAAGGTATCTGAGTAAGAAATAAATTTAATGGGTTTAGCAAATATAAGTAAACAAAATACTTCATGCCTTTTGCAAATGATATAAAACCAGGATCAAGAGTCATTGCCTTGACAGTATCTTCTATTGGTTTTTGAATATCAATTGTCCAAGTTTCTGGAAAAGTTCCTATACTATAAATGTATGCATCAAAAATATAAATAAAGATAAAAATTAAAAATGATGAAAATAAAAAATATCGTTGATTTATAAAATTTTTAACTGAACCTTTTTGAGACTTATTAAAAAAAGAAATAAAGCTAGCTATTAAACTAGCAAAAACATTAACAATAGTTGTAAAAAATATATTTATAAGCTTTACAGATATTCTCAAAGGTAATTCAATTAAGTTTGCTACAGGGTTTCTGTGTAGATTTTGCGGCAATAAGTAAAATTTTTTTACATCATCTGGTAAGGTTTCTTTTTCTTTACTAATAGCACTACTTATTCTATCAAACATTATTGCCATAAATAAAATACACAAGCCCCCTTCCATTGCCCAACCAACATCTAATTTTCTAATTGCTTGCCATACTTGACCACCTAAACCTTCAGCACCAATAAAAGTTGCAAGAACAACTAGAGCTAATGCCATCATAATTGTTTGATTTACACCCATCATGATACTTGGTAAGGCCATTGGAATTTTAATTTTAAATAAAAGCTGAAATTTATTAGATCCAAAAGATTCAGCTGACTCTATTGTTTCTTTAGATACTTGTCTAATTCCTAAATTTGTTAATCTAATAATTGGAGGCATAGCATAAATTAATGTAGCAAGTATTGCTGGAGCGCCACCAATTCCAAAAAAGAACATTGCAGGGAATAAATATACAAATGCAGGCATGACTTGCATGGTGTCTAAAATAGGTTTTAGAAAATTTTCAAATCTATCACTTTGAGAACTGAGTATTCCTAAGATAACTCCAAAAATTACAGATAAAATTACTGATAAGCCCATTAATGCTAATGTTTGCATTGAGACCTCCCACATGTCCACAGCGCCCCAGAAATAAACTGTAAACATACAAAATAGAGCTAGTTTAATACCACCATATGCTAAAGCTGGAAGAGCCATTAAGGACATTATTAAAATCCATGGAGACTCAACAAAGAAATTTTCCAATGCCATGTAACCAGCTTGTAAAAAAGAGGCAAATAATCTCGTTATCCATCTATAGTTATCTTTTAAATAATCCTCACCAGCATTTATCCATGCGGTAAATTTAAATTCATCAGTAATTGATTTAGGAAATACAGTAGGATCCTCATTAATAATCGACAGATAATATGCTACTGCACCAATGATAAAAATACTTATGTAAAAAATTATATTTTTATTTAATTTATTTTTAGTAGCTATATTTTGATCTAAAGACATATTTAATTATATTTATTCAATTATATAAGAATTTATAAAAATAATTTTATTTTAATAGTATTAATTCACAATTATAATAGCTTTATACCTGAATAATATGGATAAAATTATTTGTTCAAATATATGGAAAATTTTTGGAAATGATGAAAAAAGAATTTTAGACAATTTAGATCCAAATTTAACAAGAGACGAAGTCCAAGAAAAAACTGGACATGTAGTAGCTGTAAAAGATGTCAGCTTTTCTATTCAAAAAGGTGAAACATTTGTTGTAATGGGATTATCAGGAAGTGGAAAATCAACTTTAGTAAGATGTTTAACTAGATTAATTGAACCTACATCTGGATCAGTAATTATTGATGATATTGACATTACAAAAATAAGTAGAAATAGCCTTCTTGAACTTAGAAGAAATAAAATGAGTATGGTATTTCAACACTTTGGACTTTTTCCACATCGTACAGTTCTTGAAAATATCTCTTATGGTTTAGAAATTAGGGGAGAAAAAAAACAAGAAAGATTAGACAAGGCTACAGAGTCTTTAAATCTTGTTGGTTTAAAAGGTTGGCATAATAATTATCCAAGAGAGCTATCAGGTGGAATGCAACAAAGAGTTGGTTTAGCACGTGCAATGGCAGTTGAGCCAGAAATCTTAATATTTGATGAGCCATTTTCTGCTTTAGACCCATTGATTAGAAGAGAAATGCAAGACGAACTCTTAGACATTCAAAAAAAATTACAGCGAACTATGGTTTTTATTACTCATGATTTTTTAGAGGCAATAAAAATGGGAGATCATATTGCTATTATGAAAGATGGTGAGATTTCTCAAGTTGGAACACCTGAAGAAATTGTGGCAAATCCGGTTGATAAATACGTTAAAGATTTTTGTGAAGATGTTCCTAAATATAAAGTATTAAGCGCAGGAAAAGTTATGCGTAAACAATGTTCTGATGAGTCAAAAAAATTATTTTCTGATAAAACAAAATGCATAGATGAAAATGCTAAAATTGAAACATTAATTGACCAGATATGTGAAGATGATACGGCCTACCCTATAATAAATTCGCAATCTGGAGAGTTAGTTGGAGAAATTGATCGAACCATTGTTATGAAGTCTATGAAATCTAAATGAACTTATCATTTAGTTTGGTTTATTAATTTTCTTATTTTTATCTCTCCAAATAATAATCATTCCTGCAAAAACTATTAATAAAACTCCAGGAAAAAGTTGATCAAAAGGTGCTTCACCAAAAAATATCCATGCTAGAATAAAAGATGAGGGTATTGCTAAATATTCAAAAACTGCGATTTTACTAGCTGCTATTAACCTATAAGAGTAAATAAATAGAATTGCAGCTGTTCCTCCAAAAATACCAATTAATGATAAAATTAAAAAATCAGTATTACTCTCAATATATGTATGACCAGTTGTAAAAAAAATAAATATTAATGAACCAAGAAAAGATGAAAAGAGAGAATAGAATTGAATTTTTCCTGTAGAAAAATTATCTGGTATAAATTTTAGTACTATCACTTGGACAGCCCATAAGAAAGCAACTAGTATTGGTAAAATAGAATAATAAGAAAAAATACTACTATTAGGTTTCATAATCATTACAACTCCAACAAAGCCAATTATAACAGCTGACCATCTATATATACCCACTCTGTCTCCTAAAAAGAAGATTGATAAAATTACTATAAAAAATGTAGAGGAAAAAGTTAGTGTAGATGCTGTAGCAAATTCCATATTATTTATTGCAATGTAATACAAGATATTAATAGCCAAAAAACAAGAACCTCTGATAAAACAAAATAAAATAAATTTTTTATTTAAATTTTTAAAAAGGTCTGAGCTTTCTTTATTATAAATTAGTAATAGTATTAGGGGGATTATCGCAAAAGTATTTCTAAAAAGAGCTAGTTGAATTGTAGAATACTCACCTCCTAAATATTTTACAATCAATCCATGTATATCTATGAATATAACTCCAATAACCATTGCAGAGATTGCAAGAAATGTATTTTTTTGATTATAAATAAAATTAATCATTTCATATCACTATTAACTTGTTATAAACTTTATTATTCTAAATGAAAAACTTTAAACTAAACGAAAAAGATATCCTCTCTAACCAAGACTGGACTTTTCCGACAACCACATATTACGGACCAGGAAGATTTAATGAAATTGCAAAATTTTGTGAGGAATTTGATATTAAAAATCCTCTTATTGTAACAGATAGTGGCAGCAAGGATCTTCCTTTTATTAAGAAATTAATAGCATTATTATCAAAAAATAATATTAAATCAGATTTATTTTATAATATATCGCCTAACCCACGAGATGATGAGATATCAAAAGGATGTGTCCAGTTTAAAAATGGAAGTCACGACTCAATCATAGCTATTGGTGGTGGGAGTGCTATGGATGGTGGTAAGTCTATATGTTTAACTGTTAATAGTGAAACCCCATTATGGGATTTTGAGTTTGAACAACCAGTACCAAAAATAACAAAAGAAAATGCATTTCCAAAAATAATAACTGTCCCAACAACTGCAGGAACCGGGGCTGAAACAGAAATAACAGCAATGGTCACACATTTAGAAAAAGGAATGAAATTTTGCATCTGGCATCCAGATGTAAGACCTATATTCACACTAGTAGATCCAGAGTTAACATTAGAATTACCTCCAAAATTAACAGCGTGGACAGGTGTCGATGCTCTTGTACATAGTATCGAGGGATACTGTGTGCCAGGTTTTCATCCACTTTGTGATGGAGCTGCTTTGGAAAGTCTTAATTTAATTTCAAAATCTCTTGTTTTAGCTGTAGAAGAACCAAATAATTTGTTAGCAAGAGGTGCAATGATCATAGGATCATATTTGGGAGGAATATCCTTTTTAAAGGGATTAGGTAATGTTCATTCAATATCCCACATGGTTGGAGCAGAATTTAATACTCATCATGGTTTAACGAATGCTATTGTTTTACCACCTGTTCTTCATTTCAATTTACCAGGTATGGATGAAAAAGTTCAAAGAATGTCAGAAGCTATGCAATTTGAAAATCATACAGTAAATGAATTTACACAAAATATTGAATTGTTACTTGATAGATTAAATATCCCTAAAAGTTTAAAAGAAATTGATGTTCCTGAAGACTGTGCTGAAAGGATTGCAAAAAAAGCTATGCAGGATCAAGCCTATGCAACAAATCCAAAAGAAGCATCATTGTTGCAAATGAAAGACATTGTTACTCAAAGTATAAAACAAGCTCGCTAAGCCTATATGCTTGAGGATCAATCTGTTGAAGAAATAATACACAATATAAATCAGCGACAAATATCTATTAAAGAGGTAATGGAATACTATTTGGATAGAATTGAAAAATTTAATCCAGATTTAAATGCAATAGTACTTCTCAAGGATAGAGGGGATCTTATTAAAGAAGCTATATATAAAGATAATTCAACTCAATCTGAGAAGACTTTAGATGGAATCCCCATAGCTATTAAAGATTTAAGTGATGTAGTTGGCATTAAAACAACATATGGCTATCCTGGAACAAAAGATTATTTTCCCAAAAAAAATTCATTGTTTGTTGAACGTCTTATTAAAAGCGGAGCTATTATAATTGGAAAGACTAACACAGCAGAATTAGGTGTTGGTGGACATACAATAAACAGATTGTTTGGCCCAACTTCTAATTATTATGATAATAAAAAATCTGCAGCAGGATCAAGTGGAGGAGCCAGTACTGCTGTAGCAGCAGGACTAATACCATTTGCAGACGGCACTGATCAAATGGGATCATGCAGAGGACCAGCGGCATATGCAAATATTTATGGATACAGACCTACACCTGGCTTAATTTCAGTTGATAGAGGGAACCAACTATCAAAAATTCCCATACTCACAACACCTGGTTGTTTAGCAAAATCACCAAGTGATATGGCATTTTTATTAGATGAAATGATTGGAAGTGATACAAGGGATAACTATTCTTTTGATTTAAAAGAACTTTTTAAAAATCAAAAAATAAAAGATGAAGATTTAACCAATATCAAAATAGGTTGGTTATCTAATATGAATAATAATTATAAAATTGAAACAAAAATTTTAGATATGTGTGAGTCTCAACTTAAAAAATTAGAAAACTTTTATGTAAAAATTGAAAGATTAAAACCAGATTTTGATAATGAAGCTCTATGGAATAGTTGGATAACGTTTAGATCAAAAAGTATTTACGAAGATACTTTAGCAATGAACATAAAAGATATTAATACAATGACTTACCAAGCTATATGGGAGTACAATCACGGAAAAAATATAAAAAATGAAGACTTAGATAGTGCTTATAAACAAAAAAAAAGGTGTGAAGAACAAATTGAAAATATATTTAAAAACTTTGATTTTCTAGCTTTACCCTCTGCACAACTATTTCCGTTTGATAAAAATCAACAGTTTCCTGAAAAAATAAATTCTTTTCAGTTAGATACTTACCACCGTTGGTTAGAAATTTTTATATTGTCTAGTCTTCTTGAATTACCGACATTCACTATCCCTGTCGGATTTGATGAATTTGGTATGCCAATGGGTATGCAGATAATTGGAAAAAGAAAAAGTGATTTACAATTATTTGCTTTTGCAAAAAAATATGAGGAAATATTTAACTTTAGTAAGTTTAAACCTCTGTTAGATTAATAATAATGAGGCACCCTCATCATTATAAAATAGCAGCTGCCCTTGCTATATCAGCTGGATCATGGGGTATATATTGGTTACCACAAAGAATATTAGAAGACGGTGGTCTTACTGGTGGTTGGGGAACTATTGCACAAATGATTATTGGAGTTTTAATTTTATCTCCAATTGCAGTGTGGCGTAAAATTAATGGAAAAACTTTTGGTTTAGAGCTACCGATAACAGGCTTACTTTGTGGTGGCGGCTTTATTTGTTATGCGTTGAGTTTTCTTTTAACTGATGTAGTTCGAGCATTAATACTTTTTTACATGACACCAATATGGACTACTATTTTTGAAATTTTATTTTTGAAAAAAAGACCTGGGATAGAAAGAGCTATAACACTTGGTTTAGCTTTAGGAGGGCTATGGGTAGTATTTAGTAAGCAAACGATAATCCCTTTACCAGAGAATGCTGGTGATTGGTTAGCTTTTGCTGGAGGGGCATTATTTGCTGGCGGGATGATAAAATTAGAAATCGCAAAGACAGATGGTGTATTCCCTACAATTTTTTCTTTCTTTTTTTATGGAACTTTATTTAACATTGTCGCTGGCATCTTTTTGAAAGATTATTTAGGACCTATGCCTACAATGGACTCTTTCGTTGCAATGTCTTCATTTCTTTTCTTTATATCTGTTTTTTATTTTATACCAACAGGTGTAGTAATATTCTGGTCTCCTAGCAAATTAGGTGCGGGTTTGTGTTCCATTCTTTTTTTATCAGAAATACTTGTTGGTGTGACCAGTTCTAGTATTTTGACAGATGAGCCTTTTGGCTGGCGTGAAATAATAGGAAGTTCAATGATTGTGCTTGGTGGAATTTTAGCAGTAGTACTTGCGCCAAACACAAAAAAATCATGATTTATAAAGAAAAATTAAATAACAATTCAAAAATTTTCCTCGATGGTGGAAATGGTTCTGAGATTGCTAAATTAGGTGGTGATATGAGCCCTGCTTTTGCAGCATTATCAACAATTACATCTCCTGATATTGTTGTAAAAGTTCATGAAAACTTCATCAATGCTGGATGTGATATCATTACCGCTAACACTTTTGCAACCAGTAGACACGTTTTACAAAGTTTAAATCGTGAAAATGAAACTATAGAATTTTTAACTGGATCTGTCGAATTAGCAAAAAAAGCATTAAAAAACTGTAATAAGGAAAATCAGGTTGCTATAGCTGGAAGTCTATCCAATTTTTTTGCTTTAAAGGAAAATGAATTTGTACCTGATCCAAGGTTTATTCCGTCATTTAAACAAGAAGAAGAGAATTATATAGAGGCAGCTAACACATTAAAAAATTCTGGTGTAGATATTTTAATATTAGAAATGTTATTAGACATAGACCATTCACAATTATTATTGAATGCTGCTTTACAAACTGGTTTACCTGTATGGGTTGGATTAAGTTGTTGTGTAAGTAAATATGATAACACGATAGTTGGAAGAAATTTTAGAGCTGAAAAAGAAAAATCACTAATTTATGATGAAAAGATATATCAAGAACAACCAAAATTTTTACCTGAAGATGATATAATTTTATTTGAAGATATTATAAAAACACTAACAAATATTGGTGGGGATGTTTATGGTATTATGCACACATGGTTTCAAGATAGCTATGGTGGATTGAAAATTATAAAAGATCATTGGAGTGGCCCTATGATGTATTATCCAGAAATACATAAATTTGATACAAGCACACATGAAGCTATTGCTACATGTAATGAAGATGAATTTGCAAATTCTTGCCTAGAATTTATTGATGATCAAATACAAATCATTGGTGGATGCTGTGGTGTAAGTGACAATCATTTAAAGAAATTAATTGAAAAATTTTAAATAATGACATTCATAAGAAAAGTGGAGACATGGATAACTAATTCAAAACAAACTGAAGATGGATGGTCGCAAATAAAACCATTTATATTTTTAAAATTAACTAACTCTGATGGTTTTGAGGGCTGGGGTGAGGCTTTTTCATTACCTGCAAGAGAAAAAGGAATTGTTGAAATTATTCATAATTTAATGAACTCTTTATCTCATGTAAAAGACATAACACCAGATAGATTTTATACAGAGTCAAATTTAATAGCTGATGGACATCGTGGAATTGACTTTTCCGCTGCAACAAGTGCTATAGAAATGAGTCTTTGGGATATAGAAGGGAAGAAAGAAAAAAAACCTCTTTATAAAATATTATCAAAGGATTATAGAGAAAAAGTTCCTGTTTATGCAACAATATGGAGTGAGGATTTTAAAAATGATGAAAATTTATCATCAAGATGTATAGAAACACTAAGCGATGGTTATGGAGGAATTAAAATATATCCACTTCAAAATAGAACTGTTGAACAAGCAGCAAAATGTGTTTCAAAAATTAGAAATGTTTTAGGCTATAAAATACCTCTTATGTTAGATCTAGCCTGCCCTAAAGATACAAATATATCATTAAAACTAGCTTCACTTGTTGAGGAATTTAGACCTTATTGGTTTGAAGAACCAGTTGATGGTGAAGCAACAAGAGCACTTAAAGATATTAGAGACAAAACAAATTTGAGAATTGTTTCAGGTGAAAAGCAATGTGGATTAAATCATTTTATTGAAACTTTAGCTTTGGACGCAGTTGATATTTTCAATCCAGATATTTCAGGTGTTGGGGGAATTATTGATATGATAAAAATAATCAAATTATCTCATGAAAAAAAAGTTACAGTTTCTCCTCATTGTTGGAATTCTATGTCAATTGCAGCATCTGCGATGGTACATGTATGTATGAGTTTTACAAATACAGAAATTGCAGAATTTTTTCCTGAATATATTCCATACTCATTAAAATTTAGTAATCAAAACTATGAAATAAAAGATGGATTTGTCAAAATAGAGGACAATGAAGGTTTAGGTATAAATATTAATACTAAATTGTTAATGGAAGATACATCTTCTTACAGAGAAACAGAATTAACTTAAAAATTAATTCTTTAAAACTGATAATGCTTTAATATGACTAGGGCTGACTCCACAGCAACCACCAATAATTTGTGCTCCACTTTCAACCCATAATTTAGCTTCTTCATAATACTCTTGTGGAGAAATACTCTCTACCACATTCCAATGTGGTTTTTTAAAAAAACCATTATTTGGATATGCCCCAATAACACCATTATAATTACTTTTGATTATTTGAATTCCTTGATTTATCACCTTTATATCGGAATGAGCTATTAATATAGGACCATCATGAATTTTTTTAAATTCATTAATAGAATTTTCAAAATCATCGTAAAAAAATGCTTCAGAATTACTTATACTTTCTTGATATCCAAGCATAAGTTGATTTCTATCTCTGTTCAATGCACACGATATTGAAAGCCATATTGATATATCAAATTTATTAGAACAATCCAATAATGCCTCTATGGTTCTTGTCGATGAAGTCATCGCTTCAAGGATAATTAAATCAACACCTGCTTCAGATAAAATACTTAATTGTTTTAAAAAACCTGGTTTTAAGAATTTTGGTTCAATTCTATCCCAACTACCATATGTAGAAACCGAACCAGCTACACATACATTGGAATTAGAATTATCAATAACATTTTTAGCTATTTTTACACTCGCTTTATTCCATTCTTCGATATGGTTTTCATAGCCATATTCTTTCATTGAAATTGGAGTACTAGCGTAAGTATTAGTCGTAATTATATCTGAGCCTGATTGAATAAAATTTTGATGGGCTTTGTATACGATTTCAGGATTGTCTACAGAGCATCTGCCAGACCAAAGATTATTATCCATAGATGCTCCGAGTTTTTCTAGTTCAGCACCCATCCCACCATCAAGAATAATAATTTTTCCTGAGTTCAATTTATTTTCAATATCAGAATAAGTCATAAAAATAAAATAAATCTCTATTTATTAAGGTAAGTATAACCACAAATTTTGTTGCCATCTAAATCTCTGATATAAGAATAATACTCACCTTCATATCTCTCACCTGGGGCGCCTTCATCTTTTGCACCTAAGCTTATTGCAGTAGAATGAAATAAATCGACAGCTTCTTTATTATTTATATAAAAAGAAATTTGAGTTCCGTTACCAACTGATGCTTTTTCTTCATTGAAAGGAATTGTAACATAAAATTCTACTGCTTCAGGATTTGATTTAGGGGCGTAGGAGGCATAAGTATCAGTTTTTTCAATTTTCTTTAAATCGATAATTTCAAGAAGGGTGTCATAAAACCCAGTAGCTTTATCAAGATCGTTTGTTCCAACCATGACAAATCCTATCATCTATTTCCAACCACTAATTGCTTTAACTTCCAAATATTCATACAGACCCCACGTTCCACCCTCTCGTCCATTACCAGATTGGTTGTAGCCTCCAAAAGGTGTTCCAGCGTCAGGAGCATTTCCATTGATTTGAACTACACCAGCCCTTAATTGTTTTGAAACTCTTCTGGCTCTTTCTTTATTCTCAGTTTGTAAAAAATTACCTAATCCATATGGTGTATCATTAGTTATCGAAATTGCCTCTTCTTCAGACTCAAAAGGAATAATGGATAGCACTGGGCCAAATATTTCCTCTTTAGCTATTCTCATATCATTACTAACATTTGTAAATACAGTTGGTTTTACATAATAACCTTTTTCAAGATTTGATGGTCTACCCGCTCCACCAGCTACAAGTGTTGCACCCTCGTCAATACCACTTTGAATTAACGACTGTATTTTCTCAAATTGAGATTTATTAATTACAGGTCCTATATGATCTCCTGATTTAGATGGTAAATCTACGCCTATCTTTTTAGCTTCATCTGCAGCTTCCTCAACAGCTTTTTCATAAATTGATTTTTCAACTAACATTCTTGTAGGTGCATCACATGATTGACCAGAATTACTCATTATATTTCTTACACCATCTCTAACGGCATTGGGATATGCATCAGCAAAAATAATATTACCTCCCTTACCACCAAGCTCTAAACAAACTCTTTTAATTGTGTCAGCTGCACTTTTTGAAATTAATTTACCTGCTCTAGTAGAGCCAGTAAATGAAACCATGTCTATATCAGGATGACTCGATATTTGGGATCCAACACCTGCCCCATCTCCATTTACTAAATTAAAAACACCAGTAGGAAAACCTGCTTCATGTATCATTTCAGCAAATAACAAACCAGATAGAGGTGCCATTTCAGATGGTTTTAAAATCATGGTGCAGCCAGTGGCAAAAGCTGGTATTACTTTAAGAGCTATTTGGTTTATAGGCCAATTCCATGGTGTGATAAGACCACACACACCAATAGGTTCATAAACTATATAATTATTAGAACTTTCATCAAATATTGTTTCAAATTCAAATTTTTTTAATCTCAATATGAAATCTTCAATATGTGACTCTCCAGAGGCTGTTTGTGCAGATGAAGCCCAATCTAAGGGAGCACCAAGTTCAGTTGAAATGGCTTGGGTCATCTCATGAAATCTTCTCTTGTAAATCTTTAAGAGTTTTTCAAGTAAAGTTATTCTTTCCTCTACAGAGGTATTTTTCCATGAAGTAAAAGCATTTTTTGCCGCCACTACAGCCTTGTTAGTGTCATCTTCATTACCTAAAGATATAGTTACATAAGGTTCTTCTGTAGCTGGATTAATTACATTAAAATCTGAGTTTTTTGATGGAGATACCCATTCACCATTTATATAAAATTTTCTTTTATCAAGCATATTTCAGATTATAACCATAAATAAACAGTTGGTCGATTTATTATATTTACATATTTATTTTTCAAGAGATCCATCTTGGACATATTTTAAAATACGAACTACTTGTTCATTATTAGACACTACAGCAGAAGCTGCTGCATCTACCTCTTTTAAAGCATGTTGATGATCATCACTATGTATAATAATAATTGATTTGTTTAGAGCCGAAGCATATCCAGCATCAAAGGCAGTGTTCCATTGTTTATATTTTTCTCCAAATTTAACAACTACTACATCGCTATCCTTTATAGCTTTTTTTGTGCGAATAGAATTAATATTGGCACCTTTATTATCTTTCCAAAAATTTTTATCCTCAGGTCCTAATATTTCTACTCCACAATTATCAGAATTTTCATGATTGGTGACAGGAGAGAAAAATTGAGTCTTCAAATTAGCAGAATTACACAATTGAATTAAATCTTCACGCCAATTAGTGTGTATTTCTCCAGCTAAATAAACTTTAATCATAGTTTTAAGTGGTGAGCCCAGCAGGATTCGAACCTGCGACACCCTGATTAAAAGTCAGGTGCTCTACCGGCTGAGCTATGGGCCCGTGTAGAATAATTGTGAACATTTCAAATTTTTGCCAAGAAATCAAGGACTGGTTTTGGTACACTTTTGGAAATATCCCCACCCAACTTGTGTATCTCTTTTATAAATCTTGATGATATAAAATGATATTTTTCTGAAGACATTAAAAAAATAGTTTCAATATCTTTATCGATTGATCTATTCATACCAGTCATTAAAAACTCATACTCAAAATCTGAAACAGCTCTTAAACCTCTAATAATCAATGAAGCATTTTTTGATTTTACATAGTGTACTAGTAAATTATCAAATTTTTCTACTTTAATTTTTAATAAATCTTTCTCAGGAAGAGATGAGATCGATTGATTGATTAAATTTAATCTATCATCAATAGATATTAGGTGATTTTTAGACTTATTATTCGAAACAGCAATAACTAATTCATCAACTACACTTAAACTCCTTTGAATAATATCAAGATGTCCATAAGTGATTGGATCGAATGAACCGGGATATATACCAATTTTTGACATTTTAATCTTCTAACCTTGCTACAGAGACAATTTTTTCATTTGCATCTACTTTAAATACAGAGACACCTTGGGAAACTCTTCCAACTACTCTGATATTATCTCCAACATTACACCTTAATAATTTACCAGTATCTGAAATTAAAGCTATATTATCATCCAAATTTACTTTTAATGATTGAATAACTCTTCCATTTTTAGGGGTAACAGTAATATTAGTAACTCCTGATCCACCTCTATTAGTAATTCTGTATTCATAAGCAGAACTTAACTTACCATAACCATTTTCGGTAATTGACAAGAGATACTCTTCTGTATTTGCCAGTTCATTAAATTTATTATTTATTTTTGATATATCTTTTTTAGCTTCATTTTTTGCTTTTAAATAGGACTCTCTGACATCTATAGATATTTTATTATGAAGTAAACTGCATACCGATACGACTTTATCATCTTTAGCTAGTTTAATCCCCCTTACACCAGCAGAACCTAATCCTGAAAACTCTCTTAAATCTTTTGTAGCAAATCTGATTGATTTACCATTTGTTGTTGCAAGCTGTACATCATCATTTTCTATAACAGAAATTACACCAATTAACCTATCTCCTGTTTTAAGTTTAATGGCAGTCTTACCTGTTCTAGATAATTTTCTTGAACCACTCATTGCAACATCTTTTAGTTTATTTTTTCTAATGTTACCAAGGCTAGTAGCAAAAACTAAATTATAATTCTCAAAATCATCAATATCTTTTGGCAATGTAAGAATAGAAGAAATTTTTTCGTTTTTTGTTATTGGAATAAGATTGACTATTGCTTTTCCCCTCGATGTAGGTGTGCCAGCAGGTAATTCATAGGCTTTCATAGAATAAACTTTTCCAACTGAAGTAAAAAATAATATTGTATCACGAGTAGTGGCTGCAAATACTTGTTCAAGAAAATCTTCATCTCGTGTAGTCATAGCTTTTTTACCTTTACCACCTCTTTTTTGAACTTTGTAAGAGGATTTTAAAACTCTTTTTATGTAACCTTGATGGGAAACTGTGACTACAACATCTTCTTCGATTATTAGATCTTCCGTATCTATGTCTTCAATATCATGTTTTTGAATTTCAGTTTTTCGATCTGTAGAAAAATTATCTTTTATTTCTGTCAATTCACTTTTTAATACTTTTAATAATTGCTTATCTGAATTTAATATTTTGAGATATGTATTTATGTCTTCTACAAGTGATTTTAAATTATTAAATAAATCATCTCTTTCTAAAGCTGTTAACTTTTGAAGTCTTAATTCCAGAATAGCCTTAGCTTGTTCCTCATCTAACTGCATCTTAGATCCTGATAGCTTAAAAGAAGGGTTTATTAACTTAATGTATTGAGTAACACTAGATTTTACTGTCCATTTTGTTGATAATAATTTTTCTTTTGCCTCTGCAGGAGTTTTAGATTTTTTAATAAGGTTAATTACTGCATCAATATTATTAACAGCAATTGATAATCCAATTAAAATGTTAGCTTTTTCTCTTGCTTTGTTAAGTTTATATACAGTTCTTTTTGTAATAACATCTTTTCTAAAATTAATAAAATAAGTGAGGCCATCTTTTAAATTAAGTGTTAAAGGCTTTGTCTCTTTCAATGCAAGCATATTACTGCTGAATGAGGTTTTTAAGGGAGTATATTGAAATAGCTGATTTTTTATTATTTCAGGCACAGCGGATGATTTTAATTCAACTACAATTCTAACGCCCTCTTTATTCGACTCATCACGAATATCGTTTATGCCCTCTATCGTTTTATTGTTAACTACGTCAGCAATACGCTCTAAAAGTTTTGACTTATTTTGCAAGTAAGGAATTTCTGTAATTATAATTGCATTTCTATTCTTAATTTTTTCTTCATGAAGTTTAGATAAGACTGTAACACTTCCCCTACCTGTTTCATACATTGAGCTTAGACCAGCAGTGCCAGATATAATTCCTCCAGTTGGAAAATCTGGCCCTTTAACGATTTTATGAAGTTGTTTAGAAGTTGTATCTGGTTCATCTACTAGAAGTAAAGTAGCATCTATAATTTCACCAAGATTATGAGGAGGAATGTTTGTTGCCATTCCTACTGCAATACCACTGGCACCATTTACAAAAATATTTGGAAATCTTGATGGTAAAACTTTTGGTTCTGTTAATGTCTCATCGTAATTTGCTCTAAGTTGAACTGTTTCATACTCTAATTCTTCTAACATAAAAGATGAGATTTTATCTAATCTAGCTTCGGTGTAACGCATAGCTGCAGCAGGATCTCCGTCCATAGAACCATAATTTCCCTGGCCATCTATTAAGGGGAGACGCATTGTAAAATCTTGTGCCATTCTAACCATAGACTCATATATTGCAGAGTCACCATGAGGGTGATATTTACCCATAACATCTCCAACTATTCTTGCAGATTTTTTGTAAGGTTTGTTGTGATGGTACGAAGACTCATACATAGAGTAAAGTATTCTTCTGTGAACTGGTTTTAATCCATCCCTAACGTCGGGTAAAGCTCTAGAGACTATGACACTCATAGCATAATCTAAATAACTTTTTTCTAATTCATCTGTAATATCTATGTTTGGATATATTTTAGTATCCAAAACATCTAACTGTTTTGCTTTAGTTTTTTTCTTTTTAGCCAATGATTTTTTTAAAAAGGAATATCATCATCGAGTTGTTCAGCTGTAGATGTTTCTGAACCACCCATTGCTTCATCTGCTGCTGAGTCTAATTGATTACTATTATTTTCATCACTAACAGATGATTGAGAACGAGTATCTAACATCGTTAATACTCCAGAATAATTTGGAATAACTACTTCAGTGGTATATTTATCAACACCATTATTATCAGTCCATTTCCTTGTTTGAAGTTGACCTTCTATGTATATCTTTGAACCTTTCCTTAAATATTTTTCACAAATATCAGCTAACTTATCATTAAAAACAACAACTCTGTGCCACTCAGTCTTATCCTCTAACTGTTGAGTATCTTTGTTTCGGTATTTCGTAGAGGTAGCGATTGAAAAACTCGCCAATCTCGATCCAGCTGTGGTCGCTCTAATATCAGGATCTTTACCTAAGTTACCTAGAAGAATTACTTTATTTACTGATCCAGCCATGAATATTTTTATTAAAAGGTAATATTAATATATATTAAAAGCCCTTTAATTGATATCTAATTTAATGGATAAACATTCACCACTTACTCACATTATTGTTCATAATGCCCATGAACATAATTTAAAAAATATAAATTTAAATTTACCAAAAAACAAACTCGTTGTAATAACTGGTGTGAGTGGATCTGGCAAATCAACATTAGCCTTCGATACAATTTATGCAGAAGGACAGAGAAAGTATATCGAATCACTAAGTGCTTATGCTCGTCAGTTTTTAGATATGATGGATAAACCTAAGGTTGATAAAATAGAAGGTTTATCTCCTGCTATTTCAATTGATCAAAAAACAACTTCAAAAAACCCTAGATCAACAGTAGGAACAGTAACAGAAATTTATGATTATTTAAGAGTTCTATTCTCAAGAGTTGGTGTCCCGCACTCACCCGCAACTGGAAAACCAATCAAAGGCTTAACTAGCTCAGAAATGATAGATGAAGTTAATTTAAAATTTAATTCAAAAAAAATAATGATTATGTCTCCATTAATTAAAGGGAGAAAAGGAGAGTATAAAAAACTCTTTGAGGAATATTTTAAAAAAGGTTACGAGAGATTTTTGATTAATAACAAACTTTATCAAAAAGAAGAACTACCTGAATTAAGCAAAAACTTTAAACATTCTATAAGTGTTGTAATTGATAGAATAATACCGTCAAAAGATAATAGAGATAGATTAGCAAATAGTATTGAAATTAGTTTAAAAGAAAGTGAAGGAAGTGTAGAGGTATTTAATATTGATGATAATGAAATAATTACATTGTCTGATAAATTCATGTGTCCCGTAAGCGGATTTAGTATTGATGAGATAGAACCCAGATTATTTAGTTTTAATAATCCATATGGAGCTTGTAAAACATGTGACGGTCTTGGTGAGATAGATACATTTGATGAAGATATATTGATACCAGATAAAAATTTATCATTTAATGATGGAGCAATAAATTTTTGGTCAGAAAGATCAAAATCAAGAATATTTCCAAAGCTAAAAAAAATGTTTAATGCAAAAAGATTAGAAAATGTTATTTGGTCTAAAATACCTAAATCTTTTCAAAATGAGGTTCTTTTTGGTGGAAGACAATTTGATGGTTTAATAAATATTATGGACGATATCTATGAGGGCTCTTCAAGTTGGTGGAGGCAATGGGAGCTTGAAAAATTTAGAAACTCAAAAACTTGTCATGACTGTAATGGAAAAAGACTAAATGAACAAGCACTATGTGTTAAAATTAATAATATAACCATTTCTGACTTTACTTCTTTAAGCATTTCTAATTCTTTGAAGTGGATTAATGAATTTGAAAATGAATTAAATAATCAGGAAAAACTAATAGCAGCTCCATTAAAAAAAGAAATCTTTTCTAGATTAAATTTTTTAAACGAAGTTGGTTTGAATTACTTAAGTTTATCGAGAAAAAGTTCTACTCTATCTGGTGGAGAATCTCAAAGAATTCGATTAGCAAGTCAAATTGGGTCTGGTTTAACTGGAGTTACATATGTATTAGATGAACCTTCAATAGGACTTCATCAAAGAGATAATCAAAAACTAATAAACACTCTTAAGAATTTAAGAGATTTAGGAAACACAATAATAGTCGTTGAGCATGATGAGGATATTATTAGAGAGGCAGATTATGTAGTTGATATCGGTAAGCATGCGGGTATCAATGGTGGATCTATTGTAGCTAACGGAGAATTTAACAAAATACTAAATAGTAAAGATAGTTTAACTAGCAGCTATATAAGAGGTTTAATTGGTAGGTATCCACCCACTCATAATAAAATTCCATCAAAACAATTTATTGAAATTAAAAAGGCAAATGGGAATAATTTAAAAGATGTGAGTGTAAAATTTCCTTTAAGTAAGTTTATAACTATTACTGGTGTATCTGGAAGTGGAAAGTCAACATTAATTAATGAGACTTTGTATGGAGCTACTAATAACAGAATTTATGAAAAAATTATAAAAACACTCCCCTATGAGGACATTAAAGGTATAGAAAATATTGATAAAGTTATAAATATCGATCAATCACCGATTGGAAGAACACCTAGATCAAACCCAGCTACCTATGTTGGGCTTTTTACACCAATAAGAGAATGGTTTGCAAATTTACCAGAGGCTAAAGTTAAAGGTTTTAAACCTGGCAGATTTTCATTTAATGTTAAAGGAGGTAGGTGTGAGAGTTGTGAGGGTGATGGATTAAAAAAAATTGAAATGCATTTTTTAGCTCCTGTATATGTTAAATGTGAAGTTTGTAACGGAAGAAGATATAATAAGGAAACGTTAAGTATTCAGTACAATAAAAAAAATATTAATGATATTTTATCAATGACAGTAGATGATGCTGAAGAATTTTTTATTAATAATCCACAAGTATATTCAAAGCTTAAAACACTAAAAGATGTTGGTTTAGGGTATATTTCTATTGGTCAATCAGCAACAACACTATCCGGTGGAGAAGCTCAAAGGATTAAACTCTCTAAAGAATTATCAAAACGTCAAACTGGCAAAACACTTTATATATTAGACGAACCTACAACTGGACTTCACTTTGATGATATAAAGAAACTTTTAGAGATACTTCATAAATTAGTGTCTTACGGAAATACTGTAATCGTAATAGAACACAACTTAGATGTTATTAACACGAGTGATTGGATTATAGATCTAGGACCTGAAGGTGGAGAAAAAGGTGGGAATATTTTGTTTGAAGGTAAACCAAAGGATCTAATTAAGAATAAAAATAATCAAACAGGTATTTATTTAAAAAAATATCAAGAGTCTCTTGCTTTAAGCACTGCTTCATAATTCAAATCCCCCACTATTCCAAGCACAAGAAATAAAGAAGAAAAAGTTCCAATCAAAACCCCAAAAATAAAAACTATTGGCATTTCAGTTAAATTAACAGGTGCAAGAAAAACTAGACATAATAATGCCAATATAGTTGTAAAACTTGTCAATATAGTTCTTCGAAGATTTAATTTAATTGAGTTGTTAACATTAGTTTCAAAATTATCTTTATTTTCCTCGTTTGAAGTTAAACTTCTAAGTCGATCAAATAAAACTATAGTATCGTTTATGCTGTATCCCGCAATTAGTAGCAAAGCTGCGATCATTGTTAAATTAAATTCAATATTAAATAATGACATAAAGCCTATAGCTACAAAAACATCATGTAATAATGCAAATATACCTGATGCTGCAAACTGCCAATCAAACCTTATCCAAACATAAACGGCTATTACCAACAAAGAAGATGCTAAAGCATAAATAGAATTTTTTATGAGTTCTTCACTAAAAGTTGGTTCTATATACTCAGAGAGTAAAATTTCAATATCCGGGTTTTGATCAATTATATTTTTTATTTCTTCAATAAAAACAGGATTATTATCACCTGACTCTATTCTGATACTGAAAACATCACTGCCAACCTCTCTTTTAATTAAAACTTCTCTATCAGAGTCTATAAAATCAAAGTATTCATTAAGCTGATTAGTTGTTAAGTTTGATTTTACCTCAAAGTTCAATCCACCTTTGAAATCAATTCCCAAATTTAATCCTTTAAAAAAAATAATTGTAATTGTTAGAATTATAAGAGTAAGGGAGACTAAATAAGATTTATTTTTAAAAGAGTAAAAATTAATCATCTTTGAAGTCCAAGGTATTTTATTGAAGTTATATTAATAAATAATTTTAGTATTATGTAAGTAACTATTAGAGAGGATATAATACCAATAATTAATGAAATTGAAAAACCTCTAATAGGCCCAAAACCAAAAGCAAATAAAAAAACAGCAGCAAATAATGTTGTTAAATTAGAGTCAAGAATAGTTACATAAGCAGAATTGAAACCATGGTTTTTAGGGTCTTCAATATTATGTTTAAAATTTTCTCGAATTCTTTCAAATATTAAAACATTTGCATCTACACACATTCCTATTGTTAATACTATTCCAATAACACCAGGTAGTGTTAATGTTGTATTTAATAAGGACATCATTGCAAAAAGTAGAGACAGACAGCTAATAATTGTGATAACTGTAAAAAATCCTGAAATTTTATAATAAATAATCATAAAAAGAGTAATAGCTATAAGAGCTATTATTGATGCTATAACTCCTTTCTCTACGCCTTCTTGTCCGAGAGTTGGGCCTATTTGTTTTTCTTGAATTATTTTTATTTGAGTTGGTAAAGATCCAGACTTTAAAATGATTGCAAGATTATTAGCAGTTTCATTTGTAAAACCTCCAGATATTTGACCACTGCCGCCAGTAATTGACTCTCTTATAACTGGAGCAGTGATTAAAGAACCATCAAGAACTATTGCAAATCTAGAACCAACATTTTCAGAAGTCATTTTCGCAAAAAGATCTGAACCCTCTTTATTAAAAGAAAAAGCAACGACTGGTTCATTTTGATTATATTGAAGTGATGCATCTTGAATAAAGTCACCTGTTATATTTGGAATTTCTTGAACTCTAACTTGTTCGCCAGTTTCTTCATTTATAAAAGTCTTAGAACCAACTATATTATTCTTTTCAAGGTGCAATGTTAATTTAGCCGTTTTGGAGATTACTTCTTTGACGTTATTATCCAAATCACCAGGTATTTCTAATAAAATTTTATTTAATCCTACTTTTTGTATAGATAATTCTTTATTACCAAGAAAATCAACTCTTGACCTGACGATTTCAACTGCATTTAAAGTCATATCTGACAATGATTTATTAAAACTTTGTTTAGAAAAAATATAACTATTTTGCTTATCTGATTTTTCATTAATTTCTAAACCTAAATTTTGTATAACAATATTTGTAAGAGCATCTAAATTTTGGTTTTTAGATATTACAATTTCACCATTATCTATATCGGATGAAATAGAATAAGTATTTTCAATATATTGAGATGTTTTAACTAAAAGATTGTTAAGATATTCTTCCTCATTCAATTCCAGTAGATATGAAAAACCTCCCTGAATATCTAATCCAAAATTTATTTTGCTATCAGATGTTTGACTTTCAAAATTAGGTTTAATTAATATATAACTTCCTATTAACAGTAATAAAGATACCCATAATCTCCACTGTTTAAAAATAATCATTATGTTAATTTAGTTTATTAAGCTATTTAGCTGCTATATCAGCTATCATACCCTTAGCTACTTTGACTTGAACGTTATCTGCTATTTCTACAGAAAGAGTACCATCATCATTTACATAATGGATGTTGCCTATAATTCCGCCTTGGGTCACGACTCGATCACCTTTTTTTAAATTTGCGATCATATTTTTGTGATCTTTTAATTTCTTTTGTTGGGGCCTAATAAGTAAAAAGTAGAAAACGACAAAAATTAATATAAGTGGTAGAATTCCTGCAAGTTGTTCCATGATTTAAATCCTTTAAATTAATAAAATAAGCACTAAAATCTCACAATCATCAATGAAGTCAACATAAAATTGAAAAATAAATATTTACTCTGCTGGAATAGATCAAAAAATTCTTTAGATAAAATACCATACAATAAAGTCCTTGATTTAAAGCTTTTGTACGGTGTTGATCAACAAATAAAAAAAATAGAGGAAAATACAAAAAACTTTTTAGAAGGTTTAGCGTTTAATCATGGTCTTTTATGGGGTGTGCGAGGAAGTGGCAAAAGCAGTATTATTAGAGGTATATTAAAAAACTATGCACATAAATATGATAAGTTTGAAACATTAGAAATTAATAGTGAAGATTTATCAGATTTACCAAATATTTTTTTAAATTATAAGTTCGATAAAAAAATCATAATATTTATTGACGATCTATCATTTGAACAAAATGATAGAAGATACATTCAATTTAAATCTTTTCTTGAAGGGTCTTTTTACAACTCAAACTACGAATTTCTAATATATGTCACAAGTAACAGAAGGCATTTAATGAAGAGAGATATGTTAGATAATGAGAGATCATCTGCAATATCTCAAGATGAAGGGATTGAAGAAAAATTATCTTTATCTGATCGATTTGGATTATGGATTAGTTTTCATAACTTAAGTAAGAAAGGCTTCATCTTAATAATTAAAAATTATTGTAAATTTTATAAAGTAGAATTTGATAATGAGATTGAAAATAGTGCACTCAAATGGATCTTTTCAAGAGGAAATAGAACAGGCAGGTCTGCTTATCAATTTTTTAAATATTATTGTTCAAGTAAGAATATAATTATTTAGAGATTTTATCTAAATTCCCCATATACGGTTTCAGGACCTGTGGAATACTAATACTACCATCCTCATTTTGATAGTTTTCCAAAATTGCTATTAATGTCCTCCCTACTGCTAGACCAGATCCATTTAAAGTGTGAACAAATTTATTTTGATCTGAGTCTTTATAACGAGCATTCATTCTCCTAGCTTGAAAAGAATTACAATTACTACAAGAAGATATTTCTCTATATTTTCCCTCACCAGGTAACCACACTTCAATATCATAAGTTTTTTCTGCAGAAAAACCCATATCACCAGAAGATAATAAAATAACTTGGTAAGGAATTTTTAAATCATCTAGTATTGAAGTTGCACAACTTAACATTCTTTCCAACTCTTTTTCCGACTCATCCTCTTTAGTTATGCTAACTAATTCGACCTTAGAAAATTGATGCTGTCTTATCATTCCCCTTGTATCTCTTCCAGCTGCTCCAGCTTCGGATCTATAACATGGTGTCCAAGCTGTGAACCTCAGGGGCAAATCCTTATCAGATACGATTGTATCTAATACTAAATTAGTCAAAGGGACCTCTGCTGTTGGTATTAACCAATGTTTTGTGTTAGTTTTGAATAAATCCTCTGAAAATTTTGGCAATTGTCCAGTTCCATAGGCTGCAGCGTCTCTAACTAAATTAGGAGGATTAATTTCTGTATAGTCAAATTCATTTGTGTGTTTATCCAACATAAAATTAGCTATAGCTCTCTCTAATTGGGCAATTTTTTTCTTTAAATACACAAACCTAGTACCTGAGACTTTCCCCGCTTGTTCAAAATCAATCATTTCCAAGTTTTCTCCAAGTTCATAATGAGACTTTGGTGTAAAACTAAAAGAAGGAATTTTTCCCACTTGTTTAATTAATTTGTTTGAATTTTCGTCTTTTCCAACAGGTACATCATTATGTGGGAGGTTTGGCAAACTAGATAAATTGTTTTTTATTTGCTCATCTATTATTGAAATATCATTTTCTAGTTCATCAATCTTATTTTTAATTAATTGTACTTTTTTTTGTAATTCGGCTTTATCACCGTCGTTAAGATTTGCAAAAGAAGATGATAAATTCTTTCTTTTTGCTCGTAGTTCTTGAGATTTAGTTAACATATCTCTTTTGTTTTTATCAAGTAAGATAATTTCATTAGACTTTGGGTCAATAAATCTCTTATTTAATAATTCATCAAATAAATCTGGATTATCTCTTATAAAATTAATATCGTGCATAACTATCTTTTATTAATATTTTCATTCTTTTTTATTATGACGTTTAGCCATAAATTTAGAAACAAGAATAGATATTTCATATAAAATTATTACGGGTAACGCTAGAGAAATTTGTGAGAATGGATCAGGTGGTGTTACAATTGCAGCAAATACAAATGATAATACAATTGCATATTTTCTAAATGAAACTAATTGAGCGATAGTAAGAATACCAAATTTCACAAGTAATAGTAAAATAACAGGTAATTGAAAAGCTAACCCAAAAGCAAAAATAAATGTCATCATCAAGGACAAATATTCGTTCATTTTAGCTTGAAGTGTAATATTGATACCGTCTGCTTGTGAAGTTTGGAAACTTAAAAAAAACTTCCATGCTACCGGTGATATAACATAGTAAACAACAGCAGCGCCTAGGACGAACAAAAAAGGGATAGCTACTAAAGTTGGTAATGAAATTTGTTTTTCTTTTTTAAGTAATCCTGGTGAAACAAAAGACCAAATCTGTATTGATAAAAATGGGAAAGAAATAAAAGCTGCTGTAAAAAAAGCTACTTTGACATTTGTTAAAAAAGCCTCTTGTAAGGCTGTATAAATTAATCCATTACCCTCTCCCAAAATTGATGTGAGAGGTTTAGCTAGAAATTCAAATATTGATTGAGAGAAATAAAAAGAAATTATAAATGTAACAATAAAGAAAATTATGACATATAAAAGTTTTTGTCTTAGTTCTTTTATATGATCGAAGAAATTCATAGAGCTATCAGCTTCGGTCATTATTTTCATCTCTCATAATTTGATCATTACTTTTTTCGATAAATTCGTCTAATTCTTTTCCCTCTTTTACTATTGACTCTTTAGTGTCTAAAATTTCCTTTTTGATATCTTTTACTTCCTCTATATGTGATATCTCATTTACAGTTGATTTAAATTCTCTGGAGAGTTTTCCAAAACCTGAAGTTATACTTTTTAAGAATTTAATAACAGTTGGTATTTCTTTTGGGCCTACAACTATTACTGTAATAATTAGGATGATGGATATCTCCATCCAACCTAAAGAAAACATTACTGGTCCTTATTTTGATTGTCTTGATCGTCTTTATCTGGATTAGTTGGTTTATCATCCTCGGCCATATTGCTCTTGAATGACTTAATACCTTTTGCCATATCTGCCATCAAAGTGGGTATTTTTCCTTTACCAAACAATAAAAGAACAATAATTAAAACAATTATCCAATGCCATATGCTAAAAGCACCCATTAATAAACTTTACTATATTATTGATATCTTATCTAGGGAAAATGAATACGTGATTAAGATCTAAAGAAAAAGATACTGAACTTGCAGGAGCAGGCAAAAATTCTCCAATCAATTTGCTATGAATGTGATGTTTATTATTATTTCTATCATTAACTGTCATATGAATTATAGCACTATTTCCTAAAAATTTAGAGTCAACTACAACTCCAGAGTTAGGATTTGTCAAAGGAGATTTTTCAACATTCAATTTAATAGCCTCAGGTCTAACTACTACATTAACTTGTTGGTTATCTTTAAAGTTTTTTGTATCTAGTAAGCCTAAAGGGGTTTCGCATTTATTATTTAGAACTTTCGTCTGAAAAATATTAACCTCTCCAAACAAAGAGGCAACATAAACATTAGAAGGATTAAAGTAGATTTCACGAGGTTTTCCTATCTGAACTATTCTTCCATTTTCCATCACAACAATAACATTGCTAAGAAACATAGCTTCTTCGGCATTGTGTGTTACAACAATAGCAGAAGAGTCCAAGCTATTTATTAAGTGAAGCGTGTCATCAATAATTTCCTTTTTTAAATTAGTATCTAAATCAGAAAAAGGTTCATCTAAAAGTAATAGTCGTGGTTGAACAGCTATTGACCTTGCTAATGCTACTCTTTGCTGCTCTCCTCCACTGAGAGTATGAGGATATTTATCAAGAAAATTTTCAACTTTTGCTAATTGTATAACTTGATCAATCAACTGTTTTTTATTCACTTTAGAACTTGCTGCAAAACTAATATTTTCTTTTACATTCATGTGAGGGAATAATGCAAAGTCTTGGAAAACGTAAGAGATTGATCTTTGCTCAGGGGGAGTATTAAATTTTTCGTTTGCAACTAATTTACCCTCAAAAGATATTTGTCCCTTTTGAATTTCTTCCAAACCAGCTATTAATCGAATTAAAGTAGTTTTTCCGCAGCCGGAGGGACCCAAAATAGAAACAATCGAATTGTGCTCTATTGAAAAACTTAGTTTATTTATAGCATTCACCTCACCGAAAGAGTGGTGAAGATCTTTCACATCAAGTATCATTATTTTGAGTCAATTGGCTTTTTGAGAACTCATCAAGAGTTTCTGCTTCATCGTCATCATCTATAAATGCTTCATCCTTGTTTAAATCATCTGAAACCTCTTGAATATTCATTGAAGCAAAATTTTCATCTAATATTCCTGAGTTTTTCATTTCCTCAATTCCAGGAAGATTGTCTAGAGTACCTAAGCCAAAATGTAAAAGAAAGTCTTCAGTGGTACCCCAAAGAATAGGTCTACCTGGAACCTCTTTTCGACCTCCTGGAGCTATCCATCCAAACTCCATTAATTGATCAAATATTCCTTGCCCTATAACAACTCCTCTAATACTTTCGATTTCTGATTTTGTTATAGGTTGATGATAAACAACTATTGCTAATGTCTCTATTGCTTGTTTTGAAAGTCTTTTTTGAATTTCTTTTTTTTCATGAAAGATCTCACTGACTTCTGTATTTGTTAAGAAAATCCATTTATTGGATATTTTTTTTAAATTTATACCTCTATGTTGATAAGCAGTTTCTAAGTTGGACATGACTTCAGATATATCTTCATGAATATCTAGTCTTTTTTTTATTTCATTTTCTGAAACTGGCTTGCTTGAAGCAAATATTAAAGCTTCTATTTTTTGTGAAGTTTCACTCATCTTTTTTTAAATATATATCAGAAAATGGAAAAGATTGCTTAATTACTATTTTTTTTTCTTCATTTTTATCTTCTTTTGCCATGTGAAGGCTAGCATTAAATGTGCTAGAAAAAAATGATTTATTCAAAATATCAGATTTTAAATTACCAGGTAATAAACTCTGCAATGTAAACCAATCTTGGTTAAATAAAATTTCCTTAGAGATAACATTTTGACCATCCTTGATTGTAAATAATTTGGTAGAGCTAAACTTTAAAGTATATTGCTGATTTCTTTTATGAATATTTGCATAAGCCTTTAGAAGATCAATTAGTTTATCTTTAATTACAAAGTTTTTTTCAATTTTTAATTTATGTTTTTGTGTATTTGGAAAAAATTCTTGTTTGAATTTAGGAAGCTCGAATAACTTAATACTATTTTTATTCACAAGTTCTAGTATTGTTAATCGGTTTGTAAGAAATCTTGTTACTTTTTTAACATCCTCTTCTTTATCTTTATTTACAAGGTATTTAGATTTTAAAAAGACCATAATAGCAGCCATTAGTAAATATTCAGATGCTATCTCTATGCTAACCTTTTTTAAATCTACAATAAAAGCAATATATTGGTTACAAAGACTAAGTATTGGTAGATTTTTTAAATCAAATTTATTTTTATGAACAAGTTCTAAAAGAACATCTAAAGGTCCATTGTAGTCTTTAATGTCTATATTTAAGTTAGAATCCATTAATTTTTAACAATTGATTATACAATTCATGATAGTGATTAATATTAATAGATTTAAAGTCTAATTTTTTCTTATATTGCTGAAGTTTATTGGATTTATGAACATTTACATAATTATTTGAAACATTAAACGAATTTATAATTTCACTATATTTAGCCAAATCAGAACTACAATCTAAAATAACATCTAATTTAGAAAAGTTAGCTAACTTAATAGCATCCTTAATATGATAAATATTTGCATTCATTTCTAGATCATCAGATATAATTAAACCTTTGAACCCAATTTTTTTTCTAATGATATTATCAATAATATAACTTGAAAAAGTAGCGATGTTATTTTTATCCCACGACAGATATTTAATATGTGCAGTCATTGCTAAAGGTATTTTATTAAAATATTTAAATATTTTAATGTGGTCTTGAAGAGAAGATTTACTTAATTTTGTTATTGGCAAAGTAAAATGTGAGTCTTTATTTGTTACACCATGACCTGGGATATGTTTCATTATTGGAATTAGTCCAAAGTAACTCAAGTTATCTAGTAATATTTTCTGCAAAATTATATTGATATTAATATTGGGTCCAAAAGTTCTTTTTTTAATCATTAGGATTGTATTTTTAATTGGTAAATCTAGGACTGGAACAGTGTTAACATCAAAATTTAGTTTTTTTAGATAATACGATGTTATGAAAGACTTTAAAAAAACTAACTGTTTGGATAAAGAGGGGTATTTTAAATAAATCTTATATAACTCAAAATTATCTAAAAAATTAAATTCTTTGAATTTTTTAAATCTATTTACAATACCACCCTCTTGATCAATAAATATTAATGTATTTTTACTCAACGATTTAATTGATTGATTTAACTTTGAAATTTGAGAAATATTACTGATATTTCTTGCGAAAATTATTACCCCAAAAGGTTTTATCTTATAAATAAAATTTTTTTCTTGTTTAGATAAAGCAATACTTTTTATGGATATAATTATTGGAAAGTTCATTTTATAAAATCAAATTCATCAGCAGTAATAGTTATAAAATTATCAAAAAAAATATACTTCAAGTAATTATCAAAAAATAGATAGGAAAATAATAAAGTCAGTATTAGAAAAAAAATTATTATTACTATTTTTAGATTTTTCACATCTTTAATTTAGGCTTTATACCTAAAATTTTTAATCCTTCGTCTAAGACATTTTGATAATTATGTAATAACTTAATTATATTATAAGAAATATTATTCTCATTATCTAAAAATTTTACTGATGGTTTATTTTTTGAGGAGGACCATAATGTGTGGAAATATGAAGACAAACTCTCTAAGTAGTGTGCTATTAAATGAACTTCTTTTTTTAAATATGCAGATTTTACTACATTATCCCACTCCAATAATTTTTTATATAAATTTTTTAATTCTGAAGTAATTGTAACGGGTGTATCAACAACTTTATTTACCTTATTTAAAATGGATTGTGTTCTAGCATAAGAATACTGAATATAATAAATAGGATTTTCTTTATTCTCTCTCTTTATTAAATCTATGTCTAAATCCATGTGAGTATCATTTTTTCTGTAAGACATAAAATATCTAAAATTATCAATTCCTATTTCATCTATTAAATTTTTAAGTTCAAAAATGTTACCCTCTCTTTTTGAGAGTTTTTGTATTTTATTATCGCGTTTTAAATTGACAATTTGGCAAAAAACAACTGAAAAATCAATTTTTGGGTGTAAAGAAGTTATCGCTGATGACAATCTTTTGAGATATCCTAAATGATCAGCGCCCCATATATTTATTAATTTATTAAATCCTCTTTGAAATTTATCTTCATGATAAGCAATATCATTTGCAAAATAAGTGGGAGTGCCATCATTTTTAGTTAATGCTCTATCTTCATCATCCTCAAAAAGAGTTGATTTAAATATTGTTAGCTGATTATCCTTTAAAGTACCCGTAAAATCTTTAGGTGCATTTAATTGACCTTCGTAAGTTAAATCTTTTTGCTTAAATTTTTCAAGAATTAATGGGAGATGACCCTTGCCCATAATGGTTGTTTCATATGAAATTTGATCGAATTTAATCCCTGCTGTGACAAGTGTTTGAAGCGTCTGATTGACAAGATTTTCTATAGCATAATTTACTATATTGTTTTTCTCATCGGAACTTAGCTTATTATCAAATAAAGGTTTAAATTTTTCGTAACAGTTCTTTGCTATATCATTAATGTAATCACCTTTGTAAAATTGTTTTTCATTAAGATTGAGATTATAAGTGTGTGAAATCGAATAAAGTATTGAAGATAGAAATTCATTAATTTGATTACCTGTGTTATTTACATAATATTCTCGAGTTACAGGATGTCCAAAATACTCAAATAAATTAGATAAAATATCACCAACAACTGCACCTCTTCCATGTGCTAGATGTAACGGGCCTGTTGGATTTGCAGATACGAATTCGATATTTACCTTTTCTTTTTCAGTAAATTCTTTTTTATTATTGAATAATTGAGTATTAAAACTTTCATCCTTGAGAAAAAAATTTATAAAACCAGGTCCAGCAATTTCTACTTTTTCAAAATTATTTAAGTTAATACTCTTTAAAATAATATCTGCTAATTGATTTGGGTTTTTTCCAAATATTTTTGAAAATTTTAGTGCAGCATTAGTTGTAAAATCACCTTTTTTGTCAAAAAGTGTTTCAACTTCAACATCTTCAAAATTAATACTAACGTTTTTATCAATTTTAATTAATATTTCAAAAAGAGATTTTTTTAAATTATGTAGCATATTTTTTATAGAAATTTATAGCATACTGATCTGTCATACCACATACATAATCGACTATAATTTGTTGCTTATCTGTATCAGATTGTAATTTTTCTTTCCATTTAGATGGAAGCATAGAGGTATCATTATTTAATAATTTTATTATAGATACTAAAATTTTTTCTGCTTGCATTCTATTTTTATATACAAAATCAGATGTGTAAAAAAATTCGAATAGAAAGTTTTTAAGAAATTTTACTTTATCTAATACTGGAGAACTAAACTTAACCAAAAAATTTGTGTTTATTATAACATCTTCAATTGATCGTATTTGTGAATTATTAGAAAGAGTATTTTCAGTTTCGTTAAGAAGATCCAAAATTAAGTAGTTCATAATGGACCTTGAAAAGTAATTTCTTGCAATACTTTTATCTAAGTTTGCAATGTATGAAAAATCTATAAAATTAAATTGTTCTTTATTTTCAGCTAAACTAGATATTGTCAAAATACCTGATCTTAAAGCATCATCGAAATCATGAGCTATGTAAGCTATATCATCAGACAAGGATGCGATTTGAGCCTCTAATGAGGGATTCTTATTTAAATCAAATTTAAAATTTTTTGATAAGTCATAGTTTCTATTTGTTTCTTCAATTTTTCCATTATGCTTTATTAAGCCATCTATTGTTTCCCAAGTTAAATTTAAACCATCAAAATTTATATATCTCTTTTCTAATAATGTAATTTGTCTAAATGATTGATAATTATGGTTAAAATTTGCATCTAATTCTTGAGTAATTATTTCTTCGCCCACATGACCAAAAGGACTATGACCTAAATCATGAGATAGCGCTATACATTCTGTGAGATCTTCATTTAAGGACAATTTTCTACTTATGGATCTTGCTATTTGAGACACCTCAAGAGTATGTGTTAGTCTATTTCTATAATAGTCACCTTTTTCGAACATAAATACTTGTGTTTTATCTTTTAGTTTTCTAAAGGCTGTTGAATGATAAATTCTGTCTCTATCTCTCTCGTAGAGTGATCGATGATCATTTATTTCATCGTGAAGTCTTCCTTTTGAATTTTCTGGTAAAGCTGATAAATTATTGAACATATGGGAAGTATTAATATAACAGATAAAGCTATAAATAAAATTCAAGAAGTTCTAAAAGATCAAAATATGAAATATTTTAGAATCAGAGTCAAAGGTGGTGGATGTTCTGGCTTTCAGTACGTATTTAAAAGTGAAAATGTAATAAATGAAACCAAAGATCATGTATTTAATTTTAAAGATTTACAAATTTTGATTGATAAGAATTCTATGACTTTCATAAATGAGTCTGAATTAGATTATAAAGATGAATTAATAGGTTCTAGTTTTTCTATTTCAAATCCTAATGCTAAAAATTCTTGTGGCTGTGGCACATCATTTAGCGTTTAATTGTGAAAATTATTAGTTGGAATGTAAATTCTTTAAGAGCACGAGAACCACTAATAGAACAAATAGTAAAATCAGAAGCTCCAGATATAATTTGCTTACAAGAACTGAAGATATTAGATAAAGAATACGTAGAAAATTTTTTTAATCAATTTTCATTGAAAACAGTGGCTGAAACTCAAAAAAGCTATAATGGGGTAAGTGTTTCTTGTAAAAGAGAGATAGCATTAAGTGAAAATCCCTTAAAGAAGTTAAATATGACACAAGCAAGAAACAATACAGTCATTATAAAAGATAAAAATTTAGCAATCCTCAATTGTTATTTTCCTAATGGAAATCCTATAGATACAGATAAATTTACAAATAAGCTTGAATGGATGAAATTACTTTATAAAGAAATAGAAATACTTAAAAAAGAATATGAAGTTTTATTAATGGGAGATTTTAATGTTATTCCAGATGATGAAGATGCTCATGATATTAAAAAATATAAAAATGATGCTTTAGCACAACCTCAATCTAGAAAAGAATTCTATAAATTAATAAATCTAGATCTAATTGATGTGTTCAAGACTACTCCAAAAAAACATAGTTATACTTTTTTTGATTATAAAACTTACAAATTTGGAAAAGAGGAAGGAATAAGAATAGACTTTTTTCTTTTATCTCCATTTCTAAATAGTAAAATTATGAAATTAAAAGTATTAAAAGAATACCGTGATATGGATAGACCCTCTGATCACTGCCCTATTCTTATAGAATTAAATATCTGAATAAGTCTTTTTTTCTAATTTACCGCCAGGGTGTGTAACTGCCCCTAGGCTTGCAGGTCCGACAGTTTTCATGTATTTCCATAAAGTACCTGACATAAACTCTGGTTCTTTATTAACCCATTTAGTTTTTCTATCGGATAACGTTTTTTCGTCTACATTCAAATTTAGTAAATTTTTCTCTGCATCAATTTCTATTTCATCACCATCTTCAACTAACGCTATAGGTCCGCAATCATAAGCCTCTGGACCTACATGGCCAATACAAAAACCACGTGTACCTCCAGAGAACCTTCCGTCAGTAATTAAAGCTACCTCTTCGCCAAGATCTTGTCCGTATAGGGCACTCGTAGTAGAAAGCATTTCTCTCATACCTGGACCTCCTTTTGGACCCTCGTATCTTATGATTACAACATGACCAGGTTTAATTTTACCATTTAATACAGCGTCTAGAGCATGTTCTTCTCTATCAAAGCAAATTGCCTTTCCTTTGAACTGTAATTTTTTTAGTCCAGCTATTTTTACGATCGCACCATCTGGAGCAAGTGAACCTTTCAAACCTACCACGCCACCTGTTTTAGTAATCGGGCTACTGACAGGATAAACAACATCTTGATTTTTTGGTAACTCCACATCTTTTACATTTTCAGCTAACGTTTTTCCAGTAACAGTCATGCATGATCCATCAATCAAACCTCCATCAATGAGTGCTTTAATTAGAACAGGAACTCCACCAACTTCATATAAATCTTTAGCTACATATTTCCCCCCTGGGGCTAAATTACCTATATAAGGTGTTGATTGGAAAATATTACAGACATCTTCCAAAGTAAATTCAATACCAGCTTCATGAGCCATAGCAGGTAGATGTAAACCTGCGTTTGTTGATCCACCTGATGCTGAAACAACCACAGCCGCATTAATTAGTGATTGTTTTGTAACAATATCCCTAGGTCTCAAGTTTTTTTCAATTAATTCCATAACCACTCTTCCACTTTCATAAGCATATTTATCTCTACTTTCATAGGGTGCAGGTGTCATAGCAGAACCTGGAAGTGCTAAACCAATAGTCTCTGAAACGCATGCCATGGTATTTGCGGTGAACTGTCCGCCACAGGATCCAGCAGATGGACAGGCAACACACTCAATGTCATGGAGTTCTTGGTCTGAAATCTTTCCTGTTGAATGTTTTCCAACAGCTTCAAAAACATCTACTATAGTTACGTCCTTATCCTTATAAACACCTGGTAATATAGATCCACCGTACATAAATACAGATGGCACATTAAGTCTTAGCATTGCCATCATTAAACCTGGCAAAGATTTATCACACCCAGCTAAACCAACTAAGGCATCATAACAGTGCCCTCTAACAGAAAGTTCAGTTGAGTCTGCTATAATCTCCCTACTAGTTAAAGAAGATTTCATTCCCTCATGACCCATAGCTATACCATCAGTAACAGTAATGGTGGTAAATTCTCTAGGTGTACCTTTTGCATCCCACACACCTTTTTTGGCTGATTGAGCTTGGCGAGAAAGTGAAATATTACAAGGGGCAGACTCATTCCATGTGGTTACTACACCGACAAAAGGTTGTTTAATCTGTTCTTCGGTAATACCCATAGCATAATAAAAAGCTCTATGTGGTGCACTTTTAGGACCTACAGAAACATGTCTACTTGGTAATTTGCTTTTATCAACCATTATTGAATATTAATTAATATACTATCAATTTTAGACAATTCCATATTAATTGAACTTTGCCTTTCTTTATTTTGATCAATGAGATCTTTTGGAGCTTTTGATACAAAGTTTTCATTTGATAAATTTTTATCAATTGTATTTTTTTCTTTTTCCAAAGAGCTTTTATTTTCTTGAAGTTTTTCTTTAATTTTAGATTTATCGATTTGGCTAGCAGAAATTTCGAAATCAAACTCTTTAAAAGGTAAAGTAACACTATTATCTTTATGGGACGATGAAAGTTTTTTTCTTGTTAAAAACTCGAATGTTTTTTTATTATCTCCTAAAATTGATTGAATAGATTGATTTTTAGAAAAAATTTCTACAGTATCTTCTTTTTTAATTTCAAAAAGTTTTTCTATTGACCTGTATTCCTCTATAAAATCTATAAATAACTTTGTTTTAGATACATCTTCACTCTCGGTTTTTAGATCAACATAGTCCCACTGATGATTCATCAAAATATCTTTATTATTTTTACCCCACAATTTTTCAGTGATAAAAGGAATAACTGGATGTAAAAGTTGCAATAAAGAATTAAATACTAAATGAAAAGTTTTTTTGGTCTCATCACTAAATTGACTGTCGTCTAAAAGATTTTTAGAAAGTTCAATATACCAGTCACAAAAAGTATGCCATGTGAAATGGTATAATTGATTAGCTACTTCATGAAAATAGTATTTTTCATAATTAACTTGAACTTTTTTATATAACTCTTGAAACTCATTTATAATCCAAATATTAAAAATATGTTTAGGGTTAACTTTATCACTATCTGTAAATGGATAAATTCCTTTAAATTCTGCAAACTTATAGGCATTAGTGATTTTAGTAACAAAGTTTCTATAACCAGCTATACGTTGCTCACTTAACCTTACATCCCTTCCAGGTGTATTTAATGATGTTAAAGTAAAGCGAAGTGTATCTGCACCATACTTGTCAATTATTTCTAAAGGATCAATGACATTACCTTTTGATTTTGACATTTTTTGACCTTTTTCATCACGAACAAGAGCATGAACATAAACAGTATTAAAAGGTGTTTCTGACATAAATTTATTTCCCATCATCATCATGCGAGCAACCCAGAAAAAGATGATATCAAAACCCGTAACTAGGACAGAATTAGGGTAAAATGTATCTAATGTTTGTTCTTTATTAGGCCATCCTAAAGTAGAGAAAGGCCAAAGAGCTGAGGAGAACCAGGTGTCCAAGACGTCTTGATCTCTTTTTAAAATTATTTTATCCGCTTTATAAAAGTCTACGGCTAAATTTTTTGCTTCTTCTTCAGTTTCTGCACAAAATTCTTTTCCATCAGGGCCATACCAAACTGGAATTTGATGTCCCCACCATATTTGTCGAGAAATACACCAAGGTCTAATATTTTCCATCCATTGAAAGTATGTTTTCTCCCAATTTGAGGGAAAAAATTTTGTATCACCGTCTTTGACAACTTTCATTGCCTGTTTTGCTAATTCTTCAGCATTACAAAACCACTGATGAGTTAAAAAAGGTTCGACAACAGTGTTCGAGCGATCACCATATGGTATTGTAGTTTTATAATCTTCAATTTTTTCTATAAAACCTTTTTCTTTCAGTAAGTTAACAACTTTTTTTCTTGCCTCAAATCGATCTAAACCCTGAAATTCTTTTGGACAATTTTCGTTCAATGATCCATCCTCGTTTAGAATATTTAATAATTCTAAGTTGTGCCTTTTTCCGATTTCAAAATCGTTAAAATCGTGTGCTGGGGTAATTTTAACTGCACCACTTCCCATTTCGGGATCAGAATATTCATCAAATATAAGTGGAATAGATCTTGAGGTTAAAGGAATAGTAAAAGTTTCTTTTTTTAATAAAGTATATCTACTGTCATTGGGGTTAACTGCTATGGCAACATCACCAAAAATTGTTTCTGGCCTGACTGTTGCAACAGTTATGCTCTCAGAATTAGAGCTTGGATATTTAATATAGTAAATTTGGGTGCTAACATCTGTAGGAACAACCTCTAGATCAGAAATAGCTGTTTTAAATTTGGTATCCCAATTAACAAGGGCTTGATCTTTATATATTAACCCCTCTGTATATAATTTAACAAAGACCTTTCTAACTGCAGATGACAATCCATCATCCATCGTAAATCTTTCCCTTGACCAATCACATGAACTACCAAGCCTTTTTAATTGATTTATAATTGTGGAACCCGAATATTCTTTCCACTCCCATATTTTTTTAATGAACTCCTCTCTAGTGAGATCTTTACGATAAATATTTTTCTCAGCTAAGTTTCTTTCTACAACCATTTGTGTCGCTATGCCTGCATGGTCTGTTCCTGGTTGCCATAAAGTATTAAAGCCATTCATACGGTGATATCTTGTTAAAATATCCTGAATAGTGTTATTAAGTGCATGTCCCATATGCAGCGACCCTGTTACATTTGGGGGAGGGATACAAATAGAAAAGTTTTTATCAAAATTGTACTTAGGTTTAAAACACTCTTTATCTAACCAAAGCTGATAAATTTCATTTTCATATTCTTTTTTATTTTGAAATTCATCCATTTGCTAAAAAACAAATGGTTCGGATTGAACATATTTATAAATATAAGAAGAAGAAGCTTCATCTATAACAAACTTATTCGATTTGCCTCCTACTTTTATATATTTAACAATCTTATGTTTAAATTCTTGGTTATCAATTATACAAACTATTTCTGCGTTATCTGATGCATTTTTAATAATATTTATTGGCTCTTCATCAAGTGAACCATTAATAATAATCTTTTGGTATTTTTTAATATTTGGCTTTTTGTTATTAAAAAATTGCTCAATCGTTAAATCTAATAAAGAGGCATTGAACAAACCCTCTTTAATACTATCTTTAAAAACTTCGGTCATTTGCATAGAAGTCTCTATACAGTCAATATTAGAGGAAAATTTATTTATAATTGATGTTGATGTACCAAAACCAGAGCCAATTTCTAAAATACTCTCGTCATCAATCTCTCCCAAAGCTTGCAATAAATGAAATGATGTTAAAGGAGGTAGAATAAAGCGACCATCGTCTAAAAATATAATTTTATCAGAGTAAGCTAAATGTTTATAAGGTTTTGGATACAAGTTTTCTCTTGGAAATAATTCAATTTTTTCAATTAAAGATGAGTTTTTAATACGATTAGCTCTTAATTGATTAAGAACCATATTTGATCTTGCTTGTTCAAAATTCATGATAAAGTTTGATTTATAACAAAATTAATTGTTTTTCATAGATCATATTCGCCTCATATATAATATTAGTGTAAATTAAATTATGAAATTTTTTAGTGTTTTTATTTTAATTATCTTTTGTTCATTATCCTATGCTCATCAACCTGTAATTAATGATACAAACCCTAATAAACCTAATGAGGCATATCTAATAGAAAAACCAGAAATATCAAAAGCAATATACTCTAAATTAAATGGTGATCCACATTATTACTTAATAAATTCTGATCAGAAATTTAATTTTTATGTTGGTATTACTGTTCCAAAAATTGATGATTGTAACACATTTAGAAAGTTCTCATTTAGTATTTTAGAAGGTAAAGACCTAGAGTTAAGTGTCATCGAGGAAGTTGATGGTCAAAATTTTGAGTGGTGGGAATGGTATGAGCCCTATGGTAAAAAATGGTATTGGATAGGACCGCAAATAGGTGAAGATTTTAAAAGTACAGTAACTTACGAACCAGGTTCATACTACATTAAAGTTTTCAATGAAATTAATATGGGTAATTACGTTCTTGCAACTGGAGATATAGAAAAATTTGGACCTACTGTTATTGCTAAACTGCCATTAATAATGCCAAAAGTTAATAAATTTTGGGACAATGAACATTGTGTAAAATAAAGTTTTTATAATATTCATAAATTAAAAAATACAAAATCCAATTTATTTGATAAGATAGATTCACCTAGAGGATAGGTTTAAGGATGGAGGTTAAAAAGATGAAGCCACCAAAGTAAGTAATTTAAAACATTACTTAACAAAATTTTTTCATTATCAATTGCTTCTTTTACCTTTTAAGATAACTAATCCTAATAAATTTTTTCTAATTATATTGATGTAATCTTTGAACAACACTTGGTTTTTAATTTTAAATTTTATTAAATTTAAGGATTTAAATTTTCAATATAATTTAAGCGACCCAAGATTTCATCTCTATCCATATAATAACCTTGAAGGTGCCTTTCTCCAGAATTGGCATCATATTCTTTTCTACCATGTAACACTCTTCGATTATTAAAACTAAAAATATCTCCGGCTTGCATACGAAAATTAATTTCAAACCTCTGGTCATGAAGTAAGCTTAAAAGCTTTCTATATGCTGAGTAAAAATGATCCATCTGATCAGGATGGCAGTCCATAACTCCCATATAGGCAACACTGAACCTAATATCATTATAATCATTATTGTGATCGAGAGTAATTATTGGTTTATGCATTACTCTGATTGTATTGGTTGTGTAGTCTCTGTTTACAAATTTTACAGACGTATTAAGTAGTACCTCATAATCATTTGAGTGATTATTTTTTAAATAATCAATTACCTTAAAACCATCTACAGCAACTGACTCACCCCCAGTCGCATTATTTATTAAGCAGTGGAGAAACTGATATCCTGGAGCTATCTCATAATATGGTAAATCAATATGATTTCTTAGACCTGCAGCAGTGTAAGCTGAATTATTAGGGTTAGGTATATCAATGACCTCGAATGGTGTTTTAAAAAAAGTTTCTCGAGTGTGACTTATATTTTTCAGGATATCAAAACCAGAATTTAGTTCTGTTGGAGCATTTTTAACAATCGAAATACCAAAAAAATGTAGTTGTTGTAACCACTTTTTTAAACCATCATCACTACTAGTTATTTCGCTGTAATCTATTTGAATATCTGCAAATGTATCTTGAATGGATTTATCCCAAATCCTATATGGTGAGACGTACTCTCGACTGTGTTTTAAAGAATAACAATTATGTCTCAACCAATCTCTATCATAAACACTTTTATGCTCTCCCTCACTCCATTCAATCTCAAGATTACCCTCGCTATTTAGAGAGTAATTTTTAGGGTGAATATCTTCAGATACATCAAGCAAATTAAAAGTTCGTTCACGAGCTGTTGGATGCACTTCTGAAGGACAATTATCTCTCAACCATAGGAAATTATATTTACTTTTAAAACCATCACTCCAATCGACTAAAATAGACTTGTTATTTTTATCAATTGTTTTAATTGAAAGGTTTTCACTCATATTAAAATTTATTAAATGTTTTATCCCAATTAGGAAAATTATTTCTTTGATATTTATTCAAAGTTTTCATAATTTCAATCAAAAAAATATCTCTTTGCACCTCTAGATCTTTAATACTGTATCTTCCTGACTGTTTTTTTGTGCCTGAAATCATTAATTTTTTTAGTTTCGCGTCTAGTTTTGGAGCCTTTAATTTAGTCCAAGGTAACTTTAGAGCAGGTCCAAACTGCTCTAACATGTGTTTCATGCCTGTCTGCCCTCCTGCAAGATGAAAAGTTAGACAAACACCCATAAAAGACCATCGTAATCCAGGTCCATAAATAATCGCATCGTCAACATCTTGAGTCGAAGCAATGCCATCTTTAATTATGTGAAGTGCCTCCCTCCAAAGAGCCTCCTGTAAGCGATCAGATATATATCCCTCAATTTCTTTTTTTACAATCAAAGGCTTCATTCCTATTACCTCGTAAAACTTCTTAGCTCTGGTAATTGTGTTTTTCTTTGTTTGCTTTCCTGATACCAACTCTACAAGAGGTAATAAATATACAGGGTTAAATGGATGTCCTATACAAACTCTTTCTGGATAATTACATAAAGATTGAATTCTTGTAGGCAAAAGTCCCGATGAACTAGACGCAATGATTATATTTTTTGGCAATAATTTATCTATGTCTTTTAGAAGTTTCTTCTTTAACTTTTCATTCTCTGGAGCATTTTCTTGGACAAAGGTTGTTGAATGAAGAGACTCTCTGAGATTGGAATAAATGTTTAAATTACTAAGTTTTGCATTTTTGTTTAAACCTAATCTTTGAAGGCTCTTTAAAGCTGTTTTGGTATTTGATAATAGTTGCTTTCTTGCCTTAACACTTGGGTCATAAGCATTAACTATTAGACCACATGCTAGCATTCTAGCAGCCCATCCAGCGCCAATGACGCCAGCACCGACTATTGTGACAATCTTTTTTTTAATCAAATTTTAAAAATATATTAACTCATAAATATTAAATTATGATATTTTTTTTGTATGATTATATACATTTGTAAGTTTCTTCATCTTATATCTCTTTTTATTGCTGGAGGAGGAGGTATTGGTAGTGCTGTTATACAATCTATATATAAAAAAGAAGGTAAAGTGCCTGAGCCTCATTTGGCTAAAGGTTTTAAGGTTTTAGCATTTTTATCTTTATTAGCTATCATCACAATGTGGGTTACTGGAATTATTTTGTTATTGGTAATATACGGCTCATTTAATTTAGGTTGGACTTTTCATATGAAATTATTTGGAGCTAGCTTAATTCTAATTTCAGCCATATTTATAAATATGCATTTACATGTATCAGCTAAAAAAAACCTATCCCCCAATCAAAAATATATTAAAAATTCTGGGTCTTTGTCTAGATTAGGCTTGATTCTTGCCATATCTGGTGCAATAGGATCTTTTGTCTGACCTTATTTATTTTTTTTTAGTTTATGGTATTTTTTTGTAAATGAAAGTTGACTTAGACAAATGGCATCATTGTGACGTTGATAAAGAAGAATTTGTAAAGCTTCTTAAGAAGTCAGATTATCAAGGTTTTAAACACATGTTTATTTTCTTTGGATCTTTAATTGTATTTGGTGTTTTAGCTTATATAACATGGGGGACTTGGTGGTCTTTATTATTTTTTTTAATTTATGGAAATATATGGAATTGCGCAGATCCTATTTGGCACGAAACTGGACATAAAACAGCTTTTAAAACGAACTATTGGAATAACTTTTTTTATCAAATTGGTAGTTATATGAATGGATTTGAACCAGTAAGATGGAGATGGTCACATTTTCGTCATCATGGTTATACTTACTTTGATGATCCTCTTGATTTTGAAATTGCAATTAGAAGACCAACTGATGTTTTTTACTTTTTCAGTTTATTCATACCTTTCTTTGACATAATTAATTTTAAAAAAACAACTCAATACGAGACTATTCTTCATGCTCTAGGAAAAAAAACAGAAGTAATGAAACAAGTAATTCCTGAAAGAGAACATCAAAAATGCATAAACTCTTCAAGATTACATGTTGGTATTTGGATCTTATTAATTTTAATGTCAATTGCTTTTCAGTCTTGGTTGCCGGTTTTATATTTTTTACTTCCAAACTTTTATGGGATAACACTCAAAAGACTTTTTGGATTAACTCAGCACACTGGGCTAAAGGACAATATCAAAGATCATAGATATAGCACTAGAACAATGCACTTAAACCCGATCTTTAGTTTTTTATATTGGCAGATGGAATATCATATTGAACACCATATGTTCCCTACTGTGCCATCACATAATTTACCTAAACTTCACCAATTAGTTAAAGATCAGATGCCACCAGCTAAGAAAGGTTTGTGGGGAGCATACTCTGAAATCATCCCTACAATTTTAAAACAAGCCAAGAACCCTTCATATGAATTACAAGTAGCTGTTCCATCTAATAACAATGGCTAAAAGAACTACTGTTTTTGATTTATGGAGTCAAAAAGGAAAAAAAAAATGGCCTCAAACTCATATAGATACAGCAAAAGAGGCAGAAGCTGCCTATAAAGCAGGAATTGAAATAATTTCCTGTGAACCCGATCATCATTTCAAGGATGTAAGAAAAGTTGCTCCAACAGCATTTTTATCTGTTGGTCTTAAACATGGGTTGGTGAGCTCTCCTCAAGAGGCAATAAAAAAAGGTTTTGAAATAATGGAAATGGGAGCAGATGCTATTTATTGCTCACACTCAATTAACTTTATTGAAGCTATGGCAAAAGAGGGAATACCTGTAACTGCACACGTTGGATTAGTCCCAAATATTGCAACATGGACTAATTACAGAGCTGTGGGAAAAACATCAAACGAAGCTTTTAAAGTATATCAAAAAGTAAAAGATCTCGAAAATGCTGGAGCAGCTTGCGTAGAAGTTGAGGTGGTACCAGTTGAGCTTGCAGAATTTATAACAAAGAATACTAAAATGATAACTATGGGTATGGGTTGTGGTGATGTGTGTGATACACAATATTTATTTTGTAATGATATACTTGGTACAAACGTTGGTCATTATCCTCGACATGCAAAAAAATATGTAGATTTAGAAATTAAAGAGAGAGAATTACAAGAATTAAGAATAAAAGGTTTTAAGATGTTTGTTGATGAATTTAATAGTGGTGTATACCCTGAAGATAAACATCTTATTAAAATGGAAGAAAAAGAGCTTAATGATTTTCTAGATAAAGTTAAATAGCATCTAAATATAAATCAATATCTAATTCTGATATAGTACTAGCAAATTTATGATATTCCATTTCCTTAATGGCTATAAACGCCTTATGTAATTCTGGGCCTAAAGTTTGTTTTAAAAAAGATGATTTCTTAGATAGCATAATTGATGAATTCCAGTCAGAAGGAATTTTGTATTTTTGATTATTTTTCTTTAAATAAGCATTTCCGGTTGTTTGTTTATCTGGAGAAATTTTATTTTGAATTCCTAATTCAATTGCTGAAATTATAGTTAAGGCTACTAAATATGGGTTTGCATCAACTCCTGAGACTCTATGTTCTATCCTTCTATTATTTTTATTACTACTTGGTATTCGAAAAGCAACTGATCTGTTATCTATTCCCCAATTAGGCTTTGTTGGTGCATAAGACCCTGAAACAAACCTCCTCCAACTATTAGCATTTGGTGCAAATATCAACATACTTTCACCCATGGTTTTTGAAAGACCCCCAAGTGCATAATTAAGATTTTTATTTATTTTTTCATTATTTCTTTCAGCAAAAATATTTTTTTCTTTTTGATCATAAAGTGAAATATGAAAATGCATTCCAGAACCAGAAATATTTTCCATAGGTTTTGCCATAAAGCATGCAGTGACTCCATGTTTTCTTGCTTGTGCTCTTATAATTCTTTTTAGCCTTAAAATATCATCAGCAGCTTTTAGTAACGATTTTTGATGTTTTAATGTTAATTCGTATTGACCGGGTGCGTACTCTGAAATAATAGTTTCAGCATCTATTTTTGCAAGTTTTGTAGCTTCATAAATATCATCAATTAAAGGTAACATACCATGGAGATGATCTACTGAATATACATCTGTCTTTTTAATTGATGCTCTTTTTCCAAGTATAGATTTAGCTGGTTTGAGTTTTCCATACTCATCCAATTCATTTGAAACAAGAAAAAATTCTAGCTCAAATGCTGCATAAAAATTAATTCCTTTTTTTTTAAAATCTTGAATTTTATTTTCCAAAATATTTCTTGGATCTGTTAACAGTTTTTTTCCATCAATATCATACATATTCATGAATAACTCACCTCTTGGTGGTTTACTGTTATGCAATAACTTAAGTGATGATGGTATAGGCCAGGCTTTTATGTCACCATCTCCTTGCTCTAAAATCAATCCTGTTTCAGGTGTATCCTCACCAGTAATATCCATTCCAAGTAATGAAAGAGGAAATTGCCTACCAGACTTATACAACTTTAATAACTCATTTCTTCTAATTATTTTTCCACGACCTACACCATTACAATCATGCATTACAATATCGAATGATTTTACTTGAGTATTTCTCTTAAGAAAATTTTGTGCTTCAGATAAATAATTTTTAATTTTCATAACAAATATTTATAATATAAAAATATTAATATAAACTTTATGTCTAAACTACAGTTAATCTATTTCAATCTTAGAGCTTTGTGTGAAGCTCCAAGGATGATGCTACATACTGCAGGTATTGAATATTCATATGAAATGGCATGGGATTATTTTAAAAAACCATGGGGTGATGTCAAAAAAGAGGTGATTTTTCATAAATTACCTTTGCTTGTTATAGATCAGAAAATTGAAATATGGCAAAGCAATACCATCTCAAGATATATAGCTAAACTTACAAACAATATTCCAAATAATGACGAAATGATGGCATATGCTGACTCTATATTTGAGTCTGCTCATGATTTATTTTTTCCTTTAAATCCGACAATAAATGTTTGGGTTGGTGAAATGCACATAAAGAATAAAAAAAATCTTTTGGATGAAATTTTACCCAAAGCTTTTACAAATTTTGAAAAATTACTAAGTAAACATGAAGGTAATTTTTTTTTAGGAAAAAGAGCATATTATTGTGATTTTAATGTTTATCATCATGTTTCACTAGCATTACTATTAGATGATAAAATTTTAGATAACTTTCCAAAGTTAAAAAAATTTATGAGTGATTTTGAAAAGGTTCAAGGTATTTTAGATTATCTGGAATCAAGACCAAAACTTATTGGCATTGGTACTTGGCCAAAAGTAGTTATTGATGGTATAGAATACACATCTGGCACAAATCCCGATTACAAATATTGATTAAAATATTAATAATTGGGGCTGGTGCATGGGGGACTGCTTTAACCCACATACTAGCTAAAAATAATAGTAATGTGTTTATATGGTCAAGAAATAAAAATATTTCAAAAGAAATAAACCTTAAAAAAACAAATTCGAAATATTTTCCAAAAAAAAAACTATCAAAAAATATTAGGTCTATTTATGGAAATTTTTCTACTGATAAATTTGATTATATTTTTTATGTATTGCCAGCAAGTATATTTACAACATTTTCAAAAAAATATTTATTTGGTAAAAAAATTTCTAATTTAATTTTATGTTCAAAAGGAGTAACAAGTGATGGTAAATTTTTATCTGATGAGGCAGAGAAAAATTTAAATATAAATAATTTGTTTTATCTATCAGGTCCTAGTTTTGCTGATGAAGTAATAAATGGTAAAATGACAGCTTTAAGCATGTCTAGTTTGAATAAATCTAAAAAAATTGGTAATCTCTTTAAAGGTTCAAATATTAGAATATATTTTTCAAAGAATTTAAAATCACTTGAATACCTCTCAATTTATAAAAATGCGTATGCTATCGGAGCTGGCATTATAGACTCAATTAAGCTAGGAAATAATGCTAAAGCTGCATATATAACAAGATGTATTTCTGAAATAAAAAAATCGATGAAATATCTAAAATTAGAGACAAGTTCAATCAATAGTCTTGGGGGTTTGGGAGATATAATATTATCTTGTAACTCTACAAAATCTAGAAATTACTCATATGGATATAATTTAATCAATAAAAGGAATTCTAAAACCAAAAAAACAATCGAAGGTTTAAACACTTGCTTATCGTTTAGTAAAAATAAAAAAATAAGAGTAAATAATCAGCCGATTTTAAATTCAATTATAAATATAATTAATGGAAGCTCTCCTAATAAAGAAATAGAAAAACTATTCACTAGAGATTTCAAATCTGAATAGTTTTTATAAAGTTTTGAAAATTTAGTAGGAAACTAATATATAAAAATATATAAAATTTATTAATGGCCCGCTGGCAGATTGGTTATGCAGAGGACTGCAAATCCTTGTAGCTCGGTTCGATTCCGGGGTGGGCCTCCACTTTACTTCATTTCATCGATTATTTTTTTTATGGTTCTTGATGTAAGGTCTAGGATTCTTTTTCCTTTATCTGCAGAGGATTTTGTAGGATTGCCAATTATACCTGTCTTGGACAAATCTTTTGAATTCCAAGCTCTTTTAATTGTTCTTTCATAAGAAATTATTTTTTTAGATTTAAAGTCAGATGAGAGTTTATTTCTTTTAATTTTATTTAATTTTATCAATTCTGGATAAAGGTGGAGCATTATTGATGTTTCAAATTCGCCACCATGATATCCATAAAGTAATTCCTTTTTTGGAATAATTTTTTCAAAACCTTTAAATAAAAAATAATGTGCCTTAACAATATCGACAGCTTTATATCTACTTTTAATTTCTTTAGCAGCTATATCTAAGTGACTAATTTGTCCGCCATGACTATTTAAAAAGATAAATTTTTTATATCTACGAATACATAACTCACCAACTATGCTGATAATATAATCAATATAATTTGTAGAGTTCGAAGATAGAGTGCCCTCAAAGCTATTATGCTCACTCGCTGAACCTATAGAGATATTTGGTAGAATTAAATATTTATTAAGTTTGGGATATTTCTTAACAAAAGTATTTAAAATTCCATCTAATATCAATTTATCAGTACCTGATGGAAGGTGTTCTCCATGTTGTTCTACAGATGAAAATGGGAGAATAAGTATTTTATTTTTACCTAATTTACTAATATCTGCTGATGTTAAATCGGACCAAAACTTTGATAGCATAAATGATATTTAACATTTATATAATTATTATGGAAACTTATTCTCTATGGCTTAAGAGTGAAAATAAACCAATTATTAAGAAAAAAATACTAAGCTATAAAAAAAATTCTAAAACTGTTCTTGTAAAAACTCTTTATTCAGGAATTAGTAAGGGTACTGAGAGATTAGTAGCATCTGGTAATATTAGCAAAGATCAGTTCGATATAATGAAATCTCCTTTTCAAGAGGGATCTTTTTCTTTTCCAATTAAATACGGTTACATTAATGTTGGTAAAATAATTGAAGGCCCAAAAAAATATTTAAATAAAAATACATTCTGCCTTTACCCTCATCAGTCACTATTTAAGATTGATATAAATAATGTGAATATTTTAAAAGGTAATGGTGATATTCGAAAATATTTACTAACAGCAAATATGGAAACAGCTATTAATATCTTTTGGGATACTCAAGCAAAATTAAATAACAAAATATTGATAATAGGGATGGGCTCTGTTGGTATTTTAACTGCCTACTATTATAAATTACTAAAATTTAAAAATGTCTTTATTACTGACATAAATATTAAAAAGAAGAAATTTGCTAATATTTTAGGACTAAAATTTATTAATTTTAAAAAAATAAAAGATTTAGATGTTATAATTAATTCAACATCTAATTATGATGTATTAAACCAATCACTAAAAAAATTAAATTTAGAGGGAAAATTTATTGAGGCTAGTTGGTATGGAAATAGAAAAGGTCATATAAATTTAGGAGGTAATTTTCACTCAAAGAGATTAAAAATTATTGGTTCTCAAGTTTCAAATATTCCAAAATATTTATCAAAAAAATATGATTATAAAAAGAGATTGAATTTAGCAATTAATGCTTTATCTAATAACCAACTTCTTAAATTAATAAATACTGAAAGTGACTTTAAGGATCTAGAGAAAGATTATATTTCAATATTAAATAATCCAGATAGCATAATGCATGCTATAAAGTATTAAAATGTATTCAATTACTGTTCGAAATAATATTTTAATTGCACATTCTCTCCCGGGTGAGGTTTTTGGACCAGCACAGAATTTGCATGGAGCGACCTACATAGTTGATGCTGAGTTTTATGCAAAAGAGATTAACAAATATAACATTATTATGGATCTTGGGGTTGTAACAGAAATTCTCTCCGACGTATTAAAATTTTATAGTTATAAAAATTTAGACGATGTTGAAGAATTTAAAAATATAATTACCTCTACGGAATTTCTTGCTAAAGATATTTTTGATAGAATATGCGATAAATTACAAAAAGATTACATAGAAGATTTTAACAAGTTGCATAGAATTAAAATTATTTTAACTGAGTCAAATGTAGCTTGGGCTTCTTATGAACAAGAGATCAGTAATACAAAATAAATCTTATTATTTTATTTATCCGGGTAATATTAATACAAAAACAGGCGGTTACATTTATGAAAAAAATATACTAAAAAGAGCAAAAAAAATTAAATTTAATTTAAATGCTATCAAACTTGCTAACAGCTTTCCCTTTCCTAAAGAAAATGACTTAAAAAATCTAAAAAAAACTTTAGAAAAATTACCTGATAATGCAGTACTAATTTTTGATGGATTAGTTTTTGAGTGTATTAATAGTATAATAAACTATTTAGATAGATTTGTAGTAATAGCTCTTATACACCACCCTCTTTATCTAGAATTTAATGGTAGTCAAAGTCAATTTTTTCTTAAGAACGCTAAAAAATTATATAAGAAAACGAAAAAAATAATTGTCACTTCAAATGATACAAAACAACTAATTCTTGAAAAATTTAAAATTAATAAGCGAAAAATTCAAGTTGTAGAGCCTGGAATAGAAAAATTAAAAAAATATAAATTAAAAAGGGATAAAAATATAAATTTACTATCTGTAGGAAGTATTATTGAGAGAAAAAATTATCATTATCTGTTAAACGAATTAAGATACATGGATAAAATAAAATTAAATATTGTAGGAGATATAACTAGAGAGAGTAAATACTATAATAGATTACTAAAAATTATAAGTAATTATAGATTAAGTAAAAAAGTTAAGTTTCATAGTAATGTATCGACTAATTTATTATCAAAACTATATTCTAAGTGTGACTTCTATGTCTCAGTAAGTAAATATGAGGGTTTTGGTATGTCACTTGCTAATGCCCTTCAACTCAAAAAAATGATTATTACATATAAAACTAAAACAATTATGAGTACTCTACAAAAGGATGGAATTATCTACTTAAATAATTTCAAAGAAAAAAGTTTATCAAAATTAATTACTAAAAATGCATTTAATTCAGATTTATCAAAAAAATTATCACAAAATAAGAGAAAATTTTTAACACCAATACAATCTGGGGATCTTTTTATCAAGATAATAAAAGATGCATAAATTTAATAATGATTGGTTATTTCTTCGAGAGAAAATTGATAAAGTTTCAAGAAATAAAAAAATTATAGAAAAAATTAATAAATATTTTCAAGACTACAAAATATTGTCTATCGCTGATTTGGGTTGTGGAACAGGTTCCAACTATAGATATTTGTACCCTAAACTTAAAAAAAGGCAATCATGGGATATGATAGACATATCATTTGAGTCAATTAAAGAATTTAAGAAAAAAACAAATAATAAGAATAAAATTATAAATATAAATTATAAAAAATTTGATTTAATCAAAAATATAAAAAGTTTTAAATTCAAAAAATATGATATTATTACAGGGTCTGCGTATTTAGATATAATGCCAAAAAATTGGTATTTAGAATTTAAAAAACAAAATCTAAATACAAAAGTTATATATTTTTCGATTAATTATGATGGATTTTTTAAATTTCACCCAAAACATAAAGATGATCAATACGTTTTAAATCTATTTAATAAAGATCAGGAGTCAGATAAAGGTATTGGGCAAAAAGCAGTTGGTAAAAACTGTAGTCAAATAATTAATAAATTGTTTTCTAAGTCACACAAAACATTTGTTTATGACTCGAGTTGGGATGTATCAAAGAATAATAAATTTCAAAATATGTTTTTAGATTTTTGTGAAAATGTTCTTGAAAAAAATAAGATATCATTAGATAGATGGATAGATTTTAGAAGGGAAAATATTAAAAAAAATAAATCAAAATTATTTCTAAGAAATAAAGATTTTTTAGCTTTAAAACTCTAAACTTACTATCATTTCTTCGCCAAATTTATAAATTTTATTTTTTGTTCTAATAACTTTTTTTAAATTTGTTATAGGTTTAATATTTATAGAATTTATACCAGAACCAATAATTGTAGGTGCTATTATAAATTGCATAATATCTAATAATCTATTCTCAAGAAATTTAGATATAGTTTTAGAACCACCTTCTACTAATACGAACTTAAAACCTAAATTATTTATATGTTTGTATATAAGATTTGTAAAATTTCTTTCAGGTAATTTATAAATTTGTGTATTATTTAAATTCTTTTTAATATTAGAATGTGTAAATATAATATTTGAAAAACCATCTTTAAATATTTGATAGTTATTTGTCAATTTTAGAGACGGATCTATAATTATCCTCTGAGGATTTGAGCCCTTAATTGCTCTTGTAGTAAGTAAAGGATTATCTTTTTTTATTGTATTTACACCAACTATAACCGCATCACAAACTGAACGAAGACTATGAAGATATGAAATACTATTTTTATCATTAATGTAATGAGAATTGCCGTTTAAAAGTGCAATTTTACCGTCTAAGCTTTGCCCAATTTGACCAATATAGAATTTTTTTTTTATCATCAATATTGGTAATAAAATTTGTGCTATTTCATTTATTTTTTTTTCAATCTTACAATTAAAATTAACGCCATTTTTATCAATTAGAATATGATTGGTTTTAGAATGTTGACTAAGTACAAACGATTTGTTAATTAAATCAATTCTTAAGATATTTGATTTTTTTTGTTTTTTTACAAATTCAAATAGTGAAGAAATATTATGCTTTGTTATCATTTTTCATCTGTATCAAGTACTATTGAGTATATATATAGTCTATGAGTTTAAAATCAAATTTTGGCACATTTATTGATAGAGCTATCAATGAGCTTAGAACCGGAAGACCAATAGTTATTAAAGAGAATAAAAATTATTGGATGTTCTTTAATATTGAACATTCGGACAATAAAGTTCTAAATCAATTCAATCAATACCTACAAAAAAATAAATATCTTTTAATCACAAAACAAAAAGCAAAATCAATATTTGAAAATAAAGTATCAACAAATATTTATTTAAAAATAAATGAAAAAATATCAAACAAATCTTTATTAAGTTTATTCATTAACCCTTTATCTGATCAAAATAAAATATTATTTAAAGATGAGCCTTATATTAAAAGTAAAGACTTCCATAATGTCTGTTTAGATATAGCCAAAAATGCGAAGGTAATACCATCACTTGTATTTAAAAAAATTAATTCTAAATACTATAAAAATATTGATAATCTAATATTACAACTTGGTCTATTAAGATTTAACCATAAAGAGTTAAAAAATCAGAATAAATTTATAACTAATAGTATCAAATTAGTTTCGAGTGCAAATGTGCCCTTACCAAATGTTGCATCTACTACCTTTAATATTTTTAAGTCATATATTGGTGCTAGAAGACATATCGCGATCATAATTAAACCAAAAAATTTAAAACAACCAACAAACCTTAGAATTCACTCAGCTTGTTTTACTGGGGATATATTTCACTCTAGAAAATGCGATTGCGGAGAACAATTAAATAACTCTTTAAACTATATGGTTAAAAATAAAGGAGGTATTATCCTTTATTTAGATCAAGAAGGGAGAGGTATAGGACTAGCCAATAAAATGAGGGCATATTCTCTTCAGTCAAAAGGCTTAGATACTATTGATGCTGATCACAACATAGGTTTTTTAGATGATGAAAGAGATTTTAATATTGCCGCTAAGATACTTAAGTTATTAAAAGTAAATAAAGTCAATATTATCACAAATAATTTTACAAAAGTCTCTTCTCTTAAAAAAGCTGGTATTAAAATTGCCAAGCAAATAAATACAAAACCTACAATTAACAAATTTAATAAGAATTATTTTAAAACAAGAGTAAAAAAAACAGGTTACGGTTTTAAAAATTTAGACTAAAAATTTAGTCAAAGTCTCCTCGTTCTAATCTATCTTCGTATTCATTGGAGGACTCGGAAATAGTACTAAGCTGTTTTTTGGTCATAATTTTTAGAGTTTTTTTTATAGCAAGTTGATAAGTATGTAACTTTTCAACAATATTTCTTTCGCTGGTGTTTCTCATCATTTGACTTAGGGCTCTATTTAGCTCAGTAAGTCTGCCTAACAACGTATTATCGTCATCATTATCATCATCGTAATACATTAATCAATATTATAATAATTCTGAGGATCATAAATAAAATAATTAAATAAATAACTTAATAATTTATTTTTTTTTTCTATAAAATAATAATCCAATTATAATTATCCCAATACCTATAATCATCAGAAGTTCACCTGCATTCCAAAACCATATTAAGAATTCCATTGGATTATTTTTCTATGTCTTCATCAAATATTTCATCTACTGGCACTTGTATACTATTGACCAGTTGATTTGTTTTTGCTGCAAGAGCTACAATATTTAAAAATTCTGAATATTCGTCTTCAGTCATCCCAAGTTTTTTTGCTGCAGCTGTGTGTGAGTGTGTGCAATACGAGCAATTATTAGTTATAGAAACTGCCATATAAATCATCTCTTTAGTTTTATTTGGAATTATAGTTTGTTTAACCATTAAATCTTTAACATCACTCCAAACATTTTTTAGTAATTGAGGGTCGAATGCTAAATATTTCCAAAAATTACCTATATAAGTTGTGTTTCTTGATTGTTTAATATCTTCATAGACTTCCTTTATAATTGGATGATTATCATCATCAGTTCTTTTAATTGTACTCACCACTGGTCCCTTTCTTTATTATAATTGATATATAGTCATTTAATCATAATATCCCTCTTGTTTTGATTAATTTTATAAATAAAAATTCAAATTTATTAATATTTGGCTTTTTAATAGCTTTCGCATCAGGATTTGGACAAACATTTTTTATCTCTCTTTTTAGTGAAGATTTTAGAGAAACATTTAACTTAAGTAATACTCAATTTGGCAGTCTGTATTCAATAGCTACAATTTTAAGTGCATTAACTATTATATGGGCTGGCAAACTTATAGATACGGTCTCTCTTAAAAAATATACTTTAGCAATTGTATTAGGTCTTTCTATAACATGTTTTTTTGCAAGTATTGTGTTTAATGTAATTCTTCTTTTTTTTGTAATTTATTTTTTAAGACTTTTTGGACAAGGGCTTATGGGACACACTTCAAGAACAACCATGGCAAGATACTTTAAAGCTAATAGAGGAAAAGCATTAGCTATATCTGGATTTGGATTTTCTTTTGGTGAGATGATTTATCCATTTGTAGTGGTAATTTTAATATTAACTTTTGGCTGGAGAATTACCTGGTTTAGTTCATCTGTATTTATAATAATATTTTTCGGAGTATTTTTATACTACCTATTAAATAAAAATAATTTTAAAAGTGAAACTGGGTTTGAGAATGAAGATATACAAAATTCATTTTCATGGAGAAGAAGAGATGTCTTAACAGATCTTAAATTTTATCTTTATTTACCTCTTACATTATTTATGTCATTTACAGTAACTGGTTTTTTATTTCATCAAGTTTTTATTGGGCAATTAAATAATTGGACAATGTTAGATATTGCACAAAGTTTTATTTTTTATGCAATCTGTGGAATTGGTGGTTCATTAGTTTCTGGTTTGTTAGTCGATAAATTTTCTGGTAGGAGTGTGATCACATTTCACTTAATTCCCATGGCTTTAATATTTATTGTGATGTTATTTTCAAATCATATATTTGTATTATATCTTTACATGGCAGGTCTTGGATTATCAAATGGCTTTACTGAAAATATGTCTAATTCTTTGTGGGCAGAAATGTATGGAGTCAAAAACCTAGGTGCAATAAGGGCCCTTTTAACATTTTTTGGTGTTTTAGCCTCAGCAGCCTCCCCTTTCTTATATGGATTGATATTGGATGAGACAAATTCGATAAACACCTTGATCTATATGAGCCTTGCCTTAATAATTATTTTTTCTTCTATGAGCTTTATAGGTAATAAAATTAGATAAAATAACCTTTTTTAAAAGCCTCAATAGCTATCAAAGCACATCCTTTAGCATCTGATAATGCATCGTGATGATTTAATGGAATTCTTAAATTTTTACATACTGTATTTAGTTTATTGTTTTCAAATTCCCAATATTTTCTTGCGATTGCAACAGTATCTTTAAATTCTTGTTTCGGTAGGTCGATATTATAAAAATAACAACATGAGTGCAGGACAGATCGATCAAAAGGAGCATTATGTGCAAAAAAATAATCAACAGCTGATAATTCACTCTTAATTTGGCGCCACACTTTATCAAATGTTTTAGCTTTCTTTAACATATCCCATGTTAAACCATGAATATCTGTAAAATGAACTTCAGGTTTAGGTGGTCTTATTAAATGGGAGACTTTTTTTATAATTTTAGTTTTATTAAATATTACATATCCAATAGCACATGCCGATGTTCTTTCACTTGTGGCTGTTTCAAAATCTATGGCCGCAAATAATTGCATTAAAATAATTGATCAATTTGATTTTGATATTTTTTTTGTACTTCATGTCTCCTAACTTTCATTGTGGGAGTCATTAGGTTATTTTCAATACTAAAAGGCTCATCAATAAAGATAAACTTTTTTATTTTTTCTGGTTGAGTTAAGTCTTTATTTACTTCATCAATATATCTTTGAATATCTTCATCACTAGATTTACTCTCTGAGTTTAATACTAATAATGCTGCAATATAATTCTTTTGTTCACCAAAGACACAGGCTTGTTCTATCTCAGGAGATAAAGTTAATAGATTTTCAATCTTAGATGGTGCAATATTATCACCTCCTAGAGAAACTATTATATCCTTTTTACGATCTGTAATTTTAAGATAATTGTCCTCATCAAATTCACCAATATCCCCGGTATGGAGCCAACCATCTTTTATTGTTTGCTCAGTAGCTTCTTTATTATTCCAATAGCCTAGCATAAGGTTCTCCCCTTTAACTAATATTTCACCATCCTCTGCTAATTTAACTTCAACTCCAGGAAATATAGGACCGACTGTATCAACTTTTACCTTATTTAATAAATTACAGCTTACAACTGGTGAGGTTTCTGTTAAGCCATAACCTTGTAGAGTTTTTAAACCAAGAGCATTAAGCGCCTCCCCTACTTGACTATCAAGAGGTCCTCCACCTGATATAAAAGCCTCTAATCTGCCACCAAAATTATTTTTTACTTTTTTTCTGACTAATTTATCTAATATTAGGTTAATTATATTTTCACTAAAACTTAATTTAATATTTTTAAATTTTTTTGTTCCTAGCTGGATAGTCTTATTAAATAGATTTTGTTTAAAATTAGACTGATTTTTCAAATTAATCTTCATTTTTGCATGGAGATTATTATAAAATCTTGGAACAGCAGTCATTATATGAGGTTGTGCAATTTTTACTGTAGGCAGAAGTGTTTCAATACTTTTATTATAAAATACTTTTGCTTCTAAAATAATCTGAACAAATTGAACTGCATGTTCATATGAATGAGATAAAGGTAACCAAGTAAGAAAGGTTAAATCTGGACTCTTTATAGTTTTAAGAAGTTCATACGCTCCTTCACAATTACTTAATATGCCCCCATGACTTAAAATAACACCTTTCGGTAATCCTTGTGTACCTGACGTATAAATAATGCAAGCTGGATCATTGCGCTTAATTTCTTTAATTTTTTCTCTGTTAATATTATTATTGTCATCTGTTAAGTCATTTAAAAATACTAAATTTGAAATTGAATTATTTTCAAAATAATCAAAACATAAGATAAATTTGAACTTATATTTAACTTTTTCGCTGGCAGTTAAAATTGTCTGAAGTAAATTTTTATTTGAAACTATTAAACCAACAGGCTGAGAGTCATTTAAAATATGCTCAAAATCTCTTGATGTATAAGTTGTATAGTTTGGAACACAAATAAGTTTATTAGACATTATAGCGATATCAGAGGCCATCCATTCAGGTCTATTTTCTGAAACTAATAAAACTCTCTCTAATTCACCTAAATATTTGTTTGCTAAAAAATTGTGTATTTTCGTTGTTAGATTTTTTGTCTCTAACCAACTCATTGAGATAACTTGATTGTTTGAGTCGAGTTTTAGTAAGTGTAGATTATTTTCGTTCTTATCTGCTTGAAAATAAAATAGTTCTGGAAGATTATTAAATTTATTCATTATTTATTATAGTTTCATAAAACTCATCCATTTTATTCATTAAATTTTCATCATAAGTTACTAAATGTTCATTCTCATCAACGAAATAACTACTTTTAGGTGAATTTGCTAATTTGTACATTTTTTCACCCATTCTAAATGGAACAATATCATCCCCTGTGGCGTGCATAATAAATATAGGAGAGATAACGTTTTTAATCTTTTTATCACTTAAATACTTATCTTTAAGCATGATTGAAACAGGAAGGTATGGATAATGAAATTTAGCTGCATCTATCATTGAAGTAAATGGTGCCTCCAGGATTAGAGCTTTAAAATTATTATTCTGAGCTATCTCTATACTAACAGCAGTTCCTAACGACTCTCCATATATAATGATGTCCTTTTTAGAAATATTTTTTTCTTCAAGCCATTTTATAGCACTTCTAGCGTCATCATATAAACCATCCTCAGTAGGTTCGCCCTCATTACCGCTATATGATCTCCAAGAAATAAGTAAAATGTTTTGATCATATTTTGATAACTTGTTAATTTTATAAAACCTATTTTCAATAGGGCCAGCATTACCGTGAAACATTAGTAAAGTAGTTTTAGTATTAGATGGATGTTTATAAAAAATTGACCTTAATTTTATATTTGAGCTATTTTCAATAAATACTTGTTCCGCAGGAATGATTAGTAATTCATCATCATAATTATCAATTTGAGGGACATAAAGAAGAGATCTTTGTTTTGTATAAACATAAAATATAATTAAAAGGTATATAAATAATAATATTAAGATGATCTTGATTGTTAATGAGTAATTCATTTAATTCTGTAAATAAACTTATCAAAATATCCTTGGGCAGATTGAGGGAATTTTTTTAATTTAGAAAAATTAATTTTTGATTTTTTATATTTATAAAAAATATGACCGATAGAAGGTATATTTTTATTTAAGGTACCTGTTGATATTGAGATATAATCATCTGAAGATTTTTTTTGAAAAAATAATGAACTTCCACAAATTGAACAAAAACCTCTTTTATAATATTTACTAGAAACAAACCATTTTAAAGTTTTTTTACTTTTAAAATTTAGATTTTCTTTTTTTACTTTTGTATAAGAACTAAATTCTGCATTTGAAGCCTGGCACATCTGACAATGGCAAAAAACTGAGTATCTACATTCATTTTTAATCTCAAAGCTGATTTTCTTACAAAGACACGAGCCTTTAATTTTTTTCATTTATTCATCATTTTGTGTTTTGCTAAAGATATTCCGTTTTTTATTTTAAAATCATATGACTCTTCAAATGATGATAATTGCCAACCAGAAAGTCTATTTTTTAAATCAGAAATATTATTTATTTTCCATTCATTTTTAGTATTTTCGTCTTTCCATATCGCTTTTTCTTCAGAGGTTCTAGCACAGCCATAACAATATCCTGTAGATGGATCAGTTTTGCATATTGATATACAAGGTGAAATAATTTTTTCCATGGATACATTATATCCAAATAAACCCTAATATCATTGAAAATTATTTTTTAAATTGAATTAAAAATGCTAATTGAAAAAATAAAAAATTATTGTAGTTTGATGCAACGTTCCGCAGTAGCTCAGCGGTAGAGCATTCGGCTGTTAACCGACAGGTCGTAGGTTCGAATCCTACCTGCGGAGCCAGTTTCTTATGAACTCCAAACATTTCTTATCTACTTTATGTCTCATAGTAGCATCAATAATTTGGGGTACTGCATTTGTTGCTCAAACTACAGGAATGGAATTTGTTGGTCCACTAACTTTTACAAATATGCGTTTTTTAATTGGTGGTATAATAGTTTTCCCTTTTGCTTTTTATGAAATTAATAAAATTAAAAATCTTAAAAATAAAAAAAAATTTATATTAGTAGTTCTTTTAACTGGTTTAAGTTTATTATTAGGAACTTATCTTCAACAATACGCTTTACAGTATACTAAAGTAGGAAATGCAGCTTTCTTGACCATTTTATATGTTCCATTTGTACCAATAATATCGAGATTATTTTTAAAAAAGAAAATACACTGGAGTATTTGGCTTTCTGTATCAATATGCATTGTAGGCTCCTATTATTTAACTCTTGAAAATAGTTTTGAAGCACAATTTGCTGATATACTTGTAATCGTATGTGCTTTATTTTTTGCAATACATTGCATTTTAATTGATGAATACTTTGAAATTGTAAATGCACCATTTACTTTAGCATCATCTCAATTTCTATTATGTTTTTTTTATAGTTTGCCATTTATATTCATTTTTGAAAATCCAACTATTGATGGGATATCAAAAGAAATCTTTGAGCTTTTATATGTAGGTGTAATGTCAAGTGGAATTGCTTATACTCTACAAGTTTTTGGTCAAAGGTATGTAAAACCATCCACAGCAGCAATCACATTTTCTCTTGAAGGAGTATTTGGATCGTTAGCAGCTTGGGTTATTCTTTCTCAATTTTTAACTAATATTCAAATTTTTGGTTGTTTTTTAATACTTATTGGTGTACTTGTAGCACAACTTTTACCCTTAATTAACAAAGAAGCGGCCTTAAATAGGTTTTATAGTGAATAAATAATCCTACTTTTTATCTAACAAATACAATAAAATTCTTCATTATGAGTGAGGATAGTAAATTTTTTTTAAAAGACAGTGATGTGCCAAAACAGTGGTACAACCTGGGAGCGGATTTAAAAGAGCCTATGAGCCCACCCTTAAATCCAGGAACAAAACAACCAATAGGTCCAGATGACTTAGCACCTTTATTTCCTATGGAATTAATAATGCAAGAAGTTACCCAAGAGAGATATATAGATATTCCTGGGCCAGTTTTAGAAGCTTACAGTCGTTGGAGATCTACACCCCTAGTAAGAGCGAGAGCATTAGAAAAGGCATTAGATACACCAGCTAGAATTTATTACAAATACGAAGGGGCTAGTCCTTCAGGTAGTCATAAACCGAACACTGCATTAGCTCAGGCTTTCTATAATAAAGAGGCAGGTGTTAAAAAAATAGCAACTGAGACCGGTGCAGGTCAATGGGGCACTGCTTTAAGTTATGCTGGGGCGGTATTTGGAATAGAAATAAAAGTATTCATGGTAAGAGTAAGCTATGATCAAAAACCTTATAGAAGAGCTATAATTGAAAGTTATGGTGGAAGTGTTGTAGCCAGCCCGTCTAATGAGACAAATTCAGGAAGAGCTATACTTGAAAAGGATCCAAATAGTTCTGGCTCGCTTGGTATTGCAATCTCTGAGGCAGCAGAAGTTGCAGCCACAAATGATGATACAAAATATGCATTAGGTAGTGTGCTCAATCATGTTTTAATGCATCAATCCATTATTGGGCAAGAAGCGCTTTTACAAATGGAAATGGCCAATGATTATCCCGACATTGTAATAGGATGTACTGGTGGTGGAAGTAATTTCTCAGGTTTATGTAATCCTTTTTTAGGAAAAAAATTCAGAGGAGAACAAGATGTTCATGCTATTGCAGTTGAACCTTCATCTTGTCCTTCTTTAACTAAAGGTAAATATTCTTATGACTTTGGTGATACTCTAAAATCTGCACCATTGTTAAAGATGCATACATTAGGTTCTGATTTTATGCCATCACCTACTCATGTAGGTGGATTAAGGTATCATGGGATGTCTCCAATGCTATCACATTTAGTTCATAATGGTCATATGGAACCTCGAGCTTATGGTCAAAAAGAGTGCTTAGAGGCAGGCATACAATTCGCAAGAACTGAAGGTATCATGCCCGCTCCTGAGGCCACTCACGCGATTAAAGGTGCTGTAGATGAAGCTCTTAAGTGTAAAGCTGAGGGTAAATCAAAAGCTATTTTGTTCAATCTTTGTGGTCATGGTCATTTTGATATGCAGGCATATATGGATTATTTTTCAGGCAATCTTGCTGAAGATAAATTTGATACGGAAGCTTTTGAAGAGTCTATGGCATCGATACCTGCTGTAAATTAATTTACATTAGGTAGGTCATCAAAATTTGATGTGTATGCGGGGCTTAAGTTTTGTCTTCTAGTAATATAAAACTTTTCATAGTTTTCTTTGGCAACACAAATAGTCCCGCTTCCATATCTGTTATTTAGATTATCAAATACCTTGTTTACCCTAACTTTTTTTAATAGGCTCTCTTCTGATTGGTGAAAAAATAAGTCTCTATTGTATTCTCCCTCTGTAGTTAAATCTGATAGCAAAACACCTGCCTTTTTATATTTAATTTCTGGTCGATAAATTGATTTTAGTGCCTTTACAGCTAATTTAATTGTCTCAAATAAGTCATTTGAGGGAGATATAAAATCAAAAGTCTTAGCTGCATGATATTGTTTATTATTATTATTAAACTTATTTGAACGAATAAATGTAGTAATTTTTTTCGCCTGCAAACCGTCAGATCTAATTTTTTCTGAGGCTCTAGTTGCATAAGATATTATTCTTTTCTCTAAATCATGGAAATTTGTTACATAATTTTCAAAAGATCTTGACACTCGACATTGTTTTTTTGGTTCAGATCTCTCTACTATAGGTATACATATTTCACCATGTAGTTCTCTGTAGGTTCTCTCTCCCACTACTCCTAGGTGTTGCCTAACCCACCTTGGGTCTGTTTTGTATAGATCGTATGCAGTGTATATACTATTTTTTTGAAGAAATTTTTCTATCCTAGCTCCAATGCCCCAGATATCACCTACTCCAAGCACCTTCAAGGATATTTCTATTTGTTTTTGATTTATGATTTCTACTATTTGAGTCCCTAGTTCGTCTTTTTTAGCTAAATGATTTGCTACTTTTGATAAGGTTTTATTATTCGCTATTCCTATACTGACAGGTATACCTATCCACTTCCTTATTATTTTTTTTATCCCTTCTGCTCTTGAAACAAAACTTCTATCTGAATATTTATTTAATATTAAAAAAGCTTCATCTATAGAATAAACTTCTAATCTATCGCAATATTCTTTCAATACTCCCATCACCCTAGATGAGATATTTCCATATAAACTGTAATTTGATGAAAACACATGTACTGGATATTTTTTTATTATTTTTTTTATCTCAAAGAAAGGTACTCCCATTTTAATTCCTAATTTCTTAGCTTCAGAACTTCTAGCTATGACACATCCATCGTTATTTGATAGAACTACAATTGGTTTTTTGTTTAAATCAGGTTTAAAAATAGTCTCACACGAGGCATAAAATGAATTACAATCTACTAGGGCTACTATACTCATTATTTGATAAATTGATGAATGGCACTGGTAACAACCCCCCATATCTCTAATTCTGTGTACTCTGATATTAATATATTCTTATATAATGAGTTCTCAGCTTTTAGGACAGCAGAACCATCTGTCCTGATAACTAGTCTTTTAACAGTTAAATTCCCCTCAAATATGGCTATTACTAAATCTCTGCTTTTAGCTTCTAAACTCCTATCCACAACTAGTATATCACCATCATTAATTCCAGCATCTACCATGGAATCACCACTAGCTCTCATTAGGAAAGTTGATAAGTGATTTTTGATCAACAATTCTGATAAGCTTAGGTTATTTTCTATATAATCATCAGCTGGGGATGGAAATCCAGCTGAAATCTTAGACAAAATATAAGGTACAGACTCAAGATTGTTATCTTTGTCGGCCTTTACTGGGATATTTTTGTTCATGTTTTGTTCTTTTATAAACTATCATAGACATGAAGGAAATAAAAAAATTTTTAAAGTAAGACTAGTTATCGTCGCTCTGTGAATTTATTTTTTGATTAACAATAGCAAGCTGCTCACATAGAGACTTAGTATGAGAAATGAAAACATATAAAACTAAATAAAGAGATATAAAAATTAATATAAAATCTAAGTTTATTAAATTAGGTGTTTTTAAAAAAATCTTATTAATGAGCACAGAACCTATAAAACTAGTGACAAAAGGCGCTAATCTTGAAAAAATAAGAAAATTTCGGATAAGTATACTCCTCTGACTATATAAATATGTGTTATCTTCCATAAATTTAAACTAAGTTAACTATATTAAAAAATGGCTAAAATTAAAGCAATCAATATTAGCAATCATGATGGAAATAATACTTTTTATGTAAACCAAGCAATCCTAATCAAAAATAAGGGTATTATTAATGACAGGTATTTTGAAAATTTTAAAAAAAATTATGAACAGGTTACTTTTATTGAGTCTGAAAAAATTGATGACTTCAACAAGAAAACAAAACAGAAATTAGAATATAAAGATTTTAGAAGAAATATAATTACATCAGGTATTAACCTGAACGAAGCAGTAAACAAAAATATACAAATAAATAATGTGGTTTTTAAAGTACATCAATTATGTCAACCATGTAAATATCTTCAGGATAAATTAGGAATAGAAAATTTAGTCAAACTTTTAGCATACAAAAGCGGAGTGCGAGCTGAAATTTTAAAATCAGGAAAGATTTCTAATTATGATCAAATAAAAATAATAGAGTAACTACTCCCAAATATCAAAAAAATTTCTTGTTTTTCCTGGTGTTAAAATTGATAGAGGATTGAATATAAAATCTGTTTTTTTTCCATTTTTTTTTACTTTAAAATCAGCAGCTAATAAACTTTCTTCGACGTTTTTACCAAATAACTCTTTCAAAAATGGTACATCTTTAAAGTTCTTTTCAAATAAATATAAAGGTCCATAAGTACCATTAACTAATGCAACTTTTTTTGAGGGATTTGCCTCCCCTTTAAACGAAAAGGCTACTGTTCCTCCTAACATAATCGCATGATCAAAAGTAAAAATTTTACCTCTCTTCTGGACTGGTACCTCTAAATAATTAAATTCGTCTTGGCTATTTTGTAAAACAGAAAAAATATCCAACATCCTAGAGGTAAATAGTAAGTTGTAAAACTTTGAATTTTTATTGATGCTAAAATCTTTAACTTTAATCACCAAATCATAATCATTAAATTTTCTAAATGAGCCTTTACCAATCAAAGCACCACCAATCATATTTTTGGATACTTTTTGAGCATAAAAAAATTGTCCAGCGTTTTTTGAAAATAAGTAAATTTGTTTGTTTCCATCTAATTGTGGTAATATTGATAATTCAAATTCTTTTTTACTATCATAAAACATCATAGACTCGAATCCCTCATCATAAATGAAATTAAGCTTATTAGAAAAAAGTGAGTAATCTTCTGAGATCATCATTTCAGATATCTCCCAATTGAAGTTTATTTTTTTATTTAATTTTTTATTTTGTTGTGGTTTTGGAAAGACTTTTTTGAAATCATCAAACGATATCTGATCAGTATTTAAAAGAATATAAATCTCATTATTATGGTAATTAATTATTCCAAAATTTCTTTGACCATTAATATTTAAATCAAATTTAATTTCTTTTATTTGATTACCTTCAAAATCAATATTTAATAAGTTATCGCCTTTCTGAAAACTAAAATCATAAGCTAACAATTGAAAAGAGAAGAATATCAAAAATAATAATTTCAATAGAAAAGTTTTATACATCTATTAATGTTGACTCCAAAAAATCAATTATATCGCCATCAAGAACATTTTCAGCATTTGATGTCTGATAGTTTGTCCTAAGATCTTTAACCATTTTATAAGGATGAAGAACATAAGATCTTATTTGATTACCCCATCCAATTTGTTTTTTATTACTCTCTTCCTTTTTTTTTTCTTCATTTTTTTTATCTAATTCTATTTCATATAGTCTAGATTTTAGCATCTTCATTGCTGTATCTCTATTTCGATGTTGTGAGCGTTCACTTTGACTTTGCACAACAATATTATATTTTAAATGAGTTATTCTGACTGCGCTATCAGTTGTATTAATATGTTGACCTCCTGCTCCTGAAGCTCTGAAAGTATCTATTCTTAGATCTTTATTATTAATGTCAATTTTAATATCTTTATCTATTTCTGGATATACCCAAACACTAGAAAAACTTGTATGTCTTCTTTTATTTGAATCAAAAGGTGAAATTCTTACTAATCTATGAATGCCAGTCTCATTTTTCAAATAACCATAACTTTTAAAACCAGATATCATCATAGTTAAATTTTTAAGACCAGCCTCTTCTCCTCTTTGGAGGTCAACAATTTTATATTTATAATTATTCTTTTCTGCAAAACGTTGATACATTCTAGACAACATTTCTGCCCAATCTTGACTTTCAGTACCTCCTGCTCCTGCGTGTATTTCTAAAAAAGCGTTACAATGATCTGTCTCTTTGTTCAAAAGAGATTTAATTTTAATTTTTTCAGACTGTTTCTTTAAATTATTAATATTATTAACTAATTCATTAATATCTTTATCATTCAAAGATTCATAAATTTCGATAAATTCTTTAAATTCAGTCAATTGATTTAAAACATAATCAAAATCATTAATAATGCTAGTATTCTGTTTTAATTTTTCTTGAGATTTATTAATTAAATCAATATCTTTCCAGTTTTTTGGATTAGTAATTATTTTATTAAGATTATCAATATCTTTAATGGTATTTTCATAGTCAAAGACTCCTCCTTGTCAAGTTTACTAAAGAGTCTACCTCATTGACTAAATTTAATAACGCAGATTTATCCATTAATTAATTCCACCTATACTTTTAATTCTATTAATATTATCTAATATTTCCAATTGTTCTTTTGTAAAATAATCAATAATTGAATTTTGTCCATCAGAAATCATACCACTATCTTTATCAACTTTTTTAATAATTAAATCACTAGGTACTATAAATTTTTCATTTAAATTTTTATTATTTAAAAGATAATTTTCGATAATAGATTTAAAAATAGGCAGAGCAACAGAGGACCCAGTTTCTCTGTATCCTATTTTTTTAGGTGTATCATAACCAACATAAACTCCTATTACGTATCTAGGAGTGAGTCCAAAAAACCATAAATCTTTACTATCATTAGTGGTACCTGTTTTTCCTGCTATCGGATAATCAATTTTATTTAGAGATTTACCAGTTCCTCTTTCAATGGCCCCCTCTAAAATATTTAAAATTTGAAAAGAAGTTTGTGGAGATATTACTTTTTCCTTCTGTGATTTAATAATTGGTACTCTATAAGACCTGTCTTCACTTGAAAATGAACAATAAGTACATCTAAAATACTCATTATTAATAATTAATTCGCCATCGTTTGAAACAACTTTTTTAATTATTGATGGTTCAACTATATATCCACCATTTAAAAAAATTGAATAAGATTTAGCTATATTCAAAAGATTGTTTTCTACTGCGCCAAGAAGAGTAGAATGGACATCAGTAGTAGTATTTTTATCGTAAAAATTTATGTCTTCTAAAAAATTATTAACTGAGTTTAAACCTAAATCTAGACCAATTTTTAATGTTACTAGATTATTAGATGTTTCTAAGGCCCTTCTAAATGTTAATTCTCCATATGACTTATTTGAATAATTTTTGGGTACCCATACTGGAAGATCTTTCCCTTGGTCTAAAAGAATATCAGAGTCTAAAATTAAAGTATTAGGTAAAAATTTTTTTGCTTCTAACGCATGTGCATAAATAAATGGTTTAATCGATGATCCTGGTTGTCTATATGCTTGAGTTACTCTATTAAATTTACTAACTTCATAATTTACTCCACCGACCATAGAAACTATATTTCCATTAAAAGGATCCATGATAACTACAGATCCATCAATTTCATGTAATTGTACTGCGTAAAAAGTATTATTTATTTCAGTAACAAATATATAGTCATTTGAATTTAAATAATTCTTTGGCGAAGTTTTATTTGGTCCATAAATATTTTTATCTTTATCTAAATAAATTATTTCATCTGTATTTACTATCGATAATTCAATAAAATTAGAACTTGTATTTATAACTCTAGCAATTTGCCAATGATCATTCTTATATTTTAAAATATCTTCCAAGTTTTTAAAACTCCCCGTCCAAGATCTATATCTTCTCTCAAATAAAGCTAAATTATCTATTAAAGACTTTTCTGATATTTTTTGAAGATTTTGGTCTATTGTAGATTGTATGTAAAATGCATTTTCATTATATGATTTTGAATTTAAGTAATTCAGTATAAAGTCTGTCTTGTAATCTGACTTATATTTTTTATTATTTTTTTCATAAAGTTTTATTTCTAAATTTGAATAAAAATTAAATTGCTCTGGTGTTATAAATTCATTTATTTCCATTTGTTTTAATACATAATTTCTTCTATCTAACGCTCTATTATAATTTTTTTTTGGATCATAATTATTTGGTCCTTTGGGAAGGGCTGCAAGATATGCATATTCATGTATATCTAGGTCAAATATAGATTTATTGAAATAATTAAACGAAGCTGAAGCTACACCATATGAGCGTCTTCCAAAATAAATTTCATTCAAATATAACTCTATTATAAATTCTTTTGAATATTCTCGCTCTATTCTAAGAGATAAAATTAATTCTTTAACTTTTCTTGAAATAGTTTGGTCTCTATTAAGTAAAATATTTTTTACTAATTGTTGTGTAATAGTAGATGCTCCAACATAATTATTATTATTTTTAGAGTAAATATTTTTTAAATTAATAATAAAAGCATTTACTATTCCTCTTATGTCAAAACCCTGATGTTGAAAAAAAGTTTTATCTTCTGCAGAAATAATAGCGTTAATCATATTTCTAGGTATGTCTTTGTAATCTAAATAGAACCGATCTCTGTTTCCTACATGATACATTAGCTCATATTTCTCATCATAAATTTTAGTTATTTCATTTGGAAAATATTGAGATATATTATGGTCAGGTAAATTTTGTTGAATATTCCATAAATATAGGATTACTATGGATACACCTAACACAAAGAGTATGAAAATGTACTGTAAATATTTCAAAAGTTTCATTTTATTCAATAACCAACTAGATAATAATTTATCATATAAAAAGGATTTAAAAACATGTCTAAAAGAATTTTTGTTGATGGCAACATCAATAGTGAACTATGTATCATTGCGACTGATGGGCAAGAAATTAACTATTTTGACTACTCAGATGATTTAGCTACAAGCAAAAAAAATAATATTTATCTCGGAACTGTTTCTAGAGTAGAACCATCTCTACAAGCAGCTTTTATAGAATTTGGATCAGAAAAGAAAGCTTTTTTGCCTTTTGATGAAATCCACCCAAGTTACTTTAAAATTCCTCATAATGACAAGTTAATAACAAATACAGATAATAATAATGAAATTGATGACGAAAAAGAAAATAAGAGACAATTTCTCTCATTTTATAGAAAATACAAAATCCAGGATGTTATAAAAAAAGATCAAGTTTTACTAATACAAATAGTAAAGGAAGAAAGAGGTACAAAAGGAGCAGCTATAACTACATTCATTTCTTTACCAGGTAGATACAGTGTCTTATTACCAAATAATTCTTCTACTGGTGGTGTTTCAAAAAAAATATCTAATCCTCTTGATAGAAAAAGACTTAAAAAATTGCACGATAATTTTAATTTACCTGATGGTATGTCTTTAATAATAAGAACTAATGCAATATCAGCGGAAGACGAAGATATTATTGCAGATTTTAATTATCTCAGAAAATTATGGACCAAAATAAGAGAGGATACTCTTAAATCAAAAGCGCCTGTGCTAATAATAGAACTAGATACACCAATAATAAAAATTGCAAGAGATTTCAATCAACGAAATATACAAGAAGTAATCTTCTCAGATTTAAAAACAATGAAATTGTATAAAAAACTTGAAAAAGACTTTAGTGTTAAATCAAATAAGAAAGTAACACATTATAATGATAATCTTCCTATCTTTGAGAGTTATGGTATAAAAAATCCAATTAATAGTCTAACCGAGGAAAATATTTACTTAAAATCTGGTGGGTATTTAGTCATTAACCCTACTGAAGCACTTACAAGTATAGATATAAACTCTGGAAGAGCAACATCAGAGAAAAATATAGAGATAACCGCATTGAATACAAATTTAGAAGCGAGTGAAGAAATATATAAACAAATTCAATTGAGAAATATTGCAGGATTAATTGTTATTGATTTTATAGACATGAACATTAATTCAAATAACTTAAAAATTGAAAGAAAAATAAAAGAATTGTTCTACAGAGATAGAGCGCGAGTACAAATTACAAAAATTTCTCAATTTGGATTAATGGAGATATCAAGACAAAGAATTGGACAAAGTATTTATGAAACTTTTTATAATAAATGTAATTGTTGTGATGGTAGTGGTTTTAAAAAAAGAAATTCAATAGTAATTTATAACATGATTGCAGATATTAAAGGTATGAATGCTATTGGTAATAAAGATGATATTGAAATTCAAATTGATGAAAAATTCTACAATGAAAACTCTAAAGAAATTGATAAAAAAATAAAGTTAACAAAATCATCATTTAAAATAAGTTTTGTGAAAAAAGCTAACCTAAAAAATATTTATGAATTCGATAATGAATTAATCAATAAAGTAAAGAGTAATACAAAAGAAATTTTAGATAAAATTAAAACTGATGATATAAACAATGATAAATCATATAGAAGAAAAATAAAAAAAAAAAAACTAGTTGATAATCAAATTTAAATATATTTGGATTATTTTTTTTCTAAATGTTTTTGTTAATTTACATAGCTATGAAATCATTAGAGATCCTATTTTTGAAGATTATTTTATAAATTTAAATAATGGTTTTAATCACGATAAGGTTAATGTTTATTTAGTAAAAAATAAAACACCTAATGCCTTTGTAATAGAGGATAATATTTATTTTACAACTGGATTATTCGAATTAATAAAAGACGAGGATACTCTCAAAGCAATTTATTTACATGAGTACGGACATATTATTTATAATCATTTTCAAAGTAAAAAAATTAATATTCAACAAATTAATAATAAATCTTCATTCTATAATTTATTTTCTGTCGGAATAGCTGTTCTAACAGGCAATGCAAATATTGGCATTGGCTCATCAATAACTTTAAATAGTAACCTAATTAAAGAAATATCTAAACACTCAGTAAGTTTTGAAATAGAAGCAGATAATTTTATGGTTAATCAAATAGAAAAAAATAAGTTAAACACGTCAGAGTTAATTTCTTTTTTAAATAATAAATCTGAAACAAATAATAGTTACTTTAGAACACACCCTAAAAATGAAGATAGAGTTAATATTCTAAAACAAATAAATTTTCCTAAATTTAAAAATTCTTTAAAATTTGAATGGATAAAATCCAAATATTCAAATAACTCAAACATTGAATCATATAACATTTTTTTTAAAAATTTAGAAAAGGGTATATACAATCAAGATCAAAAACTTAATACAATTAATAAAGAGCTTATTAAATATGAAGCTTTTAAAAAAGGAATTTTTGTAAAAGATTGGAAAGATGATTTTCAAAAATTATTAAAAATAAATAATAGCTCCTTTCTAAAAATTGAATACATAAATTATATTTTAGAAAATAGTTTAGATGAGAAGTATTATATTATTGAAAAATTAAAATTTGATAAATATTTAATGAGTGAATATTTTTATAACTACATATATGGAAAATATTACAGTAAAGTAAATAAATATAGTCTTTCTAACTTCTATTTTTGTCAATTTTATAGAGCTATAAACTCCATAAATAAAGCTGATTTTTTTTGCAAAAAATATGATATTAAAGATATTCCAACATTAGACAAATCATATGCCCTATTTAAATAGAAAACAAATATTGGGACTTATTAAGAAAAAACAAATATATTCTGATAATTCTTTAATTAATTCTCAGATACAACCAGCATCACTTGATCTAACATTGTCTGCAAAATGTTATAGAATAAAGGCTTCCTTTATCCCAAATAAAATTAAGATTTCAAAGGTTATAAAAGAACTATCGCTTACATATATCGATCTAAATCAAAATAAACTTTTAGAAAAAAATTGTATTTATTTATGCGAATTAAATGAAAGATTGAATTTACCCAATGATATAATGGGAAAATCAAATCCAAAAAGTACAACTGGTCGATTAGATATATTTACTCGTATAATCACTGAAAATGGCAAAGAGTATGACTTTGTAGATTATAACTATAATGGCAAATTATATTTAGAAATTATTCCTCAGTCTTTTAGTATAATCATCAAAAAAAATATATCTTTAAACCAAATAAGATTTTTTCAAGGATCAAATATTGAAGAGAAAATTAAACAAATAAAGATATCGGTATCAATCAAAAGGAATCAAATAACAGCTTACAAAGCAAAAAAAATTACTTCTGCAATTGATATGAATAAAATTAACTTTTATAAATCAGATAAATATTGGGATAAAATTATTCCTGAAGATAAATACTTTATTATTGAGAGAGATGAATTTTATATTCTTCGATCTAAAGAGACAATTATTGTTAAAAATAATCAAGCTGCGGAATTGGAGCCATTTAAAGATAGTTTTGGTAATTTTAGAGTACATTATGCTGGTTTTTTTGATCCAGGATTTGGTAATAATAAATCAGGTACACCTGCTGTACTTGAATTGCGTGCTTACGATACACCTTTTATAATAAGAGATGGTCAGCTAGTAGGACAACTAAATTACTATAATATTGACGAAATTAAAAAAGAAAGTTACGGAAGAAGTATTAAATCTAATTACTTTAATCAAAATTTAAAATTAGCTAAACAATTTAAATAGCATGATTGTATATAAGAGTTTTATTTTTTAATCTATCAGGTATATTCTTTTTAATGTTAGATAAAAAAATTAATAATACCATTGATATTTTAATTAAAAAATTAAAAGACAACAAATTAGGATCTATTAAATTATCAAACAAGATTAATACTATTGAGATATCTAATTATTCTGAAAAACAGAACTCATACCAAATCACTCAAAATACACCTTCTACTGAGCATCAGAATACAAAGAATGATATAAAAGATGAAATTATAACCATAGATAGTCCCATGGTTGGAATTATTTACTTAACCCCAAAACCTAGTTCACCACCCTTTGCAAAAAAAGGTCAAAAAATTAAAAAAGGTGACACAATATGTTTAATAGAAGCCATGAAAACATTTAATGAAATTAAATCTGACAGAGATTGTACAATAAAGTCAGTAATGATTAAAAATGGAGAGGCAGTTGAATTTGGTCAACCTCTCTTCGAAATATTGTAATTGTTTAAAAAAATATTAGTAGCAAATAGAGGAGAAATCGCAGTTCGTATTATTCGCGCATGTAAAGAGCTAAATATCAAAACAGTAGCTATTCACTCTAATGTTGATACAGAGGCAATGCATGTAAAACTAGCTGATGAAAGTATTTGTGTAGGTAGTGCCCTACCAAATGGAAGTTATTTAAATATCCCAAGTATTATAAGTGCTATTGATATAACCGGAGCTGATGCAGTCCATCCAGGTTATGGGTTTTTGAGTGAAAATGATAAATTTTCAAAAATATTGAGTTCACATAAAGTCAAGTTCATAGGACCAAGTTCTAAGTCTATCTTAGATTTAGGCAATAAAAGTAATGCTTTGAGTTTAGCAAATGAATTTGGATTACCAATATTAGGAAATAAAAATTCAAAAGATATAAAAAATACAAGTGATGCTGTAAAAATAGCAGAGAATATTGGGATGCCTATAGTAATTAAAGCTGCTTATGGTGGTGGAGGTAAAGGAATGAGAGTTTTTTATAATAAAACTGAAATAGATAAGTTTTTTTCTCAATTAAAAGCTGAAGCAAAAAATTATTTCGGTGATGATACAATGTATGCTGAGAAGTTTTTAACTAATGCAAAACATATTGAATTTCAAGTAATATCAGATCCTAAAAATAATTATGTTGAAATAATTGGACAAAGAGATTGCTCCATTCAACGTAAAAATCAAAAGATTATAGAGGAAATACCATCTGATTTTGTACATATCAAAAATTTGGAGAAAATAGAAAAAAGTATAAAAAAATTACTTCTTAAAAATAAATATGAGGGCCTAGGAACCTTGGAATTTTTGTATCAAGATAACGAAGTATTTTTTATTGAAATGAATACAAGATTACAAGTTGAACATCCTGTGACTGAAGAGGCATATGATATTGATTTAGTCAAATATCAAATAATGATTGCAGCTGGTTATAGAGTAGATTTAACAAAAATGATAAAAAAAAATCACACCATAGAATGTAGAATAAATGCAGAAAAAGCAAAAGATTTTTCACCAAGTCCAGGAACAGTAAACTTTATAAATGTACCAGGGGGAAGAGGAGTTAGAATAGATACAGCCTTGTATACAAATTACAAAGTTAACCCTCACTATGACAGTCTAGTATTAAAAATAATATCAAAAGGTAAAGATAGGAATGAAGCTATATCAGTAATGAAAAGAGCTTTAGATGAGATTATTATAGATGGTATTGATACAAATATTGAATTACATAAATGGATTTTAAATCAGAAAGACTTTATTAAAGGTATATACAATACAAATTGGCTAGAAAAAAACATTATAAAATTTAGTTAACAATCTGTTAATGAAATTTCATATATTTTATTTGAATATAAATTTAATTCATCAGTGTATTTAAAAAACCAACCAATAAACATATTATCATTTTGAGAAATTTTAATTAAAGCAGCAGTATCGAGATATTTATCAAATTCAATATTTTTGCAAGAAACTAATTCAAAAGATAAATTTCTAAATTGATATTTCTCAAAAAATTCAAGCTGATATTTTGATGAAGAAGATTTATCTAAAATAAGTAATTTTGTATTATTGATCTCTTTAGCTAATGTTTGATTAAAAAAGAGACTACTTAAAAATAAAATTATTGATAATCTCTTCCAAAGATACTGCATCGATATTATTAACTGAGTAATCATTATTTTTTAGTGGTTCATCGCTATTTCCTAATTGAATTTCAATGTATGTTGATCCAATAAATCCATTATTTGATATTTTAAAAATAGAGTCATTAGGAATTATAATACTTTTTTCGACAGATGACGTAATTATCGCCATATAATTTTCTTTATCTAATTGAATATTTGAAACCTCACCTACTTTAACACCATTAATTTTAACATCATTACCTATACTAGTGTTCCCTATATCAAAAAAGTTGGAATTAACTTGAAGTGTCTCGATTTTATTGAAAAGATTTATCTTAGAAGTAAAATAAAAAATACTTATTAATGAAATGATTAATATTAATAACCCAAGTATAAATTCTATATTTATTTTTTTATTCATTTAAATCATTTAAATATCTAAGGAACATATCTATAGAATATGAGTCTTGAGTTTGCTCAAATACATATTTTTGATTAGATTTATCTAAATAATCACCAAATCCAGGCTCAATAGATAGAACTTTTTTTCCGAAAATACCGTTGCTTTTAATTTTTATTATTGAGTCCTCAGGAATATCATAATTTTTATCAACAAGACCTTTTACAACGACATAATTTGAAGAAGTAGTTACTTTGCTTACATTTCCAATTTTAATACCAGCTATTTTAACTTCAGTGTCATTGTTTATACCTTCAACATAATTAAAAGTAGCAACAAATGGAATAAAGTCATTGTTATTTGTATTTTTGAAAATAAAAATAATAGTTGCTAAAACAAGCATAAAAATTATACCAATTTTAAAATGGTATCTTGGTTCGTATGAGTCAATTTCATTAATTATTTTGGCTGCCAACTGTTATAACCCTTATCTTGTGTCTCTTTATGTTTAACTGAGTGTTTTTGTACTCTTTTTTTTACAAAACTTTCTTGACTGCTCTCATCCAATTCAAAACTAGATATTTCATCAGATGTATTATGTAACCAGTTATGAAACTGCGTTGGTAACGACTCAGGTCCGAATCCGGGAGCATAAACTACCCATCTCTTAGAGAAATTATTTTTATCGTGGTAATATTTATTACCTAGCGAATCTTTATGAACAAGAATACCATTAAAAAAAGAATATACTTTAAATCCTAAAGACATGTCTAAATATAACAAATTAATAAGTTTATGAGAACAATACTTATTATATTTATTTTAACAGTCAATATATCACATCCATTATTTGCAAAAATAGCCAGTGTAATTGGAAATCCATTAACACAAGAAATTTATTTCGAAGTTAATAAAGATACAAAGAATTACCCTGCATCATTAACTAAAATAATGACACTTTACATTATATTTGATGAATTAAGATTAAATAATATTAATCTTAACGATCGGGTCTACTTCTCAAAACACGCGACATATCAACAGCCATCAAAATTAGATGTAAAAGAAAAAGATTATATTACAGTTGATGAAATAATTGACTCATTGATAATCAAGTCTGCTAATGATGCATCAGTTGCGATAGCTGAAAAAATATCGGGTAGTGAAAAAAAATTTGTATTAAAAATGAATAATTATGCAAAGAATTTAAATTTATCAAATACAAATTTTGCGAATCCTCATGGCCTTCCTAATAAAGCTAACTTATCTACTGCCTATGATATTTTTAAACTTAGCTCAAAAATAATTTCAGATTTCCCTGAACACTTACATCGATTTAAAAAAACGAAGGTTAAAATTAAAGGAAAAAGTTATAAATCTCATAATACATTATTAAAATATGATCACTATATCGGTTTAAAAACTGGCTATACCAGAAAGTCTGGTTTTCAAATTTCACTTCTATCAATTAATAATGATGAGTATTTATTAGGTATATACTTTGGAGGAAATTCTGCTAAAGAAAGAAATAAAAAAATTAATTTTCTTATGAATAAATATAGAAATAAAGATACTTCCAAGAGTGAAAAAACAAAAAAATTGAAAGTCAAAAATGAAGAAAAAAATACAATTGTTTATACAGTACAGACTTCCTCTTTTAAAAAGATTAGTAAATCAAAAATGCATATTACCTTACTGAAAAATAAAATAAAAATACTTAGAAGTTTTGAACATAAAATAAAAAAAAATGGTAGATATTTTATAAGTTATATTAATGTTGATGATCATCGAACAGCAAAAAACTTATGTAATGAAATTAAATTGAATAAACTAGATTGTTTGATTAAAGCTAGTTAATTCTTTTATATCCAATGAATATGACCCAAGTATTGATATTAATTTAATTAATTCCTCCTTAAATTTATCTTTAACAAAGTGTTCTAGTCTAAATACAATACAATTTTGAGTATTTGAAGCCCTTAGAAGAAACCAAAAATCTTCAGTTTCCAGCCTTACACCATCAATTGTAATTAAATTAGCTCCTCTATCATAGTGTTTAGGAATATCTTTTACTATTCTATTTAAAAGACTAAATTTGATTTTTTCATCACAGTATAATTTTATCTCAGGTGTTGATGATGAATTCATATAAACACTTGTTAATTCGTTTAATTTTTTTTTTGTATTGTTAAGTATCTTAATTAATTTCAAAGAAGCATATATGGCGTCATCGTATCCATAATATTTATAATTATAAAAAATATGACCACTCATTTCACCTGCTATATCTGCATTTTTTGAAGATATCAACTCTTTGATTAAAGAATGTCCAGTTTTTGACATATGAATGTCGACACCATTATTTTTAAGTGTATCAAAAAGTATTTTACTACATTTTACATCAGCTATAGCAACTAAGTCTTTTTTTTCTTTTAAAAGATCGAGAGACAAAAGTAAAAAAATAATATCTGAGTAAATTAATTCTCCTTTATTATCCAATATTCCAATTCGATCACCATCACCATCAAAAGCAATACCTAAGTCAAATTGATTTTCTTTAATATAGTTTGATATCTGAATAATATTTTTCTTAATTGTTGGATCGGGGTGATGATTAGGAAAATTACCATCTATGCTTCTATTCAAAATAATATTAGTTCCTTTTATAGAATTAATAATTTTATGAATTATTGGTGCAATGGCACCATTTCCAGGATCCCAAACTATTTTAAGTTTATATAAATTATTAAATTGTGAAATAATTTCCTCTGTATATGGAGTAATTACGTCTTTAAATGTTAATTGACCAAATTTTGAAGATAAAGAGGCATCATCTATATCATTTAAAGATTTTATCTTTTCACCAAAAAAAGGTTTATTATTAATAATTATTTTTAGTCCATTATATTCCTTCGGATTATGAGAACCTGTAATCATAATTAAGTTAGGAATATCCAGTTTTTTTGTAGCATAATAACTCACTGGTGTTGGTATTAATGAAATATCTACTACATCAACACCATATTCCCTGAAGGTATCAATAAGTTTATTTTTAATTTCTAAGGAAGATAACCTTCCATCATGACCTATAATGATTTTAGGAGTATTTATATTATAAATTATATTTGAGATTTTTTTCGCAATATTTTCAACATCCTCTAATTTTAATGATTTTTGATAAATGCCCCTAATGTCGTATTCTCTAAGTATTTCAGCATTGATCATCGAAATAAACTATAAATTTAATATGTAAGTTGCAATTGATAAAAATGATAAAAATCCGAATACATCAGTGAAAGTGGTAAGAACAATTCCAGATGCCAAGGCTGGATCTATTTTCATTTTGTTAATTGTAATAGGAATAATTATGCCTACTAAACAAGCGAAACCTAAGTTTATTAAAATGGCAAAAGATATTGCATATGCTAATACAAGACTATCAAACCAATAATAAGCTATTAATCCCATTATTAAAGAAAGCGCGAAACCATTAATACTTCCAATTAAAAATTCTTTAACTACTAATTTAATATAGTTTGAATTATTAATATCTTTTGTGGCTATGGCTCTTACGTAAATAGTCATGGCTTGTGTGCCTGCATTACCACCCATTGAAGCTACTATAGGCATCAAGACTGCAATCGCTATCATTTGTTGTAATTGGTCAGAATATATATCTATAACAAGAGATGCTAATATGGCTGTCAATAAGTTTAAACCCAACCATATGAATCTAGATGTAGCTGATGTAAAAGCACCTTTATAAAAGTCATTTACAAACAAGCCTCCTAACTTTCTCATATCATCTTCTGACTCTTCGTGGTCAATTTCAACAACGTCATCAACTGTCATAATACCTATCATTTTATTATCTAAATTTACTACAGGTGCTGAAACCAAACCATACTGTCGAAAGGTGTATGCGATATCTTCAATTTTTTCATCAGATTTAATAACATGTATATCTTTATAAATAATATCTTTTAATTTTTTTGATCTTTTTGATCTTAGAACTCTTCCAGAGGGGATATAGCCTACAGGGATATTTTGATCATCAACAATAAATATATTATAAAAATCTTTAGGTCCTCTCCGAGAATTTCTTAACTGATCAATTAATTCACCAACAGTTAAATTAGATTTTATCGAAAGATAGTCTCTATTCATGAGCCTACCAGCAGAATTTTCATCATACTGTAAACTTTCTTCAATTCTATCTCTTTGTTGTGATCCTAACTTGGATAATATCTGAACTAATTCTTTAGTTTCAAAGTCACCAAGAATTTCAACTGCATCATCTAAGTCTAGGTATTTAATTAAATTAACTAAGTGTTTATTTGGAATCATATGCAAAATATCATCACGTGTTTCTTCACGTAAGTAGGCTATAAAATCTGGGTGAAAGTTTTTAGTATGAGTTTTTAATATAGACGACTGTATTTCGTATGGGAGACTTTCAATGCTATCTGCTTGATCTGCAGAATGCAGGGATTTAATTGACTCAATATATTCTTTTTTATTAAATTTTTGCATTTATATTATAAACATGGTGCGGACGAGAAGACTCGAACTTCCACAGGATTTGATCCCACAGCGACCTCAACGCTGCGCGTCTACCGGTTCCGCCACGTCCGCAATTAATAGATTAATTAATAAACAATGATTGAGATAAAACAACTAAAAGGGCAAAAAAAATATCAAGAAGTTATAAAATTAATGAATAAACATGTTCAAGAAATGTCAGAAAATGTAAAAAAAGAGGAAATATGGTTTTTAGAACATCAAAATGTCTTTACTGCAGGAAGCTCAACTCCCAAAGAATTTAAAATAGATAAAATAAATAATATCCCAGTAATTAAAGTTAATAGAGGTGGTAAAATAACGTTTCATGGCCCTGGTCAATTGGTCATTTATCCCTTAATTAATTTAAAAAAAAGAAAAAAAAATATTATTGATTATATAAACACATTAGAAGATATATGTATAAAAGCATTTAAAAGAAGCAATATAAAACTATATAGAAAAAAAGAAAAAAATAGAGGTTTGTGGGTTGAGAATAGTAATGAATTAAAAAAAATAATATTTATCGGTTTAAGATACTCAAAGGGTATTATTTACCATGGGTTATCAATTAATTTTAATCTTGATCTAGATAATTTTCAGAAAATCGATCCATGTGGTCTTAATTCCAAAGATATAAGTAGCTTAAAAAAAACAAAAATAAATTATAATAAAAGAAAAATATATCAAGATCTTAAAGAAGAATTTATAAAAGTATTTTATTAGGATTTATTTTAAATTTATAAAGTTTATCGTCTAGTTTAAAAATTATTTTGTAAGAACACAGAAGTAGTTTATTAAATTTTTTACCAGAAAATTTTTTATCACCGATAATAGGGTTTTTATTAAGATAGAATTGAAGTCTAATTTGATGTTTTTTTCCTGTAAATAATTTAATTAAATAACAATTTTCATGATTATCTAATTTAATTTTTCTGTAAGTTAGTTTTAATTCTTTCTTATCAGAATTGTGGTTAATTAAAGTATCAGTATATTTGTTAAATTTAGTATTAGTAACTGAAATATAGTATTTTTTAATTTGATTATTTAAAAATAACGATGAGATTTTACTAGCAGTAATTCTATTTTTTGCAAAAAGCATGAGTCCTGAGGTATCTTTATCTAATCTATGAACTATATATAATTTATGATCGATAACATTTTCATAGATGTCTTTTAATGAAATAAATACTTTAGATCCTCTTTGAACAGAATATCCATCAATTTTGTTAATAGCTATAAAATCATCGTTTTGAAATATGATTTGATCTTTAAAAATCTTTTTTTTATCTTTTGGGAGTTTAATAGTATTTGATAAGTCATTATTGATTTCAAATTTATAATATATATATATAACATCACCTTTAATTAATGGGGAATTAGCTTTAGATTTTTTATTATTAATTTTTATTTTGTATTTTCTAATTAACCTTTGTAATAAAGATAAAGGTAGAGACTCAAAGTGTTGAAATAAAAACTTATCTAATCTTTTATAACTTTGATCTATCTTAATTTGCAAATCTAAGACTAATCATATGAAATAAATAAAAGAAAATAAAAGATATAAAAATATTAAGAGAGAAATATATTAATGCTTTAATAAAAGATTTATCTGAAACTAATGAAAATAGTTCCATATTGAAAGAAGATAGAGTAGTGAAACTTCCAAAAAAGCCTACATAAACAAAAATATATAAAGCACCATTAAATTTATTTAAAAAATAACCTGCCATAGCAGATCCAATAATATTAACTAATATAGTTGCTGTGGGTAGCTCTAAAATAGTGAAGTTTAAAAGAGTAATGAAGTGACGAAAGCTAGATCCTAATATAGCACCTATTACGAGCGCTAAATAAGATGACATTGATTATTGTTTTACGAATTGAATGATACTTGTATGGGCAAAATCACCAAATCTATTACCTTTTTTGATAATACGAGTATACCCACCATTTCTACTTTTTTGATCTTTAGAAATTTCAGAAAAAAGTTTTTGACAAGCTTCCTTATTGTTAAAAAGCTTTGCCAAAATGTATTTTCTATTACTTAAATTATCATTTTTAGCTTTAGTGACCAATTTCTCAATAAAAGGTCTTAGCTCTTTTGCTTTTTCAGTTGTTGTAGTGATAGTCTCGTGCTTAATGAGACTAATAGATAAGTTTTTTAATAAAGCTAGTCTATGGGAAGAAGTTCTATTTAACTTTCTTTGTTTTAATCCGTGTTTCATTATACTTTGAATGGGTCTTCGTATTTTTTAGACAATTCTTCTATGTTCTCTGGTGGCCAGCCTGGTAAATCCATTCCCATCGAAAGGCTCATTGATGAGAGCACTTCTTTTATCTCATCAAGAGATTTTCTACCAAAGTTTGGTGTTCTTAACATTTCTCCTTCAGTTTTTTGTACTAAATCACCTATGTAAAAAATATTATCATTTTTTAAACAATTTGCTGATCTTACAGATAACTCAAGTTCATCAACTTTCTTAAGTAAGTTCTTATTAAACTGAGGTTCGTTTGATGATTGTAATTTTTTTCTTTCATCTTCTGTAGGCTCTTCAAAATTGATAAATGGCTTGAGTTGATCTTGAAGTATTCTTGCAGCTAAGGCAGCAGCATCATCTGGAGATACAGTTCCATTAGTTTCTATATCTAAAATAAGTTTATCAAATTCAGTATCTTGGCCAATACGCGAGTTTTCAACATTAAAAGAAACTCTTTTTACAGGGCTATAAGTGGCGTCTAAAATAATTTGTCCAACACTTTTATTTTCATTATCTTTGTTTTTTTCTGCAGATACATAACCTTTATTTACATCTAAAAATATTTCTAAATTTACTTCTCTATTAGAGTCAACGTTCATAATAACAGCATCTTTATCAACTATTTCGACTTCTGGGTTTTCATCAAAATCTGAAGAAAGTACCTCTTTAGGGCCTTTTATATTTAAACTTAATTTTTGAGGATGGTTACTTTTAGAGTTAAAAGTAACATTTTTTAAGTTCATTATAATATCAGTAACGTCTTCTCGAACACCCTCAATTGTAGAAAATTCATGAAGAACACCATTAATTTTAATAGAAGATATAGCCGTGCCTTGTAATGATGATAAAAGTACTCTTCTCAGAGCATTTCCTAAGGTGGTTCCAAAACCTTTTTCCAATGGTTCGATGACAACAGTTCCAAACTTTTTGTTATCACTGATTTTATAATCAACTTTGTTTGGTTTTACTAAGGTGATCCAATTATTTTCTATCAATTTTTAACTCCTATTTAATTTAATTAATTTATACTCTTCGTTTCTTTTTAGGTCTGCATCCATTGTGCGGAAGCGGTGTAACGTCTTTTATATTATTTATTATAAAACCAATGTTTTGTAGAGCTCTTAAAGCTGACTCTCTACCTGAGCCAGGACCTTTCATGAGAACATCTAGCTTTCTTAAGCCAATATCATATGCTTTTTTTCCTGCAGCATCAGTAGCTACTTGAGCAGCGTAAGGTGTTGATTTTTTTGAACCTCTAAAACCCATTGAGCCACTTGAAGACCATGAAACTGCGTTTCCACTTACATCTGAAATTGTTACAATTGTATTATTGAATGAACTTTTTATGTGGACAATGCCACTTTGTCCAAAGTTTTTTTTTGTTTTTTTTTTATCAGAAGTTTTTTTTTCGTTTTTAGCCATTTTATTTTGTTACTTTTTTCTTTCCAGCTATAGCAACGGCTTTACCTTTTCTAGTTCTAGCATTTGTGTGAGTTCTCTGACCTCTCGTTGGAAGCTGTTTTCTATGCCTTAGACCACGGTAACAACCAAGATCTTTTAATCTTTTAATATTTTGAGAAACTATTCGTCTAAGATCACCTTCAACTGTATAATTTTCATCTATTGATTTTCTTATTTTTGAAATTTCATCTTCAGAAAAATCTTTTATTCTCTTTGCTGGATCTAAGCTATTTGCTTTTAAAATGTCGAGAGCGAATTTGGGACCAATACCATGTATGTAGGTAAGAGAAACCAATGCTCTTTTATTTAGTGGTAGATTTACTCCTGCTATTCTTGCCAACTGAGAACTCCTGAAGGGGTGAAACTATTAAAAAAGTATTTAAAAGTCAATATAAATTACCTCAATTTAATCCAAGTTTATCAACGATTTTTGCAGTAACAGTACCAATTTCATCGTTGGCTTGAATATCAGTTACTTGATAATTTTTTTTTAGTGAATTTATTATTTCAAAATGAGATTTTTTATAAATTTCCAATCTTTTTTCAAAAAAACTATCATCTGCCCTAGACTCTTCAATGGATCTTTTTTTTATTCTCTGAAGAAGTTGAGCATCCTCAACCTCAAAGTTAATAATATCTAAATCTTTGTTAGCGAATAATTCTAGAAGCGAGTCAGCTTGGATAGAGCTTCTAGGAAATCCATCAATCAAAATATGCTCGTTTGTTAATGAGTTTACTTTCTCTTTTAAAACTGAAATTACAATTGTATCTTCAATTAAGTCTCCATTATCCATTTTATTTTTAATTTCTTTTCCCAAAATGCTCTCGTCTTGGGATTTTTCTTTCAAAAGTGAGCTAACAGTTAAAATATTCAGATCAGGTAAAATACTGTCTTTTAAAATATTTGCCTGTGTGCCCTTACCACAACCAGGAGGGCCGATAAATATTATAACCATTTACTTTTATAAATTTTATTTTTACTTAATAGTTTTTCATATTGGGATGAAAATAATTGTGTTTGTATTTGTGAAAAGAAATCCATTGCCACAATAACAACAATCAGAAGACTAGTTCCTCCTAAATAAAAAGGAACTGATAATCTAGCTATTAAAAATTCTGGAATCAAAGCTATTAAACCTAAATAAATTGCACCAACGAATGTTAAACGGTATATAACATGCTCTAAGTAAGAAGCTGTTTGTTCTCCAGGTCTGTAGCCTAAAACGAAACCACCATTGTTTCTTAAATTTTCTGCTTGTTCTTTAGGGTTGAAAACAATACTAGTGTAGAAAAATGCAAAGAAAACAATTAGACCAAAGAAAAAAGCCATGTAAAGTGGTTTTCCATGCGATAAGTAAAATCCTAAATTAGATAAGAAGCCAGAACTTTCAGGAGAAAAATTAGAGATAGTATTAGGAAATAATAGCAAGGATGATGCAAAAATAGCAGGTATTACACCAGAAATGTTTATTTTTATTGGTAAATAAGAAGACTGACCACCAAACACCTTATTTCCAACTTGGCGTTTAGGATATTGAACTAATAATCTTCTTTGAGCTCTCTCAATAAAAACAATTATTACTATTAGTATAAGAAGTAAAAAAATTATTGATATTATTGCAATAGCAGAAAGTGCACCGGTTCTTCCAAGCTCGAAAGTATTAAAAATAGCAAATGGAAGATTAGCCACGATACCTGAAAAAATTATAATTGAAATTCCGCTCCCAAAACCATTTTCAGTTATCTGTTCGCCCAACCACATTAAAAAAATAGTACCTGATGTCATTGTTATTACAGCAGAAATTTGAAAAAATGCTACACTTCCTAATGTAGGATCAACTGTATCGGATAAATTTAGTATACCGTTTGAAATACCATAACTTTGGAAAAGCCCAAGAACTATTGTTAAATACCTTGTGTATTGTTGGATTTTTTTTCTACCTTGAGTGCCCTGCTCTTTAAGAGCTTTTAAACTATCAAAAGATGATTGCATTAAAGTCATTATAATTGATGCAGAAATGTAAGGCATAACCCCTAATGTGAATATAGACATGCGCATTAAAGCGCCACCCGAAAACATATCAAAAATGCCTAAAATTCCCCCACGATGTTGTTCAAATATTTGTTCTAAAACAGCTGAGTTAATTCCAGGGACAGGGATATATGTTCCAAGACGATAAACAGCAATTGCAAATAAAACAAAACCTAATTTTTTAAATAAGCCTGAGCTTTTTATTGCTTCGCCGTAGTCAATATTTGGTACTTTTATATTCATAATCTAAAATTATGATGATGATCCACCTAGCTCTTCAATTCTTTTTTTTGCGCCAGGAGTAACCTTAAAATCCTTAAATTGAAGCTTGTTTTTAAATTGAATTGAATCAATCAGCTTAATTGATTTTTTATGATCTTTCTTTTTAAGAAAACCTTTTTGAATTAAAAAATTTGTATCAATTAAAGAATTTTCCTCAAATTTATTAAAACTTACCAAAGATAAAGTTAGAGATTTTGAATTTATTTTTTTTAATGAAGTAAAACCTCTTTTTGGTGTTTTTCTATAAATGGGCATTTGCCCCCCCTCAAAATTCCTGACAGCTACACCAGACCTTGATTTTTGTCCTTTGTGACCCCTGCCAGCTGTTTTGCCTAGTCCGGAGCCTACTCCTTTACCCTTTCTTTTTCTATTTGTTTGGCGTTGTTTTGAAATTTTATTTATCATTTAATTTTCTCTTTTACTAATGACAGAGTTTATCTCTATATTTCTTCTGGCGGACACTGATTTTGGTGTATTGATACTTTTTAAAGCTTTAATTGTTGATCTAACAATATTATGTGGATTTTTTGTTCCAATGGCTTTAGATACGACATCCGAAATACCCAATGCCTCAAAAATAGCTCTAGATGGACCGCCAGATATTATACCTGTTCCTTTTGGAGCAGATCTTAAAATTACTGTGCTTGAGGAAAATTTAGCTTTTACATCATGGTGAATAGTCCTGCCCTCTCTTAAAGGAATTCTAACCATTGTTTTCTTGGCTTCCTCAGATGCTTTTCTGATTGCTTCTGGTACTTCTTTTGCTTTTCCTGATCCAAAACCAACTCTACCCTGACCATCTCCACTTACAACAAGGGCAGCAAATCCAAATCTTCTTCCACCTTTGACAACTTTAGATACTCTTCTAACTGAAATAAGCTTTTCTATTAAATCTTTATTTGTGTTGCTTTCTAACATTAAAACGATAAACCCTTTTCTCTTGCTGCTTCGGCTAATACTTTGAGCCTTCCATGATACTTATATGATCCCTTATCAAATTTTACTTCTTTAATACCTTTTTCTATGGCTAGTTCGGCAATTTTTGAGCCAACGATTTTAGCTACGTCAACTTTTTTTTGTCCGTCAGCTTTCTCTAATTTAACTGAAGAAAATGAGCATAATGTTTTATCATTACTCTCAGATAATACTGAAGCATATATGTGTTTGGAGGATCTAAAAACTAAGAGTTTATGTTTTTTTATAATATTCAATTTTTTTCTAACTCTTAATTTTCTACGAACAGCTCTAGTTTTATCTTTATTCATTATTTTTTCTTACCTTCTTTTCTATAAATTCTTTCACCTTCATATCGAACACCCTTACCTTTGTAAGGCTCTGGCTTTCTAAATGACTTGATTTCAGCTGCAACTTGACCAACTAATTGTTTACTTGTTCCTGTGACTACCACAATATTTTTTTCAACTTTTATAGAAATACCCTCAGGAATTTCAAAGTTGATATCGTGACTAAAGCCAAGTGACAAGACGAGCTTTTTTCCAGAAACATTAGCTTTGTATCCAGTTCCAATTAGTTCAAGTCTTTTTTCAAATCCTTTTGAATTACCAATAATTTCATTTTTAACATTTGCATAAATAGTTCCAAGAAGTGCTTTATTTTCTCCAGAGAAGTGTAAAAGATTATCTTTGTGGTCAACCTTAATTCCAACAGGAAGAACAGTCGATGATTTTCCTAACTTACCCTCAAAATTAATTTCGTTATCTTTCATAGAAACTTTTATATCTTCTGGAATATTAATAGGGTTTCTCGCTAATCTTGACATATTTTAGAAAACGCTTATTAGCACTTCCCCTCCTACTTTTTTTTCCCTAGCATCTGAGTCTGACATTACACCTTTTGAGGTTGATAAAATTGTTGTACCTAACCCTCCAATAGTCTTAGGAATTTCATCTACAGAACTATAAACTCTGCAACCTTGTTTTGTAATCTTTTGGATTTTGTTAATTAAAGGTGAGCCTTTGTAATATTTAAGTGTAATTGAAATATCTTTCTTTGTATCACCTAAAATTTCAAAATTGTCAATATATCCCTCTTTTTTAAGCACATCACAAACATTAACATTTAATTTTGAAAATATCACTTTAACTGAAGCTTTATTTGCTTTTTGGCCATTTCTTATTCTTGTAATCATGTCTGCTAAAGTGTCACTCATACTACCAACTCGCTTTCGTTAAACCTGGTATTTGACCCTTACCAGCCATATCTCTGATAGCTATTCTAGATAAATTAAATTTACTATAAACACCACGTGGCCTACCAGATAGGAAACATCTGTTTCGGTATCTAATTCTTGATGAATTTCTAGGTAAAGACTCAAGTTTCATTTGTATCTTTACTCTTTCTTCGAATGGTAAATCTTTATTGGATAAAAGGCTTTTTAATTTTTTTCTTTTTTCACTGAGTCTATCAATCAGTACTTTTCTATTTATATTTTTTTGTATTGCGCTTTGTTTTGCCATGATTAATTCAGAAATGGAAAGTTCATTAACTTTAACAGTTCATACCCCTCTTTGTCATTATTTGCAGAAGTGGCAATAGTGATATCAAAACCGAAGATATTTTCAACATTTTCAACGCTAATTTCTGGAAAAATAATATGATCTTTAATACCTATAGTAATGTTACCTTGGCCATCAAATGACTTTTTGTTATAACCTCTGAAATCTTTAATACGAGGCATAGCAATATTTACAAGTCTATCGTAAAACTCCATCATCATATTTTTTCTGAGAGTAACAGAAAGTCCTACTGGCATTCCTTTTCTAACTTTAAAAGAGGCAATAGCTTTTTTTGACATTCTAACAACTGGTGATTGACCAGTTATAAGAGATAAATCTTTTTTTATTTTTTCAATAGCTTTGTTATCCTCTTTAATAGCTCCGATACCTGCGTTGATTACTATTTTTGATATTTTTGGTACAGCAAGCTTATGAGATATTTCTAGATTTTTGGCTAACTGGTCAGAGACATTGAAAAGTTCTTGAACTGAATTTGACATTAGTATTTGTCTCCCGATGATTTTAAAATTCTAATTTTTTTTCCATTTTCAATTTTGAAACCTACTTTAGAAGATTTTTTAGATTTCGAGTCATAAGCTAAAATATTTGAAATATGAATTGGCATTTCTTTATCAACAATACCTCCTTTAGACTCTTGAGATGGCTTTTGATGTTTTTTACTTACGTTAACACCAGATATCACAACTTTATCTGAAGAATTTATGATTTTTGAAATCTTTCCAATCTTACCTTTGTCTTTACCGACTCTCACAATCACTTCATCACCTTTTTTATATTTTTTAATCATTATAATACCTCAGGAGCTAAACTAACTATTTTCATCATATTTCTTTTTCTAAGCTCTCTTGTAACAGGTCCAAAAATTCTTGTTCCAATTGGTTCATTTTGTTTGTCTAAAAGAACAGCTGCATTAGAGTCAAATTTAATTGATGTACCGTCTTCCCTAATTAATGGCTTTTTTGTTCTTACTATAATTGCTCTTTGTACCTCACCTTTTTTAACTTTAGATCTTGGAATAGCATCTTTGACTGAAACAACAATAATGTCTCCTATTCTTGCATATCTTCTTTTTGATCCACCGATAACTTTTATGCAGCTTATTAATCTTGCACCAGAATTATCTGCTACTTGTAAATTTGACTCTGCTTGTATCATTATTTAATAACTTCCCATGATTTATTTTTAGAAATAGGTCTAGTTTCTTGAATTCTTACAGAGTCTCCCACAATAATTTTATTGTCACTGTCATGAGCAAGATACTTTTTTGAGACTCTTATAATTTTTTTATAAACAGGATGGGTGGTCTGTCTTGTTACCAAAACGGATATGGTTTTGTCACCAGATTTTTTTACAACTTTTCCTGTTAAAATACGTTTAGGCATTTTTATTTAGCCTTTCTTTTGTTAATAAAGATGCGATTTGCTTTTTAATTTTTTTAAATTGAGAGGTGTCTGTGAGTTGACCGCTTTTCTTCATAATTTTAAGATTAAATAACTCTTTTTTTAAACTATTTATATCTTTATCAGCCATTAAAATTGATCCAATGATACGAATGTTGTTTTTACAGGTAATTTTGCAGATGCTAGTTCAAAAGCTTTTTTTGCTAAATGCTTATCAACACCATCGACCTCAAACATTATAGTCCCCGGTTTTACTCTACAGACCCATCTATCTATTGCACCTTTTCCTTTACCCATTCTAACTTCTGCAGGTTTTGCTGTGACTGGTACATCTGGAAAAACTCTAATCCAAAGTCTTCCAGCTCTTTTTAAAAATCTAGTGATAGCTCTTCTGGATGCCTCAATTTGCCTTGCTGTTACTCTTTCAGCATCTAGGGATTTAAGTCCGTAATAACCAAATGTTAGTTCATAATTACCCTTTGCACTGCCGTGTATTCTTCCTTTGTGCTGTTTTCTATATTTTGTATTCTTTGGTAATAACATTAATTAGTTTTCTCTTTTTTATCATCTGGATTTTTTGTTGTATTTTTACTCTCGCCTTTATAAAGCCAAACCTTAATTCCAATAATTCCATAAGTAGTTAAAGCTCGAGCAGTTGCGTAATCTATATCAGCTCTAAGGGTATGTAAAGGCACACTTCCCTCAGAAAATTTTTCTGATCTTGCTATTTCAGCGCCGCCCAGTCTACCACCACATACAATTTTAATGCCCTTAGCACCAAGTTTAATCGCCGATAAACCTGATTTTTTCATCGCTTTTCTAAATGCAACTCTCTTTTCAAGCTGTCTTGCAATAGAGTCTGCTACTAATGAGGCATCAGTTTCAGGTTTTTTTATTTCTTTTATATCTAATGAAATGCTCTTATCAGATAATTTAGATAGTCTGTTTCTAAGTTTTTCAATATCTGCACCTTTTTTACCAATAAGAACCCCAGGTTTCGAGGTGTGAATTATAATTTTAAGGTTTGCGGCAGCTCTTTCAATGATAACTGAACTTATACCTGCTATTGAGTAATTTTTTTCAATATAATTTCTAATTTTATGATCTTCTTTTAAGAAAGTAGAGTAACTTTTCTTTTCAAACCAAGTTGATTGCCAATATTTATTAATACCAACTCTTAGTGAAGTTGGGTTAACTTTCTGTCCCATTAAAATCTCTCCTCTAAAACTAAAGTTAACCGAGAAAAGGGTTTAATAATTTGAAAAGCTCTTCCCTTACTCATAGGTCTAAATCTTTTCATTCTTAAACTTTTGCCAACATAAGCTTCTTTCACAAAAAGTTTGTCAATGTCTAAATTGTTATTATTTTCTGCATTCGCAACAGCAGAATTTAAAGTTTTTAGTACTTCTTTGCTCACTCTTTTATTCGAAAATTTCAAAATATTTAAAGCTGCATTAATATCTTTTTTTCTTATATCTTTAACAATTAAGTTAAGCTTTTGAGAGCTAGTTCTTATCATTTTATTTATTGCTTTTACTTCTTTAGACATAATTATTTTTTACCCTGGACTGCTTTCTTGTCTCCCGAATGGCCCTTAAAAACCCTAGTAGGTGAAAACTCACCAAGTTTATGACCTACCATGTCTTCAGTTACGAAAACTGGTATAAAAGATTTACCATTATAAACGGAAATAGTTACTCCAACAAAATCAGGTATAATAGTTGATCTTCTTGACCATGTTTTAATTGGAGATTTTGAACTTTCTTCTTTAGATTTTTTTACTTTTTTGAATAGAGTTACATCAAAGTAAGGTCCTTTCCAAACAGATCTTGCCATTACTTTTTTGCCCTTCTTGATATGATCATCTTTGATGTAAATTTAATTCTTCTTGTCTTCTTACCTTTTGTTTTCATACCCCATGGCGTTGAAGGGTGTCTACCACCCGATGTTCTTCCTTCTCCTCCACCGTGTGGGTGATCAACAGGATTCATTACAACACCTCTAACAGTAGGTCTTATACCTAGATGTCTTTTAATTCCAGCTTTACCAATTTTTTTGTTTTTATTATCTTGATTAGATACTACCCCTATCGTAGCCATACATTCACCATGGACCAGTCTGGTTTCACGAGATGAAAGTTTAACCATTACATATTTTTCTTGTTCTCCTAGTACCTGTGCAAAGGATCCTGCTGATCTGCATAGTTTACCACCAGCTCCTGGTTTTAATTCAATGTTATGTATAGAAGTACCAGTTGGTATATTTTTTATCTTCATCGCATTACCAGATGATATTTCTGTTTTGGCTGATGAAATAACCTTATCGCCAGTTTTTAAATCAGAAGGAGCAATAATGTATTCTTTTATATCTTGATAGTTAATAAGAGCTATAAAGGCACTTCTATTAGGATCGTATTCTATTCTCTCTACTGTACCAATTTTATCAAATGTATTTCTTTTAAAATTTACTAGTCTGTATTTCTTCTTGTGCCCACCGGATCTATGTCTAATTGTAATCTTACCAGTATTATTTCTTCCAGAATTTGGTTGTAAGTCTTCTATTAAAGATTTTTCTGGACGCCCCTTAAACAATTGTGACTTATCAATTTTAACTGTTTTTCTATAAGATGGTGTTGTTGGTTTGTAAGTTATCAGTCCCATATTACACTTTACCGCTCATATCTATGGTGTTGCCCTCTTTAAGAGTAACTATTATTCTTTTAAGCTCTGACCTTGTACCTCTTTGACCCTTAAATACTTTAGGTTTACTCTTAACATTTAAACTATTTAGCTTTTGAACTTTAACTTTATATATATCTTCTATTGTCTTTTTAATGTTAGTTTTATTTGCATCGTTTCGAACTTCAAAAATGTACTTATTAAACTGAGCGTTAGCTGTAGATTTTTCTGTAATGACAGGTTTTTTAATTAAATTAAGGTCCATTTTAATTATTACCTATGTATGAATTATAAATTGTTGATTTTTTAGAAAATAAAAGCATATCTGATTTTAATGCTGTATGGACTGAATAACTTTTATCTGAGAGAAAGTATATTTTTTTGTAGTTTTGAAATTTAATAATCAATTTATTTTCTGTTATATTACTCAGCACAAAAATAATCATTTTATTTGGGTTTTTTTTTAATAAATCAGAGATATTTTTTTCATCTAATTTTTCCTCATCAAAAACAAAAAGTGATTTATTATTACTTTTACTAACTATTGATGAAACTATGGCGCTTTTTTTGACTTTTTTATTTACTTTATAAGAAACTAAATGAAATTTTGGTCCAAAAGCTTTTCCACCACCTCTTCTTTGAGTAGTTTTTTTGTTACCAGCTCTTGCATTTCCAGTTCCTTTTTGTTTAAAAAGTTTTTTTCCTGAGCCAGCAACTTCAGATCTATCAAGACTGTGATTATTTCCTTGTTTATGAGAATAGATTTTTTGTAATGATAAATGTAAAGCTTTTTCGGATATATTTTTATCTTTTAGTGTGATTTGTTCAAACATTTATTTAAAAACCTTCACTATAGATTTATTTTTTCCAGGAACAGATCCTTTAATAAATATTAATTTTTTATCTTGATCAATTAAAAGTACCTCTAAGTTTTTAGTAGTTGTTAATTGATGACCTAAATGTCCAGCCATTTTTTTTCCTTTAAATACCTTACCTGGATTCTGATTTTGACCTGTTGAACCATGAGCTCTGTGAGAAATAGAAACACCATGTGTTGCTCTCATACCACTAAAATTGTGTCTCTTCATAGCGCCGGCAAAACCTTTACCAGTTGATTTCGACTGTACCGAAACTTTATCTCCAACTTTAAATTTAGGATCAATTAAAGAACCAACCTCTAAAAGTTCCTCGTTAGAATTTATTCTTTGTTCCTTAATTATTTTTTTTGGCTCTAAATTTAATTTATTGAATTCTTTTAATTGAGGTTTATTAAGTTTTTTTGGTTTGAGAAAGCCTATTATATTTGCAAGATAACCATCTCTATCAAGAGTTCTATTACCAACAACAGTACAACTATTGTAATCAAGAACTGTTGCAGAAATTCTAGTGCCGTTTTCATGAACAAATGAAGTTTGGCCAATTTTAGTGCTGATGATCATAATTAATTATTTTTTTATTTTTATATCGACATTAACACCAGATGCTAAGTCAAGCTTCATAAGTGCGTCAACTGTTTGAGGTGTAGGTTCGATGATATCCATCATCCTAATGTGCGTTCGTAGTTCAAACTGTTCCCTACTTTTTTTATCTACATGTGGGGATTTATTTACTGTAACTCTTTCAATTTTAGATGGCATGGGAATTGGTCCAATTACTTTAGCACCAGTTCTTTTAGCTGTCTGAAGAATATCAATTGAACTTCTATCTAAAATATTATGATCAAATGATTTCAATCTTATTCTTATATTTTGATTAATCATGATTATGCCAGTTTAGATTTAATTTCCTCTTCAACATTTGAAGGTACGACATCATAGTGTGAGAATAACATTGTATAACTTGCTCTTCCTTGGCTCATTGAGCGTAGATTATTAACATAACCAAACATATTAGCAAGAGGAACTACAGACGATACAACTTTGGCATTACCTCTGTCTTCCATTTTTTCAATTTGACCTCTTCTTGAATTTAAATCACCAATGATATCACCCATGTAATCTTCTGGCGTAACTACTTCAACTTTCATCATTGGCTCAAGTAATTTTGGTCCAGCTTTTCCAACAGCCTCTCTAAATGCGGCTCTAGAAGCTATCTCAAAAGCTAATACAGAAGAGTCAACATCATGAAATGCACCATCATGAACTTCTGCTTCAAAGTCTATAACGTTGTAGCCAGCAATGACTCCATTTTGAGCGGCAAAATTAATGCCTTTTTCTACACCAGGGATATATTCTTTTGGAATATTTCCTCCAACTACTGTGTTAACAAATTTAACACCAGAATTTCTCTCTAACGGTTTGAATTTCATTTTTACTCTCGCAAATTGGCCAGCACCACCGGATTGTTTTTTATGTGTATAATCTACTTCAACATCTTTAGTAATTGTCTCTCTATATGCAACTTGAGGAGCTCCAACATCAGCTTCAACTTTGAATTCTCTTTTCATTCTATCAACCAAAATTTCTAAATGAAGTTCGCCCATACCTTTAATAATCGTCTGTCCAGACTCTTCATCTGAGGTAACTCTGAAACTTGGATCCTCTTGAGCTAACCTTCCCAATGCTTGCCCCATTTTTTCATAGTCAGCTTTTGTTTTAGGCTCAACTGCAACTTCAATAACAGGATCAGGGAATTCCATTTTTTCTAAGATAACTTTTTTTGACGGATCACATAAAGTATCACCAGTAGTGACATTCTTTAAACCAACTAAAGCAACTATATCTCCCGCCTTTGCATCTTTGATTTCTTCTCTGGTGTTTGAGTGCATTAAAAGCATCCTTCCAATTCTTTCTTTTTGATTTTTTGATGAATTAAGTATCGTTGAACCTGAGCTTAGGTTTCCACAATAAAGTCTACAAAAAGTTATTTGACCAACAAAAGGATCTGCTGCTACTTTAAACGCCAAGGCTGCAAAAGGTTCTTCGGGGGTATTGGGAATTTGTAATTTATCATCTGAGCCTTCTTTTATTCCTTCAACAAAACCTATGTCTTTAGGAGAAGGTAAATAATCTACAACAGCATCAAGTAATGGTTGGACACCTTTATTTTTAAAAGCAGTTCCACACAAAACAGGAACAAATTTGAAATCAATTGTTCCCTTTCTTATACAAGCTTTTAAGGTATCAACAGATATTTCTTTTCCTTCCAGATAGTCCTCTAGTGCTTTATCATCTGCTTCAACTGCATTTTCTATTAACTCTTCTCTTTTTTTCTTAGCTTCCTCAATTAAATCATCGCTAATATCAGTAACATCATATTCTGCACCGAGACTATCGTCTTTCCATATAATTGATTTAAAATTAACTAGGTCAACAACACCTTTGAAATCTGCCTCTTTTCCAATTGCCATTTGCAAAACAAGAGGATTAGCTCCCAATCTATCTTTGATAGATTGAACATTCATCTCAAAGTCTGCACCAAGTCTATCCATTTTATTGCAAAAACAAATCCTCGGAACTTTATATCTATCAGCTTGTCTCCAAACAGTTTCTGATTGTGGTTCAACTCCTGCAACACCGTCAAAACATGCAACAGCACCGTCTAATACTCTTAAAGATCTCTCAACTTCAATTGTGAAATCAACGTGACCTGGCGTATCGATAATATTTATTCTGTGATCATTCCAAAAACAGGTTGTAGCAGCTGAAGTTATTGTTATACCTCTTTCTTGCTCTTGTTCCATCCAATCCATTGTTGCAGCACCATCATGAACTTCACCTATTTTATGAGACTTCCCTGTATAGTATAAAATTCTCTCGGTGGTTGTAGTTTTACCAGCATCAATATGTGCCATAATTCCGATATTTCTGTATTTACTTAAATCCATTTTTACCACCTATAATGAGCGAATGCCCTGTTAGCTTCTGCCATTTTATGAACTTCATCTTTTTTCTTTACAGAATTGCCTTTATTTTCAAAAGCATCTATCAGTTCATTTGCTAACCGTTCTCTTTGGGTTTTTTCATTTCGTTTTTTTGAATTAGTTAAAATCCATTTAAATGCTAAAGCTTGAGCTCTAGTACTTCTGACTTCCATTGGTACTTGATAAGTAGCTCCACCTACTCTTCTTGATTTAACTTCAACAGATGGTTTAACATTATTGATAGATTTTTGAAAATACTCTAAAGGATCGTCACTCTGATTATTTGTTTTTATAATATCTAGCGCACCATATACTATTCTTTGGGCTACCGTTTTTTTACCTCCTACCATTACCTCATTTATAAACTTGTTTAAAACAACGCTGTTGTAAATAGGATCTGGTAATACTTGTCTTTTCTCTGCTGCTCTTCTTCTTGACATGATTTAATTTTTAATTTTTTGGCCTTTTTGCACCGTATTTAGATCTACGTTGTCTTCTTTTTTCAAGGCCTTGGGTATCCAAAGTTCCCCTAATTATATGGTATCTTACACCTGGTAAGTCTTTGACTCTTCCTCCACGAATTAAAACTACAGAGTGTTCCTGTAAGTTATGTCCTTCACCTGGAATGTATGCTGTAACTTCTTGACCGTTGGTTAGCTTGACTCTAGCGACCTTTCTTAAAGCTGAATTAGGTTTTTTGGGAGTAGTAGTGTAAACTCTTAAACATACACCTCTTTTTTGAGGACATGACTTAAGAGCAGGAACTTTATTCCTCTTTGAGACTTTATCTCTAGACTTCCTAACTAATTGATTTATGGTCGGCATAGTTCGCAGAATATATTTATAGTATTTAGTATAGTCAACATCTATTTAGAGGTTTCTAGCTGTTTTAATAGTGAATTATCGCGGATTTTAGCTTCTTTTCTAAGGTCTCTTATGACATTACCTGTTCCAGCGGGAATAAGTTTGCCAACTATAACATTTTCTTTTAGTCCAGTTAGTTTATCAATTTTTCCATTGATAGCTGCCTCGGTAAGAACTCTTGTTGTTTCTTGGAAAGAAGCTGCTGAAATAAAGGAATTAGTTTGAAGGCTCGCCTTTGTAATTCCAAGGATCATCATTTTATAATTAACCTCTTTTTTACCATCTTTTTTTAGTGCGATATTCTTTTCTATGACTTCTATTTTATCTTTTATGTCACCAACTAAATATTCACTGTCACCAGCATCGATTACTTCGACTTTTTGTAGCATTTGACGTGTAATACATTCTATGTGTTTGTCATCAATCAAAACACCTTGTAAACGGTAAACTTTCTGAACTTCTCTTACCATATATTCAGCTAAGGCCTCAATTCCAAGAATATTTAAAATATCTGTTGGTGCTGGAGTTCCATCGACAATCATATCACCTTTTTTTACCTTATCTCCCTCATTAAAATAAATATAAGTACCTTTTGGGATTAAAAATTCTACCGGCTCTCCTTCTTCAGGATTGATAATAATCCTTCTTTTACTTTTAATGTCTTTACCAAATTCAATTGTTCCTGATATTTCTGCTAAAACAGCAGGATTCTTTGGTTTTCTTGATTCAAAAATATCAGCAACTCTTGGTAGTCCTCCTGTAATATCTTTTGTTTTTGAGGAAGCTCTTGGAATTCTAGCTATTACATCACCAGCAGTAACTTCTTTTCCTTTTTCCATATTTAGAATGATACCAACACTTAAATCATAAGTAGATGAATTTTTTGATTTAATTGGACTGCCGTCTTTGTCTGTTATTAATAACTGTGGTTTTAGATCTTGCTTTCCTTGAAAGCTTTTCCAATCAATAATAACTTTTGATGAGATACCAGTAGTCTCATCAAACTTCTCAATGAATGATACTCCCTCAACTAGATCACTAAAATCTAATTTTCCAGTTTCCTCAGCGACGATAGGTACAGTGTAAGGATCCCATTCAAGTAATAGGCTATTTAACTTAACATCTGCACCGTTTTTTACTAATAAAGTCGATCCATATGGAGCTCTAAATGAGGATACTAAAGATTTATTAGTATCAAATATTTCAAGCTCTGTGGTTCTATTAATAATTATTTCATTTTCAGATCCGTTTACAACAGATCTAAGATTTTTAATTTTAACTTTACCATCGCATGGGGATTCAAAGTTTGATTTTTCAGCGGAAGAACTCGCAACACCTCCAACATGGAATGTTCTCATAGTTAATTGAGTTCCTGGCTCACCAATTGATTGAGCTGCTATAATTCCAACTGCTTCACCTGTGTTAACGGGTACTCCTTTTGCTAAGTCTCTTCCATAAGATTTAGCACAAATACCATGTGTTGTTCCACAAGTGATAGGTGATTTAATTCTAACAGATGTAATATTTTCTTTTTCTAATAATTCAATTTCTTCGTGAGAAATGTAAGAGTCATTTTTTATTATTACATCACCTTTTTTGTTTTTAACATCATCAGCAAGATATCTACCAAAGACTCTTTCTGTCAAAGGTATTGAAACTTCGCCAGACTCATAAATAGTGTCAACAGTTAATCCATTTTTACATGTACAATCTTTACATGTAATTGTTAAATCTTGAGCAACATCAACAAGTCTTCTAGTTAAATAACCTGAACTTGCAGTTTTAAGAGCAGTATCAGCTAAGCCTTTTCTAGCACCGTGAGTAGAGTTAAAATATTCAAGAACTGTTAAACCATCTTTAAAATTAGATGTAATTGGATTTTCAATAATCTCTCCTGATGGTCTTGCCATCAAACCTCTCATACCCGCCAACTGCTTTAACTGAGCCTCAGAGCCACGTGCACCGGAGTCTGCCATGATATATACAGAATTAATTTGGCTATCTTTATTTGATGAAACAGTTTTCATCATTGCTTTAGCAACTTTGTCTGTACAAGTAGACCACAAGCCTACAACTTTATTATATTTTTCTCTTTCAGTAATAAGACCTTCTTGATATTGATTTTCAAGACTGTTTACTAGTTTTTGAGTATCTTGAATTAAAACATTCTTTTCCTCTGGAATAACTAAATCATCTTTTCCAAATGAAATACCTGCTTTAGCTGCATACTTAAAACCTACGTTCATGATTTGGTCAACAAATATGCAGGTCGCCTTTTGGCCTGTAAATCTGTAAACATTGTCTAAAAGATTACTAATATCTTTTTTTGTTAAGACTTTATTAATTACATCAAAAGGTAAATTTTTGTTCTCAGGTACTGTTTTAAAAAGCATAACTCTGCCAGCAGAGGTGGTATATTTTTTGTATTCAAAGCTATCAGTTTCAGAATTATATATTTTAGTCCTGTATAAAATAGGTGTATGTAGTTCTATAGTTTTATTTTCTAATGCAAATTCTACTTCACCTACATGTGAATAATATTTCTTTGCTTCTTCTTTTTCATTAATCAATGATAAATAGTAAATACCTAAAACTATATCTTGACTTGGAACAATAATCGGTTTCCCACTAGAGGGTGAAAGAATATTGTTAGTGCTCATCATTAAAACTCTTGCTTCTAGTTGGGCTTCTAGGCTCAAAGGTATGTGAACTGCCATCTGGTCACCATCAAAGTCTGCGTTAAAAGCTGTACAAACCAATGGATGTAGTTGAATAGCTTTACCTTCTATTAAAATAGGTTCAAATGCTTGAATGCCTAATCTATGCAAAGTAGGTGCTCTGTTTAAAAGAATTGGATGTTCTCTAATAACTTCATCAAGTATATCCCACACTTCAGGTCTCTCAGATTCAACCATTTTTCTTGCAGATTTAAGAGTTGAGGCAAATCCATAAGATTCAAGTTTATTGTATATAAATGGTTTAAATAACTCTAAAGCCATTTTTTTAGGTAGTCCACATTGATGAAGTTTTAATTCCGGTCCTACAACAATTACTGACCGACCAGAGTAATCAACTCTTTTACCCAGTAAATTTTGTCTAAATCTACCTTGCTTACCTTTTAGCATTTCAGATAATGATTTAAGAGGTCTTTTATTAGTGCTTGTAATAACTCTTCCTCTTCTTCCATTGTCAAAAAGAGCATCAACAGACTCTTGAAGCATTCTTTTTTCATTTCTAACAATAATGTCAGGGGCTCTTAAGTCTAAAAGTCTTTTTAACCTATTATTTCTATTTATAACTCTTCGGTACAAATCATTTAGATCAGATGTTGCAAAACGACCACCCTCTAGTGGCACAAGTGGTCTTAACTCTGGTGGAATAACAGGTAATACTTTTAAAATCATCCACTCGGGTTTTATATTAGAATTTTTGAATCCTTCCATTACTTTCATTCTTTTTAAGATTTTTTTCTTTTTAGTTTCAGAAGAGGTAGATTCACTTTCCTCAACTAGTTTTTCTATTTCAGCGACTAAATCAATCTTAGATAAAATTTCTTGTACAGCTTCAGCACCAATTCCATGTTTAAAAGAGTCTTCACCGAATTGATCAACAGCCTCTTCTAATTCTTCATCATTAAGTAATTGATTAGGGCTTAAGCCAGACATCAAAGGGTCAATTACAATGTGACTTTCAAAATATAAAACCTTTTCTAGGTTCTTAAGAGTTATATCAAGAGCAAGACCAATTCTACTTGGTAATGATTTTAAAAACCAAATATGAGCAACAGGTGCAGCTAATTCAATATGTGCCATTCTCTCTCGTCTAACTTTGGAAAGTGTTACTTCAACACCACATTTTTCACATGTAATGCCTTTGAATTTCATTCTCTTGTATTTACCGCATAAACACTCATAATCTTTTGTAGGTCCAAAAATTCTTGCACAAAATAAACCTTCTCTTTCAGGCTTAAAGGTTCTGTAGTTTATCGTCTCTGGTTTTTTGATTTCACCAAAAGACCATGATCTTATTTGCTCAGGGCTTGAAACAGAAATCTTAATCTGATCAAAATTTAGAGTTTGATTATTTGTTTTGAATAAATTGGTTAAATCTTTCATTGTGCACTCTCTCTGTTAACAGTGGGGTCTGTTTCTATTAATTCGACGTTTAATCCAAGGGATTTTAGCTCTTTAACTAGAACGTGAAATGACTCAGGTATTCCACTTTCAAAGTTATAGTCACCTCTAATTAATGCTTCATAAACTTTTGTTCTTCCAGCTACATCATCTGATTTAATAGTAAGGATTTCTTGTAAAGTGTTGGATGCTCCATATGCTTCTAACGCCCATACTTCCATTTCTCCAAACCTTTGGCCACCAAATTGAGCTTTACCACCTAAAGGCTGCTGTGTAACAAGACTATAAGGGCCTATAGATCTTGCATGAATTTTGTCATCAATCAAATGGTGAAGTTTTAGGATATACTTATAGCCTACTGTTACTTTTCTCTCAAATCTTTCTCCCGACCTGCCATCGTATAAATGTACTTGGCCACTATTATCAAATCCAGCCTTATCCAATAGCTTTGTAATTTCGTGAGTATTCGTACCATCAAACACAGGTGTAGCAAAAGTCACACCTTTTTCTAAGTTACCTGCTAATTCAATAAGTTGATCATCATTCATTTTAACAATTTCAGTATTAGAATCTTTATTCTGTTCATAAAATCTGTTAAGTGACTCTTTTAACTGAATTATATTTCCTTCTTTCTTTGCCATATCTAAACTTTGGGAAATTTGTTTACCTATACCATATGCTGCCCAACCTAAATGTGTTTCCAAAATTTGACCAATATTCATTCTACTAGGAACCCCTAATGGATTTAATAAAACATCGACGGGTGTCCCATCTTCTAAGAAAGGCATGTCTTCAATTGGTACAATTTTTGAAATAACACCTTTGTTACCATGTCTTCCGGCCATCTTATCCCCAGCTTGCAATTTTCTTTTTACGGCTACAAAAACTTTTACCACTTTTAGAACACCAGGTAATAAATCGTCACCACTTTGAATTTTTTCAATTTTATTCTGGAATTTTTTATCTAACAAGATGACTGCATCACTAAAAATTTTCTTTTGAGATACAAATGTTTCCATTGAAGCACTGTCATCAACTTGAATTTGTTCCAATATCTCAATAGATTTTGATTTCAAAATATCTTCTTCAATTTTATTTCCCTTTGTAAATACATCTGTATTTGAACTAGCATTTTTATTTTTAAAAATACTAATTAGGTTTTGTTTGTAATTATTTTCTAAAATATTTTTTTCATCATCTCTGTCTTTAGCTAATCTATCAATTTCTACTCTTTCAATAGCAATAGTTCTTTCATCTTTTTCAACACCTCTACGAACCAATACTTGAACGTCAACTACAACACCTGAGTAACCAGTTGGTAATCTCAAAGATGTATCTTTAACGTCAGCTGCTTTTTCTGAAAAAATTGCTCTTAATAACTTTTCTTCTGGAGTAATAGGTGAGTCGCCTTTTGGAGAGACTTTTCCCACAAGGATGTCTCCTGGTTTGACTTCGGAACCAATATAAACAATTCCTGCCTCGTCAAGATTAGTAATACTTTCATCACCAACATTAGGCATATCTCTTGTAATTTCCTCTGGGCCTAATTTGGTATCTCTACATAAAACCTCAAACTCTTCAATGTGAATTGAGGTATATCGATCTTCGTGAACAACTCTTTCTGACATTATTATAGAATCCTCAAAATTGTATCCGTTCCATGGCATGAAACCCACAAGTAAGTTTCTCCCTAAAGCCAATTCTCCTAAATCTGTTGATGGTCCATCTGCAATGATATCTCCTCTTTCAACATAATCTCCTATTTTGACGATAGGCTTTTGATTAATAGCAGTACTTTGGTTGGATCTTTGGAATTTTTTCAAATTATAAATATCGACACCACTTTTATCCTTACTGATATTTTTGGAGTCTGATCTAATTACTATTCTTGATGAGTCAACTTGATGAACATAGCCGCTATTTTTTGCAATCACAACAGCACCACTATCTCTTGCTACCTTTGATTCAAATCCAGTACCTACAAGGGGAGCCTCACTTTTTACAAGTGGAACAGCCTGTCTCATCATATTTGAACCCATTAATGCTCTATTTGCGTCATCATTTTCTAAGAATGGAATTAAGGATGCAGCAACAGAAACAAGTTGTTGAGGATTAACATCCATAAAATCTATCTCAGAGGGACTACAGAATATAAAATCACCTCTTCTTCTACAACTGACTTGATCTTCTCTAAATTTGCCATTTTCATTAATTGGGCTGTTTGCTTGGGCTATTGTGTAACTTTCTTCTTCATCAGCATTCAAATAAAGAACTTCATCAGTCACGTTACCTTTAACAATCTTTCTGTAAGGTGTTTCAATGAAACCGTATTGATTTATTCTGGCAAAAGATGAGAGACTATTTATTAGACCGATGTTTGAACCCTCAGGTGTTTCTATAGGGCATATTCTACCGTAGTGAGTAGTGTGAACATCTCTTACCTCAAATCCAGCTCTCTCTCTGGTTAGACCGCCAGGCCCTAATGCAGAAATTCTTCTTTTGTGAGTTATCTCACTTAATGGATTTGTTTGGTCCATAAACTGACTTAATTGGCTTGTTCCAGTAAATTCTTTCAATACGGTTTGTATAGGTTTGGAGTTAACAAGGTCTTGAGGCATAATCGACTCAATATCAACTGTACCCATTTTTTCTCTAATTGCTCGCTCCATTCTTACTAATCCAATTCTATATTGGTTTTCAATCAATTCTCCAACTGAACGAACACGTCTGTTTCCTAAATGGTCGATATCATCTTTGCCAGCACTCTCTGTTTTCATATCAAAAAGTTTTTTTGCAACAGCTAGGATGTCTGTTTTACTTAAAATTCTTGTTTTATTATCCTTGTTTAAAGATAAATAGGTGTTTAATTTTACCCTACCTACTTCGGACAAATCGTATCTGTCTTCACTAAAAAACATATTTTGAAATAAATAGTTACTCGCTTCTAATGTTGGTGGTTCGCCCGGTCTTAAAATTTTAAAGATATCAAATAAAGCTTCCTCTCGAGAATTATTTTTATCAGCTACAAGTGAGTTAATAACACCCAAGTTACCAGTAGCTTGATTAGCATTAATTACAGAGAATTGATTTATAGATAACTCCTCAAGTCTTTTGAAAAACTCTTCGCTTAATAATGTACCCGCCTCTGCATATACCAATCCATTATCAAAATTGATGATGTCGTTTGATAAATAAAAACCATATAATTCCTCTTGTTTGAAGAAGAACTTATTTATTTTTTTGTCTTTAATTTCATTAAGTAATTTCAAAGATAATTTTACATCTTTAAAAGCTACTACTTCTTTAGTATTAGGATCTACAAGATTAAATGGAAGATTTTTATATTTAAATTTATTTAAGTCTAAATTAACAATCCACCCATCTTTATTTTTCTTAAAATTAAAAGTCTCATAAAAGTATGTTAAAATTTCTTCTGACGTCATTCCAGAAACTTTATAGATATCTGGCTCAACTTTATTTTGTTTACATTCTTCCAAATACTTTTCTGACGCTTTTGATGGCAACGCTTGTAAAATTGTAGTAGAAATCATTTTCTTTTTTCTATCTATTCTAAAGAAAAGGTTATCTTTATGGTCAAATTCAAAATCCAACCAAGAACCTCTGTATGGAATAATTCTTGCGTTATATAAAACCTTACCACTTGCATGGGTTTTACCCTCATCATGGTCAAAAAATACTCCTGGAGATCTATGTAATTGACTTACAACAACTCTTTCAGTTCCATTGACAACAAAAGTACCATTATTTGTCATCAAAGGTAAATCACCGAGATAAACTACTTGTTCTTTTATATCTCTTAGTGATTTTTCCTCAGTTTCTTCATTAATATCCCATATTATTAGTCGAAAAGTAACCATGAGTGAGGCTGAAAAGGTTAAACCCTTTCTTCTACACTCATCTACATCGTACTTGGGATTATCAAGATAATAGTCAATATAATGAAGTTCAGATTTACCTGCATAGTCTTTAATGGGAAAGACTGAATTAAAGACTTCTTGCAGTCCAGTATTTGAACGGTTCTCTACTGACTTTCCTAATTGTAGGAACTTATCGTAGGAAATTTTTTGAATATCTACTAAATTTGGAACTTCGATCGTTTTACCGATCTTACCAAAAGAATAGCGAATTCGTTTTTTTTCTGTAAAGCTAAGTGGCATATTATATAGAACCTATAATAATTAATTATTTAAGTTCTACTTTTGCGCCTGCGGCTTCTAGCTGAGTCTTCATAGCTTCCGCCTCTTCTTTCTTAGCTCCTTCTTTTAAAGTTTTCGGAGCACCTTCAACCATGTCTTTAGCTTCTTTTAAACCAAGACCTGTAATTGCTCTTACTTCTTTAATAACATTAATTTTTTGATCCCCTGCTGCTGAAAGCACTACATCAAAAGCATCTTTTTCTTCTGCTGCGTCAGCTGCAGGAGCTGCTCCACCTGCTGCTACTGCTACAGGTGCCGCTGCGGTTACACCCCATTTTTCTTCTAATAGTTTTGAAAGTTCTGCTGCTTCCATTACTGTTAGTGTTGATAGCTCATCAACAATTTTATTTAAATCTGCCATTTTTTTTGTCTCTCCCTAATTAGTCTTTTTTGTTTTGTAGTATTGAAATAATATCCTGATCTGGTCTTTGTAATAATCTTACAAGCTTTGAAGCAGGAGCATTGATCAATCCAACTATTTTTCCTCTTATTTCTTCAAGAGAAGGTAAAGTTGCAACCTTTGCTATATCCTCTTTTGAATATAACTGGTTATCAAAAAAAGCTGCCTCTGCAGATAGCTTTTTTAAATCTTTTTCAAATTTTTTACAAACTTTTGCAGTTCCAACAGGATTATTTGTAAAAATTAATAATTTTTGATTAGATAAAAAATCAATTAGACCTTTTTTTTCATCATCTTTGTTAACAAATATTTTAACGATATTATTTTTAGAAACTTTAGTTACTCCATCATTGTTTCTAATTTCAGTTCGAAATTCGATCATCTCCTTAACCGACATCTCTGAGAAAGATGCAACAAATAGTGCGGAGTAATTCTTGGACATTTGATCAAGATTTTCAATATATTGTTGTTTTTCAGCTTTATTCATTAAATTTCAACCCTTAAACCAAAACCCATAGATGATGATATATAAACAGAATTCACAAAGTTACCCTTCAAGCCTGATGGTTTTATTTTTTTTATTTCATCAATAAATGAAGTTACGTTTTCAGTTAATTTACTTTCATCGAAACTAACTTTACCCAAAGCAGCGTGAATAGTTCCTGCTTTGTCATTTTTGTATGCTACTAGTCCTTTATTAATATTTTCAATTGTGCTTTTGATATCATTTGTAACAGTTCCTGTCTTAGGATTAGGCATTAAACCTTTCGGGCCTAAAATTTTAGCAATTTTACTTACGACTGACATCATGTCTGGAGTAGCTACAATTACATCTACATCGATTTTTTTTTCAAGTGAGGAAATTAAATCATCTCCTCCAACATGTTTAGCTCCAGCTGCTTTAGCCTCCTCTGCAGCTTTTCCTTGAGCAAAAACTGCTATTTGAACTTTTTTTCCTAAACCATGAGGCGGTATAAAACTACCTCTGACATTTTGATCAGACTGTTTAGAGTCAATACCTGTATTGATTGATACTTCTAGAGACTCGTCAAATTTTACATATTTTTTTTCTTTAATAATTTTAACTGCATCAGATACCTTGTATGACTTTTTAAAGTCTATGCCTTCGATTTGTTTTTTTTTGTTTTTAGTTAATTTCATTATACGACTTCCATTCCCATTGACCTTGCTGATCCAAGTATTATTTTTGATGCTTGATCAACATCATAGGCGTTGAGATCTTCTAATTTCTCTTTTGCAATCTCTTCCACCTGCTTCATTGTAACCTTACCTAATGTTGATCGGCCAGGTGTTTGACAACCTTTTTTTATTTTTGCAGCTTTTTTTAAATAAAAAGTAACGGGTGGTTTTTTTGTGACAAAATCAAATGATCTATCTTTGTATGCTGTAATTATAGTTGGGATAGGTGCGCCCTTTTCCAAATCTTTTGTCTTATCATTGAACTGTTTACAGAAGTCTTGAATGTTTAAACCTTTTTGACCTAAAGCAGGACCGACAGGAGGTGCTGGATTAGCTGAACCAGCAGGAATTTGTAATTTTATATATCCTAGAATTTCTTTAGCCATAATATTAGCCCTTTACCACTTGTGAATAATCTAGTTCTAAAGGTGTCGGTCTCCCAAAAATTGAGACGGACACTTTAAGCTTTTGTCTTGAACTGTCAACCTCTTCTATGATACCACTAAATGAAGCAAATGGACCATCAGACACCTTAATCTGCTCACCAACTTCATACTCAAACTTAGGTTTAGGATTATCAACACCTTCAGTAATGTCCTGTAATAATTTAGATACCTCTCGTTCAGATATGGCAATTGGCTTATCTTTCGTGCCAAGAAAATTTGAAACTTTTGGTATATCTCTAACTAAATGCCAAGTGTCATCGTTCATTATCATCTTGATTAAAACATATCCTGGGAAAAATTTTTTTTCAGAGTTAACTCTGACACCTCTTCTTACCTCCACTACTGCTTGAGTAGGAACAGATACTTCAGATATGGAGTCTTCTAAATTGACTTTTTTTGCCTCATCTAAAATTGAGTCAGCAACTTTTTTCTCAAAGCCAGAGTGACAGTGTACAACATACCACTTTGATGTATCAGTATTTTCAACCATTAAATTATCCTAGAACTATTCTCACAATAAAAGAAAAAAATTGGTCTAAGAGCATTAAAATAATTGCAGCAATACTAATTACAACCAAAACGATACCTGCTGATGTGAAAGTCTCTCTCTTGGAGGGCCAGGTAACTTTAGATACCTCCTGTCGAACTTCTCTTAAATATTTAGCAGGATTAAATTTCATAATTTTTATTTATAATTTTGGCAGGAGTGGCAGGCATCGAACCCGCAACCTCCGGTTTTGGAGACCGGCGCTCTACCAGTTGAGCTACACTCCTTCATATTAGTATTACTGCAGAGAATATTTTTATTCGATAATCTCTGAAACAACTCCTGAACCAACAGTTCTACCACCTTCACGAATAGCAAAACGTAAATTGTTATTCATTGCGATAGGAGCAAGTAATTCAACTTCAAGTGTAATATTATCTCCAGGCATTACCATTTCAGTACCTTCAGGCAATTTAATTGAACCAGTAACATCAGTGGTTCTAAAATAAAACTGAGGTCTGTAATTTGCAAAGAAAGGAGTATGTCTCCCACCCTCTTCTTTGCTTAAAGCGTAAATCTCTGCTTTAAATTTTTTGTGAGGTTTAATACTACCAGGAGCTGCCAAAACTTGGCCTCTTTCAACCTCTTCCTTTTTTGTTCCACGAAGAAGGGCACCAATATTATCTCCAGCTTCACCTGAGTCTAATAGTTTTCTAAACATCTCAACTCCGGTACAAACTGTTTTGGTTGTATCTTTTAAACCAATAATTTCAATTTCTTCACCTGGTTTAATAACACCTTGTTCAACTCTTCCAGTAACAACAGTACCTCTTCCAGAAATAGAAAATACGTCTTCAACTGGCATCAAGAAAGGTTTATCTAATTCTCTTGTAGGAGCAGGAATATACTCATCAATTTTTGACATTAATTCAATGATTGAATTTTTACCAATATTTTCATCTCTGTCTTCTACAGCTGCAAGAGCTGATCCTTTAACGATTGGAATATCATCACCTGGGAAATCATATTTTGACAGAAGCTCTCTTATTTCAACTTCTACAAGTTCTAATAATTCTTGATCATCTACTTGATCAACTTTATTTAGGTAAACAACTAGTGCTGGTACACCAACCTGTCTAGCTAAAAGAATGTGTTCACGTGTTTGAGGCATTGGACCATCAGCTGCGTTAACAACTAAAATACCTCCGTCCATCTGAGCAGCACCTGTAATCATATTTTTTACGTAGTCTGCGTGACCTGGACAGTCGACGTGAGCATAGTGTCTTTTATCAGTTGAATACTCAACGTGCGCTGTTGAAATTGTTATACCTCTCTCTTTTTCTTCAGGTGCTTTATCAATTTCATCATACGCTGTAAACTCTGCTCCACCTTTTTCTGCCAAAACTTTTGTTATTGCTGCAGTAAGTGTAGTTTTACCATGGTCGACGTGACCGATAGTTCCGATGTTGACGTGTTCTTTCGATCTGTCAAATTTTTCTTTAGTCATTTTAAGTTGTTACCTCTTTTTAATATCTATTACTTAATTTTTTCAATGTACTTGGAGCGGGTGAAGGGAATCGAACCCTCGTAGCCAGCTTGGAAGGCTGGAGCTTTACCATTAAGCTACACCCGCGATTCAGCGGGTAACCACTTCAAAACATCCACAAAATCAAATCCTTGTGAGTTCCGATAAACTACTAATTTTTCTTTAAAATTCAATAAGAAAAGTGAAAAAAGTGGTGGAGGGAGTAGGATTCGAACCTACGTACACTTGCGTGAACAGATTTACAGTCTGCCGCCTTTAACCACTCGGCCATCCCTCCAAGGTGTTTAAAATCAGGTGTTGATTAATAGATAATTGTCTTTGAAAGTCAATAGACTTCCTTAATTTTTACTGTTATTTAAAACAATGCTTATTTCAGGGGCTAATTCTTGCACTAGTTGTATAATTCATAATCCTGATAAAATTATTGAAATTTTTATAAATATTGAGAAACAATCAGCTTTTGCAAAGTTGATAGAGCAAAATAAACTCAATAATAAGACAAAGTTACTAAAGAAAAACGATTTTAACAGACTTGGTATTAAAAATGATAGATTTATCAGTGATATAGTCATACGAAGAGAAAAGTATAAATCCTCCAATTTAGAGGAAATTATTATAAACACCAAAAAATCTCTTATTATTATTGCCGATCAGATTACAGACCAAAATAACCTTGGAAATATTATAAGAACGGCTCTTTTGATGGGAGCTGATGGTTTATTACTATCAGAGCATTCTTCTGCAGATATTAACGATGTAACGTCAATAACCTCGTCTGGAGCTGTTGAAGTGTTGAAATATCACGTTTCGAAAAATATTAACAGAACAATAGAAGTTCTAAAAAAATCTGGCTATTGGACTTATTCCCTAGATATGAGTGGTGAGGAAATGAATAAAGAATTTAATTTTGATAAAAAATCTGTCATCATTATAGGAAATGAAGGAAAAGGGATTAGAAGAAATATTTTAGCAAAGAGTGACTTTAAAATAAGCATCCCTCAAATAAATATAGATGGTATTGATAGTTATAATGCAGCAAATTCTCTAGCAATTGCTGCATATCATTTTAAAATTAGTACTTTTTAAATATTGTTTATTCTAGATTTTAATATAAATAATAACACGTTGCCGGCTTAGCTCAGTTGGTAGAGCAGTTGATTTGTAATCATCAGGTCGGGAGTTCGAGTCCCCCAGCCGGCACCATTTCCTTTTTATTATAAATAACCCATGAACACATATAATTGATTATTTTAAATACTTACATTAAGTTTAATATCCATGGTTTCGGATATCGATCAATTTGGTAGAGATACCACAAAAAATAATAATCCAAGTTTAAACGAAGAAAAGTCAAAGAAAATTTTAGACTCATTAGCTGAAATAAAAAATCAATTAGAAAACAAAGACTATAATCCAAATGTTGATGACTCATCACTAGGAATAAGAGTCAGTAATTTGAAAAATAAATCTGATTTTGATGAACTGAAATTAAAAATTGAGTCTTTAGAAAAAAAAATTAATACCATTGATACATTCCTGAACAATAAATCAAGTATTAAAGGAGCTCATGAACCGACGTCTAAGAAACTTGATGGGGACTTAAGTATTTTTCATAAATTAGATAATCAATCATCAATACAACAGAACAAATCATTGCTAGTTCTTGAAGATGAAGGAGATTTTAATAGATCAAATTTTAATTTATTTCGTTTTATAATGACAATTAATTTTCTAATAATAGTTCTTATAGCTTTAATTGTTTATATAAAAGACATACCGATCAAAGATATTATAAGTATTTTTTTAATTAGTTGACTGAAGGTTGAATTTTTTCAACACTTGCTGCACTAAACTTAAACTCAGGAATTTTACCAATCGGATCTAACTGCGGGTTTGTAAGTACGTTTGCAGCAGCCTCAGCAAAACAAAATGGCATGAAAACCATACCTTCAGGTATTTCTCTGTCACTTCTGACCTTAATAGCTAACGATCCTCTTTTTGTCTTAACTAAAACTTGATCTCCTGGATTAATTGTCATTCTTTTCATGTCCCATCTATTCATACTTACTATAGCTTCAGGTTCTATATGATCTAAAACATTTGCTCTTCTTGTCATAGAACCTGTATGCCAATGCTCTAATAATCTTCCTGTTGTTAATATCATCGGGTAGTCGTCATCTGGTAGTTCTGCTGGTGGTATTAGTTTAGCAGGTACTATTTTTCCCCTTCCATTTGCAGTTGGAAAATTTTCATTGAATATAATCTCATTTCCAGGTTTGTTTGGATCATCACAAGGATATGTAACAGAATTTTCATTTTCTAGTCGTTCATAAGTAATATTTTTTAATGAAGGCATTACTTGAGCCATTTCATTAAAAATATCTCTTGGATGTAAATAGCTCCAATCTAATCCAATACCTTGAGCTATGGCTTGAGTAATCCACCAATCTTGTCTGGCTGAACCAGGAGGTGTTACTGCTTGTCGACCTAATTGGACTTGTCTGTTAGTATTTGTATAAGTTCCAGTTTTTTCAGCATGGGCTGATGAAGGTAAGATTACATCTGCATGCCAGGCAGTTTCAGTCATGAAAATGTCTTGAACAACTAAATGTTCTAATTTAGCTAATGCTGCTCTAGCATGATTTTGATCAGGATCTGACATTGCAGGGTTTTCGCCCATGATATACATACCTTTAATTTCATCTTCTAAAATTTTGTTAATAACTTCAACGACAGTTAAACCTTTTTTATCATCAAGACCTGTCTTCCAAAAATTTTCATATTTTTGATGGATACTCCCATCTTCAACTGACTGGTAATCAGGAAAGACCATTGGAATTAATCCGGCATCAGATGCACCTTGAACATTATTTTGTCCTCTAAGCGGATGTAAACCTGTGCCTTCTCTTCCAATCTGTCCTGTGGTTAAAGCCAAAGCAATTAGACATCTAGCATTGTCTGTTCCATGCACATGTTGAGATACTCCCATGCCCCAAAAGATAATGGATCTCTCTGATTTAGCATAAAGTCTGGCAACTTCTCGTAACTCTTGAGCATTGATGCCACAAATAGCTTCCATTTTTTCAGGTGAAAAATCTTTTATCTCTTCTTGTAATTTTTCAAAGCCCTCTGTTTGTCCTTGAATATATTGTTCATCATAAAGTTTCTCTTCAACAATTGTAAATAAAAGCGCGTTGAGCATTGCAACATCAGTGCCCGCTTTAAATTGCAAGTTATATGTGGCATGTTTTGTTAAGCCTTGTTTTCTTGGATCCATAACAACTAACTTGGATCCTCTTTTTGCTGCACGTTTTAGATATGTTGCTGCAACCGGATGGTTTTCAGTAGGCCTTGCACCTATAACAATGACACAGTCAGCATCAGATGCTGACATAAAAGGAGCTGATACAGCTCCAGAGTTTACACATTCCATCAGCGCTGCAACAGAAGATGCGTGACAAAGTCTAGTACAGTGATCTACATTATTTGATCCAAAACCAACTCTTACCAATTTTTGAAATAAATAAGCTTCTTCATTAGAACACTTTGCTGAACCAAAACCAGCCAAACTTTTTGGTCCATGATCTTCTTTCAAATTTAAAAAACCAGATGAAGCTCTTTCGATTGCGTCTTCCCAAGTAGTCTCTTCAAAATAATCATAGATATCAGCATCTTTAATTTCAAGATTTGGGTCTTTTTTAACACCAGCTTTTCTCACTAATGGCTTAGTGAGTCTTCCATCATGATTGATATAGTCAAAACCAAATCTACCTTTTACGCATAATCTATTTTCATTGGCAGGTCCGTTTTTACCATCAACGTACAATATTTTATCGTCTTTTACGTGTACTTCAGTTTGACATCCTACACCACAATAAGGACAAACACTCTCTACTACTTTATCTGAATAAGAGTCTCTTTTCCCCTCATTATCAACTAAGGAGGACTCCATTAATGCTCCTGTTGGACAAGCTTGAACACATTCTCCACAAGCAACACAAGTACTATTACCCATTGGGTCATCTAAATCAAATATTACCTTCGCTGTTGACCCTCTGTATGCCATTCCGATTACGTCGTTTACTTGTACTTCACGGCAAGCTCTAACACATAAATTACAATTTATACATGCATCTAAATTAACACTCATCGCTTTATGAGATCTGTCTAACTCTATTTTATCTTTACTAGGAAAACGACTATCGCTAACACCTAATTTTTCAGACCAATTCCAAAACTTTGACTCAGGGTCAGGAGAATTATTTTTTTCTGGTTGATCAGACACAAGAAGTTCAAAAACCATAGATCGTGATTTTTCTGCTCTTGAAGAGTTAACTGTAACCTCCATGCCTTCAGTAGGTTTACGAATACACGACGCTGCAAGAGTTCTCTCTCCTTTAATTTCAACCATACATGCTCTACAATTTCCGTCTGCTCGATAACCTGGCTCAGGTGAGTAACAGAGATGAGGGATATCTATGTTATTTTTTTTTGCGACGTCCCAAATCGACTCGTCATTATTAGCTACATATTCGTTACCATCAATTTTAAATTTAATATTTTTTGACATTAGTTGGTTACCTCCTCTGGGAAGTGTTTAATAACAGAAAGCATTGGATTTGGAGCAGCTTGTCCTAAACCACATATAGAAGCGTCCATCATTGCTGATGATAATTCTTTTAAAAGGTCTACATCCCAAGATGATTGGTTCATAAGTTTAAGAGCTTTTTCAGTTCCGTTTCTGCATGGAGTACATTGACCACAACTTTCATCATGGAAAAAGAACATTAAATTTTTGGCAATATCTTTCATGTTATCTTTGTCAGATAAAACGACTACAGCAGCTGAACCTATAAAACATCCATGCTCTTGTAACGTGTCAAAATCAAGTGGGATATTATTTAATTTTGCAGGAAGTATTCCTCCAGAGGCTCCTCCAGGCAAGTATGCTTTAAATGTATGACCCTCTTGCATACCACCACAATACTCATCAATAAGTTGTTTTATTGTGATCCCTGCTGGAGCTAACTTAACACCAGGGTTTTTTACTCTTCCAGACACAGAGAACGTTCTTAGACCTTTCCTGCCATTGAGACCATGACTACTAAACCAGACAGCACCTTTTTCCAAAATCTCTCTTACCCAAAAAACTGTTTCAACATTGTGTATTAATGTTGGTCTACCAAAAAGTCCTACTTGAGATGGAAATGGAGGTTTATGTCTAGGTAAGCCTCTTTTACCCTCTAAACTTTCTAACATTGATGACTCTTCACCACAAATGTAGGCGCCAGCACCTCTTCTAAAATGAATTCTTGTTTTAGTATTTAAATTTTTTTCTTCTAAAATTTTAATTTCTTTCTTTAAAAACTTTATTACATCAGGGTACTCATCTCGCATGTATATATATACATCTGTTGCCTCAACAACCCATGCAGCTATTAACATTCCCTCAAGGAATCTATGAGGATCTCTTGTAAGATAATGATGGTCTTTAAAAGTTCCTGGTTCACCCTCATCTCCATTAATCGCCATTAATCTGGGTTTATTTTCTGCTCTGACAAATCTCCATTTTCTACCAGTTGGAAATCCTGCACCACCAAGACCTCTCAAACCTGATTGCTCCATTTCTTCTATTAGCTTCATTGGGTCATTTTTATTTTCAATACAATCATTTAGAATTTTATATCCACCATTTTTTACATAATCGTCATAGCTAATGTAATTTGGTATAACTGGTTTTGTATCTTGCTCCTCTAAGGCTTTTTTAACTACACTTACATCTGCGTTTACAAAATGTTTTTTTCCTACCTCAACTACTGGTGCTTGATGACACCTTCCCATGCAAGGTGCTCTAACTACTCTCACATTAGAGGATACGCTATCACTTAAATTTTTTTCTAAAGTTTTGCATCCGTTCATCTCACATGTAATACCATCACAAACTCTAATTGTTGTTTCAGGTGGGCTGATAATATCCTCTTTATAAATATCAAAGTGAGCATAGAATGATGCAGTCTCGTAAATTTCAGTTAAAGGTAAATTTGTTAATTCGGACAGTGCTGTTAAATGTTTTGGTTTAAGACATTTATAATGGTCTTGAATTAAGTGAAGGCTTTCAATAAGCATATCCCTTTGTCTAAAATATTCATTAGGTATAAGGTTTTTAAGATCATCAATTGACTGGTCATCACTTTGGCGACCCTTGTTGAATTCTAATGCTTTTCTTCTACCAGAACCTGGGTGAATCTTACTTTGTGAGTCTTTCATTTGATTTAATTTAGTAATTTTTTATTAAGTTTCAATTATCAAAAAGTTATTAATTGATAAGTATTACTTATTAAAGCTTTTTAAGAATTTTAAAAAGTTATTTTTAATAGGTGATGGACGATTATCATCAATATGAACTATACCTACCTTATGAGATATTTCAGGAGAAATTAATTGAATAAAATTTGTATTCTCATCGTAGTTAAATGACTGAGTAAATATATATGGCATAATTGTTGAAAATTCCGAACTATTTACATGAGAATAAATATGAGTCATAGAGTTTGACTCAATTAATACCCGCGGGTTAATATTATTTTCTTTAAAAACAGCATCTAATATTCTTCTAAATTGATTTTCTTTAGAAATTAAACATAGATCTAAATTACCAATTTCTTGCCATTTTAATTTCTTTTTATTTTTTAAATTCTTTTTTTTAGATATGAGAAAATATGTTTCTTTATATAAAGGTATCTTCTCAACTCCTAATATTGGTTCATTTTCTAAATAACTTATCCCTAAATCTAATTTGAAATCATGAAGATTTTTATCAATTTCATTAGAGGACATAGAAATTACTTGCAATTTAACATTTGTAAATTTTTTAACAAAACTATTTAATAAAAAAGAAACTTCCAATAAAGCGGTAGGAATAACACCTATTATTAAATTTCCAGTTAAATTGTTTTTTAACTCGGAGCTTAACTGTTTTATATTAGTGTACTCTTTGACAATATTTTTAAAACGTTCCTTTAAAATTTCCCCCTCAGAAGTTAATCCAATATAGTTCTTTCCTCTTTTTACTAATCTAACCCCTATTTCATTTTCTAGAGCTTTTAGCTTCATAGATAAAGCAGGTTGTGATATTTTTAATTTTTCTGCTGCTCTATTGAAATGTTTTTCACTATCTAGTGCTAAAATAATTTCTAAATTCTTTATTTCCATGTATTTTTAAAATAAATATATATGTAAATGGATTATTATCTAGATACTAAAGGCTTTGAATGCCCCATACCTGTCTTAAAAGCTGAAAAATTTATAAAAAAGTTAAAAAAAAATGATGTTCTTACAATAGAAAGTGATGACCCGTTATCGCAATTTGACTTTAAAAATTTTTGTGAAGAAAAAAAATATGAGATCATTTCACTAAAAAAAAATGGGAATTTAGTAAATATCAAATTTAAAATTCAATAAATCTAATCTTTTCGCCTTTTTTAATTTTATCATTTCCTTCAGGGACAAACGCTAGCCCATCTGCCTCAGAAAGAGAAATTAGTTTTGCAGAACCTTTTGAGTTATGAGTATAAAGTATATTTTTAGATAATTTCACACGATAAAATTTTGTTAAATTAGATTTTTTATTTTCTGAAAATCCAGATTGGTAAAATTTGGTGATGCTAGAATTATCTTTGCGAGAAGGATCTATAAATAAACTTACTAAAAAAAATAAATTAGTGAAAACAGCTAATGGATTTCCTGGAAGTGAAAAATAATAATTGAATTTTAGTTTTGAAAAAATTACAGGTCGACCTGGTTGAATTCTTACATATTTAAAAAGAAGTTCAGTGTTTTGACTTAAAAATGACGATATGTAATCTTTAGAGCTAAATGAGGAGCCACCTGAGCTAATTATAATATCAAATTTATTTTGATTTTTTTTATAAAATTTATCAACTTTTATTTCATCGTCTTTTAAAATACCTAAGTCATGAACACTTATATTAAATTTCTTTAAAAAATGAATTATTTGATATTTGTTTGAGTCATATACTTGATGATCTTTTATTTTTTTGCCAGATTTTATTAATTCATTTCCTGAGGATACGACAGCAACTCTCAAAGTTTTATATACCCATAAATTTGTTATCCCTACTGATGAAAGTAATGCAATTTTTATGAAATCAATTTTTTCATTTTTTTTTATCAATATTTTATTTGTTTTTAAATCCTCACCTTTTTTTTTTATATCTTTATTAGATATTTTTGAATATTTGACAAATAGATTTTTTCCCTCAACTTTTGCGTTTTCTAATGAAATAAAATTTTTAAAGTTTTGTGGAATAATACCTCCTGTATTTATTTTATAGGCTAAATTGGGATTTAATCTTTTAAATGAATGTCCAGCATTTAGCAGCTTATTAGATATTGACACTTTGTTGAGATTTTTATTAGAAACAATATAACCATCTAATCCTGCAGTATTTTGTAAGGGTAAATTTATTGGTGAAGTAATTGTTCTTGATGCTACTGTATTATGTGCTTCATTTAATTTAATCTTAGACTCTTGAAATAACTTCTTTTTTTCCCGAATAATTATTTTTTGCGCAAGTTTGAAAGATATGAGCCTAGGAGTTTTCATAATATATTTTAGAGGCAATTTCTTCTATTTGACTGTGATTAAAGGTCTGAATTGGATGATCGATATTATCGTCTGTGACGATATATTTAACATTATTTATAGATTTGTAGAGGTAGTCTTTGTTATTTTTTTGTAAGCTTACTTCTAACTTTATCAAATCATCAAATCTCTTAAATCCCTCAAATATTAGCAAATCACAATCTTTGTTAATTTCTACCAGACGTTCTAAATTAATATCTGACTCAGCTTTCTCTTCTATGAATGCAAGTCTTTTATCTGATACTAGTGTAGTTTTATATGCTCCGGATTTTCTAATTTTATAGCTATCTGTATTAGGATGATCAATGTCAAAAGAATGATGAGCATGTTTTACCACACCAACTTTTATTTTATTTTCTTTAAAAAATTTTACTAAATTACTCACTAAAGTAGTTTTGCCACTATTTTTCCATCCAATAACAGCTATTGTTTTCACCTTGTCACCATAATACAATCAAGAAAAAAATGACAGATTTTTTAATCAAACCAAGTGTAAATAACAGATCTTTATTTAAATTAAAAAAATCAATTAATGAAAAAGGCGAAATAACAAAAATTCCAATCATTGAAGAAAAACCACTCACGCTATACTTAAACAACCAAGAAATAGTGACAATAATGACTATAGGAGATTATCCAAAATATTTAGCTATAGGTTATTTGTTCAATCAGGGAATGCTTAATAATATAGACGATGTAAAAAAGATTGAGTTTCATAAAGACCTAAAGACAGTTGTTGTGAGAACAAAGAGTAAAACTAATTATGAAGAAAAATTAAAGAAGAAAGTAAATACTTCTGGTTGTGCACAAGGGACTGTATTTGGAGACTTATTTGAAGAAATAAACACCATTTCCTTGAATAAAAAAATAAGAATAGATCATCAACAGCTTATGAATTTATCTAAAAAAATTAATACTGAGCCAAGTTTATATTTATCTGTAGGTGCAATACACGGTTGCGTCTTATGTCAGGGAGATAAACCTTTGTATTATTTTGAAGATGTGGGGAGACATAATGCTGTTGATAAAATTGCTGGTTTGATACTTGATAAGAAAATAGACGCAAAAGAAATGTCTTTTTACACTACTGGCAGGCTGACAAGTGAAATGGTATTGAAATGTATCAAAATGGAAATACCAATACTATTATCTCGATCAGGTTTCACTGCTTGGGCAGTTGAAATAGCTAGAAAGAAAAATTTAACAATGATTGGAAGGATTAGAGGTAAACGGTTAAATATTTTATCTGGAGAATTCAGATATACCAAAGATGAGTAAGCTTATATCTGTAATACTAACGGGTGGTAAATCCTCCAGAATGGGTTATGAAAATAAAAGTTTTTTAAAAATTAAAGATAAGTATTTCATTGAAATTTTAATAGAAAGTCTTCAAGGAAAGTCTAATGACATTATTATTAATGCTAATAGAGATATCAGTAAGTACAAAATATTTGGTTATAAAGTTGTAAGTGATAAGATTGGCGGTTACAAAGGGCCACTAGCTGGGTTACATAGCGCTCTTGATCTATATAAAAACTCAAAAGAGGATTTATGGTTTGCACTTTTTCCCACTGATGCCCCAATAATAAACACAGGTATCATAGATAATTTTATCTCAATTACAGACAAAAAGAGTAAAGTTTATATTTGTAAGATTGATAATATTATCGAACCAATGTTTTCTTTTTGGTCATCAAAAATATTTACGGAATTAAATGAAGTCCTTTTAAAAAATAATGGTTATAAAATTATGAAATTTGCTGAAGAAATTGGATTTGATTATATAAATTTTAAAAAAAATAAAAAAATAGAATTTTTTAATGTAAACGACAAAAATGATTATACAGAACTTCTAAGTTTTTAAGAAATTAACTAACAAAGAGCCCTTATCATTAATTTTTTTTTCAGAATGACGATATCCTCTCTCATTTAGGTAAGGAACTAAGTCCCTAAAATTTATGTATGTAAAAGCTGGTAAACCTTTTCCGAATTTTAAAGGCTCTACAGTAATAAAAATTTCATCAATTAAATCGGCATATAAGAAATAATCATGAACACTCGTTCCCCCTAAAATTAAAACACTTTCTTTGCAAAGATTTTCAAATTCATCCCACTGATTAATATCTGGATTAAAATAATATTGATTTATTGAATTTTTAATTTGTTTGATTTTTTGATATTTTCTAGAAAAAATAATTCTTGATATAGATTCGTTTGGATTTAATTCATGAGTCTTTCTGCCCATAACTTGCCATTTATGATTCTTTATTAATTTGTCTAAGTGTTTTTTGTCTTCCAAGCTAGTCCATTCAAATGGATTATCACCAGAATATTTTGCAATAAAACCATCGCTTGAACAAGCAAATGCTAAAGTGTATTTAATCATTAATTTATTTTATTAATTTTAAGTATAATGTTTTATTTCAATATATGAATTTTTACCTACCTATTGCTGAAATATCCATAAATATTTATATATTAATTTCCCTTGGAGTTGGAATTGGTTTTATATCTGGACTCTTTGGCATAGGTGGAGGTTTTATATCCTCTCCTCTTTTGATACTAGTTGGCATTCCTCCAGCTGTTGCAGTTGGAACTACAACTGTTCAAGTATTCGCCTCAACATCAACTGGTGTTGTAAGTCATTTTCAAAGAAAAAACATAGACTATCAGATGGGCTTAACAATGGTTATTGGTGGATTAGTGGGGACACTTTTTGGTGTATTAATTCTAAATAATTTAAAAACTATTGGTTTAATTGATAACTATTTAAATAGTATCTATATAATTCTTTTAATTATAACTGCTGTATTTATACTTTATGAGACAGCTAAAGTTAATATCGTACATAAAAATAAAAAATTTAAATTACACCAGCATTCTTGGATACATGGACTTCCTTTTAAAATTAAGTATAGAAAATCTAAACTATATATAAGTATACTAGCACCACTTTTAATTGGATTTTTTATAGGTGTATTGACAGGGCTAACTGGTATTGGTGGTGGCTTTATACTTATTCCATGTATGATTTATTTTTTAGGTATGAAAACTATTTCAGTAATAGGGACATCTCTATTTAACATCACGATAATATCCTTTGTATCTTTATTTTTGCAAATATACATAAATCAAAATATAGATTTTGTATTGGCTTTAGGATTAATAGTAAGTAGCTCTATTGGAGCTGCACTAGCTACAAGGATAGTTGATATACTTGATCAAGAAAATTTAAAAGTTACATTTGGCATGTTACTATTAATTATTTCATCATTTTTAGCTTATGATTTATTTAGAACACCTGAGAACTTATTCATTATAAATTATGTATAAATATATTTTAATAATCATATTTTTTTTTAAAATTGGTTTTGCATCTAATTTTTCCTTAGATCAATTTGAAATTGAAATAAACTCAAATTTTTTAGGAAAAGAAGTAGTTTTATTTGGAAATAAAGATAAAGACAGTGATGTAATCTTCATTTTCGAAGGAGAGAATAAAAAAGCTAAATTGACGACAAAAGTTAATGAGGGTTTTTTATGGATTAACGAAACAAAAGAATTGAATGATCAACCTAGTTTTTTTGCGATCTTCACATCTCCTAAAAAGACTTTGAATGAAATATTTTTATATTCTAGTTTAAAGGATAGGCATTTATTAATAAGCAATCACTCTCTTGAACTTTATAAAATAAGAAAAGCAATGAAAGTGAAAAATTTGTATGTAGAAGAGGAGCTTGAAAGTTTAAGTGGAAATCTATTTTTAAAAAAATTTTTAATACCAGATAATATCTCACCTGGAAATATAAAAGTTTATATGTACGAGATAAAAAACAATGAAATTATAAAGATGGTATCTAAAAACTTGCTAATTAAAAAAAGAGGAATTTCATTTAAGTTGGAAAAGTTGTTAAAAACTGAGTCTTTTATTTATATTATAATTTTGATTGCTATATCATTATTGCTTAGCTTAGTTACAAATTTAATATTTAGAAGAAAATGAAAAAAAATAATAATAGAAATTATTTTGTAGTTATTGATCAAAGTGCTGAAATGTGGACTGCAGTTAAATTTGCTTTAAGGAGAGCAAAAATAACTAAATCTAATATTACTACTGTAAGCTTTATTCAAAGCGCAAGCGAAGGTATGATGCTTACATCAGGGACTGAACAAATTTTGGATATAGATCAAATAACAACTGAAAAATTAAAACATAAAGAAGTGCATAACTACATCTTAGATAAATCTAAAATTAAAGCAAAATCTGAAATATTTAAATATAATGAGATCGATGAGTTTATAAGTTTCTTAAATAAATACTCATCTAATTCAACTATTATTCTTGCTACAAGTAAAGATATAGGTAAGCCTGGACCTTTAATTGACAAACTTATATATGAAAAATCTAACTCGTTACATTGCCCTCTTGTTATAATTAATGGTAATCTCGAAGATAAAGAGATTGAGAAGATTATTTAGCTGAATAAAAAAGATTTCAAAATTTGTGTGGTATGCCAAAGACCATTTAATTGGAGAAAAAAATGGGAAAAAGTATGGAATGATGTTAAATATTGTTCAGAAAAATGTCGAAGGTCAAAATCAAAAATAATAAAGAAAAGATAGCAAACTTACTGTTAAGTATTGGATGCGTTAATATAGACTTCAAAAAACAATTTACCCTTACATCCGGCAAAAAAAGTCCTGTATATGTTGATTGTAGAAAATTAATTTCATTTCCAAAAGAAAGAGAATTAATTATAAATGAAATGAGCAAACAGATTAAATCGAAATATAAAGATAATTCTACTATTATTGCTGGAGGAGAAACAGCTGGCATTCCCTACTCTTCCTTTCTATGTCAAAAGATGAAATATCCAATGATATATATAAGAAAGAGCCCTAAAGGGTTTGGAAAAGGTAAGCTAATAGAAGGAGAGTTTAAAAAGAATACCCAGTCAATATTAGTAGAAGACATGGCAACTGATGGAGGAAGTAAATTACACTTCATAAAAGCTTTAAGACAAAATAAACTTAAAGTTAAAGATATTTATGTAGTTTTTTACTATGGAATTTACCCTAAAGCTAAAAAAAATATATCTAAAATGAAAGTGAATTTAAATTATCTCACATCTTGGAGAGATATATTAGCTATTTCTCCAAATTACATTTCAGATAAAGATTATGATAATTTAAAAAATTATTTAGATTCTATTTCAAGTGGAAAATAAAATTATTAGTGTCGTTTCAGGGGGATTTGACCCCATCCATCCCGGGCATATTATGATGATGAAGGAATGTTTAGAATTTTCTAATTTTTTAATTGTAGGTGTAAATTCTAATAAATGGTTAATTGATAAAAAAGGAAATTTTTTTATGGATATTCAACATAGAATGTATGTTGTTAATAGCTTAAAAGTGGTAAATGAAGCTATGGAATTTGAAGATGATGAAATGGGAAGTGCAAATAATTTGTTAATTCAAATAAGAAATAAATACCCAAATGAAAAAATTATTTTTGCTAATGGGGGTGATAGATCAGACACTTCTAAAATTTTAGAATATGAAACAGCAAAGAAATATAATATTGAATTAAAATTTAGTGTAGGTGGAAATCACAAAGAGTCTTCCAGTTCTGATTTACTAAAAAGATGGAGTGAATACTCTAAAAACTAAGGGCTAAGGGTATACGATACCCAATCATTATCTTTAAACTCAAAGACTTCTCTTTTGTGAATTCTATGAGGCATATCCTCCCAAAACTCAATTTTTGAATATTTTACTATAAAACCTCCCCAGTAATCCGGACGAGGAAAACTTTCTTTTTCAGGATATTTATTTTTATAAAATTGAATTTTATTCTCTAAATCATCTCTTGATTTTAGGACCTTTGATTGATTAGAAGCCCAAGCTCCTATTCGACTTAAATAATGTCTTGAATTAAAATATTTATCAGATATTTCTTTTGAGACTTTTTCGACTTTACCCTCTATTCTTATTTGCCTTAACAAGGACTTCCAATGAAAATTTAGGCAAACATTAGCATTATTTAAAATGTCATTCCCTTTATTGCTCTCATAATTTGTGTAAAAAATAAAACCTTCATCATTATAATCTTTTAATAGAACCATCCTTGAGTGAGGTGTATTTTTGTCGTCAACTGTCGATAGACACATCGCATTAGGATCGTTGATCTCTTTTTTAGTGGCTAAATCAAACCATTCTTTAAACTTAATAATTGGATTTAATTTATCTGACATGGTATGAGTATTATATTAATTTTAGCAAAAAATGGATTTAAAAAATAAAAAAGGACTAATAATGGGAGTGGCTAATGATAAGTCAATTGCCTGGGGTATTGCTCAACAATGTGCAAATTTTGGTGCTGAATTAGCTTTTACTTATCAAAATGATCTTCTATTGAAGAGAATAGATCCTTTGGCTAAATCTGTAGATTCTAATTTATTGATTCAGTGTGATGTTAGTGATGAAGGATCAGTAAAAAATGCTTTTGAAAAAATTAAAAATAAATGGGGAAAATTGGATTTTTTTGTTCACGCTGTTGCGTTTGCAGATAAAAATGAGCTAAGAGGTAAGTATGTTGATACATCAAAAGAGAATTTCTTAAATAGTTTAAATATTTCCTGTTATTCCTTCACTGAGTCTTGTAAATATTGCTATGATTTAATGGATAATGGTGGGAGTATTTTAACTTTAACTTATTATGGAGCAGAGCAGGTTATGCCACATTATAATGTAATGGGAGTCGCAAAATCAGCGCTTGAAGCTTCAGTAAAGTATCTTGCTGTTGATATGGGAGATAAAAATATAAGAGTTAATGCTATATCTGCAGGCCCAATTAAAACTCTTGCGGCTTCTGGTATTGGTGATTTTAGATTTATTTTAAAATGGAATGAACTAAATTCTCCATTAAAGAGAAATGTTACACTTGAAGATGTTGGTAACACAGGAGCATACCTTTTAAGTGACCTTTCATCTGGTGTAACTGGTGAAATTCACCATGTTGATTGCGGTTATCATACAGTTGGAATGGTAGCAGTTGATGAAGCTGAAGGTGTAGCAGGCTTATTAAATGAGTTTAGTAAAAAATAATTAGTTCATGTCTCATAATTCTTTTGGAAATTTATTAAAGTTTACTACTTGGGGAGAAAGTCATGGAGAAGCTATAGGTTGTGTCGTTGATGGTTTTCCAGCAGGAATACCTATTAATACAAAATATATTCAAACAAGACTTGATTTAAGAAAACCAGGTCAGTCAAAATTTACAACACAAAGAAAAGAGAAAGATGAAGTTAAAATACTCTCTGGGGTTTTTAACGGTAAAAGCACTGGCGCACCGATATCAATGATAATTTATAACTCTGATCAAAGAAGCAAGGACTATTCAGAAATTAAAAATAAATTTCGACCTGGTCATGCCGATTACACCTATTTTATGAAGTATAAAAATTATGATTATAGAGGTGGAGGAAGGTCTAGTGCTAGGGAAACTGCAATGAGAGTTGCTGCAGGTGCTCTTTCAGAATTACTTCTTAAAAAAATTTCAAAAAATAAAATAAACGTTACAAGTGCTGTTATTCAAATTGGTAATGAGAAGATAGAAAACTCAACTTGGAATAATAATTTTATTAACAAAAATCCTTTTTTCTCACCGAATAAGTCCATCCTAAAAAAATGGGAAGATCTAATCCTTACTCATCGAAAAAAAGGTTCATCTCTTGGTGCAGTAATTGAAGTTAGAGTCTCAAATTGTCCTGTAGGTATAGGAGAGCCTATATATCAAAAACTTGACTCTGAGTTATCAAAAGCGATTATGAGTATTAACGCAGTAAAAGGTATAGAGTTTGGTACAGGATTTGATTTAGTAAATTATGACGGCACTGATGGATCTGATCAAATTAATATCAAAAATAAGAAAATTAATTTTCATACCAATCATGCGGGAGGAATATTAGGTGGTATTTCTTCAGGACAAGATATCATTTTTAGATATATTGTAAAACCAACGAGTTCAGTATTAAGCGAAAAGAATACTATTACAAAGAATTTTAAAAATACAAAAATAAAAACTAAAGGACGTCATGATCCTTGTGTAGGTATTAGAGCAGTGCCAGTGGGAATTGCTATGACTAATTTTGTGATTGCAGATTTATTGTTAATTCACAAATCCAAATCACTTTAAAAAATTTATTAGCTTTTCATATATCATTTTTGGAGAAATTCCTGATTTAAAATATTGATCTTCAATGTCAGATTGATCAATAAATTCATCTTTCATAAAAAAATTTAATATTTTCGGTGTATTGCTTAGTTTATTAATTAAAAAGTCATTAACCTGACTTGCGAACCCCCCAATCGCATTTTCCTCAATAGTGACAAAAATATCATGATTTTTTGAGAGATTTCTTATTAATTTTGTATCAATTGGTTTTGCAAATCTCATATCTATTATGGAGCATTCCAATTTATAATTTTTTTTTATTAGTTCGTTAATCTCTAATACTTTTTTTAGCCTAGTTCCTAGATTAAGAAAGGCAATTTTTTTTCCATTTTTTATAACCTTACCTTTACCTATTAAAATTTTTTGAAATTTATTATTGTCCTTATATTCGTGCGCTAAATCCCTTGGATATCTTATAGCACATGGTTTATTATTTATAGATAATGTTAAATTTATCATATTTTTTAATTCCTCACCGTTAGAGGGGGCCATAACAATGAAATTTGGTAGACAACAAAGATAGCTTAGATCAAAAGATCCAGCATGTGTAGCACCATCAGCACCTACAAAACCAGATCTATCAATCAAAAATCTAACAGGTAATGACTGTATAGCAATGTCATGTACAACTTGATCATAAGCTCTTTGAAGAAAAGTTGAGTAAATTGCAACAAAAGGCTTAATAGACTCCGTTGTCATACCTCCAGCAAAAGTAACAGCATGTTGTTCAGCTATCCCTACGTCAAAAAACCTTGAGGGATATTTTTCTTTAAACTTATCTAAGCCTGTTCCTGAAGGCATTGCGGCAGTTATTGCTACAATTTTTTTATCTTTTTTTGCTAATTTTAAAATAGTGTCACTCACTACATTAGTGTAAGTAACTAGCTTAGATTTATTTTGTAAACCTGTTTTAAAGTCAAATGGTGATACACCATGAAATTTATCTTTTGATAGCTCAGCAGGTTTATAGCCTCTACCTTTCTGAGTAATTAAATGTAAAAATACTGGGCCATGTAATTCTTTTTTTTTGTATTTCTTAAATAATTGAACTAATAGCTTTAAATTATGTCCATCAACAGGTCCCAAATAATTTAAACCCAATTCTTCGAATAGAGTATTGCCTGTAAGATAACCTTTAAAATAACCCTCCGTTTTTTTTGCAAATTCTCCTACTTCACTAGGAAGTCTTTTAGTAAAGTTTTTAATAATATCTCTAAAACTTTCATATGATTTTGAACTCAATAAATTTACAAGATATTTACTCATAGCTCCAACAGGTTCAGCTATAGACATCTCATTATCATTCAGAATTATTAGAGAATTTTTATTTAGGTGTCCTAGATTGTTTAACCCTTCGAAAGCCATCCCTGCACTAATTGCTCCATCGCCTATAATACTAACAACATCAAAATTCTTATTTAATAGATCCCTTGCAGCTGTGATTCCAAGACCAGCAGATATAGAAGTTGAACTATGCGCTGCACCAAAAGGGTCATATACGCTCTCTGATCTTTTAGTAAAACCAGATATTCCATTTTTTTTTCTTAGGGAGTGTATTTTATTTTTTCTACCCGTAATAATTTTATGAGGGTATGTTTGATGTCCTACATCCCATATTATTTTATCTGATGGAGTATTAAATACATAATGTAAAGCAACTGTAAGTTCCACAACACCAAGACTAGCACCTAGATGTCCACCAGTTTTTGATACTATTTCAATTGTATAATCTCTTAATTCATCATTAAGTTTTTGTAATTCACTTAATGATAATTTTTTTAGATCTTTAGGTAATTTGACTCTATTTAAAACTGACATAAATTTTAATTACTGGAATTCTGTTGATGAAAGCGATTTATTCTTTTTTACAATTTTATCAATTTTAATTTTTGCAGATTTTAATTTTTCCTCACAGTACTCTTTTAATTCTATGCCCTCCTCAAATAACTTGATGCTTTCTTCGAGAGGTGTCTCTTCATTTTCTAATAAATCTGATATTTCCTCTAACCTTTTAAGTGCACTTTCAAAATTTTTTTCATTTTTTTTATTCATTTGAGTACTCTATTAAAGCTTTTAGGTGGCTATTTAATCCATGAAATAAGCCTTTCATATCATATCCTCCCTCTAAGACAGAAATTATTGGAACATTATTTGCTAACTTTTCCAATACAATTTTTGTCACCCAATAAAAATCTTCATTTTCTAAATTGATTGAAGCGAGAGGGTCTAACTTATGAGCATCAAAACCTGCTGAAAAATATATTAAATCGAAATTATTATTTATTTTGTTAATTATTTTATTTTCAAACAAAGATCTGAATGTTTTAGAGTCACAACCAGCTGTTAGAGGACAATTAATTATATTGCCAGTTCCTCTCTCATTCTCAGAACCTGTACCTGGGTAAAATGGATACTGATGAGATGATGCATAGTATATATTTTTGTGTTTTTCAAAAATATGTTGGGTTCCATTTCCATGATGTACATCAAAGTCTACTATTAATATTTTTTTAAATTTGCCTGATCTACTTGCATATTCTGCTGAAATAGCAACATTATTAAAAACACCAAATCCCATTGCTTTGTTTTTTTCCGCATGATGTCCTGGAGGTCTATGTGCACAAAAATAAACATTTTTTTTATTATTATCTTCTATGATTTTTTTTACAGCATCTACACTCCCACCAACGGCTAAAAGATAACTCTTTAAACTATATGGACAGGCGATGGTGTCAGGATCAAAATAATTTAAACCAGAAGCAGGTATAGAGTCAAAAATATAATTTACGTACTCTATATCATGTACTAAGGAAATCATTTTTTTATCAGCAATAGATGGCTCGATAAGATTATGGTTAGAATACCTCTCTTTAATTAAATTATTAACAACTTCTATTCTTTTTATGGACTCGGGATGGTTACCAGTATCGTGATTTTTATATTCTTCTGAAAAAATGATATTAATCATTATATAAGCTTTAATAAAAAACTTTTAAACCAATCATAATTTTTATGTTGATATTTATTAAAATCTCTCATTATTTTATTTAATTTATCTATATAAGGGTATTTTATTTTGACTATATCGTGCCATCTTTTAATTGTATTAGAAGTAACCTCAGGGTGAAATTGAAAACCATAAATATCTTTCTTTTTAATCTTGAAGGAATCAACTTCATACAAAATGCCTTTAGCTAATAGTTCCATATTTTTATTATAAGAAATACCCTCTGTATGGAATTGTAAAAAAGTTAGATTTTTTTTGAAAAATTTATTATTTTTTTTTAAATTTTTCTTGTAACCACACTCAAATAATTTGTCTTTTGATTTAGATATTTTTGATCCATAAATTTTTGCAATTAATTGCGCGCCCAAACATATACCTACAATAGATTTGTTTTTTTTAATTATGTAATTAAGAAATTTATATTCATACAAAATAGCTTTTGATTTACTATTTGCGCTCTGTTTTCCTCCATGAATTATAAATAAATCAAATTGATCGATATCTTTTTTTTTTAAGAAATGAAGATTTTTATAAAAAATTGTAGACGATTGATATTTTTTTTGAAAAAATTTTGAAATTACACTTACGTCTGCTATTTCACTGTGAATTATTTGTAGTACTCTCTTCATTTTTACTAAAGTTGATGACTGTACCAAATATTATCGCATAAGAAAGCATTGATGAGCCTCCATAGCTAATAAATGGCAATGTCATTCCTGTTGGAGGTATTAATTTTATAGATGAACCTATATTTATAAATGCTTGTAAGCACATCAAAAAACATAGACTGAAAATTGTGTTAGATATAAATAGGTTTGAAGGATTAGTAATAGACCTTCTAGCTAATATAAAAAACACTGGATATAAAAAAGATAAAAATAATCCAAATAAAACCCCGAATTCTTCAATTAAAATAGCAAATATAAAATCGTTATGAGACTCAGGAATTAAATATTTAAGTTGTCCCTCGCCCAATCCTACACCAAAAATACCACCTGTCTTAATTGCCGATAGACTTTTTGATACTTGAGAATTATCGCCATCTAAAAAATTATCAATTCTATAAGCTACATGATCAAAGAAAAAATACGTTATTAATAAAAAAAATACTCCTATAAAACCTAACAAAATTAAAAGTTTAAGATTTCTGAAATACAAAATTAAGATCAAAGAAATAATAGATATATAAATTAACAAAGTACCTATATCTGGTTGAATTAGTAGTAATATGACAACAACAAAAATTGTAATAAAACTAACAAATAAATATATTTTATTATTAGTCTTGATATATAAATAACAGAACCATGAGAACATACAAACAATGGGGCCCTTCAATAGCTCAGAGGGCTGAATAGAAAAAAAATTAAAGCTTATCCATCTTGTTGCTCCTTTAATTTCATATCCAAAAATTGGAACAATTGATAAAAGTAAAATAAAAAAAATACACATAATATTCAAAATTTTTCTCAAATCGTTTTTTGGAAGCAATGATAAAAAAATCAAAACTATTAGAGATATAGACAAAAAAATAATATGTTTAATTATTAATAAGATTGAATACTCAGTGCCTATTAGAGAATAAATAGCAAGAACACCAATAAAAGATAAAATAAAAGGAATGATAAATAGCTTTTTTGATAATATATACCAATTAGATCCTATAAAACTTTGATCATCTCTAAATAGAATGTTTTTCAAAATAATACTTTTTTGATTAATTGGTTAAAATGTTCTCCCCGATCCAAATAATCTTTGTAAACATCATAGGACTCACCACCCGGAGAAAAAAGTATATATTTAAAATTGTGATTTTTTATTGCTAATTTTAAAAAATCTATTAATAAATCTAAATTATTAAATTTGAAATAATTTGAATTAACAAAATTTAGACGATCATAAAATAAATTATTCTGGTGTCCAAATATTAATACTAAAGTATTTGTGACATTAAATTTGATGTTATCATCTTGTTTTTTTAATTTACCACCAAGAATAAGAATTTTTTGAAAACTATTTATTAAATTATTTTTATATATTGCATTGTTTAAGTTAGTACACTTACTATCATTATAGACTTTTAGATTATTTTTTGCATAAATAAGTTGATTTCTAAATATTAAGTTATTTTTAAACTTAAGGTTTTTATATTTTATTTTCGGATCTATGATATTTATTAGTTTTTTAATTGAGTTCAAATTGAGTTTTTCAATATGACCATGAAGATCTTTTGTAAAAGGCACCTCATCGGTATTAAGAATTATTCTTTTTTTATTTATTTTAATTAATTTTCGATATTTTAAATAAATTTTTCTTGATAAAAAAAAATAAGACTTATCAGATAAATAATTTTGTATTCGAAATTTAGATTTAACATAATTTCTATTATTTCTATGATAATCCAAATGATCACTAGAAATATTTGTAATGAGTGCATAATGAAATTTTATAGATTTTAATTTATCTAATTGAAATGAACTTAATTCAATTATTAAAATATCAATTTTAGATAAATAATGTTTTAAATTTTTTTTATCTAAAATAGTGTTTCCAAAATTACCAATAATTTTTGTATTATATTTTTTGGAGAGAATTTGTGAAATATAATTACATGTAGAAGATTTTCCCTCTGTACCAGTTATAGCAATTATTTTTTGCGAAGATATCTCTAAACTTAAAAAATCTAGATCAATCAAAATTTTGTTTTTGTGCTTGTATAAAAAGTGACTCTTTTCAATCTTTATTGAAGGAGATACCACAAAATAAGCATATTCATTAATTTTATTTAATAAATATTTTTTACTAATTACTTTTTTATTACTAATTTTTTGATGATCATCATAAATATTGTAATTACAATTATTATTTATAAAGTATTTCTCAACTGATTTACCAGTTATACCATAGCCATATATTAAGAATTTTTTTTTTAAATTTATCAATTATCTTATTTTCAAAAGAGATAAAGCTAATAAACAAAAAAGAAAGCTTAAAATCCAAAATCTAATAACTATTTTTTGTTCTGATAAACCTTTTTTTTCATAATGATGATGAAGAGGTGCCATCAAAAAAATTCTTTTGCCTTTTGAAATTTTAAAATATGTAACTTGTAACATAACTGATATTGCTTCGATCACAAAGAGGCCACCAGCGACAGCCAATACTATTTCTTGTTTTAAAAGGATAGAAGTCACAGCAAGTGAAGCTCCTAATGATTGTGATCCAGTATCACCCATAAAAATAGATGCAGGACTTGAATTAAACCATAAGAATCCAAGCAAAGCTCCAATTGCTGAGGTACAAAAAATTACTATTTCCCCTGATCCCTTAATGTAATTGACCAAAAGATAATCTGAAAAATTTATATTCCCCAGTACGTATGCAAATATAGCAAATGTAAGAAATACAAATATCAAAGGCATTGAAACTAAACCATCAAGACCGTCCGTTAAATTAGTCGCATTGGTTGAACCGATAACAATTAATAATATTAAAATAAAATAGAAATAACCTATTTCAATTGAAACATTTTTTAAAAAAGGAATACTAAATTTATTTAGATCGAAACCATTATATTTAATTATAAAATAGATTGCTAATGTGGCTAGTAGCTGACATGAGAATTTAATTTTAGTAGAAATACCCTTTCCAAATTTGACTTTTTTAAAATCGTCAAAAAAACCAATTAAGCCAAATAAAATTAGCGTCAAAATTAATATATAGTTATAACTTGAAAAATTTGAAGTCCACAAAATCGAACTTAAAATTACTGAAAAAAGTATTAGAACACCACCCAATGCTGGTGTTCCTTTCTTATGATAATGTGTTTCTGGACCATCATTTCGTATAGGTTGTCCACCTGGAAAAATTCTATTTTGAATTTTAATCCAGTATGGCATCAATATTAAGACAATAAAAAAAGATGAAACTAAAGATAAACCTGATCTAAAAGAAATATAACCAAATAAATTGAATAAAAATTCAGAGTCTTTAAAAGAAAATAATAGATCACTTAACATATTCTTTTATTAGCCTATCTAGTTGGTTTGATCTTGAGCCCATAACAAATATATTTTTTATATTATCAATTTCTTTATTAAAGTATTTCAAAGCTGGAGTATAGTTTTTATAAAATATGAATTTATTAAACCTTTTTTTAAATTTATAGAATTCGTCTCCTACAAAAATAATTTTTGTTAAATTTAAATTAATAACCAATTTAATTATTTGCATATGAAAAAAATCTGTCTGAGACCCTAGCTCCTTCATAGATCCCAAAATATAAATTTTTTGTTTAACTTTTCTCTCATGAAATATAAGGATTTGTTTATTGAGTGAAAATGGGCTAGCATTGTAACTATGATCATAAAAACAAATTCTTTTATTTCCTATATAAGTTAAAACTTCTTTACCCCTAGACTCAATAATAGATTCACTATAAAAAAAATTATTAATTTTTATTTTTTTTATAAAAGTTTTTATGAATAAAAAAGAGATTATAGCTAAATTAATACAAAAATCACCCCTTGACGAATTAATTGAATATTTTTTTTTATTAATCTTAAAATCAATTAAGAAATTTTTTTTATTTTTATAAATATTTTTTTTCAAGTTATCAATATTTATAAGTTTTACTTTAGAATTAATTTTACCTTTTATGTAATAAGGTTCATAATTAAAATTAATTAACCCCATAATTAGTCTTTTTGAATTAAAAATTTTTAATTTATTATCTATAAGATGATTAAAATTTTTGAAGTTACCAATATGAGAATTTTCAATTCCTGTAACTAGGCAATAATGTGGTTGTAAGGTTTTAATTAGATTAGTCATTTCATTAGAGCCATTAATTCCTAATTCAAACACAGAGTAATTGCTACTCAAACTCATATTCATAATAGAGAATTGTAATCCCTGAATATTATTATAATTTTTATAAGATCTGTATGTATTAAAATTATTATTTTTAAGTATGTGATAAATATTTTCTTTGATTGTTGTTTTACCTACAGATCCGGTTACTGCAATAATTTTACCTTTATAAGAGTTAATTATAAATTGACAAAAGTTTTTGATAAATATTTGAGTATCTTTTGCATAAAATAATTTAGGGTGCTTTTTTTTTACATTTACAATTACCAAAGATGCTTCCTTTTTAATTGCTTTGTTATAATACAAGTTACCATCATTATTTTTTGATTTTAGACCAATAAAAATATCATTTTTTTTTAAGAGTCTTGTGTCAAAGACTATATTGGAATTGTATTTTGATTTTAATTGATAAATAATTTTATAAATTTTTTGCATAATTAGATGAAATCAATTTGTCATTAAATAAATAGTATTTGTCTTTATAGTTTTGAGTATCCTCATGTCCCTTTCCAGCTATAATCAAAATGCCATCATTTTTTTTTATATATCTTATACCAAATTTTATAGCCATTCTTCTACTTGGCACCTCAATTGGGTTTGATGAGTATTTTAGAAGAGACTTTCTAATTGAAGCTGGATTTTCATTTCTGGGATTATCATCTGTTATGATTTGTAAGTTAGTATATTTTGAGACAACTTTAGCAATTTGCGGTCTTTTCTTTTTATCTCTATCTCCGCCACATCCATAAATTATAATTATATTCTTATTAAAAAGGGGTAATTTACATAATAAATTTTCGTAAGCATCTTTTGAATGAGCATAATCTATTATTATGATTTTATTTTTTTTATTATAAATAATTTCTGACCTCCCAGGTGGAAATATTGATTTATTTATCTTTAATGGGAGTAGTTTAAACAATTTGTCATACAACATTAAAATAGTAATAATATTTTTGATCATATAATCGTTAAAGCTATCAATTTGATAGGATCTATTTTTTGTAGATATTTGAAATTTACCTAACTTTTTGTGAATTATCGAAATTTTATTTTTTGATAAAAAGGTACCTTGAGTAATTATTTGATTAAAGTTATTGAATTTATTTTTTAAATTATCATCTTGTAAAAATAAAATTGAGTTTTTTGATCTGTGACTTTTAATAAGATTAACTTTTGCTAAGTGATAACTTTTTAAATTTTTATGATAATCAAGATGATCAGATTTTAAATTAGTTAATACACAGAAATTATATTTCAAATTTCCAATTCTACCCTCACTATAACCAATGCTTGAAACCTCGATAAATACGTATTTAACTTTATAATTACATGCTATTTTAATTAAATTAAGTATTTCAAAGTATGATGGTGTAGTATTGTTTAGACTCTTTATTTTTTTTTTATTAATGTAAAAACCTAATGTCCCAATATAGCAAGACTTATATCCATTAATATTAAATAATATATTTGCACCGTAGGCAATAGAGGTTTTGCCATTTGTGCCTGTAACGAATATAATTTTAAGATTATTAAAACAATAAAATATTTTTGCTATTTCAAACAAATCATTTTGTGTTTTATAAAAAAAAAATTTAATTTGATTTTGTTTTACTTTATTTTTAAATTTAATATCACAAATTATGTATTTACATTTTCTTTTAGAAGCTAATTTCTTGTAATCTAAAAATTTTTTTATCTCATTAGTATTTAAAATGAAAATAGATTTTGAGTTACATTCTTGCCAATTAGTGACAATATTATAACCACAATTTTTTAAATCATTTAAATTCATTAAATATCTGTTCTACGAGTATTGATTATAGATAAGTCAAGATACATATATATCTCTCTCAAAATATTAAAAAATGCTGGTTTAACAGTATTTCCAGCAGTCATATATTTTCCATACTTTTCTTTAGGGTTTTGCATAAATGTTAAATTTAAATATTTAGGATTATTGTATGGGAAAAAGCTTATGTAAGTAACATTTTGAATTTTTTTACCATTAGAAATATTTTGATCAGCTGTGCCTGTTTTTCCAGCAACTAAAAAGTCTCTATAAAGATCATCGTCTGTTTCATTAGCATAAAATAGAAGTTTGTTTAATGTGCTAGAAATTTGATTATATTGATTTTTATTATTCTTATTTTTTTTTTCAAAAGTAGCTTGAAAATTATTTCTACCGGTTATTATTTTTCCATAAGCATTTATTAATTGTATTGGTGTTACAGATAAACCATAACCAAAAGGAATATTATCACAGTAACTTCCCCTAAAATTGTTTACTGTTGGCTCAACAGATATTAAACCAAATCCAATGCTTGCAGATTGTAAAAGGCCTATTCGATCTAAATCAAATTTAAATTCATTTTGACAGTCTAAATTTCTACTTATTAAAATTGCTCCCCTATTTGATGATTTTTTCAATATATCTTTTACTTGCATTGGTATTTTACTATTTCCTGGGAAGTCGTTTATTATTTTATCTCCAATGTATACAGGTTGATCTACATCAAAGTATTCATGCAATTCAATTTTTTGATTTTTAATAGCAGAATAAATAGTAAATGTTTTAAAGACAGATCCAAAATCATATTTTAAGTCCTTCAAGGGCAATAGTGATTGATCGAATCTATTTGAGTTCCTGTTATCTAAAAAAACATTGCTAACAATTTCTTCAGAATTTAGGTCAATTAAAATATTCATGGCATAGTCTGGGCTTAAATTATTTGTGTCATTAGATAAGGAGTCATGTATTTTTTTTTGTATCTGAATATCTAACGATAGTTCAATATCATTACTATTTTTGTCTATATATTTTTCAATTAAAGATACCCCCTTATGCTCAATATTTGTATGACCAATCATATTATTAGTTATCGAACTGTATGGGTATCTTCTTGTGAGAATTTTTTCAAACTTAATATAAGGATCACCCTCATAAATTAATTCTAAAATATCATTTAGAGGCACATCTCTTTTTAAATATTCCACTTTATTTTTTATATTTTTAATTGAAAAGTTGTAACTGGAGTATGCTAATGTTTTTTTATTAAAATCGTAAATTGTGGGTAATATTTTTAGAGTCGTATCTCTTGAACTAAATTGCGAATTATTGGTTTCATTATCTAAACTTAAAATAACTAATCGAATAAAAATAGAAATAAAAAGAAATAAAATAGTTAAAATGAAGAAATTATAATAATTTTTTGTTTTAGATAGTAATTTATAGTCTGTCTCATTACTCAGGTTGAACATAATTGACCTTTATTATAGTAAAGTCATCAAACTCATTTCTATTAAATTTAATGATTTTATTATTTTCAATAAACTCTAAATTATTATTAACATTTATTTTTAGTTTGTTTATTTGTTTAGTGAGAAGTATTTCTTTATTAATTAGGATTTGAAGTTCATTGTTATAATTTTTTTTTAAGTGCAACAAATCATTTTCCATTATTTTTATTTGATTTTTAAAACTTAAAAACAAAATAATAAAAATGAATATCAAAAAGAATTTAGAGATATGATTAATCAATTCATAAATCTCCCAACTCTTAATTTTGCAGATCTAGATCGATTATTTTTAATAATTTCAGGTTTTGATGCGGTTAAAGGTTTTTTTGTTAAAATTTCAAAACCCCAATTTTCATCATTATAATATTTATTGTTTTTGTTTACTCTATTATTTTTAAAGAAGTTTTTGACTATTCTGTCTTCTAAGCTGTGAAAAGAAATTATAGCTAAATGTCCATCTATTTGTATGTATTTATGAACCTTTTTTAAGAATAATATAAGATTTTCTAATTCATTATTAGTTTCAATCCTTAAAGCTTGAAATGCTTGAGTTGCAAAATGTATTTTTTTTGATCTAAAATTAACTCCACTGTTTCTCAAAATTTCAATAAATTCAAAGTTAGTTTTTATCTTTTTAACTGATCTTTGTTGAACAATATATTTTGATAACTTTTCAGACTGATTAATTTCACCATATGAATGAAAAACTCTATGGAGATCTTCTTCATCATAATAATTCAATATTTTAAATGCATCTAAATCACTACAAAGATAGTTCATGTTCAAATCAGAATTTACTTTAAATGATAAGCCAATATTATCGTTATCCAATTGATTGGATGAAAATCCAAGATCCAATAAAATAAAATTAAATTTTTTAAATTTTAAACTTAATAAGTCAATATCTTTAAAATTTGATTTATGAAAAAATATATTAGGAAAACTTTTTTTTAACCTTTTTGCTATCATTAAAGAATTATTATCTTGATCAATAGCAGTAACAAAATGACCTCTTTCTAAAAACATTTTAGAATGTCCGCCACCTCCAAATGTACAATCTAAAATTGATAAGTTTTTTTTTCCATCAATGAATGATAAAATTTCATTTGTCATTATAGGTATGTGATTGTCTAATATCATTTGAATTTTGCTCTAGAAATTTTTTTATGATTTTCTCCTAATTTTTTTTCCCAAATTTCAAAGTGATTTCCTTTACCTATGTATAAAATGTCTTTAGATAATTTTGAAAATTTTTGAAGATGTTCTTTTACTATAAATCTTCCCTCTTTATCGATTGTTATTTCTTCTAAGTCAGAAAGTATTGCGGTTTTAAAATGATCATTTTTTTTTGAAAAAAAATCTTTTTCATCAAAATTTTTAAATAATGAATTAATTTTGGAAGATAAATGTATTTCAAGACATTCATATTTCAAACTTTTAAATATAAACGTTTTTTCTTTTGAACTTTTTATTATCGATCTAAAAGGAGATGGGATAGAAACCCTATTTTTTGAGTCAATAATGCCATAAAAAGAAGATAAAAAAATTAACATGGTATTTTATGGGATTATATGGGATTTTTAAAAAATAGTAAATAGCAATGGGTAGCTATAAGCTGAGTTCTGTATTAATGAAAATTGCAGTCATTTATCTAGATTAACTATTACTAATTAACTCTAGCGATCAACCCAGGCCAACTGTAGAAAAAGTTTTAGCCTCTATTTGATCTTACTCGTGATAGGGTTTGCATGTTGCGATATTTTTTAAATATCCGGTAAGCTCTTACCTCACCATTTCACCCTTACCTAACGGCGGTTTATTTCTGTTGCACTTTCCCTAAGGTTACCCTCGACGGATGTTATCCGTTACCACTTTCTACGTGAGCTCAGACTTTCCTCTTTGATAAACAAAGCGACTGCACACTACCCATGTTTATAATACATAAAATTAACAAAATAATAAATTATAAAAGTCTTTTAAGAATTTTTTGGATTGAGAAGATGTTATTATTTTATAGTTTAATGATCTTTTAACTGCACGAATACAGGATTTTTTATATTTTTTTACATAGTATTTGTGAAAACCATATAAAATTAATAGTTCGTAGAGACTGTATTTTTTCTCTGACTCTTTATTAAATTTGAATCTATTAATTCCAATTTTTTTTATAAAAAATTTTTCCCCGGGATCTTGTTTTCTATTTGGGGCAATATCAGAATGAAAAATAATATTTTCATCTAAAATATTAAAATTTTTCTTTATAAAGTTAATTAGTCTTTTCAAAGATAAATATTGAATATTCGTAAAATTTGAATACCCAAATTCATGACCTTTATTTTCAAGTTCAATTCCAATTGAATAATCATTAATGTTATTATTTTTTTTCCATTTGGATTTTCCACTATGCCACGCTTTATAGCTAGGGCACAGTAAATTGAATATTGTACCATCCCTTGAAATCAAGTAATGAGCGCTTACAAAGGATTTTTCACTCAACAATTTTTGGTATGCTAAAGTAAGACTTTTCATACCAGTGTAATGAATCACTACATATTTGACTATTTTATTTTTTTTTCTAGAGCTATAATTCATTCGTGAAAAAGCAGATTCTTATATTAGTTTCAGTATTTTTAGTTTCATGTTCCTCATATGATAAAGATGAAAATAAAAATGATCAAAGTCTTTATGAAAATAATACCCTTAAAGATTATGAATTATTTAATTTAGCAAAACAGCGTATTGATGACGGACTGCTAGATTTAGCTTTAGTTGAGTTAGACAAAATAGAAGTTCTATATCCAAGCAGCTTATATGCAAAAAAGAGTATTCTTTTAAACGCTTATATAAACTTTTTACAAAAAGATTACGAAAAGACAAGAGTACTTGCTGAAATGTACAAAAACTATTATCCAGGTAGCAAAGATATAGTTTACGCGAATTATCTAGAGGCAATGTCATATTATGTAGTAATGAAAAAAACTGACTATTCACAATATAATTCTGAAATAGCGTTAGAAAAATTTAATTTTATTTTAAATGCTTATCCAAATAGTAAGTATGAAATAGATATTATTACAAAGATAAAATTAATTAATGATAATTTGGCTGCAAATAAATTAAAAATTGCAAAATATTATTTTGAAAGAAAAAATAATGATGGTTCGTTACTATATCTTAATGATATATTTGATAATCATAGTACAAGTATTTCAGTGGAAGAAACATTATTTCTATTGAGTAAAATATATTACCTAATCGATGAATATGAATTAGCAAAAAAATATGCTTCGATCTTAGCATATAATTTTCCAAATAGTGAGTGGTATAAGAAATCATATAAAATCATAAATGGCTTGGACGAAATAAAAGATGATGAAAAATGGTTTGAAAAATTCAATCCAATCAGAATAATTAATAAAGAAAGAGAAATAGATACTAATAATATTTCAATTCAAGCTATAGAGTAACATTAATGTTAGTTTCGTTAGAAATTAAAAATTTTCTTTTAATAAAAAAAATATCTATCAATTTTATTAATGGTTTCAATGCATTTACAGGTGAGACAGGTGCAGGGAAATCCATTATAATTGAAGGTCTAAAATTAGCTCTAGGTGGAAAAAATCAAAGTAGTCTTAATTTAAAAGATGGTGAAATGTCATCTATAAAAGCAGTTTTTGAAATCAATAATTTAATTAAAAAAAACCTGGATAAGCACAATATTAATGTTGAGGATGATTATTTAATATTAGAAAGACAGATAAACTCAAGTCAAAAATCAAAATTATTAGTAAACGGTGAAATAAAACCTTTAAATATCATAAAAGGGATTTTAAATAATGTAATTGAATTTCAAGAAAATTTTGAACAACAAGAACTTTTTGATAATAAATATTTTCTAAGGTTTATAGACAATATTGGTAAAATTGAAGTGAATGATTTAAATTCTAAATTTGAAAAATTTAAAAAATCCAAGAGTATTTATTTAGCTCATTTAAATAGTGAAAAAAATATAAAAGAAAAACTAGAAATATTAAAAATCAGAAATAATAAAATTAAAATCTTAAATCCAACTGAAAACGAATACGAAGAACTATTAAACAAAAGGAACTTGAATAAAAATATTAAAAAATATAGTGAAATATCTAACGAAATTAAAAACTTGATTTCAAATTTTAATTCAAATGATCACTTAGGTTTAATAGAAAAAAATTTAAATAAATTAAATGATATAAATGAAGAGTACTCTGATATTTCTCAAAAATTTTCTTCATCAATTTTAGATATTAATGAATTAATTAATGAATTAGAAAATAAATTTAATTCTGAGGATTATGTTGAAATTGATTTTGATGAAATTGATGAAAAGATTTATCAATATCAACAACTATCAAAATTCTTTGAAGTAGAACCAAAGAGTTTATTTTCAATTAAAGATGAAATATTAAATGAAATAAACACCCTTGAAAATTTTGACAGAGAGAAAAAAACACTTTTTGATAATTATGCTAATGCTCTTAATAATTTCAAAAATGAAGCTTTAAAAGTTTCAAATTTAAGAAAGAAAGAGTCAAAAAAAATATCTGAAAATATTAATAAACAACTTCCAATTGTAAATATTGAACAAGGTGAACTTATATTTAAGTTTTCAGAGAAAGATGAAAAAGATTATAACTCCCAAGGATATGATGAACTAGACGTCTTATTTAGAACAAATAAAAATTCTGAATTTAATACAATAAAAAAAGTAGCGTCTGGAGGTGAGTTGTCACGATTACTTCTAATTATTAAATCATTGTCAGCTAATAATGATAACAATTTAACCCTTATTTTTGATGAAGTAGACAGTGGTTTGAGTGGGCAAATTGCATCTAATGTCTCTGAAAAGATAAATAATATTTCAAAAAAAAATCAAGTTATAGCTATAACACATTCACCTCAAGTAGCTTCAAAGGCTCACAAACATTGGAAAATTGAGAAAATTATAAAAGATGATGAAATGACTAGTCAAATTATTGAGTTAAATGATAAATCAAGAATTGATGAAATAGCAAGTTTAATAAGTGGAACTAAGATTACCGAGACTACTAGAAAAGTTGCCTCAGATTTACTTCAAAATTAAAAAAAATGAAAACAAAAGATAGCCTTATTAAATTAAGAGATAAGTTAAAAAGATATAATAGACAATATTACAACTCAAATCCTACAATTAATGACTCACAATATGACGATCTAAAGAGAGAGTATGATTATTTACTATCAAAAAACCCTGAATTAAAAAAATTTGACAATTTAGGCATTGGTGCAACTCCTTCATCAAAATTTGAAAAATTTAAACACTATGAACCAATGTTATCACTTTCAAATAGTTTTAATCTAAGTGACTCAAAGGATTTTTTTGATAAAGCTAGTAATTATTTAAAAAAACAAAATTCAAATTATATATTTAATGTGGATTGTAAAATTGATGGGGTTTCTTTATCACTTGTATATAAAGATAATAAGTTATTTAAAGCCATAACTAGGGGAGATGGTATAATAGGAGAAGATATAACACAAAATGTGACAGGTATTAAAGGGATACCCATTATTTTAAAAAATTGTAAATCTAAGCTTATAGAAATAAGAGGAGAGGTTTTTTTTAAAAGAAAAGATTTTGAAAAATTAAATAAACAATTTGAAAAAAAAAATCAATTTTCAAATCCAAGAAACGCCGCCTCAGGATCTCTTCGTCAAATTAATAGTAAAATCACTAAAGACAGACCTTTAAGATTCATACCACATGGATATGGTAAATTTTCTAATGAAGAAGAATTTTTTAACTTTGAAGATTTTTTAAGTTTTTGCAAAAATAATAATTTTAATAAAACTGGTTATGCTAAAAAATACAGTAGTTTAGAAGATATATACAATTACATCTCGGAAATTGAGAAAAAAAGAACCTCAATAGATTTTGATATAGATGGGATGGTAATCAAGATTAGTGATTTAAATTTACAAAGAATGTTAGGTAACACTAATAAGTTCCCCAGATGGGCAATAGCAGCTAAATTTAGTTCTGAGGAAGCGCTGACACAAGTTGAAAAAATAGAGCTTCAAATTGGAAGAACTGGGGCAATCACACCTGTTGCAAGATTAAAGCCAATCAACATTGGAGGTGTGATTGTATCAAATGCAACTCTTCATAATTTTGATGAAGTTATTAGAAAAGATATAAGAATTTATGATTATGTTTGGGTTAAGAGAGCTGGTGATGTAATCCCATATATTTCAAAAGTAGATTTAAATAAAAGGAAAAAAACTAATAAAAAATTTGATGTACCAAATAAATGTTTATGTGGATCAAAAATTATAAAGATTGATGGTGAAGCGGTTCAAAGGTGTAGTGCTGAAAAAAATGCATGCAAATATCAAAAATTAGAAGATTTAAAGCACTTTGTATCCAAAAAAGCTATGAATATAGATGGCCTTGGAGAAAAATTAATTGAAAAATTTATTAGTCTTAAATTAATATCAAACAAATTTGATATTTATAGATTAGAAAATCATAAAGATAAGATAATTAAGCTTGAGGGATTTGGTGAAAAGTCTTTTTTTAATCTCATTGACTCAATAAACAAATCCAAGATTACCTCTTTATCAAGATATTTATACTCTCTTGGTCTTAGGTATTTGGGTGAAAATAATTCTGAGCTTATATCTTTATATTTTAAAAATAAAACTAGATTTAAAAACTTTATTCTATCAAAAAAACTGAGAGAGCAACTCGAAAATATTGATGGATTAGGAGAAAAAGCTATAAATTCTTTTATTACTTATTTTTCTAATAAAAGCAGTCTTGAGGAGTCATTTGCGATACTTGACATAATTCAAATTGAGGAAATTGAGGAAAATGAAACCAGTCTTAATAAGAGTATATTATTTACTGGTACACTTCAAAAGATGTCAAGAGATAGAGCAAAAGAACTAGCAAAAAAAAAGGGATATAAAATTGCTTCAAACGTTTCGAAAAATTTAGATATTCTGGTATTTGGAGAAAAATCTGGTTCTAAATTAAAAAAAGCAAAAGAATTAAAAATTAATATTTTAAATGAAAAAGACTTTTTAAATCTTATTAATTAAATTTTTAAAAAAATATTTCTTATGTTCATTACTTAATCTTGGTTGGAAAGTTTGATAAATTCTCTTATGATATCTTTTGATATAATTCTTCTCGTACTTTGTAATTAACTTAAAATCAACTAAGTTTAAATCATATGGAACAAATGTAATATTCTTTAGTCTCATGCAATTATTAAAATTTTCTGTTATATATAAATTTTCTATTCTCAGACCAAATTTGCCCTCGACATAGTGCCCAGGTTCAATAGAAAATATATTATTGTTAGTTAAGTAATCCTCAGATTTTTGAGAAATAATTGGATATTTTTCATGTACATCTCCAAAATTTCCAACTCCATGGCCTGTCCCATGGCTATAATATAATTTATATTTAGAAAGATAATTTCTTATAAATGAGTCTATTTCTGATGCTTTAGTATTTTTTGGGAATATTTTATTTTCTATTTTAATTAAAGATTTTAATAGATAAGTATAAAAATATTTCACTTTAGGTAAATTTTTAGTTCCAACTTTAATAACCCTTGTAATATCAGTGGTTCCCTCTAAATATTGAGCGCCAGAGTCAATTAATAAAATATTTCTATTTTTTGATGATAAAGATTTCTTTGGAGGTGGTTTATAATGAACAATGGCAGCGTTTGAGTCATATGCACTAATATAATCAAAAGAATTTCTAAAAAAATTGATACCCTCTTTTCTTTTGTTGTACAAATATTCTGAAATCTCATATTCATTTTTTGGTCTAATGTTTTTCTGTTTTAAATCAATAATAAATTTAAGAACAGCAAAGCCGTCTTCAATATGGCAATTTTTTATATTTTTTATCTCTTTTTTTGTTTTGATACCCATATATTTAGAAATGTTTATTTTAGTCTCATTAATATTTAAAAAATTAGATAATCGCATAAATGTACTTAGATTTAGATATTCATAAGAGGTTTCAATATTTTTAAATTTCGATAATTTAAGATATTTAATAAATTTTTCTTCTCTAAAAATATTAAAATTATTTCTAATTTTTGTTATTTTTTTTAAATTAAAATTATTTGTTATTAAAAGTGGTTTAACATTTTTTTTTGGGATAAACAAACCTGCAAATGGTTTAGTAGAATTCACTAATTCAAATGATCTTAGATTTAATAAATATGCTACATGAGCATTATTCCAAATTAATATCCCTTGAGTTTTAAGCTTATTCTTGATGTTTTTTAAATTTTTATTTAATGGTCTTGGTATTAAATATTTTGGCATACTAAGTGGATATGCAATATTAAAATTTGGATAGTAATTTTTTTTAAAAAAATTTTTTGATAGAAAATGAATATTAATTCTATTTTTTTCTAAATTTGAATTTATTTCTTTAAATTCTTTTACTGAAATTAATTTAGAGTCTAAGATACCTGATAATTTTTTATTTTGCTTGATTAAATATTCAACAATTGAAGTTTTAGCTAAATTGTATATTTCACATTTGTTTTTAAAAAATTTTTTAGCTGCTAAGGTGTAACGAGAGTCAGTAAAAAAAACATATTTATTGCGAAAAAAAAGTATATATCCCCTAGTACAATCAAATTTAAATAATTTATAGATGTCTTTTAAATCTAAATTTGGACTTTCATTAAGATGCAAATCATTATTAGTAATAAGATAAAAATCTTTATTATTATCTTTTAAAAATTTTTTAATAATATGAGGTCTCATTTACTATTTTTTTTTAAAAATTCTAGCATTCTTTTTTTTCCGGGGCTTAATTGTGTATTGTCGGATGTAATCTTTTTATTAAAGTGTGAGGATGAGTAATTTTCTATTGTGTTAGAGGTATTTTTTTCAATTTTTGAAATTTCATTCAAAAACCTAGATGGCAATGAGTAATTATTTATACCATATGTATATCTTGAAGTTGCATAACTTAAATTTAGATCAAACTTTGCTCTGGTAATTCCAACATAGGCAAGTCTTCTTTCTTCTTCTAGCGATTTTGTTGAGTTTTGTTCCAATGCACGAGAACTTGGAAAAATACCCTCCTCCCAACCAGGTAAGTAAACGTGATCAAATTCTAATCCTTTAGCAGCATGTAATGTCATTAGTTTTACAGAATTTGAATATGTTTTTTTTTGGTTTTCATTAACCAAACCGACATGTTCTAAAAAGTCATCTAAATTATCAAATTCTGAAAGAGCATTCACAAATTCTTTTAAATTATCTATCCTTGATTCATTCTCTATTTGTTTCAATTTGTTTTTTTCATTTTCTAACATTTGTAAATATCCTGACTCCTCAATTATAAAAATTCCTATATCTTCAAGATTTGTTTTGTTAATGAGATCTGATGTTTTTTTTATAATGTCAATGAATGTTTTAGTTTTTACGATGAGAGATCCTGGTAATTTATTTTCTTCAGATAAAGACATTAAAGATTCAAAAAATGATATTTTTTTTTCTCTAGCGTTATCAACTATTAGTTTTACTGATTGATCGCCTATTCCTCTTTTAGGCAGATTAATAACTCTTTCGAAAGATAGATCATCTTGAATACTATTAGCAAGTTTTAGATAAGCCAAGATGTCTTTGATTTCCTTTCTTTCGAAAAATCTTGGACCTCCAATAATTTCATATGGTAAAGCAAATTTTATTAACTTGTCCTCAATACTTCTCATTTGGGCGGTTAATCTAACTAAAATGCCAATACTATTATTTTCTTGAAACTTTTTAGATATATCATCTGATATCCATAATGACTCCTCTTCTTGAGAGTAAAATGAATTTAAGTTGATTTTTTGTTCTGGTATATTTTTATTAAAACTAACTAGGTCTTTGCCTAATCTATTTTTATTGTTACTTATAATACAAGCAGCAGCTTCTAAAATTGAATTATTTGATCGATAATTTTTTGTTAATCGAACTACAGAAGAATTAAATTCTTTTGGAAAATTGATAATATTATCTATGTTTGCGCCGCGCCATGCATAAATTGATTGATCATCATCTCCAACACAAAATAAATTATTTTCTGAGTTTAATATTAGTTTTATTAAATCATATTGAATTAAGTTTGTATCTTGAAACTCATCAATAAGAATATGTTTGATAAAATCTTTATAAGATTTCTGAATATCTTTGTTATTGAACAGTATGTTATAACTGTGTAAAAGAATATCACCAAAGTCTACTGCATTTATTTCAACCAGTCTTTGTTGATAATAAGAATAAATTTCATCTAATTTTTCAAGAGATGAAATTTTATTAATTTTTTTATTTTCATTAAATAGTATCTTATTATCTTTTAAATTTTGGATTTCATTATGATATATTCCTTCACTAACATCTTTGTCAATTTTGCAATAATCTAAAACTTGCTTTAATAATTTTTTTTGATCGTCTATATCTAATATGGTAAAATTAGACTTTAAATTTACTAGACCCGAGTGTTTCCTTAGAAATTTTACAAATATAGAGTGAAAAGTACCTACCCAGGGAGAATCAATACTACTTTTTAGTTCACTATTTACTCTTTCTTTGATCTCATTGGCTGCCTTATTTGTAAATGTTACTGCTATAATTTCATTAAAATTAACTTTAAGGTTTTGAACTATATATACAAATCTTGATGTTAAAACTCTAGTTTTACCCGTACCTGCTCCTGAAAGCACTAAAAGTGGACCCTTTTGGTGTTCGACTGCAATTATTTGTTCTTTATTTAATTTACTAAAATCCATAAATTGATTGTAATATAATAAAAGTAAATTTTAAGTAATGAAAAGAAATTTGAAAGTAATTCTTATATTAATATCTGTAAGTTTTTTAAAAATTACTTCTTTATACTCTAATGAGCAGATATTTGAGTCTGGAGTTTCATATGATGAAATATACGATCCTATTGAACCAATAAATAGATTAGTATTAAATTTTAATTTTTTTATTGATGATATTGCAATTCGACCAATTGTTAAAACTTATAGATTTATTGCTCCTGAACCAGTAGAAAAAGGGGTTTCTAATTTTTTTAGTAATTTAAAGGAGCCAATAAGAACAGTTTCTTTTATTCTTCAGGGAGAATTTTATAAATCATTTAATTCTGTTGGACGCTTTACTATTAATACCCTCACTAGCTTAGGCACTTTTGATTTAGCCTCAAAAGTAGGTATGGAAAAAAATGAGACTGATCTTGGAATTACCCTCGCTAAAGGTGGTGTTTCAAGTGGCCCTTACATTGTAATACCGATAATAGGTCCAAGCAATGTAAGAGATTTTAGTGGAGACGTAATTGAATATTTTGTAGATCCATTATCAAACAACCTTCCAAATAGAGAATATATCGCAATAGGTAATGGTTTAAACGAAAGGGTAGAAATAGATGAACAAATTGATAAGGTTCGAGATGTGTCTTCAGATAGGTATGAAATGATCAAATCTATTTATTATCAAAATAGAAATGCTCAACTAGAAGAGGAATATATACAAAACTTACCTGTACCAAAAATATATATTGAATAGTTTTCGAAACTATATTTACTTATATTTATGAAAATTTTACTAATTCTCATAACTACTATTTTTTCTTTTTCTGCTACTCAAGCCTCAGAGGTGTCAGAATGGTTTGAGAAGGAGTCAAGTCAATTTTTAGAAATAATTAGCAACAATGAGGGCACTGAAAGTGAAAACTATGAAAAATACAAGTATTTCGTAAATAAAAATTTTGCAATTAAGTCAATTGCATATGGCCTCATTGGAGAAAAACTTGTTAACAATAGCTCAGAAATTGAATTATCTGAATATTTAAATGCATTTACAGATTATTTGATAAAGACTATTTATAAGCTTGCTAATTCAAATTCTTCCAGTTCAATAGTTCTACAAGATGTTGATATAAAAGATGATATTTTCATAATAAAATCAGAAATTTCGTATAAGAAATCCTCTGCTAATTTATATTGGAAAGTAATAGATACAGGTACATCTTTTAAAATTATCGATGTGATTGTCGAGAATACTTCCTATTTTGTAACTAAAAAATCTGAATTTAATAAAATACTTAGAAAAAATAAGGGTAGTCTAGAGGCTTTAGTAAAAGAAATACAAAAAATTTAAATTTAAAATGATGGTGGGCCCGGCAGGACTCGAACCTGCGACAACGGCGTTATGAGCACCGCGTTCTAACCAACTGAACTACAGGCCCATGATTAGAATTGTTACTAATATAATCTTATGAAAAAAAAACAAGAAATTAAATGGAAGGACAATATTATGAGTCCATAAAAGACTTAAGTTTTTTTGATCTTATTGGATGTTTTAACTTTCTTAGTGCCTTTGCCTCAATTTGCCTAATTCTTTCTCTTGTTACACTGAACTGTTGACCTACCTCTTCTAAAGTGTGGTCAGATGACATTCCAATTCCAAATCTCATTCTCAAAACCCTTTCCTCTCTTGGAGTCAAGGTTGAGAGTATCTTAGTAGTAGTTTCTCTAAGGTTTAATTGCATAACTGCATCTTCAGGTATTACTGCATTTTTATCCTCAATAAAATCACCAAGAAAGCTATCGTCATCGTCACCTATTGGTGTCTCTAAGCTCACTGGTTCTTTCGCGATTTTTAAAACTTTCCTTACTTTTTCTATTGGCATTTTAAGTCTTGAGGATAACTCCTCTGGAGTTGGTTCTCTGCCAAGCTCTAAGATTAATTGCCTACTTGATCTTACTATTTTATTTATTGTTTCAATCATATGAACTGGAATACGAATGGTTCTTGCTTGGTCAGCTATTGACCGAGTAATAGCCTGTCTTATCCACCAAGTTGCATAGGTAGAAAATTTATAACCTCTTCGGTATTCAAATTTATCAACAGCTTTCATTAATCCTATATTACCCTCTTGAATAAGATCTAAAAACTGAAGTCCTCTGTTGGTATATTTTTTGGCAATTGATATAACTAAACGCAAGTTAGCTTCGATCATTTCTTTTTTAGCCTGATTTGCCGTTCTTTGACCAGATTGTATTTCTCTCACCTTATCTTTAAATTCAATTGTATTTTGATTTGCTAATTTAGATAGGCTTAAAATTTCTTTGTAAATTTCTTTTAATTTAAGACTATGTTTTTGAAATAGAGCTTTAAAAGACTCATTTGAAGAGATCATATGTTTCTGGTAGAGAGTGTATGTGTCTTTTAAATTATGGTGCTTCAAAAATAAATCTCTACTTATTTTATTTTGAGTAGCTAATGTTAATAATGATACTTCTTTTGATTGTATTTCTTTATTAATTGAATAAAGGTGAGAGATTATTTCTTCTAGTTTATAGGGCTTAATTTTAATCTCATTGAAATAATTAAGTATTTCATCCTGATATTTCTTAAGTTCCTTCAATGATTTTAAATCAGATATCTTTCTAATATTCTTATTTTTTTTAATTTTAGTAATATTTTCAGAAAGAACTAAAACTCTATCTAATTTTTTTAATATCTCTGGTTTATAGAACTCTTCTATTATGGAAATAGAAAAACTTTCATTTTCAATGTCCTCTTCATTTGAAGTTTCTTGAAGTTTTTCTTTATCTATTTCAATACCTTGCTCTTTCATCAATTGCTGTTTTTCTTTTAAAAGAGCTTTCTTTTTATCATTAATTATTTTTTGGATTTCTTTTCTTTTAGAGGAGTTAGAATAAGGATCATTATCTTCATTAAAATATTCATCGAAATCAACTATTTCTCTTAAATTTATTTCGTTATTCTTTACTTGATCAATCCATTTTTTTAAAATGTCTATTGAAGCTGGGCACTCTAAAATTGAATTCATCATTCTATCCAATCCAGACTCTATTCTTTTAGCGATTGCTATTTCGCCATCTCGTGATAGTAACTCGACATTACCCATTTCCTTAAGATACATGCGAACTGGGTCATCGCTTTTTACACTAGATGATTTTTCTTCTTCTTCTGATTCTTCGTTGGAAGAAGATGGCTCTGATTCTGAAGTTGCAGTATATGCCTTGAATAATTTATAAAGATCTTCATCTAGGTTTTCTAAATAATTTAAAAAATCACCAACAGTAATTATAGAGTCTTCAATTTTAGAGTAAGACTTAATATATGTTTTTGCTTTTGAGGCTAACTCTTTATCAAATTCTTTTGTAACTAATGAAATCAGCTGACTTTCATTTTCTTTAAAAATTAAATCGAGAGGATTAGATTGACCTTTAGAATTTTTCTTAATTTTTGATGGTTTAGCTTTTTTTTCTATAACAGCTTTTTTTTTTATAATTTTCTTTTTAGTTTTTTTTGCTTTAACTTTTTTCTTTACCATATTAACTATTTATAAAACTAATTGTTTTTTCAATTTCATTATAAGGATCTTCATTAAATTTAGGTGATGCAAATCTACACAGCCTTCGAACTTCATTAGAAAATAGTAAATTTTTTGTAAAATTCAATCCCTTAGAGTCTAATTCTTCATAAAGCTCTATTGTTGTTGATTTGAAAAGAGTTTTTTTGATTATCAAATCACGAATTTCTCTAAATTTACCATCAAATTTTGCTGTAGCTATCAAGTCAAATACTCTTTCCCTATCCGACAGGTTTTCGATATAAAATATAATTAATGCTGCTGAAAATTTTGACTTCAAATCAAATTTGAGTTCGAATTTTTGGTTGTTTGATTTTGACTTATTTTTTAACGTAGTCTGATTTAAACTTATTTTATTAAAGTGGTTAGTTAAAATTTTTTTTAAATCTATGTTTGAAATATTATTAAGTAAACTTTTTAAAACCTTTGATCCTTTAAACTGGCTATCAATATCATTACTTTTATGAAACTTTTCTAAATATTTTTCTATTAACTCCTCGATCGATAATGGTTGGTCTATGAGTTTATATAATTTATCAGACATATTTGACTCTATTAATTGATCGGGATCAATATTTTTAGGTAAAAGAACAAATTTTATTCCAAGCTCAAAATTTTTGTCGGCAAGTAAATTATTCATTAATCTTATAGTGGCATTTCTTCCAGCTATATCTCCGTCAAGACATACAATTATCTCAAATCCTTTCTTTGTGATTTCAATTAATTTTTCATGATTTATTGATGTGCCAAGAGGGGCTAAACAGTTTGAAAAACCAAATTGCTCTAATTTAATAACATCGAAGTAACCCTCAACTATTATTATTTTTTTACTTTTTTGTTTATTAAGTATTTTTTCATTAAATAAGATTTGTTTTTTTTTAAAAATTTTTGTTTCAGCTGTATTAATATATTTTGGTAAGCTATCATCAATTACTCTTCCCCCAAATCCAAGGGTTTTATTTTGCATATTAATTATTGGAACCATGATTCTATTAGAAAAAAATAATTTAGTGTTGTTATTTCTACTAAAAACCCCTGCTGCTACTAAGTTATTGACTTCAAAATTATTCAAGAGTTTTTTTTGAAGTTCAAATGAATTTACTGATGATCCTAACTCAAACTTATTTATAGTTTCTATATTAAACTTTCTTTTTTTAAGTAAATAATCTAAGTGTTTTTTTGAATTTAATAAATTCTTATAAAATAATTCTTTTGTTAAAGAATTAATTTCATAAATAATATTGTTTAATTTTGATGATCTATAACTTATTTCAATACCAGCCTTATCTGCTAGTTCATACAGTGCATCCTTAAAGCTATATCCTTTAACTTTTATTAAAAAATCAATTACATTTCCATGTTCTCCGGTGCTAAAACAATGGAATATTTTTTTTTCTTCATTAACAGAAAAAGAAGGAGTTTTTTCTTTTTTAAAAGGACTTAAACCAAAATAATTACTGCCTTTTTTCTTTAAAGGTACAGTAGAGTTTATAATCTCAACAATAGAGGTTCTGTTTATAACTTCCTTAATATTATCATCTGTCATTCTTTGAAAATATTTTTGATAATTTTAGAAGCTAAATTCATATCAATTTTATTATTATAGTTTTGTTTAAGAAAACCCATTATTTTTCCAAAGTCTTTATTTTCTAGGTTATTTTCTTTTATGTGATTTGATATAACGTCTTTCGTATTTTTCTCATCCATCATTGTCGGTAGAAATTCATTTAGGTAATTGATATCAAATTTCAAGTCCTCTATTCTAACTTGATCCTTAGCTTTTGTTGCGAAATCTAAAGACTCTTTTTTTTGTTTTAGTTGGGTCTTAACAATTTTGATTATATTCTCATCAGATAATTTAAGCACATCTCTATCTAGATTCTCTTTAATTAGAAAATTTTTTAACTCAGAATAGACATACCTTGCTATTGAAAGTTTTTTCTTATCTCCGCCTTTTAAAGCACTTTTGACGTCATCAGAAATTTTTTTTGCCAAACTCATTTGAAATTCCTCTCATATAATATACTAATACACATGATTTAATATGACCGTATTAGATAATAAAACTAAGCTTAATTATCAAAACGGTTATTTAATTTATAACAAAAAATATATTTTCAAAGGTAAGTTTCTATCAAAAGATCAATTTAAGATAGCTGAAATTTGCTTCAACACTAGTATGACGGGGTATCAGGAAATATTAACTGATCCCTCATATAAATCTCAGTTTATAAATTTTACCTTTCCATTGATTGGTATTGTTGGGTGTAATAATGAAGATTACGAGTCATGGAAAATACATGCATCTGGTTTAATATGTAATGAGTTGTTTGAATTAAGTTCAAATTGGAGAGCACAAACAAATTTTACAAACTGGATCATAAGTCAAAATTCTTGTGCTTTTTTTGATTTAGATACTAGGGCCGTAACTAAAATTGTAAGAAATTTTGGACCAAAAAATGTAATGCTTTGTTCTGAGGAATATTTTGAAAACAAAGGAATAGAGCAAATTTCTAAACAAATAGATCAAAGTCTTTCTCTAGAAGAGAATGATGTAATCAAAGATTTTACATCAGAGCTGAATATACAAAAACAAGAAATAGGTAAAAAAAAGTACTCAATTGCTTTTTTAAATTTTGGAGCAAAAGACAATATAAAGAAAAACTTACACTCAAGAAATTGTGAGATAGTGGAATTTGATATGAATTTTAAGGCTGAAGATATTATCAATAAGAATTTTGATGGTTTTTTTTTGAGTAATGGCCCAGGTGATCCTAAGAGAGTCTATGAAAGTATAAAAATTGAATTAAATAAATTACTAATCAAAAAAATACCGACGTTTGGTATATGCCTAGGTCATCAAATATTGAGCTTGGCTTTTAATGCCTCTACTGCTCGAATGGAAAAAGGCCATCGAGGTGGTAATCACCCAGTAAAAAACTTGGAAACAAACAAAGTTGAAATTACATCTCAAAATCACGGTTTTGTAGTACTAGATGAAAATTTTCCCTCAAATCTTCAAATAACGCATAAATCATTGTTTGATAAAACTATTGATGGCATGAGAGCAAATGATCAACCTTTGTTTTCTGTTCAATATCATCCAGAGTCTAGCCCTGGACCACATGACAGCAGATATCTTTTCGATGAATTTATAAATTTAATGGAAAAGAATGCCAGCTAGAAAAGATATATCTAAAATATTGGTTATTGGCTCTGGTCCAATCATTATAGGTCAAGCATGTGAATTTGATTACTCTGGCAGTCAAGCATGTAAGGCACTTAAAAAAGAAGGTTATGAAGTTGTTTTAATTAACTCTAATCCAGCAACTATAATGACAGACCCTGAATTCGCAGATAAAACTTATATTGAGCCTATTGATAAAGAAATTGTAAAAAAAATAATTGATAAAGAGGAACCCGATGCAATTTTACCAACAATGGGAGGTCAAACGGCTCTAAATATTATCAGAGAGTTAAACAAAGAGAATTATTTTAAAAATTGTTCAATCAAAATTTTAGGTGCTAGTCCAAGTTCCATCGATGTAGCTGAAGATAGAAAATTATTTGCCGAAGCGATGTCTGAAATAGGACTTGAGACACCATTTAGTATAATAGTTGATGACAAGTCTGATCTAAATAAAATAGTTAATGAAGTAAGTTTTCCATTAATTTTAAGACCTTTTTATACTCTTGGGGGAACTGGTGGTGGTATTGTATACGACAAAGATGAATTTATAGCCAAGGTCAAAAATGCTATAGATTTAAGCCCTGTATCAAAAACTCTTGTTGAAGAATCCTTAATTGGATGGAAAGAATTTGAATTTGAGGTAGTTAGAGATAATTTAGATAACTCAATAATCGTTTGTTCAATAGAGAACTTAGATCCAATGGGAGTGCATACTGGGGATAGTATTACAATAGCTCCAGCACTTACACTAACTGATAAGGAATATCAAAAACTAAGAAATCAAAGTATTGCTATTCTAAGAAAAATTGGAGTAGAGACTGGTGGTTCAAATGTTCAATTTGCAGTAAATCCTGAAAATGGGAGAATTTTAATTATTGAAATGAATCCTCGAGTAAGCAGGTCATCTGCTTTAGCATCTAAGGCAACAGGTTTCCCTATCGCCAAAATAGCAGCTCTATTAGCAGTTGGTTACACTTTAGATGAATTAGAAAATGATATTACCAAGGTAACTCCAGCAAGTTTTGAGCCAGTTATAGATTATATTGTAACTAAAATTCCAAAATTTAATTTTGAAAAATTTCAAGGGACGCCCAGTGAATTAAATACTGCTATGAAATCTGTAGGTGAAATTATGTCTATAGGCAGAACTTTCAAAGAGTCTCTTTTGAAAGCTTTCTACTCGATAGAGTCAGATAACTTTGGATTAGATATAAGCCATGAATTATTAAATTTAAAAGATGAAAATTTAAAAAATTTACTTACAAAGCAAAGACCTGATAGGTTATTAATAGTTGCAGAGGCAATAAGACGTAAAATATCTTTAATAGAGATATGTAAATTAACACATATAGATCTATTTTTTCTAAGAGAAATAAATGAAATAATCAATATTGAACAAAAGCTTGTTAAGGCAAGTAATAGTTTAGAAAAAAATTTATTTATATCTGCCAAAAAAATAGGATTTTCAAATTACCACATTAGTAATTTAACAAAAATCAATATAGATAAAATTTATGAACTTCAGGAAAAAAATAATTTAAAAACAGTATTTAAAAGAGTAGATACATGTGGAAATGAATTTGACTCTTCTACTGCCTATCTATATTCAACATTCACCTCTGAAATAAATGAGTTTAGTTGTGAGTCTAGACCAGAAAACAAGAAAAAGATTATCATTCTTGGTTCCGGCCCTAATAGGATTGGTCAAGGTATAGAATTTGATTATTGTTGTGTACAAGCAGTAAAATCTTTTCAAAAACTTGGTTATGAGACAATTATGATTAATTGTAATCCAGAGACAGTTTCAACTGATTATGATACATCAGATAAACTATATTTTGAGCCATTGGACTTTGAGTATGTAAAAAACATAATTGATAAAGAAAACGAAAAAGGTGATGTTGAGGGTGTTGTTGTCCAATTTGGTGGACAGACACCTTTAAGAATAGCTAACAAGCTTAAAGAATATGGCTATAAGATATTAGGCACATCATTTGAAGCAATAGACATATCTGAAGACAGAGAGAGATTTCAAAAATTAATTCAAAAGGTAGGTTTAAAACAACCAAAGAGTGATATCTCTTTGGGAACCAAAGAACTTGTTGCCAAATCATCCAAGCTTAAGTTTCCTATTTTGTTAAGGCCCTCATATGTCTTAGGAGGAAGAATGATGGAAAAAATGGCTAATTTAGATGATGTACAAGATTATATTGATCAAAATTATTGGGCATTAGAAAATAATGTAATTCTTATTGATGAATTTCTACAAAATGCAAAAGAGGTAGATGTTGATGTATTAAGAGATAATCAAGGTAATACCATGATAGCTGGAATTATGGAACATATCGAAGAGGCTGGTATTCATTCGGGGGATAGCGCTTGTAGCATACCCACTTTTTCTCTCAGTGATAAAATCATATCAGATATAAAAAAATTTAGTATCTCACTAGTAAGTGAATTAAAGACACTTGGTTTGATGAATATTCAATATGCTATCAAAGATGATGAGATTTTTATACTTGAGGCAAACCCAAGAGCTAGTAGAACTATTCCTTTTCTTGCAAAAGCAATAGGAATACCATTTATTAAAATAGCAGCTGAATTAATAGTTGGTAAAACTCTAACTGAAGAGTATCAGAATTTTGATAATAGTACTTTACCTTACTTTGCAATCAAAGAAGCTGTCTTTCCATTTAATAAGTTCCCAAACACCGATGTAATACTTGGCCCAGAGATGAAAAGCACTGGTGAAGTTATGGGTATAGACGAAGATTTTTATTTAGCTTATTTCAAAAGTCAAATTGGTGCAGGGCAAAAACTAAATGACTTAAAAAATATATTTATCTCAGTTAAAAACGAGGATAAGCAAAGTATATCTGAAATAGCTAAATCTTTTGTAGAAAATGGTTATCAATTGTTTACAACAAAAGGAACTCATGACTATTTATTGAAAGAGGGAGTTTCTTCAAATTTAATCAATAAAGTGGCTGAAGGATCACCACATGTAGTAGAATATATTAAGCAAAATAAAATTGATTTAGTTATAAATACCACCGAAAAAAAACAGGCAATAATTGATAGTTTTACAATAAGAAGAACATCCGTAGATCTAAATGTTCCTTATTATACCAATCTAAGAAGTGCAGAAATACTTATTAAATCACTTATTACATTGAAAAATAAGCCTCTTTCCGTAAAACCTATACAAATTCATCATTCTTTTTAGTATAAAAATTCATTTGTAATAAGACATAAAATTCAATATTTTCTACAACTTAATTAAATTAGAAAAAAAATGGAAAAAATACCAATGACAGAAGAGGGGCAAAAAAAACTCCTCGATGAACTTAAACATCTAAAAACAGTTGAGAGACCGATTATTATTAAAGCTATAGCTGATGCCAGAAGTAATGGTGACCTATCTGAGAATGCTGAATATCATGCAGCAAGAGAAAAACAAAGCTTCATAGAAGGTAGGGTAGCTGAAATAGAAAGTATAATTGCACAAGCAGAACTGATAGATGTATCAAAGTTATCAGGAACGGTTGTAAAATTTGGAGCAACTGTTTCAATTATAAACTTAGATAATGATAAAGAATCTAAGTATCAGTTAGTTGGAGAAGTGGAAGCTGACATTGAAAAGAAAAAGATATCTGTAACAAGTCCTATAGCAAAAGCTTTAATTGGGAAAAAAAAAGGTGATTACATTGAAGTATCAACACCAAAAGGTATAACTTCATACGAAATTAAGTCAGTAAGATTTAAATAATAAAATTTGAATACCTACAAAGTAATTACCATCAGTGAGGGTGCTGCTGGTATGAGAAGTCAAATAGAGGGATTAGCTAGTTTAATTTCAAACTCTTATGAAAATTTTGATTTAAAACTTAAATCTATTTTCAAAAATTTACCTATTGAGTTAATACCTACCAGTAGTTTTGCTTATAGTAATTTATCTTTATTAAAGATTGAAAAAAATACAATTCTTATCAGTTGCGGTAAAAAAAGTGTCAAAGCGTCTGTTTATTTAAAAAGAAAATTTAAGGATTTAATTTTTAATATACACATACAAGACCCAAAAATAAATTATAAGCTTTTTGATCTTATTGTTTGCCCAGAACATGATAATTTAAATTTTGATAATTGTATTTCAACTTTATTAGCGATACATAATATTAAATTTAAAAAAAATATTAGAAATAAAAATACAATAAATTTTATTATTGGCGGACCAAACAAATATTTTAAATTTCAACAGCAAACACAAGAAAAAATTTTAAATGAAATAAAATTTTTAAGTAATAAGTTCAAAATCAATGTTATACCATCGCGAAGAACACCAAGAGGACTTATAGAGGAATTATCAAAAATTGATAATGAAAATGTTATTACCTTTAATGATTTATTTAATCCAAAGAAGTATGGTGAGCTTCTATCTGAAGGTAATTTACAAGTTGTAACTTGGGACTCAATATCCATGATATCTGAAGCTATATCCTCTGAAGCTGGTACTTTTTTATTTAAGTTTGAAGAAAAATTTTGCCCAAAAAGATATCTTAAGTTTTTTGATAAAATTACAAAGCTTAATTTCGCACAATTTTATAATCAAAATTTAAAACCTTATGAAATCTCTATCGATGAGTATAACAAAAATCTCAAAACTAAGATCTTGAATAAGATACAATCTAATTTAAGGTTCAGATCTAATAATGCTTAAGGAATCAATATTAAATCGTTGTACAACATACTCAGACCCTTTCCCTCATTGGGAGCTAGACGCCCCTTTTACAGAAGGTCTCATAAAAGAACTTAATGATGTAGATATATCTGATGCACCTCGGTCTTTTGACGGAACAAGAGCCGCTGATGCAGGTGGAGATGGCATAGATGGCAAACTTAGAGTTTTTTTAGAGAGCGATAATTCAAAAAACTTACCAAATGGTATGGGTTTAATTGATGATTTGAGGGATAAGGATGTTATTGAGTCAATACAAGAGAAAATAAAAAAAAATTTATCAAATAGTTTTATTAGAATTGAGTACATATCAGATCGTAAAGGTTTTTGGCTAAAACCACATTTGGATATCAAAGAGAAATTGATGACAATGATGTTATTTATAAACACCTACGATGAAACAGAAAAACTTGGAACAGATTTTTATGATACTGATATGAAACTTGTTAAGACAGTGCCATACAAACATAACACTGGTTATTTTTTTGCCTCTGGAAATAATACTTGGCATGGGCTTGAAAAAAAAGAAATTAAGGTTGAGAGAAGATGTATGCAGATAAATTATGTAACCTTCCCCACTAGTTGGCCAATAGATGGCTGATATTAATAATGTTATTATTATAGGTTCAGGACCTGCTGGATATACTGCTGCAATATACGCTGCTAGGGCTAATTTAAAGCCTATTTTAGTGAGTGGTTTTCAGCCTGGAGGTCAACTAACCATAACCACTGATGTGGAAAACTATCCAGGGTACGAAGATCCTATCCAAGGGCCATGGTTAATGGAGCAAATGAAAAAGCAAGCCGCACATGTCGGCACTGAAATAATCAATTCACAAGTAACAGAGGTTTTTTTAAACGAAAAAATTAAAAAATTAAATTTAGATAATGGCACAACTCTAAATACTAAAACTGTGATAATTAGTACAGGAGCACAGGCGAGATGGCTTGGTTTAGAAAATGAGGCTAAATTTCAAGGTCATGGACTATCTGCTTGCGCTACTTGTGATGGTTTTTTCTTTAAAGATAAAGAGGTTGCTGTTATTGGTGGTGGAAATAGTGCAGCTGAGGAAGCATTATTTTTAACTAAGTTTGCAACAAAAGTTTATCTTGTTCACAGAAGGGATAAACTAAGAGCGGAAAAAATATTACAAGATCGATTAAAACAAAATTCTAAAATAGAGTTTATTTGGAATAGTGAAGTAACTAAGTTTATTGGCAATGATGATTTAGAGTCAATAGACTTATTGAATAAACAAGACAATAAAATTTCAAATCTCAAAATAGATGGTGTATTTATTGCGATAGGTCACGATCCAGCAACACAATTATTTAAAGGTCAACTAAAAATGGATGACGGTGGATACATTATTACAGATCCAGATAGTACAAAAACCTCAATTGAAGGGGTGTTTGCTGCAGGGGATGTCAAAGATAAGATTTATAGACAAGCCGTTACTGCTGCTGGTATGGGATGTATGGCAGCTTTAGAAGTTGAGAAGTATCTAGATTAACTTTAGCCTTGTCTGGCTTTCATTCTTGGGTTGGTTTTATTGATTACATATAACCTCCCCTTTCTTCTAACCAGTTGATTATTTTTATCTCTGGTTTTAGCTGTTTTAAGAGAACTTTTAATTTTCATAATTTAATGTATTAGTTATAAACAATAAGGCAGAAATTTATGTTAATTAATGAAAAAATCAACAAAATTAAGGAAGATTTCTCATTTTTTGATAATTGGGAAGATAAATATCAATACCTGATAGATTTAGGAAAAAAACTTCCTGATCTTGAGGATTTTTATAAAACTGAGGAATATCGTGTTCAAGGATGTACATCAAATCTATGGATGGTACCTGAAATTAATGATGGAAAAATCAACCTTTTAGGTTCAAGTGACTCTGTAATTGTAAAAGGTTTGTTTTATTTAGTTTATTTTGCTTATAACAATGAAACTCCTGAAACAATAATAAACACTCCATTATCTTTTTTTGAAGAAATTGGTCTTTCTTCCCATCTAGGTCAATCAAGATCTAACGGCCTTAATTCGCTAAGAAAAAAAATAACATCTATAGCGACAGAATTATCAAATAAATAAATTTTATTGATAGTAAACTATGCTAGTCTCATTAAATGAGTTTGATTAAATTAATTATTTCAATTTCATTTTTACTATTTTCTAACAATTTATATTCTAAGGAGGATGTCATCAATTTACAACTTAAAGACGGAATAGTCAAAATAAAGACCTTTGAAGATAAGGCACCAAAGCATGTTAAACAAATTACTGATCTAGTAGCAAAAGGTAGTTACGATGGGGTAGTTTTTCACAGAGTAATAGATGGTTTCATGGCCCAAACAGGAGATGTTCAGTTTGGGAATTCAAATTCAGATACCTATGATTTAAGAAGAGCTGGCACAGGTGGTTCCGGTAATAATATTGAAGCTGAATTTAATGACATGCCACATAAAAGAGGAACTTTAAGTATGGCACGTGCACAAGACCCAAATAGTGCTGATAGTCAATTTTTTATTTGCTTCGGTGATACTCCACATTTAGACGGACAATATACTGTTTGGGGTGAAGTAATCGAAGGAATGGAGTTTATTGATGCAATCAAAAAAGGCGATCCTATAAAAAATGGTCTGGTAGATGACCCAGATAAAATTATCAAAATGTGGATTGAATAAGTTTACTTTTGAGTAATTTTTAATTCAATCCTTCGATTTTCTTTAAGGTCTTCTCTAGTATCTCCTAGATTAATAGGTTGATATTCACCATAACCGTTTGCTGACAATTTGTTAGCAGGGATACCTTGTTGAATAAGAAATTTCACGACCTCAAGTGCCCTAGCATGTGAAAGTTCCCAATTTGATGGAAATTGAGAGGTTGAAATAGGTATTTTATCAGTGTGACCGTCTATTTGTAAAATCCAATTTAGATCGGATGGTATTGACTCTGCAACTTCTATAATTGTTTTGGTAATAAGAGATAGTGCTACCCTACCTTCATCTTGAATATTTGCACTTCCAGAGTCAAATAAGATCTCTGATTGAAAAATAAATCTATCCCCTTTAATTTGGATATCATCTCTATCAGCTAATGCTTCAGATAACTTGCCAAAAAATTCTGATTTATACTTTTGTAGTTTGAATAATTCACTTGTAAGTACTCTATTTAATCTATCACCTAACTCTCCAAGTTCTATCTCATTTTGAGCAATTTCAGCTTCTTTAGACTCCAGTAAGTTATTCAAAAGATTAATTTCATTACTAAGTATCTCAATATCCAAAGCTAAATTAGATATCAAATTTAGAGCGTCATTTAAATCACTTGATTGTATTGCTGACTCCTCCTCTAATGTGGATAATTTATTTTGTAGTTGTTGATTTATATTCTCTGAGGAACTTAATGACTCTAGAAGATTTTCGATTCTATTTTGTGACTCGCCAATTTGTCCAACTAGCTCACTGTTTTCCCCACCAAGTTTGATTAAATCTGATTTTAATATTTCTTGTTGTTCATTTAATTCAGAAAGATTTTGCTGAAGAGTTACTTTGTCAGCTAAAGATAAAGATAACTCATCAGTAATTTTAGCAATTATCGTATTTAGTTTATCTATATCGAGTGCTTGGTCTTGAATTATTGTATCTTGAGCTAAAATTTGAGATTGTTTAATTGATATCTCTTCATCAAGTTTTTCTATAAGATTTTGTCTATCAATTAATTCAATCTCTTTATCTGTGAGTGTTACATCTTGTTCCACAATAGTTTCATCTTGTATAACAATTGTTTTTTCCAAACTTTGTATTTGTTCATTTTTTCCTACTACAAGATCTCCCAAATAAACTTGAGCAACTGTGAATAGTAAAACTATAAAAATTATAACCATCAAAGTAGATGCCAATACATCTACAAATCCTGGCCAAATTATATTTCCATTATCTGAACTTTGAGTTTTAGAGAGATAGCTCACTTTTTGTCTAAGTCTTTGATAGACTTGCTTAAAGACTTAAGTTCTGTAATAACTTCTTTCCTTAAATTGTCATTAGAATTTTTCATACCATCAACCAAATCATCAACGTTGGAAACAATAGTTTGAGAGAAGTTGGTGCTATCGGAATTCTGATTAAGTTTATTTGTATTTGGGCTAGATCTATAAAAAAGTCGAATTTGATTTTCACAAAATTCATAATAATTCTGCTTAATGCCTTTAGTGATTATTTCATAAAGCCCTAAAATCAAAGAAGTTACCAAACCAAACAATGATGAGCTAAAGGCTATTGTCATACCAGATAAAGGTGATTTTAATCCATCTTTTAGATTGTTAAAAAATGCCCCAAAATCTTGTTCTTCAATTGACAAACTATCAATAACATTTGAAACACTCCCTATAGTTAAAAGTAATCCATAAAAAGTTCCTATAAGCCCCAAAAAAATAGCTAGGTTGATAAGATATTTTGATATTTCACTACCACTTTCAACTGTAGATAAAAGATCATCTAGTATCTCATCAAGCGTTTTAGTTATACTTTTGTTAGTGGTTGTTATACCAAGATTATTTGCAATAGATTTGGTAATTGGATAGTTGTTTAAAGATGAGTCGTTTAGTTTTAATTTTCCAAATGCAACAGAATTCATGAATCTAAACTCTGAGCTTAAAGTGAATATCTTAAAGGAGTACAGAAGAAAACCAATTATGAGTGTTAGAAGAATTATTCCATTTATGTAAGGATTAGCATCAAAATAATATTTAATTTCCTCGTATCCAATTACAAGAATTATTACAATTAAGATTGAGAATAATAAATAAGCTAAAAAATTTTTAGTCATTGAGCTAAAAATAAACGAATTTTGCAAATTAACAAATGGATAATTATTAAAAGTTTTAGAAATTTCTATTGTAAATCAAGTAATAATTATTTGTGCCTGGATTTACTGAATTTAAGCCTGCATTTGAAATGTGATGAGATCCTATACCAAATCTAGATTCTTTAGATATGCTATAAAATAAATTTACTTCGGATTTAAATTGGAGAGCATTTCCTAAGTCTTTACCATCCCCATTACTATAAATACCAGCTGATGAAGAGAGGTTCAAATAAATTGACTCAGCTCCAATATTTGTTTCAAACCCGCCATAAAACATAGATGCGCTCTCAGCTGTAATGAAACCACCAATAACTGGGTTAATGGTTAAAATATTAATCAAATCTATTTCACTATTAGATATATGATAATTTAGACCAAATAAATTCGTTGTATTGTCATCATCGTAATCATAGGTGCCTCCAAAGATAGAATAACTATTTGCACTAATTGTTATGTTTGATGAAAGGACAAAAATTATTAAGCTTAATAAATATTTTTTCATTCAAATTAATCATACATCATCAAGTTAAAAAGTAAATGGTGGGCGTGACAGGATTCGAACCTGTGACCCCTTGCGTGTCGAGCAAGTACTCTAACCAACTGAGCTACACGCCCATAAAATAGGGATACATACTTTTAAATTAAATTAAAAATTAGTAAATAAAATTCCTAATTAAATTTATTTAATTTAAATACTAGTTTTATTTCGTTTAATTTAAGCCAATTTAAAATCAAAAAATATATTATCAAACCAATAAGTATTTGAATTAATAAATCTACATAAATATTCAAATCAAGAATTTTTTTAAATATTAATATTGAAATCACCATAATAATTGCACTAAATAAAATCTTTAATAGTTTTTTAAAATCAAAAATTAATAATTTTTCATAAAAACTTCTAAAGTTTTTTCTTAAGTAAAAAATTTGAATAAATAAATTTAACCATATACTCACAGCACCTGATATTGCTAAACCCAAAACACCCAAAGGCCTATAAAGAAGAAAACATAAAATAAAATTACATATAAATGTTGGAACAGCTGCTTTAACAGGATACTCAACTTTTTCATAAGAGTAAAAGACTTGATTAAAAATTCGAGCAAGCATATATCCTGGCAATGAAAAAGAGTAGACAAGTAAAATCTTAGATGTAATTAGCACATCCTCATTATTAAATTCACCCCTACCAAATAATGCTCTTATAATATCTTCACTCAGAATAAAAATACCAAATGCGCTTGGGATAGCAAAAAGAAAGCAAAATATTACTGTTTCGTTGAAAGCTATAGAATTTTTACTCTCATCTAAGATATTTTTGCTCAAATAAGGCAAAAGTGTAAAAGACATAGCAACTGCAATAAGAGCAAATGGCAAGTCGATAATTCTATCAGCATAGTAAATTTGGCTTATAGCTCCCCCACCCACTAAAGAAGCAAATAACATTGAGATAAAAATATTTAATTGAACAATACCAGAACCCAGTAAAGAATACAAAAATCTTCCAAAGAATTTTTTAAGCTCTCTAGACAAGATTTTTATACTCTTTAAACCAATACCCCAAAATATTTTTATTGTTCCTAAATTGATAAATAGAAGTATCAATTGAGTAAAACCAGCTATTATCATTGACCAAGCGAGTGGAAAATGAGAATTAGACTTGTATGATACCAAAGTTACAATCATAAAAATGTTAAGGATTACTGATAAGAAGGAAGGTAAAAAAAATTTTCCTTTCACATTCAAAACTGAACTCAACACTGATGAAAGAGTCACAAATATCAAAAAAGGAAAAGTTATAATCAATAACTGATTTGCTAATAAAAATTGACTTTTATTTAATAAAAATCCTGGTGCTAAAATTGATATGACTTGCTCAGTAAAAAAAAATATTAAAAAAGATAAAAATAAAGTAATTACAAAAAAAAAGTTGAAAACTATCCATATAAAATCATTTGCTGATTTTGAATTCATTTTTTCTTGGTTTACATACAAAGGAATAAATACACTATTCATTGACCCCTCAGCAAAAATTCTTCTAAATAAATTTGGTAATCTATAAGCAAAAAGGAATGCATCTGACATCAAATTGGCACCTAAATAATTTGCAAAAAGTATGTCTCTAATAAATCCAGTTACACGAGATCCAAAAATATTTGAAGAAATCTTTGAAAAATTACTGATTTTCATTGAGCTCAGGAAAATTCTTTTTCCAAAATCTCAGTAATTTTATCTGCATCGATAAAGCCTGGAATTATTTGATTTCCAATTATAGTTGCAGGTGTTCCAGTAAATTTAAATTCATCAGCGTAACTTCTATGAATAGATAGAAAGTCTGATACCTCTTGCGAGTCCAAATCATTCTTTAGTATGTCAAGATCAACACCCCTTAGAAATAAGTCGGCCAAAATATCCTCCATTTTTGATTTTCTCTCAGTAGAATATAGATAATTATGGACAACCTTAAATTGACCTTGCAAGGAGGAAGCCAATGCCAACTTAGTCAATTCCTCTGAAAAATTCCCTAAAATTGGCATCTGTATAATAACAAGTTTTAATGAATTATCTTTCATTACATTTATTAATTCTTGATGGAATTTTTGACAATAACCACAATTATAATCAACAAATTCATAAATAACTTTTGCGGAATTTGAGTCGCCCAAGTACATAGGATGATATGCAAGATTTAAATTTTTTATACTTGAGATATTTTTTTGATTAGTTTTTTCTTGTTCTAATTTATTCTGCTCTAATTGATATCCTCTAAGAACACCTAAGATATAATCTGGATTTTCCTCTATAAATTTTTTTATATTTTTATCAAATTCCTTTTTGGTAAAATACTCATCAAAATTTACATCTTCTTTTTTTAAATAAGAGCTAAAATCTGGTTCAATAATTTGATTTGACCCTTCTTCAAACTGTGTATTTTCAATATTTGATAAATCAAAAATTTTTTTTTCTGAAAAAATGTTAAAAAAATACAAAGTTGTAAGAACTATAATTAAAAATAAAAAAATCAAAAAAAAGTTTAAAATATTAAATTTCTTTTTTTTAACGTAAATTCCCATGAGTAAAATATATTATTTAACTATTACTGTAGTGTAAATAATTTTAGCATTAAGACTAATCACTTTTACATATAGAGATAAATTTACTATTTAAGCTATCTTGTCTCATTAAGCTGATATTAGAGTAATTCAAAGATTTGATTGAGTTATCAAATATTATCTCTTTTTTGATATCTGATACTGAGATATGGTGATTGTTAAACTCAAACAAATAAGGATATCCCCATATTAAATAATATTCCATCTCTAAAGAAGTTAATTTACTGAAACGCTTGATATCTTTTTGAACTTCTTGTTGATTGAGGGTTTTTCTATATAAATCAAAATACCTCATTATATCATTGCACAGAAAATTAAATTTTTCATTAGAATTCATTTCTAGAGCAAAAACATTTTTAATTTTCTTTAAGCCTAAAACATTAAATACATCTTTATAAGATTTATTCTGATTAGATAAAAAATACTCTTGAAATGAATAAATAAGTTCCTCCTCATTATAAAGATGGCTTAAATAAAAAGGAGCTTTGACAGCATAATGAAGGCCATACTGAGATATTTCAAGGTTGTCATATTTAACATTGTTTTTTAAAAGTAATTTCTCAACTTGATCAATAAATAATTTATTTGGTATTAGATTAATTGAGTAACGAGGAAATTGAATATAATTATTCATATGTAATTTTACTCAGTATAAATTTTTGCATTTTTGTTTCTAATAAAAATTTCATTATAAGAATTACAATAACGGTATAAATAAATCTAAAAAATAAAATACCAGAAATATGACTACCTAATAACAAAATTAATATTGTATCTTCTATTATGCTATGACATAAACTTAAAAAAGACAAAGACAGTAAAATATCTTTTTTCGAAATATTATTTTTTCTAGACTCTTCTATTAAAAAACCCCCTCCAAATGAAATTCCTAATGTTAAGCCTATTAAAATTATATTAGCTACTTTCTCTGACATACCCAAATAGGACAAAGGAATTTTCAAAGTATTAATTATAAATTTCCATATACCAATTGTTTTGAGGATATTAATTGTCGATATAATAAAAAATATTATTAAAAAAATTAGGAAAAAATTTTGAAGTTGTGAAATAGCCCACTCTAAATTTGAGACATCTTTAATTGGCACTTGTAAGATTGAAATATTAGGTTCATTAAATAAATTATAATTAGTAAAAATTAAATTTAATATTTTTCCTGCAATTACAGCATTTACAAATCTAAAAGTTAAATTAAATACCCATGAAATTCTTGATTTTTTTGCAATAGCTACTTCAATTGGTAAACTATGTGCTATAAGTATAATTAACCCTAAAATTGTAGTTTCAGCTATTGTGTAATCGAATATTGCTTGAAGGGATGCAAAAGCAGCCAAGCCTGCATATATATTTACTAAAATAGCAGCCATCCAAACTAGTCCTAGTGAACCGTCAATACCAATAAAACTTGTCAATGGCTCAAGGAATTTAGCTAAAAAAGGGATAGCTCCAATGAGCTCAAGGATTCTAATAATAATGACAACGGGCAAAATAACTTTAAATAAAATCCAAAAAATTTTAGTAGTTTCTTGAAATATATTTACTAGTATTTTTTTAGATTTTTCCATTATGATAACAATCGATTAATTTTACTTCTTTATAAAGAAATAAATGACAAGGACAAATAGTTTTACAATAAAAGCATCACTAACAACTTTATTAGTCATAATCAGCTTTTTTTGCTTTTATATGAGCTATTCTGATTTTGTAAAAATAAACAATGAATATGCTTATATTTATGATGATGTAGATATTAACTATTTTGATAAAAAAAAATTTCAAAAATATTATGATGTTATAAGTATTGAAAGTCTTAACGATCCAATATTTGATAAAGAAAAATCAAAAAATTATTTTGAAAATATAACACTTGAAAATTTATCAAATATTTTCGATGAAGACTTAACCAAAAAAGAAGAGTATATAAAAACACCAGAAGACTCTTTACCAATTGAAAATAAGAAAGATGAGAAATTAAATAATAATTTTGATGAAATCATAGTTTCCAAGGGAGATAGTTTTGCAAAAGTTTTAAAAAAAGGAGGTCTAAAAGGTAGAGATATAGACTTAGTAATACTCAACGGAAAAGAATATTATGATTTTTCAAAATTATATATTGGGGATACTATAAAAATATTCAGCGAATATGATGCTGAGGGTTTAAATACTTTTGACCTAATTTATAAATATTCTGACACTAAAGAATTAATCATATCTTACCTAAATGATAATTTTATTTATAAAATTAACAAAATTCCTTTGAGTTCCAAAGAAATTTTTGTGACTGGGAAAATTAAAACAAGTTTATATAAAGCTATGAAAGATCAAGGGTTATCTGAAATAGTAATTAATGAAATTATCAGGATTTACAGTTTTGATGTTGATTTTCAGAGAGATATTTACGAGGGTGATAATTTTGAAATGCTGTTTGTCAAAAAGGTAAACAATGATGGTAAGACAATTCAAATCGAAGATCCGAAATACTTAATGCTTTCATCAAGAGGCACTCCATTAATATACTATCTTTATGACAATGGAGAATTCAGCGAATATTTTGACGAAAAAGGTAAAGGAATGACAAAAAGCTTAATGAAAACTCCAATAAATGGTGCAAGGCTTAGTTCCAGTTATGGTATGAGAAAACATCCTATCTCCGGTTATAATAAAATGCATAAAGGAGTAGATTTTGCTGCTCCAACAGGAACTCCAATTTTTGCTGCTGGAAATGGTATTGTAGAGTACGTAGGTAGAAATGGAGGATATGGAAAATATATTAGAATTCGTCACGATAGTACTTATAAAACAGCTTACGCACATCTTAATAGTTATAAAAAAGGAATATCAAGTGGCGTAAGAGTTAAGCAAGGTGATGTTATTGGTTATGTAGGCTCAACAGGAAAATCAACTGGACCTCATTTACATTATGAAATTATTGTTAATGGGAAACAAATAAATCCAGCTACGCTTAAATTACCTTCAGGAAGAAAACTTAACGAACAACAACTAAATGAATTTCAAATATTAGTTTCTAAAATAGATGAGGAAGTTAATATTTATAAAAATAAAATAAATTAAGCTAATTGACTAGCTAAGTCGTCAAAATCAGAAGTTGGGTTACGTTCTGACTTATTATCTTTATTCAAATCGCTGTCAATATTTTCAGTTTTGTCTTTACTAATAATTTTTCTAGCAATAAAACCTCTATTTGAATTGTCAGTTTGTCTAAAATAGTGTTCAGCGTGTTGAAGGTAAAACTGCTCTAATACATCATCACCTTGTCCCTTAGCATCTTTTGCTTTGTTAAGATAATCGTTATATTGATCTTTCGGATTTTTTCCGTTTCTTTTAAATCCGTTTGAATTTCCATTAGCTTGTAGATATGGAGAGTCAGCAACACCAGATCTAGAGGAGTTTGTTTTCCTTTGACCGCCGTAAGGCTTTCTTTTTACAAAATTTTTCATTAATTTTTTATCGATTATCTCTAAAAAAGCCCATCAATTAAATAGTAGGGAATTTTATCTTTATCAGTCTGTCTAAATTAAGATAATCAGTTTTTTTATAAACTATTTTTACACCTTTTTCTAATAGTAATTTATACATTTTTTTAGTGATAATTGGATCAATTTCAAAATAAATAACCCCTTTAAATTTTACACTAATTAAAAAATTAATAATTTTAACGTAATAATCCATGCCTAATTTTCCACCATCGAGTGAAATTCTTGGATCATGTAAAGTCTCCTTATTTAAATTTAAATAATTTCTTGTTGGTATATATGGTGGGTTACAAACAATAAAATCAATATATTTCAGTCTATTTATTGGATAATTTTCAAATAAATTTGAGTGGAATATTTTTGTTTTTTGTTGCAGGTTAAATTTTATTATATTTTTTTTGCAAGCAGTAAGAGCATGTTTAGAAACATCAATAAAATCACAAAATGCATTATCTAGCTCATCTATAATAGAAATTCCGAGGCACCCAGTCCCACAACACAAATCAAGCATCTTCAAATGTTTTTGATTTTTATTTTTTTTACAATCAATTAATATTTGTTCAACTAATATTTCAGAGTCAGCTCTTGGATCTAAAGTGTAATCATCTGTATAGAAAATTTTTTTCCAAAAACCTTTTTCGTTGATTATTTTTGCTAATGGCTTTCCTTTTACTCTTTCATTTAGAATCTTATTAATTAATTCTTGATCAACTTCACTATTATTAATATGTAAATTATTTTCACTATTAGATGAATAAGAAATCATTATTTGGGACTCTTGCTCAGCTTGAGATCCAGTAATTGATTTTAAATTTTTAAGTAATATTTTTTTTATATCTAATTTACTTAAATAATTATTAATTAGCATTAAGTTGACTTAATTTTTCGGCTTGTTCACTGGCTGACAAAGCTGATATCATTTCATCTAATGCCTCACCAGTTAAAAACTGGTCTAATTTATAGAGCGTTAAGTTAATTCTATGATCTGATACTCTGCCCTGTGGAAAATTATATGTTCTAATTCTTTCAGATCTATCTCCTGAACCAACTTGATTTTTTCTATTGGATGAAACCTCTTCTTGTTTCTTAATTCTTTCAACTTCATATAATCTAGATCGTAGAATTTTTAATGCTTTAGCTTTATTTTTATGTTGAGATCTTTCGTCTTGTTGAGTTACTACAATGTTTGTAGGTAAATGTGTAATTCTTACAGCACTATCTGTTGTATTTACCGATTGGCCTCCCGCCCCTCCCGATCTATAAACGTCTATTCTTAAATCAGTATCTTTTATCTCTAAGTCAACGTCCTCAGCTTCTGGCAAAACAGCAACAGTTGCAGCCGAGGTGTGAATCCTCCCCCCAGACTCAGTTTCTGGTATGCGTTGAACTCTGTGGACACCAGACTCATTTTTTAAAAATTTAAATACACCATCTCCTTTAATTTCTATTATTGCTTCTTTTATACCCTTCAATCCTGTCTCGCTCTTCTCCATTGGCTGAAACTTCCAACTTTTTAATGAGGAATATCGCTCATACATTCGATATAAATCTCCAGCAAATAATGCAGCCTCATCTCCTCCGGTACCAGCCCTTATTTCTAATATTACATTTTTATCATCAGCCTCATCTTTTGGCAGTAGAGCAATTAGTAATTCTTTATTTTTTATTTCTAAATCTTTTTCATACAAAGGTAATTCTTGTTTTGCTAAATTTCGTAGCTCTTCATCGCTTTCATTTTCAAGTATTTCTTTATAGCCTTTGATTTCCTTATCTAAATTTTTAATGGTTTCAGATAAAGCAATAATTGGCTCCAATTTTGATAAATCTTTATTTATTTGAATAATTTCCTCATTTCTTAAGTGTTGAGAATTTAAAAGTTTCTCATTTAATTGATTAAATTTGTTTTTTAAATCAATGATTTGTTTATCTAATTTCATTTTTAAGCTCGAATTTGGAAATTTCAAAAGATTTTTGATTTTTATTTTTTAAATCTTTTAAAATAATTTTTTTATTTTTGATCTCTTCTTCACCAATAAGAAGAATAAAATTGAAATTGTTTTTATCTGCATAACTAAAAAGTCTTTTTATATTTTTACTAACTCTAACTTCATGATTATATCTTAAACTGTAAATTTGTTTTAAAATTCTATTATTATTTAAATAAGACTCATTTTGGACAGCAAATAATATCTTTTTATCTAATTCTGACTTTTCATCTTTTATAGATATCAAATCCATTAATCTTTCTATACCAGCTGCCCAGCCAACTCCTGGTATATCTCTAGAAGAAATCATGCTAATTAAATTGTCATACCTACCGCCAGCTAATATTGCATTTTGTCTTTTATCTTCATTTGTTTGAAACTCAAAAGCCGTATGTGAATAATAATCTAATCCTCTAACTAATTTTGGGTCTTCAAAAAATTTAATTTTATTATCGTTTAAAAGTTTTTTAACTTGGCTGAAATAATTTTTACTCTCTTCAGATAAGTGTTCACTAATTTTTGGAGCATTTACTAATATTTCAGAGTCTTTTGGATCTTTACTATCCAAAATTCTAAGTGGATTTTTATCCAATCTAGATTGTGAGATTTCTGATAACTGTTTTTTAAATTCAGTTAAATATTTTTTTAATTCATAAGCATATTTGATTTGATCCTCTTTTGACCCTAAAGAATTAATTAATAACCTATGTTTATTTTCTTTAATTCCAAGGTCATCAAATAATAACTTTGCGATTAGAATTAATTCAAAATCTACATAAGGACTTTTTTCACCAATAGACTCAATATTTATTTGATGAAACTGTCTATATCTACCTTTTTGCGGTCTTTCTCTTCTAAACATTGGGCCGTGAGTAATTAATTTAAGTAAGCCCGATTGATAGTTTGAAGCAGCAAACCTAGCTAGACTACTTGTGGCCTCAGGTCTTAAACAAATATACGCTTCTCCTTTATCTAAAAATGAATACATCTCTTTAGAGACAATATCGGTTTGCTCACCTACGGTCCTAGAGAATAAATCTTGTTGTTCCAAAATAGGAGTTTGTATAGATTTAAAATTGAAATTCCTACAGATTGAATAAAATTTTTCAATAATAAATTCAAACTTCTCCATTTCAGCTCCATGAATATCATGTGTGCCTTTTACTAAACTAATATTTCTTTTCATTTTAAATGATGAATCTGATCAACTTTATTTTCTATAGTTTTAACTAAGTACTCAACTAAATCTTCGTCTTGTATTCTATGGCTTTTTTCTCCATCGACGTATACCATATGTGTGTTATTTCCACCACCTGTTATGCCTATGTTAGTCATTGTAGCTTCACCTGGCCCATTAACAACACATCCAATAATTGAAACTGTTATAGGTTTTTTAATATGAGAAAGTTTTTTCTCAACATTTTTAACTGTCTCAATAACATCAAATTGCTGTCTTGCGCAAGATGGGCAAGATATTATTGTTACACCATAATCTCTTAAATTTAGTGATTTTAACATTTCAAACCCTACTTTGACCTCTTGAGTTGGATGGTCTGAAAGTGAAACTCTCACTGTATCGCCAATACCATCATAAAGAAGCAATCCAAGACCTATAGAGGATTTTATTGATCCACTAAAATAACTACCTGCTTCAGTGATACCTAAATGAAGAGGATAATCACAAAAATCAGATAACATCCTATATGACTCAACGGCTGTAAAAATATTTGAGGCTTTTACACTTATTTTAAAATTATCAAAATTAAGGTCTTCTAAAAGTTTTATATTTAACTTTGCACTTTCAAATAATGCCTCTGAGGTTGGGCTTTTAAATTTTTCTAATATTGATTTTTCTAAACTTCCAGAATTAACTCCAATTCTTATCGGTATTTTATTCTGCTTGGCAGCCTCAACAACCTCTTTTACTTTTTCCTGTGAGCCTATATTACCTGGATTTATTCGAAGACAATGAGCTCCATTTTCTGCAGCCTCTAATGCTCTTTTGTAATGAAAGTGGATATCAGCTACTAAGGGAATCTTAATTTCAGGTATTATTTTCTTTAAAGCTTTTGATGATAGTTCGTCTGGAACTGAAACCCTAACTATATCACATCCCTCTTTTTCAATTAATGATATTTGCTCAAGTGTTGCATCAATATCATGAGTAAGAGTATTCGTCATTGTCTGTACCGAAATTGGAGAGTCTCCACCAATAAAAATATTTCCAATTTGAATTTTTTTTGTTTTTTTTCTCTTTATTGAATGAGAATATTTCATAATAAAGTCTCTAATGCTTTAATATCAAAATTTAATAAATAAGAATTTAATTCCCTCTTAAGTTTAATTTCAATGCCTCTGTATATTATCTTTTCAATATTACCTATATTAGATAAATCAATCAAAAAATCATTGTCTAAATCAAGAATAAGTTCGTTAGATTTTATAATTTCCCCAAATTGTAAAGTTTTTCTGATATTATTTTGTATCTTATAAAAAACAGTCTTATTAGGTTTTGCAAAAATTGATAAATTTTGGGAATAGTTTTCCCTGCTTACTGAGATAAGATTATTAATAAAATCGTCATGGCTTAACTCAATTAATTCATATTGAGTAGATATATCAAAAACGTCTCTAAGGATTTGGTCTTTTTGTATTTCTTTAATTAAAAGTTGATTATTAAATTTATTATACATATTGAAAGAAAGAAGAACTAGAATTGTAACAATAAGTAGTAATAAGAAATAAATTATTGAGGCTTTTGTATGATCAATTGTAATATCGCTGATTAAATTTTTATATTTAATTTCATAGCCCAAATATCTATATATAGATTTTTTATATGTAGATTGATAAGCTCGATATTTTTTAGGGAGCTTTAGATTATCGTCTAATAGGCGTATTATTTCTATATCTAATTTTAGAGCTTTGGATAAATCATCGATTGATAATCCTTTTTTTATCCTAGCCTCTTTGATTGAAATTAACTTATCCAAAAATTATTTATGTAATTTAAAGGCTTGATGTAATTTTTGTACAGCTAAATCAGTTTGATTTTCATGAATTAATATACTTATTTTTATTTCTGAAGTGGTAATTACTTGAATATTTATTTTATTTTTTCCAAGAGTATCAAATAATGTTTGGGCAACACCAGCATGAGATCTCATTCCTACACCAACTACTGAAATTTTTGAAATATTATTAGATGAAATAATTTTTTTATATCCAATTCTAGGTTTCTCTTTTTTTAATATTTTTAATGCTTTTTCTAAATCTAATCTTGGCAAAGTAAAGGATAAATTTGCAAACTTTCCGTCTTGTGAAATATTTTGGAGTATCATATCAACATTTATATTGCCTTTAGCTAATGGGCCAAAGATTTTTGAAGAGACTCCAGGTTTATCTTGTACTCTTGAAAGTGTAATTTTTGCTTCGTCTTTAGAGTAAGTTATTCCACTCACAGTATTATTTTCTAAAACACTTTTCTCATCAGTAATCATGGTACCAATTTTTTTGGGTTTAAAAGAAGATCTTACACTTAATTTAGTATTTTTTCTCATAGCTAACTCAACAGAACGAGTTTGAAGAACCTTAGCCCCTTGTGAGGCTAATTCAAGCATTTCTTCATATGAAATTTTATTAATTTTTTTTGCTTTAGGTACTATGTTTGGATCGGCTGTAAATACACCCTCAACATCAGTATAAATTATACATTCTGCTCCCATCGCTGCTGCCACAGCAACTGCACTAGTGTCAGAACCACCCCTTCCTAAAGTAGTTACTTCCCCCCTATTATTAATACCTTGGAAACCAGGAATTACTAGAACATCAAAATTTTCTAATTCATCAAATAAAAATTTTTTGTTAATAGACAAAATCCTCGACTTCATGTGCTCTAATGAAGTCATAATAGGTATTTGCCAACTAAGTAGTGATTTAGCTTTAATTTTTTGATAATTAAGGCATATAGACATTAACGCACAAGATACATTTTCACCTGATGATACGGCGTTATCAAAATCAATAGGATTTGGATTTTTTGAAAAAGAATTTGTTAAATCAATTAAACGATCAGTTTCACCTGACATAGCAGATAACACAGCTATAACTTTAGATTTTTTTGACCAATCATAAATAATGTCTGCTGATCTTTTTATAGCTTCAATGCTTCCAACAGACGTACCACCAAATTTTAAAACTTTAATTTTCATGAATTACGGTAATATACTCTTAACTTTTATGATGTAAAGAACATGGACACTTATAATAGTATGTATTACGAACCATTAGAGCAAATGATGGCAATCAGACATCAGTATATGTCAAAAATATTAAGAGATCATAGTGGTCAAGATATATATGAATTCTTTAACAATAAAAAGGTTTTAGATCTTGGATGTGGAACGGGCAAATTCCTTGATAATTATTGTGGTATGGGTGCAGAGTGTTCAGGTATTGATATCAAGAATAATTTTAAAATAAAAAACAAAAAAAATTTTAAACTCATTAATATAGAGGCTAATAAATTTTTAAAAAATTGTAAAAAAAAATTTGATGTTATTTTTTTGTTTGAATTCTTAGAACATTTAGAAGAACAAGATAAGTATCAACTTTTTGAAAACTTAAGTAAAAATCTCAATAAAAATGCATATATATTTATATCTACACTTAATAAGAATTTATTATCAAAATATTTAGCAATTGATATAGCTGAGAATCTCTTAAAACTACTACCTAAAAAAACTCACAATTTTAATCTTTTTTTATCTCCCTCTAAATTACAATCAATTAGTCAAAAATATAAATTAAATTTAATGGATATAAAAGGTATACAATATAATCCAATATTTAAATCTTTCAAATTAAGC
>CABYGG010000003.1 GCA_902518505.1 uncultured Alphaproteobacteria bacterium
GTGTCATAACTTTTATTTAAAAAAAAAACTGATCGTCAGATAAATCATTAAATAATGTTGCTCCAGATTTTTTTTGTATAATATTTTCTACATTTGCAAATAGTTTTGAAATACTTGTATGGAGTGAATTTAAAGCATTTGATAAAATAAGTTTTTCTATTTGTCTTTTATTTAATACAGATCTGGATAATCTATCATTAAAATCTGAGAGGGATTTAAATTTACCATTTTTGTTTCTTTCGATCACTAATTCTTTCATAGATTCCTCTCCTACTCCCTTTAGTGCAGCTAAACCATAAATAATCTTATCTTCATGCACTATAAATTTATAATCTGAATAATTTATATCAGGGGGTAATATTTTTAAATCTTGTTCGTACATTTCATTTATTATTACAAAAATTTTATCTGTATTGTTCAATGAATTATTTAAAATCTCACAATAAAATTCTAATGGAAAATGTGCTTTTAGATAAGCTGTATAATAAGTAATAAAAGCGTATGCAGCTGCATGACTTTTGTTAAATCCATATTCTGCGAATTTTTCAATCAAGGAAAATAGTTTCTCAGCATCTTTAGATCTAACCTTTTTATTTACAGCACCTTTAATAAAATTTTCCTTTTGATTCATTAATTCATCTTTTATTTTTTTACCAATAGCTCTTCTTAATAGATCGGCTTGACCTAATGTATATCCTGATATTACTTGGGCTATTTTCATAATTTGTTCTTGATAAACAATTATTCCATAAGTTTCTCTCAAAATTGGTTCAAGTAAAGGGTGATCGTATATTATTTTTTCCTCACCTTTTTTTCTTTTAATAAAGCTATCAATAAATTGCATTGGACCAGGCCTATTCAAAGCTAAAACTGCTATAACCTCTTCTAGGCTTGTTGGTTTGAGTTTAATCAAAGTGTCAACCATCGCAGCACTTTCAACTTGAAATACTCCACACGTATAGCCATCACTTAATAATTTAAAAGTTTTTTCATCGTTGAAAGGTATTTCATTTAAATCAATAGAAATTTTATTTTTAGCTTTTATTAATTTTAGCGTCTCATCAATTATGGTGAGGTTAGCTAGGCCAAGAAAATCAAATTTTAATAAGCCTGCTTTTTCACAATCTTTCATATTGTATTGAGTGGCCATTATTTCTGAGTCATCATCTTTGAATAAAGGAATATTTCCGTAAAGCTTATCCGAAGAAATGATTATTCCAGCAGCATGTGTAGATACATTTCTTAGTGCACCTTCCATTGACTCTGCTTTATCCATCATTGGAGAGTCAGCTAAATCACCTAATTGATCAGAATGGTTAGCTTTCAACTCACTAATACTTAATGGATGAACTGGATTATAAGGTATTTTATTTACCATTCTCTCTACTTCAGAATATGGAACACCCTCTACTCTACCTATATCCTTTAATATTCCCCTGGAGATCATGGATCCAAAGGTAATTATTTGTGCAACATTTTGATACCCATACTTTTTTTGCACGTACTCAATAACTTCATCTCTTCTTGATTTACAGAAATCGATATCGAAGTCAGGCATTGACACTCTATCGGGGTTTAAAAATCTTTCAAAAAGCAAACCATATTGAATTGGATCTACATCTGTGATTAACAAAGACCACGCAACAATAGATCCAGCACCTGATCCTCTTCCAGGACCAACAGGAATTGAATTTGACTTAGCCCATCTAATAAAATCACTAACTATAAGAAAATATCCAGAGAATTTCATTTTTATAATAACATTTAATTCATATTCTAAACGATCCCTATATATTTTTGATTGACTGTTAAATTCCTCAATACTTCTATTTGAAAGTATTTTTTTTAATCTTAAATCTAAGCCACTTCTAGATTGTTGAACAATCTCTTTATCTTCATCGGATTCAAAATCTGATTTAAAATTTGGCAATGTAATAGGCTTTTCTTCAATTAGAAAATTAATTTTATTTGCAATTAAATTTGAATTTTTTATTAATGGGATTAAGTTATTATTTAATTGGTTGATATAAGCTAAAGAGTAATTATTTTTTAAATTAAACGAAGTATTTTGTAAATATTCACCATTCTTTAAACAATGAAGTATTTTTATAGCATCATAATCTTTACCTTGTTTGTAAAAACTAAATGAAGATAAAAAGGAATTAATTTTAGATTTTTTAGATATTTCATTTAATGGTTTATTATCTAAGTTTTCATCATATTCAAAAAAAATATCATTTTTAAAGAAATTTTTTAGAGCATTTATTTCATTTAAAATAATTTTTAAATTATTTGTATTTATATTCAAATCTTGGAAATAACTTAATAAACCACCTAAAATTAGAATGTTACCATCAGAAAAATTATTAATATTATCTAAAGATAAATAAAATTCATTCTCAGTATTTATTTTTGTAGATAATATATTTAGATTTTTAAAACCGATCTCATTTTTGCATAGAAAAGTAAGTCGCGACTTGTGGTTTAATTTTGAAATATAATCAACATCTAATCCTATAATCGGTTGAATACCCTTGTTTTTACATTTTGTTGAAAATTCAAGAACACCTGATAATAGTTTGTAATCTGTTAATGCCATTGCAGGTAATTTTTCCTTCTCAGCAAAATTTACAAGATCTTCAATTTTAATATTGGACTCACAAATAGAATAATTTGAATAATTTCTTAGAGGTATTAGCATTCTTTTATTGATTTATCTTCAATTGTATAAGACTTATCAAAAAGTGGACGAAATGAAATATCATGACTAGCTATTATTGTTGATAAATTGAATTTTTTAGAACTATTTAATATCAGATCAATTACCAAATTTGCATTTTCTTTATCTAAATAACTTGTAGGTTCATCAGCTATTAAAAGTTTAGGGCTATTCACTAGGGATCTTGCAACACAAACTCTTTGTTTTTGTCCATTTGATAACTGATTGGGGTATTTAAATTTAAATTGACTCAAATTAAAATAAGATAAGATTTTTTCAATTTTTCTTATATCGTTACTTTTTAATTTAATGTTATCGAAAATGTTCAACTCAGATATCAGGTAGTGATCCTGAAATATAATACCTATATCATCTTTCAAAAGATCAAAATGGTTTTTTACTAATTTGCCGTCAAAGTAAATTTCTCCTGAGTCTGAACTATCTAATCCTGATATTAAGTTCAATAAAGTTGACTTACCACATCCTGATGGTCCAAATAAAAAAATATTTTGATTATGATCTACTGATAAATTTAATTTTTTTATTACTTGAAAATTTCCTACCTTTGATAGATATGATTTAGAAATATTTTTTAATTCTAATAAACTCATCTTAATATTAAATTTGGTTTAATTCTAAATATTCTTAATATTGGAATGTAAGAGGCAACTAAACTTGAAAACAAAGAAATACTTACAATAAACATTATGTCGTTTAGTTTAATACTATAGGGCATTGATGTTAAATATCTTATTTCATTATTCCAAAGTTCAAAATTTAATAAATATGATAAAAAGTTTTCGACAGAGTCTATATTTGTAGATAAAAGCAATCCTAAACAAGTACCAATAACAATAGAGAAAAATGATATGAAGAAAGAATTCAAAAAAAATATAAAACAAATTTTTGATTGCTTTATACCCAATGCTTTTAGCAAAATAATATCTTTATACTTTTCTTTAATAAAAAAAATTTGATTTGAAATTATTGTAAAGGAAGAAATTACAATAATAAAAAATAGAATAACAAACATAACATTTTTTTCAGTAGATAATGCTTGAGCTAAAGTTTTGTTTTGATCCTCCCATGTTGAGTAGTTTAGGCCATCTAAATCGCTATAATCAAAGTTTTTATTATTCAAATAAACATCTATAACTTTATTACTTATGTTATTTTTAAACTGATCGATATTGCTAAAAATAAAATATTTATCGAAGTCATATACTCCTGTATTAAATATTCCTTTAATGGTTAATTGTCTTGAATTTAAAACAGGGCCTAAAATTGTCATAGAATTTCCAGGAATATTAATCTGAATAGGCATCCCTACTTTTAAATTTAAAGACCTCGCTAATTCAACTCCAATGAAAACCCAATTGTCGATATTTTTTTCTATTTCAAATATATTTTGATTAATTTTAGGTATTTTATAGATGTCTTCTTTATTAAGAGATTTCATTAATAGACCCTCTATACCATTTTCATTAGTTGTGATTACTCTACTTTGAAGATTTTCAACAAAAGATATTGAAGGATTTTTTTCTTGTATTTTTTTGATTTTATCTTTGTTAGCATCATAAATAGTAATATCTCCATTTACACCACTTAATGACTCGACTAATTGCTCTCTAAAACCATTCATCACGGACATTACTGTTATTAAAATTGAAATACCTAGTATTAATGCTAGTGATGATAAAATTGTCGATACTGAGAATGCTTTATCTTTTTTAAAATTAAATATGTAGGAGAAAGATAGTTTATGGAGTGTATTGTTCAAATTCAAAATTCTCAATTTCTTGTTTACTTAAGAATATCTTATCACTGTTAGACCTACTAATCAGTTCAATTTGACCTTTTTCTTTAAAATTATTCCCGATAATCAATGTCCAAGGTATTCCAATCAATTCAGAGTCTTTAATTTTTCTTCCTATACTTAAATCTCTATCATCTAAACTAACGTTATCATATTTAGTGATAAGCAGATTATAAATACTCTCCACATCTGATATATAATCAGGGTTTGGTTGCATTATAATGTTTATTTTAAATGGTGAAATATTTATAGGCCATTTGATACCTTTATCATCATGAAATGCCTCTATTATTGCTGCTGTTAATCTGGAAACTCCTATTCCATAGGATCCCATATATGGTGTTATTCTTTTTCCATCTTGATTTAGCACGAAGCATTCTAATGGCTTAGTATATTTTGTACCAAAATTAAATATATGGCCTACTTCAATTCCTCTTCCAATTATCACATCAGATTTTGATTTATCAATCATTTCGTCAGATGCAGAATACATTGTTGTAATTTCTTCATAACTTTTTTCGTATAAATTGGAGTCAACTAATTTAGAGTCATAAGCAAGTTCGCTTTCACCAGTACTAGCTAATATTTGAAACTCATGAGATAAATCTCCACCAATGGCACCCGTCGCAGCTTTTACAGGAATTGGTTGTAATCCTAGATCAAGAAAGGTTTTTAAATAACTTCTAAAAAATTTTTTATAAGTTTCAAAAGCAGCTTCTTCGGTTAAGTCAAAACTATAGGCATCTTTCATTAAGAATTCTCTACCTCGCATTACGCCAAAACGAGGTCTAATTTCATCTCTAAATTTCCATTGAATATGGTAGAGATATTTTGGAAGGCCTTTATAAGAATTTACATAATCAGAAAATAAATCTGTAATTACCTCTTCATTAGTTGGTCCATATAATAAATCGTTATCATGTCTGTCAGTAATTCTTAACATCTCTTTTCCATAGTCTGAATATCTACCACTTTTTTTCCATAATTCTGAAGATTGAATAGTAGACATTAACATTTCATTACAACCTATTTCGTCTTGATTATTTCGAATAATATTCTCAATATTTTTTAGGACTTTAAAACCTAATGGTAACCATGTGTATATACCAGAGGTGTGCTGCCTAATCATCGATGAACGCAACATTAATTGATGGGAAATAATTTTAGCTTCTTTTGGTGACTCTTTTAATGAGTTAAATAAAAGATTTGAGAGTTTCATTTAAAGTATTCGAATATGTTATTTTCATATTTTATTATAAAAAAAGATACGACCATTGATAGAGCAAATGAAACTAAAAATTTTACTCCTAAATATGACTTTTTTGGCATACCCTCTTCGAAATCAGATCTTTTAATAGGTAATATTGTCATAAAAATAACCCACCAGATAATAAAAAGTAAAAATAAAAACTTCATATCAAAGATATGTGTATTAACAATTCAGGCTTTAATGAAAAATTTCTATTATAAGTTTTTCTTGAAACTTCCTCTACTAAACCACTTAGCGAATTTTCATCTATTTCCTCCTTGATAAACAATATTTTATTTAGCAAGATATCTTTAATTTCATCTTGAATTGCTTCTTTATTGTAGGAAAAAGGGAAGCCTTTATCAGATATTTGAAATTTAATAATATCAAATTGTTTGTTTAGAATTAAATTAATACTAACTACACCATTATGAAGGATCTTTCCCCTTTCATTTATAAAATTATCTTCTTCAATAATTAGATTTTGAACAACAGGTAGTTTTTTTATAACAAATTGTTCAATTAACTTATGGTTTTTATTTACTAAATCTAATTGGCACAAATCTCCACTTAAAAGAAGATTTGTTTTTTCAATTTTTAAGCTTTTAGCTATTTCTAAATGTTTTTTTAAATGAATATATTCTCCGTGCATAGGAATTAAAGATTTAGGCTGAATGAAAGAGTAAAATTCTTTTATTTCATTTTTTCCTGGATGTCCTGAAACATGAACAAACTCCTCATCATCAGAGATAATATTTAAGCCTAAGTAACTAAACGAATTTTTTAAATATGAAATTGATTTTTCGTTGCCAGGAATTTCTTTTGATGAAAAAATTATATTATCTTTTGAACTTAGTTTAATTTGATTATGTGTATTATTTGCAATTTTCCAAAGAGCAGAGTTTTTTTCACCTTGACTACCTGTGCAAATTAAAAGAACTTTATCATTATTATAATCCTGAAATTTTTTTTCGTTAAGTATTTCAAAATTTTCAATTAACTTTTCTTCTATGGCAGTATTAATAGCTCTTTTTATACTTCTTCCTACAACAAATATTTTTTTATCATGCTTAATAGCATTTGAAATAATGGTTTTAAGTCTTGCAATATTTGAGGAAAAACAAGTAACTATAATTCTACCTTGAAGTTTATTAAATAAATTATCAAATGATGGATCTAACTCAGACTCTGAGCGTGATATCTCGTTTACACCGGCGTTAGTTGAGTCACCTATAAGTAAGTCTATATTTTCATCTTTTAATAACTGGTAATTTTTGTAATCAAAAGGTGAGCCAGTAACCGGATTTTTATCTATTTTCCAATCACCTGTATGATAAATATTTCCTTCCAATGTTTTAAAAAATATACCTGTGGGATCGGGTATAGAGTGAGTTGTTGGAATTAATTGAAATGAAAAATTCTCAAACTCTACCTCTTGAAAGTCCTCAACTATTATAAATTTTTTCTCAAAATCATTAATTTTATTGAACTTGTGTTTTATATAGGAAAAAGTAAATTGATTGCAATAGATTGGAAAATCAATCTTATCAAAGTAATACTCTAGTCCTCCAACATGATCTTCATGCGCGTGAGTTAGTATCATTGCTTTAGGTTTAATAGATGTATTCAAAAAAATATACGGATCAGGAATAGTTATATCTATACCTGGGAGACTATCATCAGCAAATGATATACCACCATCAACTATTATTTGTTCTCCTTTAAAGGAGTATAAATAGTTATTACCCCCTATTTCACCTATTCCTCCAATGGGCAAAAAATAATTGTTTTTTTTATTATTTAATAATTCTAAGTTTTTCATTTAAAAAAATATGATAAAAAAAAATACCTAAAAGAGTTAAATCTTCTCTATAAATAAAATTAGTTTTTTTATAGTCGAAAGAGTTAGCATATCCACCAGTAAAAATCACTTTAAAATTTCTTTTGTATGTAGTTTTAATTAATTTTATATAAGCCTCTATCATTATTTTGTAACCCACATTAAATCCAGACATTAGAGCTTGATTAGTATTTTTACCTATGATGCTAGATTTATTTAAAAATTTCATATTCTTTATACCAGAAGCTAAAGAAATTAGATTTTCATAAGAGGTGGTAAGGCCGGGTAATATCACACCTCCGTAATATTTCTTATTTATAATAATATCTAAAGTAGTGGCAGTGCCTAAATCAACTATGATAAAGAATTTAGATTTTGGATAAATATTTATAGCGGATAAAACATTAATAATTCTATCATTACCTAGCTGGCGTAAATTAACTGTTTTATGAACTAAACGTGATAATTTTTTTTTATTAATGAAAAATAAACGATTTCGATAGTGTTTTAAATTTTTAATTATAACTTTGTCTACTTCTGAGACAACAGAGCAAATATAAATTTTAGTATGAGTTTTAAGTTTATTCTTAAAAAAAAGAGTGACTGATTTCAAATCTTCCTTTGAGTATTTAATTTGAGAGATTTTTTTTAAATTCTTATCAACAATTGATGAAAATTTTATAGATGTATTTCCAATATCAACTAATAAATTCAAACTAGTTCTCCAAAGAAAATATTTTTAATTACGTCATCTATTTTGATCTTTAAAGATAAATCTTCATTTACTGATAATATTTCAATAATATTTTTTCCAAAAATTGGATGATTTAATTTAAAGTACCTTAGCATATATTGATTAAGATATCTCACTAATTTCTTATTAGATATTTTTTTTGTTAAATTATGTTCAATAATATCAATAATTATATTTGATAAATCGAGAATATTTGATTTTTCATTGATAATGCTAAATAGAGAAACTGAATCGACTATTGGAGAATTATTTATATTTATTCCTATACCCGTTTTTAGATATGATTTTTTACCTAAGATGGTTGATTTGATAACAACACCAACTATTTTTTTATTTTTATAAAATAAATCATTTGGCCATTTGTAGTCTAGGTTAATATTAAAATTAATTTTAAAAAATTTGTGGATTATGTAACAAATATAAAAGTTATTTCTTAAAGCGTGTGAAGCTTTTAATTTTTGATTAATTGTTAAATAAATATTACCTATAGGGCTTAACCATTTTTTTTTACCCCTTCCAGTACCTTTAATTTGCCTAAAAGATTGGATATATAAATTATTATTTTTTAAAATTTTTTTATAATTATTAAAGCCAATAATTTCATCTTGTGTAGATTTAATTGAGTCAAAGATAACTTTATACAATTTTTATTTGAAAAGATTATCTACTAAATTAATTAAAGGGTCTGGATAGATGAAAAATAAAGTTATAATTAATCCAGATGATATAAATATAACTTTGCCTGTTTTGTTATTATCATCTAGTAACTCTATTTCTGATTTATTGAAAAACATATTCTTAATAATTGTTAAGTAATAGAACGCGGCAATTACTGAACTTAAAACAGCAATAATTGACAATAAAATGAATCCATCGTTTATAGAAGCTGAAAGAATGAAGAACTTTGCGAAGAACCCTGCAAAAGGTGGTATTCCTGCGAGAGAAAAGAAAAACACCAACATGCTTATGGATTTTGAATTTGAGGTAAATCTTAGACCTTTGAGTTGGGATATTTTTGTAAATTCCCCATCTACAGTTCTCAAGTTCAGTAAAACAGCAAAAATACCAAAAGTAGTAATCAGATAAATAATCAAGTAAAAAAATATTGTACCCTCAGACATAAATTGATAACTCATTATTCCGAGAAGCATAAATCCAATGTGGTTGATAGAGCTAAAGGCTAGAAGTCTTTTTATAACTTTTTGTGTAATGGCTCCATATACTCCTACTAATAATGAAATAGCACATACCATTTGAAAAATGTAATTAAGAGATTTGATATCAGAAATGTTAAGTTCTTGATAAACTCTGAATAAAAATATTAATGATGCAAATTTAGGTAAAGTTGCAAAAAAGAGTGTAGATATAGTTGGAGATCCTTCGTACACATCAGGTGTCCAAATATGAAATGGAGCAGCAGAAACTTTAAAAAATAAAGAAATAAGAACTAATGATAATCCTATTTCACTTATTGCAGTGAAATTATCTAGGTTTTGTATATTAAAAGACCCAGTATCGTAATAAATCATTGAAATACCAAATAAAAGAAATCCTGATGATAAAGCACCAAGAGAAAAATATTTTATACCTGCTTCATTTGAAGATAAATTTTTAGTATTGAAAGCAGCCATCAAGTACAAGGATAAAGATTGTAACTCTAAACCAATAAAAGCTGTTAAAAAATTATTACTAGAAATTAGAACAAATGAGCCAAGAATAGCAAACAGTAAAAATAACACATATTCGTATCTGTATAAATTTTCATTCTTCAAGGGTCTTTTTAACAGTAAAATGAATATGATTGAGCCAATAGATAAAATAATCTTAGATAAAACAAATAAGTTAATCGTATTAAGTGATATTTGTGTGGAGCTATAAAAATCTTTTCCATAATTTAAAAGTAAAATACTCAACAAAATGAAACCTAAGGTATTTAAAGATATAGCCCTGTCCTTATTAAATAATCCAAAACATAAAGTTATTAAAATCAAAGATAAAATAAAAATTTCTGGTATGAATTGAAATAAATTAATCATTATATAATGCTTAAGGAAATACTCTTATTTATCATTTCAAATAATAGTTTTGGATAAATCCCTAAAAGCATTGTGAGAAATGCTAAACAGGAGAAGTAGAAAATTTCAATATTTGTTAAATCAGCTAATTGCTTGATATCTGATTTTAAATCTCCGAAATTAATATTTTTGTACAATAAGAGCATGTATGAAGCTCCTAAGATTACTCCAATAGCAGTAAAAAAAGTAAGATAAACACTAACACTTATAGTTGACATTATAACTAAGAACTCCCCAACAAAACCACTAGTTCCAGGAAGACCCACAGATGAGAGCATAAAAACCATAAAAAAGAATGAATATTTAGGCATTACATTTGTTACGCCACTATAATCAGATATCATTCTGGTGTGATGTCTTTCGTATACCACACCAACTATTAAAAATAATGCTGCAGAAACAATACCATGACTTATCATCTGAAAATACGCACCATTAATTCCATCTTGAGTTAAAGTGAAAATGCCAATGGTGACAAATCCCATATGAGCAACAGAGGAATAGGCAATCATTTTTTTCATATCTAGTTGTCTTAGAGCTACGATTGAAGTGTAAACAATAGCTACACAACTTAGTGCAAAAATCATTGGTTGAAAATAAATTGAGGCATACTCAAAAAAAGGTAAGGATAGTCTTATAAAACCGTATGCACCTAATTTAAGAAGCACACCAGCTAAAATTACTGAACCACTCGTGGGCGCTTGAACGTGCGCATCAGGTAACCATGTATGAAAAGGAAACATCGGTACTTTTACTGCAAAAGATGCAAAAAAACATAAAAAGAGAACCAACTCTATTTGCTGATCAAATGTAAAGTCCGAAATTAACTCAATATTGCCTGATTTCACTTTAGAAATAATATAAATAATCGCAAGTAACATTAAAACAGATCCTGCTAGTGTGTAGAGAAAAAATTTGAAAGTAGCATAAAGTCTATTTTCTCCTCCCCAAATTCCAATAATCAAAAACATTGGGATTAAAACAGCTTCAAAGAAAACGTAAAAAATTACAATATCAATACTAACAAATACTCCTATAATAAAACTCTCAAGCAATAAAAAATAAATTACAAATTCTTTGGTTCTATTTTGAATAGAGTTAATTGAACACAATAAACAAATAGGGACTAAGAAGGTAGTTAGTAATATAAGTGGTATTGAAACACCATCAACTCCGACATAGTAATTTATATCAAATTTATCAAACCAAGTATGAAACTCAATAAATTGATAACCATTTTTGGATTTATCATAAAAAATTGGCAATAACAAACTAAGAAGAAATTCACCTGTTGTTATCCATAAACCTGATAGAAAAATAGTTTTGTTTTTGAGTTGCGTGCTACTTGAAAGTGAAAGTGTTAATGCTCCTATAATAGGTGTTAGGATTAACAGTGATAATATTGGGAAACTCATCCTAGGTTATGGATATATAAAAAATGATAGTTATAAAGAGTGTGAAACCAGAAATTATTATAAAAGTGTAATCGAAAATATACCCTGTTTGTATCCTTTTAAATGCTTTTGAAATTGTAGAAACTATCGAGGCACTTCCATTTGGTAAATACTTATCAATTATAGCTTGGTCTATTTTAGTCCATAAAAACTTGCCTAAATTGTAAAGTGGTAAAACAAAAATTTTATTATAAAGTTCATCAAAATACCATTTGTTCAAAATAAAATTATAGATTGAGTAAAACCGTTTTTTTAAGTCAGTAAGTTTATTTAAATTATAACCATAATAATAAACTGCCAACCCTATACCAAAAGCTACCAAAGATTTTGATAAAATTGGATAAAAAGAGGAGTAATACTGCTTATCTTGACTCAAAAATATTATTCCGTTCCAGAAATTTTTTGAATTATATCCTGCTAATAAATCGTTTAGGAAGAAGCCTGCTAGAATTGCTCCTACGGAAAGTAATAATAATGGAACTAACATAAAAGGACCGGATTCATGAATTTTTTCATAATCATAAGATCCATTATAATTCCCATGAAACACCTTAAATATGAGCCTGAACGAGTAAAATGCGGTCATGGCAGAGACTATAGCTAAAATTACATAAACCAACGGGCCTAAAGTAATTAAGTTAAATGATGAACTTAAAATTAGATCTTTTGAAAAGTAACCTGATGAATATGGAAAACCTATAATAGCTAGTGTACCAATCCACATCATTACTGCAGTGATTTTCATCTTTGAAAAAAGATTTCCCATTTTATCCATATCTTGCTCATCGTGAACACCATGAATAACAGATCCTGAGGATAAAAAGAGTAATGCCTTAAAATAACCATGTGTTATTAAATGAAAAATTGCGATATTAAATGCGCCTAAACCACAAGCCACAAACATAAAACCCAACTGACTACAAGTTGAATAAGCTATTACCTTTTTTATATCTTTTTGAAAAAAGCCAACTGATGCAGCAAAGAATGCTGTTAATAGACCTATTATTAAAACAAAAGTCATTATGAAGTCAGACATGACCATTAATTCTGAAAATCTTACAGTCAAGAAAACACCAGCTGTGACCATAGTTGCTGCATGAATTAATGCTGAGACAGGTGTAGGTCCCTCCATAGCATCAGGTAACCATGTATGAAAGCCAAACTGTGCAGATTTTCCCATAGCGCCTACGAAAAGGAAAAAACAAGAAAAAATTAAAGCATTAATTTCAAATCCTAAAAAATTAATTTGATAACTAAATAATTTCTCTCTCCCTGCAATTATTTCATTAATAGATAATGTGTCTAAAAATATATAGAGCGTTGCAATACCGATGAGAAATCCAAAATCAGCAACCCTGTTTACTAAAAAAGCTTTCATTGCAGCTAAATTTGCAGATTTCTTATGATGCCAGAAACCTATCAATAAATAAGAGGCTAGACCAACACCCTCCCATCCAAAAAATAATTGAATTAAATTATCACTTACAACTAATGCAACCATACAAAAGGTAAATAGACTCAAATAAGTCATGAACCTTACTTTTGAGTTATCATGAGACATGTACTCAATTGAATAAATATGAACCAATGCAGAAACTGTAAGAACAAGTGTTAACATCAAAAGAGAAAGAGAATTAACAGAAATTCCCCAATTAAAGAACTGACCAGAAACAAAAAACCACTCTAGGACAGGAATTATAATTTCGGACGATGAAGAACTAGAAAAACTGATAAATAAGAACCAACTTAAAATAGCTGCTATAGATATTAGAGTAGAAGAGAAATATTGGGCAGTTTTTTCACCTAATAACACTCCAAAAGGATATGTAAAAATGGTTGAAATTAGAGGAAGAAAAAAAAGTAATTTATAACTTAACATTAATCTTTTAGTTGATTGATTTGAGTAATATCAATCTCTCCCTTATTTCTGAAATAAATAACCAATATAGCTAAGCCAATGGCTGCTTCTGCAGCGGCAATAGTTAAAATAAAAATGGAGAATACCTGACCATTAATATCATTTAGGAAAACCGAAGCTGATACAAAATTAATATTTGCAGCCAATAATATAATTTCAATACACATTAAAATTAGGATCATATTTCTTCTGTTTAAAAATAATCCGAAGCATCCAATAATAAAAACAATTAAAGAAAGTATGAAGAAATGATTATACGTAAGGCTAGTCATCTTTAATACCTTCACCAGACTTAATTTTTACTAGTATTACTCTATCTTCGGCTGTAGTTGAGTTTTGTCTTTCTATGTTTTGTCTTTTAATGGTTGGTCTATACACATGTGTTAGAACAATTGCACCAATCATAGCAAGTAACAAAACGATACCACTTAACTGAAAATCGATAAAATACTCTGTGTAAAGCACATCTCCAATTTGCTCAGTATTATTTTTAGACCTAATGAAGGTGTCTAAATTATCTTTTGAAGTTTTAAATACAGTTAAATAAATTATTTCAGCTAAAATTATGCCAGCAAAAAGTAATGCAAGGGGTATATATCTTTTTATATTAAACATTAAAGTTGTGATTTGAATATCGAGCATCATCACAACAAAAAGAAATAGTATAGCTACTGCTCCTATATAAACAATCGCAAGAATAATACCAACGAACTCTGCGCCAATAAGAATAAATAGAAAAGTAGAATTTAGAAACGCAAGTACAAGAAAAAGTACAGAGTTAACTGGGTTTTTTGAAAATATTACAAATATACATGTGGTGATCAAAAATGCTGCAAACAAAAAAAAAGAGCCAACAAGGAACATTATCTATATTTACTGTCCCTTTTTAAATTTTCGCTAATTTGTTTTTCCCAAATATCTCCGTTTCGTAAAAGCTTTTCCTTGTCATAAAGTAATTCTTCTCTTGTTTCAGTTGCGTATTCAAAATTGGGTCCTTCAACAATTGCATCTACTGGGCACGCCTCTTCGCATAAACCACAATAAATACACTTAGTCATATCAATGTCATATCGGGTAGTTCTTCTGCTTCCGTCAGGTTTTGGTTCTGCTTCAATTGTTATTGCTTGAGCAGGGCAAACTGCTTCACATAACTTACATGCAATACACCTTTCCTCACCATTTGGATATCTTCTCAAAGCATGTTCTCCCCTGAAGCGAGGACTAATAGGACCTTTTTGATTAGGGTAATTAAGAGTGACTTTTGGCTTAAAAAAATAAGTTATCGTTAATTTCAAACCTTTCATTAATTCGAAAAGGGTAAAGGATTTAATGTATTTAATTAATGTTGTCATTGCTAGTTAGGTAATAGTCCAAAGTAAAATAAAAATGCTGATGTAATAACTACCCAAATCAAAGTAAAAGGTAGAAAGATTTTCCAACCTAGTCGCATAAGTTGATCATATCTATATCTTGGAAAAGTTGCTCTAACCCATAAAAACACGAAAAGAATTAAAAATACTTTAATTACAAACCAGAATATTCCAGGAATTGCGTTTAAAGGGAATATATCTATTGGTGGGTACCAACCACCTAAAAATAGAATTACAGTTAAGGAACTCATTAAAATCATATTGGCGTATTCTGCTAAAAAAAATAAGCCAAATGATATTGAGGAGTATTCGGTAAAAAAACCTGCAACTAATGTGGCTTCATCTTCAGGCAAATCAAATGGGAGTCTATTTGTTTCAGCTAATGCTGAAATTATAAATATAACAAACATAGGTAACAGTGGTATGGCAAACCACATATTCTTTTGACTCTCTACAATATCAATTAAATTTAATGAGCCGACACAAATTAAGACTGTTATGATTACAAACCCTATTGATACTTCATAAGAAATCATCTGAGCTGCTGATCTCAATGCCCCTAAAAATGGATACTTAGAATTACTGGCCCAACCAGCGATAATGACCCCATAAACACCAAAAGATGACACAGCGAACAAATATAGAATGCCTATATTTATATTTGCTATAACATAAGTAGAGCTAATTGGGATAACAGCCCAAGCTATCAAACTTAATATTAAAGTAAGCATAGGCGCAAAGATAAAAAGGAACTTGTTTGAGCTAGATGGAAGTAAATTCTCCTTGGTGAGTAATTTTAAGACATCAGCAAAACTCTGTAGTATTCCGAATGGTCCAACAACGTTAGGGCCTTTTCTTAATTGAACAGCTCCAAGCACTTTTCTTTCTAAGTAAACTAATAATGCAACAGAAACTAGGACAGGGACAACGAAACTAAATATTTTTAAAATACCAATCGTTAACTCAAAAGATAAACTTGTCATTATGCTGATTTCTCCAAAAGAGATGGAGTTGAAGTTATTTCCTCAACACATTTAGCCATAGTGACCGAATTTTTTGAAATCACATCTGACATATAAAAATTACTTATAGGATATTCTGCCTTACAATCTTCAAATTCAATATCTGGTGTAATTGAAGTTGAATTTTCAACAGCAATAATTTCATGATAATCAGACAGAATTGGGTGTTTGTCAAATAACTCAGATCTTAATTGTTCAAAAGTATTTGGGATAAAATCAAAAGATAATTCATCAGATAATTTTTTTAGTATCGACCACTCCTCTTTAGCGGATCCAATTGGATTATGGCATTTTTTTGCTTCTTGAGGTCTGCCTTCAATATTTACAAAAGTACCATTTTTCTCTGTATAAAGAGGGGTTGGCAAAACAATATCAGACCCCATCGCTCCATCATCACCATGATGGCCAAAATAAACTTTAAAACAGTTATTGAATTGCTCGTTGGCAATATGTTCTGAACCAAATGAAAGAACCAATTCAAAATTATCTTTTTTTAAATTAGAAAACGGCTCACAAAGTTTATTAGTAGTATTGCCTATAATCAATTGGCCCACACGTGAGGCATATGGATTTAAAAAATTTAGATTATTTTTTTCTTTTGTAATAACTTTGTATTTATCAGCATATGAAAAAATTGATTTTAAAGTTTTAATATTTTTAATTTTATTTAAAAACGCAGAGCCAATAATTATAAGAGGGTTTGTAGATTTTTTTAAAGCTTTTATTAGATTTTCATTATTTAAACTTGATAAACTCTCTCCTAGATACTCTGTTTTATAGTTCAAAGATATATTTTCACCAATGTTAAATACTTTTGAGTCATTATTGTAAGCTTTAAATATCTTATGATTTATAATTGGTGTTTCTATTTTTGGGTTTGTTCCTAAAAGTATAATTAAATCAGAATTTTCTATATCGTTTAAAGGTGTGTTAAAACGATAACTATCTAAGCTTTCTAGGACAGCATGATTATCAGTTCGGCACTCCACATTGTCTTTTCCATAATTTGACATAAATTTTTTGATTGCATATCCGGTTTCTAAATCTACGTGCTCACCAATCAAAGCTAATGGTTTTAGAGTTTTTAATTTATCTTTTAAAACTTTTAATGACTCTTCCCAATTTGATATTGATAATTTTTGGTTTTCTTTAATGTAGGGTGTGTCTATTCTTTGTTGGTAGTAACCATCATAGTTAAATCGAACTTTATCTGATATCCACTCTTCATTTATGTATTCATTTGTTCTTGGTGTAACTCTTAAAATCTCCTCCGCTCTACTATCGACTCTGATATTAGAACCAACACTATCGAAGATATCGATTGAGTCAGTACGTTTTAGCTCCCAAGGACGTGCTTTAAATTGATATGGCTTACTAGTAAGTGCTCCTACAGGGCATAAATCAATTACGTTTCCTGAAAGCTCTGAAGTGATTGATTGTTCAAGGTAAGTGGTAATTTCTGCATTCTCGCCCCTACCTAACATACCTAATTCTGGGACTCCGGCTACTTCAGTGGCAAATCTTACACACCTAGTGCAATGGATACATCTAGTCATTATAGTGTTTACCAGAGGTCCCATATTTTTATTATCTACAGCCCTTTTATTCTCTTTATATCTGGATTTGTCGAAACCGTAGTACATGGCCTGATCCTGTAAATCGCATTCCCCACCTTGATCACATATTGGGCAATCCAAGGGGTGATTAATTAATAAAAACTCCATTACACCTTTTCTACCTGCATTTACTTTTTCAGAATTGGTAATTATCGACATGCCCTCCATTAGAGGCATAGTGCAGGAAGATACTAATTTTGGAGCTTTTTCTATTTCTACTAAACACATTCTACAGTTACCAGCTATAGAGAGTTTGTCGTGATAGCAAAATCTTGGAATTTCTTCACCAGCGATTTCACAGGCTTGCATCACAGTCAGATTTTTATCTACCTGAATCTCTTTTTGATTAACTTTAATATTTATTAGATCGTCACTCATGAAGCTTTTAACTTTTTATTGTATTTACTTATTAACTCTGATTTAAAATTTTTAATGAGTCCTTGTATAGGCCAAGCTGCTGCATCTCCTAAAGCACAGATAGTATGACCCTCTACTTGCTTTGTAACATTTTCTAAAAGCTCTATTTGTTCAGGAGATATCTCTCCTCTAACTAATCTCTGCATCATTCTATGCATCCAGCCTGTTCCTTCTCTACAAGGTGTACATTGACCACAACTTTCATGTTTGTAAAAGTGAGCAAATCTCTCAATCACCTCAGCAATATCATTATTCTTGTTAACAACAATCACTCCTGCTGTACCTAAACCTGAGCCATTAGCTTTTAGATCATCAAAATTCATTAGAACTGACTCACAAATATTTTTTGGAAGCATTGGGGTACTAGAACCTCCTGGTACTATCGCCTTTAAATTATCCCATCCTCCCTCAACTCCATCACAATACTTTTCTACTAATTCTTTAAGTGGTATTCCCATTTCCTCTTCTATTGTGCATGGTTTATTAACGTTACCAGATATGCAAAAAATTTTTGTGCCTGTATTATTTTCAGCGCCAATTGACTTAAACCAATCTGGGCCTCTTCTTAAAATAGTTGGAACTACTGCGATTGACTCAACATTGTTAATAGTTGTTGGCATACCATACAAACCTACACCAGCAGGAAAAGGAGGTTTTAATCTTGGTTGTCCTTTTTTTCCCTCTAAACTCTCTAAAAGAGCTGTCTCTTCTCCACATATGTAAGCACCAGCACCTCTGTGAACATAAAGATCAAAATCAAATCCGCTACCACAAGCATTTTTTCCGATGAAACCTTGTTCATAAGCCTCTTCAATTGCCTTTTCTAATTGGACATATTCGTGATGGTATTCGCCCCTAATGTATATGTAACATTTAGTGGCTTGAATTGCGTATGAAGCTATCAAGCACCCTTCTACAAGAGTATGCGGGTCATTTCTAATAATTTCTCTATCTTTGCAAGTACCAGGTTCAGACTCATCAGCATTTACAACCAAATAATGCTGTTTACCAGTATTCTTTGGCATGAATGACCATTTAAGACCTGTAGAAAATCCAGCTCCACCTCTTCCTCTTAACTGACTGGATTTGACTAATTCGATAATATCATTTTGATCTTTAGACAAAATTTCTTTTGTGTTTGACCAGGAGCCTCTTTTTAAAGCTCCCTCTATGAAGGGTTCATGAAAACCATGAAGGTTTTGAAAAACTTTATCTTTTTCATTAAGCATTTTCTGAACTTCTCCTACCTTTTTGAGAGCCAATAACATTTGGTTTTCCCTCTTTAATATTGTCTATAATTTTTTTTGTAGACTCTTCATCTAAATCCTCAAAGAAGTCATTATTGATTTGTATCATAGGTCCATTTGAGCAAGCACCTAGACACTCTACTTCAACAACTGTAAATTTATTATCGTCACTGGTATCATTAATTTCACATTTTGTTTCTTTACAAATAGTTTCCGTAATCTTATTTGAACCTCTAAGCCAACAAGGAGAGGTTCTACAAATCTGAACAAGATTTTCTCCAACAGGTCTTGTATTGTACATTGAATAAAATGAGGCCACTTCTGTGACTCTTATTTTAGGCATATTTAAAGTTTCAGCGATTGTTTCTATACATTCGATACTTATCCAATTATTGTTTTGCTCTTGAGCCAAATAGAGAAGAGGCATAACTGCGCTTTGTTCTCTGCCTTTAGGGTATTTAGAAATTATATTTTTGATTGATCTTAGATTATCTTTTGACCAAGAAAATTTTTCGCCTGATCTAGAAAAATTATTTGATAAACCTGGATGATTACCGCTCATCTGTCTACCTCTCCAAATACTATATCTAGGCTCCCTAAAATTGATGGTACGTCAGCTAGTTGGTGGCCCTTTGATAAAAAATGTAGAGCCTGTAAATGGACAAAGCCTGGTGCTCTCAACTTACATCGATATGGTTTGGAACTTCCATCTGAAACTAATACAACACCAAATTCTCCTTTTGGTGCCTCTACACTTTTGTATGTGATACCTTCAGGAACCCTATAACCCTCGGTAAATAATTTAAAATGATGGATTATAGCTTCCATTGAATTTTTCATTTCTGATCTCTTAGGTGGAGTAATCTTATTATTCTCAACCATTACCGGTCCTTCCGGGATATTTTCAATACATTGTAAGATAATCTTAACTGACTCTCTCATCTCTTCCATTCTCACCAAATATCTATCATAGGTGTCACCAGTTTTTCCAACTGGTATGTCAAAATCTAAATCATCATAAACATCATAAGGTTGAGATTTTCTTAAATCCCAAGCTACGCCACTAGCACGAAGAACAGGGCCACTGCAACTTAGTCTTATTGCATCATCCTTTTTTAAAATACCTATATCAACAGATCGTTGTTTGAATATTCTGTTTTCAGTTAGTAGTTCTTCAAGCGTATCTATGAATTTAGGAAAATTAGTAAAATACTTTTTCATTTTTTCTAATAAATTTTCAGGCAAGTCTTGGTGAACTCCACCAGGACGAAAATAAGCTGCATGAAATCTTGCTCCAGATACAGCTTCATGGAACTCCAACATTTTTTCTCTTTCTTCGAAAGCCCACAGCATTGGAGTAGCGGCACCAATATCCATGGCAAATGCTGGTATATTTAATAAATGATTTAGTATCCTCGTAACTTCTGCAAACATAACTCTGATGTATTGAGCTCGTTTAGGAGCTTCAATATTTAATAAATTCTCAACAGCTAAAGCGAAAGCATGTTCTTGGCACATTGGTGAGACATAATCTAGACGATCAAAATATGGAATAGCTTGAGTATAAGTTTTCTGTTCAATTAATTTTTCAGTTCCTCTATGCAAAAGTCCAATGTGGGGTTCAGCTTTATTAACTACCTCCCCTTCTAATTGTACAAGAAGTCTTAAAACACCATGAGCGGCAGGATGTTGGGGTCCAAAGTTTAGAGTTACAGGTTTAAAATTCTCTGACATTACTTCTTTTCAAGCTCCTCTTTAATTGTTTCTTTCATTCCCTCCCAGGGACTGTCATTGTCAAAATCTCTAAATTCCTGTTTTAATGTTACAGGTTCATAAACAACTTTTTTTAAGTTTTCATCATAACGAACCTCTTCATAACCCGTCAAAGGAAAGTCTTTTCTGAGCGGATGACCTTGAAAATTATAATCATTCATTATTCTTTGAAGATTTGGGTGATTAACAAAGTTTATGCCAAAAAGATCGTAACATTCTCTTTCAAACCAATCAGCAGACTCAAAAATTTGTGTTATTGAATTAATATCTAAATTATCTTCGGAAATGTTCGTAAAAATAAATAATCTTTTATTAAATTTTAAACTTAGAAAAGAGTAGATAAGAGTAAATCGTTCATTTGAATAACTAGATTTGGATAGCATATTATCAGTTACAGTAATATCAACTAACTGGTCATAGAGTAGATCTTCGTCTTCTTTAATTTTTTGTGTAACTTCTAGTATGGAGTCTTTGTTAACTAATATATTATCTATTCCAGATTTTATTGGAAAATGGAAGTTACCAGTTGAATATTTCTGTAAAATATTTGGAGACAAGAAATTTACCTATAAATCTTCTTTTTCTTTTTAATTTTATCTTGAAGTTGCATAATGCCGTACAAAAGAGCTTCTGCTGTAGGTGGACATCCAGGGACATAAATATCAACAGGCACTATCCTATCGCATCCTCGAACAACAGAGTAGGAGTAGTGATAATATCCTCCTCCATTAGCACAAGAACCCATAGAGATTACCCATCTTGGTTCAGGCATTTGATCGTAAACTTTTCTCAAAGCAGAAGCCATTTTGTTTGTTAGAGTTCCCGCAACAATCATTACATCAGATTGCCTTGGAGAACCTCTTGGAATTACACCTAAACGATCTAGATCGTATCTACTCATATATGAGTGCATCATCTCAACACCACAACATGCTAAACCGAAAGTCATAGGCCATAAAGATCCTGACCTCGCCCAATTTATTAAATTTTCAAATGAAGCTGTTACAAAACCTTTTTTTTCAAATAGCTCATCAATATTTAACGATTTGTCTTTTTCTAATACTACTCCCAATCTAGTGCTCCATTTTTCCATTCATATATAAATCCTACTGTGAGAATAAATAAAAAAAACATCATTGAATAAAAACCAAGAGCTCCAATATTGCTAAGACTCACGGCCCAAGGAAATAAAAACGCAATTTCTAAATCAAATATAATAAATAGTATTGATACTAAATAAAACTTAACATCAAATTTTGATCGAGCGTCATCAAATGCCTCAAAACCACATTCATATGCAGATAGTTTTTCAGTATCAGGTGAGCTAGGTGATAATATTTTTGAAAGCAAATACATAGCGATTGCCATTCCTGCCCCAATAACAATGAATATCAATATGAAAATATAATCTAGGTTATACATTAAGAGTTTTGATTTTCCGTAACGCAATATATTATAAGAAACAATATGTATTTAGTGACGATAAAAATGACGCATTAGTCTTACACATGATTTTTAAATATTTGAGTGTAAAAAAGTTAAAAAAAATTTTTATCCTTTAGAGTAATAAGCAACCTTATCTTCTGTAAAGATAGGAAATGATTCATTTATTAATTGTTTTTCTAGATTTTTACAATAATAACCAATATTTTCTATTAAAAGGTCCTCACATTCAGTTCCAAAGTGGATTTCATCAGCATAAATAGATTGATAAGAGCCATCTAATCTTGAACCATAAATACCAAATTTAAAATTTGCCAAATTATCTAAGTTTTTTATACCTTTTTGATCTTTCCAAAGTGTTTGGTTTTTTCTGTAATGCAATAACTTTCCATTTAACCAAATTTTATGAAAAGCTTTGGAAATATCCTTTTTATTAAAATTAATATTGAAAACTAAATCATACCATTTATTTCTTTGTAAATTTTTAGCAGAGATTATTTGGTACCAATCATGCCTAGCTTCACAAAAAATTCTTTTATCAGTATCTTCTGGGCCTCCAGCACCTGGTGAGCAATCATCATTTCCTCCTTCAATAATAATTACTCCTTCACTAGATTCATGTCTCCAAAGCAAACCTCTCTTCTTGTCTATCTGAAGCATAAACATAGGACCAAAAAAACTCTCTGTGCTATGAAATTGCAATATTGATTTATTCATAGCGCTATCATTGTTTAGTTCATAACTTTCAGTGATTAAAAAAGAATAAGATAACCATATTTCTCCTTGAAAACCATAATCGGTGCCTACCTCTACTCTTTTTTGTTTTTCACCATTCGGTCGTGAACAATCTTTTAATTTGTTATAACACTCATCTCCTGGTGCTTGGATAAAAAAAGCAGTGTCTCCGTATCTTGTTTTCTCTTTCTGAAGTTGAAAAAGTACCAAGTTTTTTTTTCTTTGGTATTTTTTTATTTCTTCTTTTGAACTAGCATTCCAACCTGGGTCAATTTTAAAACCTTTAATTGTAGTATCACCAAAGCTCATACCAAGAGTCTTTAATCCATAAACATCTTTTGATTTATAAGAAGAACACGAAAATAAATAAAAAATAAAAAAAAACGAAATGAATATTTTGAAGTGGCGGGAGCGACGGGACTCGAACCCGCGACCTCCTGCGTGACAGGCAGGCGTTCTAACCAAACTGAACTACACCCCCGACAATTGTCGAATGGTGGGCGATGACGGACTCGAACCGCCGACCCTCTCGGTGTAAACGAGATGCTCTACCAACTGAGCTAATCGCCCTATCTAATTTGCAAAAATTAGACTGTGGACTTTATTAGTTCTTTTAACTGTTTTCCAGCAAGAAATTTTGGTTTTTTTGATGCAGGAATTTGGATTGACTCGCCCGTTCTTGGGTTTCTACCAGTTTTAGCTTTTGTGTTTGCTACCTTAAAAGTACCAAAACCAGCAATCTTGACATCCCCTCCTGCTTTCAAAGTAGATGTGATAATATCAAATAAACTTTCTACAGCCTTAGTTGCATCTGATTTTCCAACACCATTTTTCGTACTATATTCAGCAATGAGTTCATTTTTGTTCATACCGAACCTCCTTAGTGATTCTATTAGTTAATTGTAGTAAGAAAAAGATAGGAAAATCAACAACAATATACTAGTTGACGAATGTTTTTTCTTGATTTTGCTGGTTTTTTGGCTTCATAGACTCTGTAACTAAGTGTCTCCAGTCTAATTTTTTGTTGATTTTACTGATTTTACCATCGAGAGCTAAGTCCAACACCTCTCTTGCAAACTCGACTTTTTTTATTATTAGCTTATTTTGAATGTCCTTTTGGATTTCAACTAAGTCTTTTTCGTTTTCCTTAGGAATTATAACGGTTTTAATACCGTACCTTATTGCGGCTAATAATTTCTCTTTTAACCCCCCAATTGGAAGGACTCTTCCTTTTAAAGTAATTTCTCCTGTCATTGCAATTTCTCTTTTTATTTTGATATCAGTAAGAGATGAAATCAATGAGGTAAATATTGTAATACCTGCGCTTGGGCCATCTTTAGGTATTGCTCCTTCAGGAACATGTAAATGGATATCAATTTTATCAAAAACCTTAGGGTTCACACCAAACTCAACAGAATTAGATTTAATGTAGCCTAAAGCTGCAGTGATAGACTCTTTCATCACATCACCAAGTTTACCTGTTGCATTAATCATTCCCTTGCCTGATGATAAATTAACTTCAATATTCAAGATATCTCCACCAACCTGAGTCCATGCAAGCCCATTAGTAATACCTACTAAATTTTTCTTTTCTAAAACACTATCTTTAAATTTTTCTGGGCCTAGAAAATTTTTTATAGCTTTATCATCAAAAACAAATGGTTTTTTTGATCTTGATTTAGTTTTTTCTAATTGGAAAACAAGTTTTCTAAAAAGCTTATCAAAAACTTTTTCGAGCCCTCTAACACCTGACTCTCTTGTATAGTGTCTTACTATTTTTGTAATTGAATTTTTATCAAGCTTAAATTCATTATTTTTTAAAATATTTTTATTCATTTTTCTTGGAATTAAATATTTTTTGGCTATTTCAACTTTTTCTTTTTCTGTATATCCAGATACTTCAATAACCTCTAGTCTGTCAAGAAGAGGTCCGGGTATGTTGTAAGTATTACCTGTGCATATAAACATCACATTTGATAAGTCATAATCAACCTCAAGATAATGATCATTAAATTGATTATTTTGCTCAGGATCTAAAACTTCTAATAATGCTGAGGATGGGTCTCCTCTCCAGTCACTGCCTACTTTGTCAATTTCATCTAATAAAATAATGGGATTAGATGTTTTGGTTTTCTTCATAGCTTGAATAAAACGGCCAGGCATTGAGCCGATATACGTTCTTCTATGACCTCTAATTTCAGCCTCGTCCCTAATTCCACCTAGAGAAATTTTAGCAAATTCTCTGCCAGTAGCCCTCGCAATTGATTTACCTAATGAAGTTTTACCTACACCTGGAGGTCCTACAAAACAAAGAATAGTGCCAGATGCTTTTTTTGATCTTTTCTTTACTGCTAAGAATTCAAGTATTCTCTCTTTTACTTTTTCGAGACCATAGTGATCATCATTTAATATTTTTTCAGAACCTTTTATGTCTATGACTTCTTTTGAGAATTTTTCCCATGGTATATCTAATATCCATTCAAGATAATTACGAATAACCGATGCTTCTGCTGACATTGGGCTCATAGATTTTAATTTTTTAAATTCATTTAAAGCTTTTTCTTTTGCTTCTTTTGATAATTTTACTTCATTAATTTTTTTCTCTATTTCAGAGTATTCGTTAGAACCGTCTTCACCATCACCAAGTTCTTTCTGAATGGCTTTCATTTGTTCATTTAAGTAGTACTCTCTTTGAGTTTTTTCCATTTGTCTTTTTACTCTATTTTTTATTTTTTTCTCAAGAGCAGAAAAATTTAGTTCTTTTGAAAAGAAATTTAGTAGATTTTGAATTTTTTTATTAATATCAATAATTTCTAGATTTTTTTGTTTATCTTCAATTCCAATATTTAAGTTGTAATAAATGTTATCAATAAATTGATATGGATCTTCAATGTTTAAAAGTCCTTCAAGAATATCATTATTGTTTCCTATATTTTGTATATAATTTTGAAATTCATTTTTTAAAACTCTCAAAGAGGCTTTTAATTCAACTGAATTTTTTTTGTTAATTACTACTGGCTCAATTTTAGCCGTAAGGAAGTTATTACTTGCCTTAACAGCAGACTTTATTTTAACAATTTCTATACCTTCAGTAAGAACTTTATATGTATTATCCGGCAACTTAAGAAACTGAATAATTTTTGATTTAACTCCATAAGAATAAACGTCGTTAACTTGGGGATCATCAGTCGTTGGTTCTTTTTGCGTAAATAAATAAATAATCTTATTGTTATTATTCATGGCAAAATTAATCGCATCAATAGATTTAGAACGTCCGACAAACAAAGGTGAGGTTATAGAGGGATAAACAACAAGATCCCTTAAAGGCAAAATAGGTCCAATGATTTGATTTTCCATACTATTAAGATAGTGAGGAATTTTTAATTTTCACCCACTTTTTTTTTTAATTTTGTTTTTTCTTTGTATACGATTATTGGGCTATTTGAGATTACTGACTCTTTACTCAAAACTACCTTATCCACAGAATCCTTATCAGGAATATCATACATGCAATCTAGAAGTAGCTTTTCCATAATTGATCTGAGGCCTCTTGCTCCAATTTTTTTCTCAACTGCTAATTGAGCTATTTGTTCTCTACCATCCTCGGTTATCTCGAATTCAACCCCTTCAAAAGAAAAAAGAGCTTTGTATTGTTTTGATATTGCATTTTTAGGCCGAGTGATTATCTCTTTTAAATCTTCCAAGGATAATTCATTTAGACTAGCGCTTACAGGAAGCCTTCCAACTAACTCTGGTATTAATCCAAATTTAATCAAATCGTCATTCTCAAGTTGTGAAGTCATTGGTTGGTCCTGATTAATTGATTTATTAAAACCTATAGACTTTTTATTCACTCGATTTTTTATTATTTTATCAATTCCTTCAAAAGCGCCCCCACAAACAAACAATATATTTTTTGTATCTACTTGAAGGAACTCTTGTTGGGGGTGTTTTCTTCCACCTTGTGGTGGAACACTGGCAGTTGTTCCCTCAATTATTTTTAGTAAAGCTTGTTGAACTCCCTCACCAGACACGTCTCTCGTTATGGATGGATTTTCACTTTTTCTACCCACCTTATCAATTTCATCAATATATACGATACCCTTTTGAGCCAAAGTAACATCATAATCACATTGTTGAAGTAATCTTAAAATAATATTTTCTACATCTTCACCAACATATCCAGCCTCCGTCAGCGTAGTAGCATCAGCAATTGTAAAAGGTACATTTAAAAATTTTGCTAAGGTTTGTGCTAAAAGTGTTTTACCACAACCTGTCGGTCCAATAAGTAAAATGTTTGATTTAGATATTTCTATATCTTTTGAGGGGTTTTGAACTCTCTTATAATGATTATAAACAGATACAGATAATATTTTTTTTGCATGATCTTGACCGATTATATGATCATCAAGATAATTATAAATCTCACTTGGCTTTGGTATTTCAAATTTTTTCTTTGTGTCAATTTTATCATCCTCAACAAGTATATCCTTACATAAAACCACACACTCATTACAAATATAAACATTTGGTCCAGCAATTAATTTTTTAACCTCTTCTTGGCTTTTACCACAAAAAGAACATGATATTTTTTTATCAGAACTATTAGCAGAGATTATTTTTTCATCAGACATTTTTATTTTTCAATTCTAGTAGTAATAACTTTATCTATCAAACCAAATTTTTGTGCCTCTTCAGGGTCAAAGAATCTATCTCTTTCCATCGCCTTTTCTATTTCGCCAATGCTTATTTTAGTATGCTTTTGATATATTTCATTAAGTCTTTTTTTTGTCTTTAATATCTCCTCAGCATGAATTTTAATATCACTTGCTTGTCCAGAAAAACCACCAGATGGTTGATGAATCATTATTTTAGAGTGTGGTAAAGCATACCTGTTACCCTCTTTTCCTGCAGAGAGTATTAATGAACCTGCAGAAGCAGCTTGACCAATACAAACAGTATGAACGGGGCATTTGATATATTGCATGGTGTCATACATTGCCAAACCTGCTGTAACTAAGCCTCCAGGTGAATTAATATAAAGGTTAATGGGTTCCTCAGGATTTTCAGATTCCAAAAATAAAAGTTGAGCGCATATTAAAGAGGCAGTTTCATCATTGATAGCACCTGTTAGAAAAATAATCCTTTCTCTGAGCAGTCTAGAGAAAATATCGAATGATCTTTCCCCTTTTCCTGATTGTTCAATGACTATGGGTACTAGATTCATGATTTTGAGATCCTTTTTTCATAAGCTCTTCTAAGCTTAACTTAGTTTCTTTGATTTTAAAAGTTTTCATAGACTCATCTGCTATTTTATTTCTAAGAAGAGTACCATAAGCAGATTCTGCCGTTCTTTGATCAATTTTTTCACCATAATATTTTTGAATATACTCTTGGAGTTCTTTCTGCTCAACTTTTACATTTAAAAATTTTACTAATTCAGAAAAAAGAACATCTTTTTGAATATTCTCACTTGTGAGTTTTTTTAAACTATCAATTCTTTCTTTGTGCTCATCTTTCATTTTAGATAAATCAATTTGATATTTTCTTTTAAGTTCAAGATTTACAACCTCTTCATTAATATCAATTTTTTTCTTTTGTGATAGGACTTTAAGTAGATCTTCAATAAAAAACTCTTTTTGAAGATAATTCATATCCTCATTGAGTTTATTATCAATTTTGTCATTTAATTCTTTAGTAGTTTTTAATTTTAAAATTTTAATCAACTCATCATCATTCTCAGGATAAATCTTTTTATTTATATCTTTGATTTGAGCGTTTATCTTTATTCCTTTTGTAGAAAAATTAATATCAGATTTATTTTTAATTTTTAAAAGAGCTTTTTTTAAGTCTAAAAATACTTCTTCTTTCGTTTGGGTATTTAAGTCTACTCTTACCTCTTTTTGAGAGAATAATTTTTTTTGTTCATCTTCATAGTTTAATATTTCAAAATCTATAACAGAGTTTTCATCTGATATATCAATACTCTCTAATGAATAGTATTCTTTTCTTACTTTTTCTCTAAAATCATCAACATCTTTTTTTGTTACCTCTGAAGTAACTTTCTCTATTTCACTTGTTTTTAATTCATCCATTTTAATTTCGGGTTTTAAATAAAAAGCCAAGGTAAAATTATAATTATCTTTAAAATTAACATCAGGTTGTATCAAAGATTGTATTTTTTCATCCTCACTTATTTTATTTATATTTTTTGATACCTCTTCATTTAATACCTCGTTTTCAATTTGAAGACCTATTTTAGATTTTATAATGCTTACCGGTACTTTACCCTTTCTAAAACCTGCAATTTCAAAAGTGGGTTGTTTTTCTGATATTTTTTCGTCAATAATTTTAGCTATTGCGCTTTGATCTAAAGATACCTCGAAAGACGATTTATAACTTTTTTTTTCTATATTTTTATATTCCATTTTACTTGTATTCTGGTGCGCCAGGAGGGACTCGAACCCCCACGGTTGCCCACTGGTTCCTAAGACCAGCGCGTCTACCATTCCGCCACTGGCGCACAAATTGGGGCGAGTAAGGGGACTTGAACCCCCGACCTCCGGTACCACAAACCGGCGCTCTAACCAACTGAGCTACACCCGCCAAAAATTGAATTAATTTATAGTATAGATATTATGCAAATTAAACATTATATTTGGATCGCTAAATATGAAAAAAATTGAGGCAATAATTAAACCTTTTAAATTAGAGGATGTTAAAGATGCCCTTGGCGAAATAGGCCTAAGTGGATTAACCGTATCTGAAGTAAAAGGGTTTGGTAGACAAAAAGGTCATACTGAGCTTTATAGAGGAGCTGAGTACGTAGTTGACTTTCTACCAAAGGTTAAAATTGAATTAGTAGTTGATGACAAGAAATACAAAGAGGCAATAGATGTTATTATCAAGCATTCTAACACTGGTAAAATCGGTGACGGTAAAATTTTTGTATACGAAGTTTCAGAGGCTATTAGAATTCGCACAGGCGAAAAAGGTAAAGACGCAATTTAGTTTTTACTTAAACCAAGTTAACAACTCAGGAGGTTATTAGATGGACAAAAAATCATTACAAAAAATGATCGATGAAAATGGTATTAAGTACATTGATTTTAGATTTACTGATCCTTTAGGAACATGGCAGCACTTCTCAAACCATATCAACACATTTGAAATGGACGTATTTGAAGAGGGTATAGGTTTCGACGGCTCTTCAATTAGATGTTTTCAGTCAATTGAAGCTAGTGACATGATATTAATTCCAGATATTGAGACTGCGTTTGTAGATCCTTTTTTTACGGACCCTACTCTGGTATTAATATGTGATATTCAAGATCCAATTACTGGACAAAAATACGATAAAGATCCAAGATACGTTGCAAAAAAAGCAGAAGAATACGTTAAAACCTCAGGAGTTGGTGATAGCATTTTCTTTGGACCAGAAGCTGAATTTTTTCTTTTCAACAACGTTCAAATTAACACGCATCCTCATCACTCTTCTTTTTCTGTTGACTCAGGTGAAGCTGTTTGGAATACAGGCACAGATGAAGGTCCAAATCTAGGTTATAAAGTTAGAAATAAAGGCGGCTATTTCCCATGCCCACCTCATGACACTATGCAAGATGTTAGATCAGAAATGGTAAATCACATGGTTGCAATTGGTATGAGTGTTGAAGCGCAACACCACGAAGTTGCTACTGCTGGTCAATGTGAAATTGATTTAAAATTCGACACATTGGTTAAGATGGCCGATGATCTTCAAAAATATAAATATGTTGTAAGAAACACAGCAAAAAGTAATGGTTTAAGTGCTACTTTTATGCCAAAACCTCTTTCAAACGACAACGGTTCAGGAATGCATTGTCACCAAAGTATTTGGTCAAACGGTAAACCAGTATTTTACGGTGAAGGCGGATATGCCAATCTTAGTGATGAAGCAAAATTTTATATTGGTGGTTTGCTTAAGCATGCACCATCTTTATTAGCCTTTACAAATCCAACTATTAACTCTTACAAGAGATTAGTTCCAGGTTATGAGGCTCCAGTTAAGCTTGCATACTCTAATAGAAATAGAAGTGCTATATGTAGAATCCCTGCATACTCACCATCTCCGAAAGCAAAAAGAGTTTAGTTTAGATGTCCAGATGCAACTGCCAACGGTTATTTAGCATTTTCAGCTATGCTTATGGCAGGTTTAGATGGAATTAAGAATAGAATTGATCCTGGTGAACCAATGGATAAAAATCTTTATGATTTACCTCCTGAAGAGCAATCTAAAGTAAAGGAAGTACCTGGTACTCTTGAGGAAGCGATTAATAATCTTGAGTCAAATCATGATTATCTTTTAGAGGGTAATGTGTTTACCAAAGATTTAATCGAGTCATATATCGAATACAAAAGAGAAGAAGAAATCGAACCAAATAAACTGCTAGTTACACCTGCAGAGTTCGACATGTATTACGATTACTAAACTAAATTAAAAGCAACCTGTCTAAATATTTTTTATTATCTACTTTGGACGGGTTGCTAGTTAGATTTTCAAACATAAGCAACTCTCTTAAATAATTAATATCGTCACGATATGAAAACTCTTTATTATTTATGTAGTTGATGTCTTCTTTAATTTTAAAGAGTTGAAAAAGATCCTTATTATTTTTTAAAGGATTTTTTATATCTACTATTTTTAAAAAGTATTCATTATCAATTTTAGAAAAGTTTGAAATAATTTGATTTTTCATTTTTGTAAAATACTTAACTAATTTTAGATTATTTGTTAAAAGACATACCTTAATAAAAGACAATTTATGAAATGGTTCACTAGTCTTTGAATAAAATGAAAAGAAATTTTCAATATTAATAACTTGATCAGAGTCTCTATCAAAAGGTTTATTTCTATCGTCAATTATTAGGATATTTGGATCAATATATTGTTTCATTATCGAGTAAAATCTCCTTACAATTTTAATATTATCTATGTGATTATTTTTGTTTGATTGATATATAAAAAAAATATCTAAATCGGAAAAATTCGTAGCCATTTTGACACCGTAACTTCCAAATAAAATCGGTGTTAAGTCAGAGAAAATATTGCTTCTATTGAAAATGTATTCATTTTTAACTAGTTCAAAAATATAAAAAATAAACTTTCTTACAGCGGTATTTCGTTTTTTGAGGAAGTCAGTATTTGTTATTTTTTTTGAAAGCAACAGATAATCTAAAAGGAATAAAATTTCATAAATATCCTGGATTGATTTTTTTAAATCTAAATCAAAATTATCAGAAAATTCTCTCAGCTTAAAAGTAGGTATGCCATAATTAAAAAAATAGACTAGTGACTCTATTAAAAAATGATTTTTGTAAATAAGATTTGTTAATTTTGAAGAATTTTCAAATATGAAAGCTAACTCTAAAAAAATTTTATTATTGTATTTGTATAAAGCAGTTAAATGGACACCAGACTTATAATAGTTAATTAAATAGTCAAATTTTATAATTAGATCATCTCGTTTATTATGTGTTGATAAAATATTTATGAGACTTGAAATAGACTCTAAATAATCATTTTTTACTGTTTCTGAACTATTGATGTTTTCAGCTCGTTTTAGAAGACTATCAATAATTTTTTGGCTAGACTCATTAAATTTTTCACGTCGTAAACTTTCTCTATTTATTTTAGGAAAAAATAAACGCTGATATATATTTTGAATTTCAGATTTATGCTTCTCTAATTTGTTTGAAAAGTTATCTAATACTGCATTTAAATAGGTTTCATTAGAGTCAATTATATTCTGAAAAGTATTCTTTTTTATATGTAAATAATTCTCAATTTTACGGAAGTAATAATATGCCTCTGTTATATTTTTTAAGTCATTTTTTGGAATTATATTTTCATGTTTTTTTAAATTTATAAGTAATTTATGAATATTACTCTCTTTAAGAGAATTTATTTTTCCAGACCAAAGAAGTTGGTTAAAATGTATTATATTTTCACAAGATCGAATAAAGCCATAAGAATTTTTTATATCTAGCTTTTGTTCAGTATTACTGGAGGCAAAAAGCTTTTTAATTTCATCTATAGCATAATAGTCAAATGTTCTTCTAAATAAAAAACTTTTTATTGCTTCCTTAAATGAGAAATATTTTTGAATATCGCCACACAAAAAACTTGATCTATGAAATGCTAATCTCTCCCAATTTCTGCCAACTGAAGTATAATAATTAATTGCTTGATCCATATCAGATATAATTAATGAATCACCAAAATCTGGTCGTAACCTTAAATCTATTTTATGAAAAAAAGACTCAGAAATATTCGATATGTCACTAATGGTTTTCTTTATAGATTTATTAAAATCTTGGAGGGAAATAGGACTATTTTTGGAGTCATAGAATATGATTATATCGATATCAGAGGCAAAATTTAAATCTCTTACGCCAATTTTACCCATACCTAGAATAAAATAATATTTTTTTAAACTATTATTAAATGATCTGTATAGATTGATATTAATGATCTTACTTAAAATATTTTTGCATAAAACAGACCACAATCTTGATCCATTAGACTGAGAAATTAAATTTTGATGAATTGATATAAAAATTAAATAAATAAGCTCATTTTTAAGTGTATTTATATTGAGAAAGTTAGTTGTAGAGGAATTAGAATATTTTTTTATATTACTTTTGTAGTGGTTAAGTATTAATTGTGCATCAACCTTAGAAATATTATAAGAATTATTAAGATATTCAAATTTTGATAAAAAAGTGGAAGATTTATATAATCTCTTTAACTCCAAATAGCATTCCTCTCAAAATAATTTAGTAAGCCACTATAATTATCAATAACTGAGATTTCTTTTTTTACTTTTTTGGAATTTGATATGTTACTAAGTGCAGTGAATATACTTTTTTTTAATAAATTAATATTTAAATATTTGTAATGCTCTAATTCATTTATTGTATTAATTATTGAAGTTGTCTTCTTTTTGATATTCTCAAGATCTAATTTTTCTAAAAAAAAAGCGTCTTTCGCAAATTGTCTACCAATCATAAATTGAGTAATATTTTTTGACTGAAAAAATTTAAAGGTTGCTAAATCATTAACCTCACCGTTAGGAATAAGCTCCATTTCAGGAAATTGATCACAACACTCTAAAAATAAATTGTAATTAATTTTCGGAATTATTCTATTTTTTTTGGTATCTAAGTTCAAAACACCATTTCTACAATGTATAAATACTTTTTTAATTCCTATTTCATTAAACAATTTAAGATAATCAAAAATATAACTCTTATCCTCATCCATACCTAAACCAAGTCTACATTTTACCGATACATCTTTATTATATTTGATCAATTCATATAAACATTTTTTTACTAAGTCATACTTTTGGGTTAAAGCTAAACCAAGCATATTTTCTTGGACTCTAGAACTTGGGCACCCTAAATTAAAATTTACATGTTTAATAATATCTACTTTATTTAAAATATTTATTGTTCTTTTAATTTCTTCAGGATCTGAGCCTGCAATTTGAATGGCGCTTTTATTATTTTTTAAAAAATGCTTGGTTATTGTTTTGGTCTCATTATGGATGATTGCTTTATCCACTATCATTTCAGAAAAAGTAGTTACACTATTTCCATAAATGTTTTCCACTAAACTTCTAAAATAGCAGTCTGTGTAACCCATCATTGGTGCTAAATAATAATTCATCGAAAAAATTCTTTTAATAATTGAAAAATACTTTAATAAAAGTAAAAATCATTAAAAATCAAGACATTGGAAAATTTCAACATAAATCACCTAGTTTTTAATTCTGATGGACTAATACCTACGATTGCTCAAGAGAAGTCAACTAATGAAATTCTTATGATGGCCTACTCAAATAAAAATTCTATTGAAATGACAGTAAAAACAAAAAAAGCACACTTTTGGAGTAGAAGTAAAAAAAAATTATGGTTAAAAGGCGAAACATCTGGCAATAAACTTAATATTATTAATATTTATACTGATTGTGACAGTGACGCTTTGATTTATGAAGTTGAGCTTGAAGGCATTGGCGCTTGCCATACGGGTAAAAAAAGTTGTTTTTATAAAAAATTAGAATTATGAGCGATATAATAGCATTTAAAGACTCGAATAATAATTATTGGGACACTGAAGTTGAAAATAGCACTCCCATTAAACCTAAATCTGATGATGCATTAAATATAATGCGGCATGATATGGCTCATATTTTGGCTGAAGCAGTAATTACTCTTTTCCCAAATGCTAAACCAACTATTGGTCCTTTTATAAAAAACGGTTTTTATTATGACTTTGATATGGAAAGTACTCTATCAGATGATGACTTAGCTAATATAGAAAAAAAAATGAAAGAAATTCTCTCAGAGGGAAGAAACTTTTTAAAGAGAGCTGTAACTAAAAAAGAGGCATCAGAAATATTTAAAGATAATAAATATAAATTGGAGCTTATTAATAATTTAGATAATTCTGATGAAATAACACTCTATGAGCAAAAAAATTTTACTGATCTTTGTAAAGGTCCTCATCATAAAAGTACAAAAGATTATAATGCCAGCTTTAAAATAACAAATGTATCAGGGGCTTATTGGAGAGGTATTAGCACTAACAAAATGCTTCAAAGAATTTATGCAACCGCTTGGTATTCTGAAAAAGAACTTCGAGTTTATTTAAAAAATTTAGAAGAGGCTAAAGAAAGAAATCATAGAAGATTAGGCACTGATATGGGTTTGTTCCTTCTAACTGATTTATCAGCAGGGAATGTATTTTGGAAAGATAAAGGCTTAACATTGTATCAAAATATTGAAAAATATATTCGCTCTGAGCAACAAAAACTTAATTATTTTGAAGTAAAAACACCTGAGCTAGTATCAAATGAGCTTTGGATAAAGTCTGGTCATTGGGACAATTTTAAAGAAAATATGTTTACATCAGAAACTGACAACAAGACATTTGCACTAAAACCTATGAATTGTCCATGTCATATTGTTTTATTTAACTCTCAACTAATAACTTACAAAGATTTACCACTTAGATACTCGGAGTTTGGTAAGTGTCATAGATACGAACCCTCTGGAGCTCTAAATGGATTATTTAGGGTCAGAGGTTTTACTCAAGATGATGCCCACATATTTTGTTCTGCTGAACAAATATATGATGTTTGTAATGAGACAACCCTATTAATTGAGAGAGTGTATAAAAAGTTCGGATTTGAAAAAATAAAATATAATATATCTACTCGCCCAGAAAAAAGTATTGGTACGCAAGAAAACTGGGACAATGCAGAAAATCAGTTAAAAAAAGTTTTAAAAGACAACAATAAAGAATTTAATATTTTAGAGGGTGAAGGAGCATTCTATGGTCCAAAAATAGAATTTACATTAGAGGACTCACTGGGTCGAGAGTGGCAATGTGGAACAATACAAATTGACTTCAATCTCCCTGATAGATTGGGTGCAAAATACAAAGACAAAGATGACAAAAATCAAGTTCCAATAATGATACACCGAGCAGTTGTCGGATCTCTAGAAAGGTTTATAGCAATTATTCTTGAAAACACTAATGGCTGGCTTCCCTTATTTGTTACGCCTATACAACTTGCAATTCTCCCTGTGTCCGAAAAGTTTGTTGATCATAGTAACCGAATTAAAGGGGAGCTTCAAAAACTGGGAGTAAGAGTAATTGTTGATGGATCTGATAACAAATTGGGTTATAAAATAAGAAATTCTGTTTCTAAAAAGATACCCTATTCTCTAGTAATGGGTGAGAAAGAGATTGAGTCAGACTCATTTACTCTAAGAAGTAATGAGGGTAAGAATACTTCTTTTGATGATATTAAAACTCTCTCAGATTTCTTTATCAGTAATTAACTATTAAAAAGTTAATTTATAAAATAAGTTAATTTCTTAAAATGAGCGACCACATCAAGGCAGTAATTATAGTAGTTTTAAGTGGATTAATATGGAGTTTTGGACCACTGGTGGTCAAAAATATGATAGACCCTCAGATCTATCAACTCCCCTACCTTGTTATTAGAGGGCTTACAGTTGCAATTATCATCGCCACATATCTTATTCTTATTGAGCAAAAAGGCTTTTTTATGAATGTAATCAAAATAGATAAAGTTTCTGTGATTGGTGGTCTTAGTTTAACAACAGCCATGGTTGGTTTTATTTATTCAATAAGCAATACAACTGCCGCAGTTACTCTATTTATGTTGGCGTTAATGCCTTTTTTAGCATCATTAATTGCCCTAGTGTTTATTAATGAGAAAATCTCAAAACAAAATTTTATAACTATGATTATTGCGTTTATTGGTACTTTAATAATGATATATGCAAGTGCCTTTAGTGGATCGTTGTATGGATTAATTATGGGCTTTATATCAAGTCTTGGCTTTTCAGCATTCACCGTTGCTTTGAGAAGCAAAAGTAACTTTAAAAAATTTTATATTTTAATTTATGCAGGAATTTTTTGTGCAGCTATTTCCGCATTTTTAATGGTTTTTAATGACCAAGAAATCTATTTACCTTTAAGAAATGTTTTGTTGAGCATGACTCACGGTTTAATTGTTGCAACTGGGCTTATTCTGTTTAGCATCGGTTCAAAACAATTACTTTCAGGAGAACTAACAATGCTATCTTTATTAGAAGTAGTTGGAGGAATTTTTTGGGCGTGGCTACCTATTCTGGGTATCAATGAAACACCAGATATTAATACAATTATAGGAGGAATAATTATTTGCTTAGCTATAGCGATGAATTCATATCGTTTTGATAAAAAGAGGCTTCAAAATTTAATTAGATAGTAAGACCAACAACACCAATGAAAGTTAAAGAGATGCCTAAAGTTTGAATTTTAGATATTTTTTCTTTTAAAACTAGTCTAGCCAATAAAACTGTTACAAGACCAAAACCTGAAGAAATGACTACTGCAATACTCACTTTGTCAAAAGCATATGCTGAGACCAAACAAAAATAACCTGTGGTTTCTAATATTCCTTGAAAAAATAAAATAGGAACTGCTTTCTTTGTTAGAGTTATTTTAGACTTCATAAAAAATAATAAAGAAGCAATACCCAATAAGCTAAAAAATCTTACATAAATAACAGCCTCAATTGGATCTAAAGAATTAGAGGCCTCTTGAGAAAAAATAAGACCCAAAGCAAGCATGCCACTGGCCATAAATGACACAATCAGAGACTCTTTTATCTGTTTTTTTGACAAACCTAGGCTTTCTTTAAAACTATCAGCGCTTATGGATACAAATATTGCGCCGGATATTACAACAAGTGTGGCAATCCATTGAGTAAGTGTGGGTTCACTTCCTAAAAAAAATCTAATAACAAAAACAAAAAAGGGATTGGTTGCTGTTATCGAGGCTACAATTGACACTGGTCCCATTTGGAGACCTCTGTACAAACAAAGAAGTCCAAACATTATTAGAATTCCTGATAGGAAACTATTACTTAGACCAATCGCATTTGGAGAAAGACCACTTCCAAAAAAATAAAATAAAATTAAATAAAATATTGAGCCAACAACCAGCATCCAAAAAAGTGAATTTTTAAATCCAACTTCCTTAGATGAAAATCTTGCTAAAAAATCTCCAACACCAAAACTAAAAGCTGAGAGAATACCCAATAAGATTGCCATCGATATAACTAAAATCTAAACGTGAAAACTCTCACCACAACCGCATTCACTAGTCTGATTAGGATTTTTAAAAATAAACCTTTCTCCAAATTCTTCTTTAATAAAGTCCATTTCTGTGCCTATTACATACATAACTGCTTTGTCCTCAATATAAAGAGGAAACTTGTAATCATTGACTAGCTCACAACCTTGTATGTTATCATTACTCACATACTCCATTGTATAACTCAATCCCGCACAACCTTTAGTGCTTAAGCCAATCTTTAAACCAATAGCATTACTATTATTAACTAATAATTTAGAAATTTGTTCTTCAGCAGTTTTGGATAATGAAAATAATGGACTGGTCATACTAAAAACCTAAAGCTAACTTTGCATTTTCACTCATCATATCTTTATTCCATGGTGGTTGAAAGGTTAGTTTTATACTGACTTGTCCTACATCATTTAGTTCATGAACTTTTTTAGCGACCTCTAATGGAAAACTATCAGCAACTGGACAGTTAACTGTTGTCAGTGTCATGATAATTTTAATATTGTTAAAATTATCTATTGATATGTCGTAAATTAAACCAAGATCATAAATATTCATATCCATTTCAGGATCTTTTATATCTGTGAGAACTTTGATTATATGATCATTTGTTAATGTCACTGACTGTGATGACGATTTTTCTCCGTAAGTAATTTCACCTTCAGAATTTACTTTTGGCATAAAGTCAGAGAGTGTTTTATTATCCATATCTTATTGAAGAAGTTTTAGAGTTTTTTTCAAAGAGTCTATAAAATGATCAATATCATTAAGATCGTTATAAATACCAAAAGAGACTCTGCAAGAACCAGGGATACCTAACTTTTTCATAAATGGTTGGCAACAATGGTGACCTCCTCTAATCATAATTCCATACTGGTCAAGAAAAGTGGCAATATCATTAAAATTTTGGTTTTTAATATTAAAAGAAACAATCGATGTAGCATTTCCATCTTCATTAGAGCCATATATATCTACTTCTTTGAATTCACGTAAAGCTTTAATTAATGTAGATCTGAGTTTTTTTTCATTCAGAAAATAGTCTTGGTAATTATTATTATTCAAATATTCCATAGCAGTTTTAAAGCCAATTGCTGCCTCAATTGAAGGCGTACCCGGTTCAAATTTATTGGGTAACATAGCATAGGAAAAATCATTAGATGAAACTTCATTGATCATCCCTCCTCCAAGTGTTGGAGGATTTAATTTATTTAAAATATCTTCTTTACCATACATAATTCCAATACCAGATGGACCATAAAGTTTATGAGATGAAAAAGAGTAAAAATCACAATCCAAATCTTTTACGTCAATTTTTAAGTGTGCTATTGATTGACAACCATCAACGGCAACATAAGTATCTTTATTAATTGATTTTTTAATCTTTTTAATATCAAGTATTTGGCCAGTTACATTTGACATATGTGTTAAAGAGAGAACCTTTGTGGAGTCATCACAATTATTAATGATATCGTCTTCAGATAAAATGCCATCTTTAGAAATAGGAATTATTTTTAATTCTAAACCTAATTTTTTACATAAGTTCATCCAAGGCAAATAATTTGAGTGATGTTCTAATTCAGTTACAACAATCTTATCGCCCTCTTTAAGGTTTTCAGCTAATGAATTAGCAATAATATTTATAGAGTCAGTAGCCCCTCTTGTAAAAATTATCTCATTTGTAGAATTAGAATTAATAAAACTTTTTGCTACATCTCTAGATTTTTCATATAAATCTGTAGCATCTATACTAAGTGAATTCATTCCTCTATGAACATTTTCATAAGAGTTTTCTAAAAATTCAGAAATAGAGTTAATTACTTGTTTGGGTTTCTGAGTGCTTGCTGCAGAGTCAAGATAAGTAATAGCTTTGTCTCTGATCTTTTTATCTAAAATTGGAAAATCTAATTTAATATTATTCATGATAATAAACTTTCAATTAACTCATTTGAATAATTCTTTAACATATCGTCTTTAATTGACTCAATAATCTCAACAATAAATGCTTTTTTTAATATTTTTTTAGCTATTTCGCTATCAATACCTCTGGACTTAAAATAATAAATTTGCTCGTCATCTAATTTGGAAACAGTAGACCCGTGACTACATTTTACATCATCCGCATAAATTTCAAGTTCTGGTTTATTGTTGGCTTTCGATATGTCATCTAAAAGCAATGATCTACTCATTTGATATCCATCAGTTTTCTGAGCAATAGATTCAACATATATCTTTCCTTGAAAGTTTGTAATAGCGCCCTTTTCAACAATAGATTTAAAAACTTCTCTACTTGATGAAGAAGGCTTTAAATGTTGTATAAAAGAATAATTGTCATTTACACCATAATTGTTGATATTAAGACCATATAAATCAAAGTTACACTCTTGATTTAATGAAGCATAAAACTCGTTTCTTGTATGGATATTATCTGATTGAAAAGAAACAAAATTTAAATATGAGTTGTCTTGTAAATTAGTCTCAAAGTATAAAAAAGATTTATTATTTGAAACATTAAAGTGAACTACATTTAACTTAGAATTATTAAATAAATCTAAGAAAATTGATTTAGGGTACTCATCATTTGATTTGCTATTAAAAATAATAAGATTGACTTCGTTTGTAGAGGATTTAGATATATGTATGTTCTCATTTATTTGAGAAATATCTAAAAATAAATTTCTTTCATCAAATGTATCTAAATTTACAGATTTAGTTTCCCTCTTTACTAAAGAGGAAACTCTAAAAAAGCTATCTTTATTATTGTAATTCCAGAGATTTAATTTAGCTGTTAAGTCAAATGGATTTGAAATAGAAGAGGTAATATTTTTAGTATTATCTATTAGTTCAGAAAAATTTATATCTCTAAGTAAGATTTCAGATTTGACATCTTTATGAAGTTGAGCGTATTTATAATTTTCAATTTTAAAATTTTTATATGGGTTTTGATTATCTAAGATGTCTTTAGCATATTGAGATACACTTTCAGATTGTATCTTGTCTAAATTTAATACAAGTTCCATTAAGCAGTTTGAGATATCTCTTCGTAACCTTTTTCTTCTAGCTCTAAAGCTAAAGAGTAATCACCAGATTTTACGATTTTACCATCTGCAATAATATGAACAAAATCAGGCTTTATATAATTTAAAAGTCTTTGATAATGAGTGATAACTAAGAAAGAATTATCACTATTTCTTAATTTATTTACTCCCTCAGAGACAATTCTTAAGGCATCAATATCTAAACCGGAGTCTGTTTCATCTAAAATAGCCATTTTGGGACTTAACATAGACATCTGTAAAATTTCTTGTTTCTTTTTTTCACCACCGGAGTAGTTAACATTTAGATCTCTTTTAAGCATTTCAGTACTTATATTCAATTCTTCTGCTTTTGATTTCATTAATTTAGCAAATTCCAATGCGTCCATTTCACTTTGACCTAAATATTTTCTTTTAGAATTGATTGCTGTTTTCAAAAAAAATGAAGTTTGCACACCAGGTATCTCCATTGGATATTGAAATGCAAGAAATAATCCCTCGTTTGCTCTTTCATCAACATCTAATTCCAATAAATTTTTACCATTGTAATCTATTGTTCCATCATTTATTTCATATTTATCTTTACCGGATAGCACGTAAGAGAGTGTGCTTTTACCAGAACCGTTAGGGCCCATAAGTGCGTGCACCTCACCTTTATTAATAGATAAATCCAAACCTTTAATTATTTTTTTTTCTTCAATAGAGACATGAAGGTTTTTAATTTCTAACATTATCCAACGCTTCCCTCTAAGCTAATTGCGACTAATTTTTGAGCTTCAACAGCAAACTCCATTGGTAAATGTTGAAGTACCTCTTTACAAAAACCATTCACAATTAACCCCACTGCATCCTCACTGTTTAATCCTCTTTGCTGACAGTAAAATAATTGATCTTCGTTAATTTTTGAGGTTGTGGCCTCGTGCTCAACCATTGAGTCGGAATTACTTGACTCTATATATGGAACTGTATGAGCTCCACATTGATTACCTATTAATAGAGAGTCACATTGAGTAAAATTTCTCGCATTTTTGGCTTTCGATAAAATATTTACAAGGCCTCTATATGTATTATTAGCTTTTCCAGCTGAGATGCCTTTTGATATGATTTTAGAAGACGTGTTTTTACCAATGTGTATCATTTTTGTGCCAGTGTCAGCTTGTTGCATATTGTTAGTTATGGCTACTGAATAAAATTCTCCTTTAGAGTTATCTCCTTGTAAAATGCAGCTTGGATATTTCCATGTAATTGCAGATCCTGTCTCGACTTGAGTCCAAGATATTTTAGAATTCTTCCCTCTGCAGGCACCTCTTTTGGTTACAAAGTTGTAGATGCCTCCCTTACCCTCTTTATCTCCTGGGTACCAGTTTTGAACTGTTGAATACTTAATTTCAGCATTATCTAGGGCAACTAACTCTACATTAGCAGCATGAAGTTGGTTTTCATCTCTCATTGGTGCAGTACAGCCTTCTAGGTAACTCACATAACTGTCTTTATCAGCAATGATAAGCGTTCTTTCGAATTGACCTGTATTCATTGCATTAATTCTAAAATATGTTGATAATTCAACTGGGCACCTTACTCCCTCAGGAATGTAAATAAACGATCCATCAGTGAAAACGGCAGAGTTTAATGCTGCGAAAGAATGATCTGATACTGGAATTACACTTCCTAGATATTTTTTTACTAATTCTGGGTGAGTTTTTACTGCCTCAGAAATTGAACAAAATACTATACCTAAGTCACTCAGTTGTTTTTTATATGTCGTGGCAACTGATACGGAGTCGAAAACAGCATCAACAGCTATACCAGATAACATTTTTTGTTCTTTTAATGGAATACCAAGTTTTTCGTAAGTTTTTAGTATTTCTGGGTCTATTTCATCTAGTGACTTTGGTTTATCTTTTAAACTTTTAGGTATTGAGTAATAATAACAATCTTGATAATCAATTTCTGGAATATTCAATTTGGCCCATTGAGGCTTCGGTAATTTGTTGAAGACTTTAAATGCATTTAGTCTCCATTCAAGCATCCACTCTGGTTCATCTTTTTGGGCAGATATGAATTTTATTATTTCTTCATTTAAACCTTTTGGAGGTCGAATCTCGTCTACTTCAGTAGAAAAACCATATTTGTAATCACTACTACCCAGTGTGTTTACTTGTTTAATTGTTTGTTCTGTAGCTGCCATAGGTCTCGATATATATGATAAATAAGGATTTTTACAAGAAAATACGAGTAAATACCCTAATTAGTTCAGTTTCTGTTTAATAATCCCACCACCTAAAACCCTATCATTATCATACAAAACACAAGCTTGACCTTTGGTAATTGCCTCTGCGGGTTCATCAAACTCAAAAGAGTAGGAAGTAGATTGTTTAATAAGTTTTCCCTTTTTTGGCTCAGATAAAGATCTAATTTTTGCACTACAAGGGATTTCAACAGTTTTTTTGGAAAGGTCATACTCTGGCATAATAAAATTCAAATCACCCAATAAGAGGGATTTACCTAACAGATCTTTCTTATCACCAACAATTATTTGGTTTTTATCTTTAATAATATCAACAACATAAAGTGGGTCTTCATTTGCTATACCTAAGCCTCTTCTTTGACCAACAGTAAAATTTTGAATACCATCATGAAAAGATAAAACATTACCTGAAAGGTCGAGTATTTCACCTTTCTTCTTATTTGACTTAATAAATTTTTTATAATCTCCATCTGGAATGAAACATATATCTTGACTATCCTTCTTGTCATAAACGATAAGACCAAGATCCTCTGCTATTTTTCTAGTTTCTGCTTTAGATATCTCACCAAGTGGAAATCTTAGGTAATCTAACTGATCCTGAGTTGTTGCAAATAAAAAATAACTTTGATCCTTCGATTTATCCTCAGCCCTATACATATGGGCATCTTTAATATTACCTTTTCTTCTAATGTAGTGCCCTGTTGCCATACAATCTGCCTCTAATTTTTTTGCAAAGTTCATTAAATCTCTAAACTTAACAGTCTCATTACACTTAACACAAGGTATAGGTGTTTCACCATTTTCGTAAGCGTTGATAAAGTAATCAATTACATCTGATTTAAATGTTTTTTCATAATTAAATACATAGTGGGGTATGTCTAATTTTTGGGCAACACGTCTAGCGTCATAAATATCAAGACCAGAACAGCAAGAACCTTTTTTTGCAGAGTTATTAGACGTGTAGAGCTGAAGAGTTATACCGATGACATTGTATCCCTCTTTTTTTAGTAGACCAGCTGTGACAGAACTATCCACTCCACCAGACATAGCAACCACCACTGTTGTGCTTGATGGATCTTTATTAAAACCTAATGAATTCATTTATAACTTGCTTTTTTTATCAAAAGTAATCTATGATCTCTTCTTTAATTATGCCAGAAGTATTTATACAAGGTGGTGAAGGTAAACTTCAAGCCAAATACTCACCTAGTGAGCAAGAAAAACCGAATATAGCTATAATTCTCCATCCCAATCCTAAGCACGGTGGAACTATGGACACTAAAGTTAATTATGCTGCATTTAAAGTAATGAAAGATGCGGGTTTTTCAACTTTAAGAATAAATTTTCGTGGTGTTGGCAAGAGTGATGGTGCCTTTACTGAGGGAGAGGGAGAGTTAAATGATGCAAGTGTCTCTTTAGATTGGCTCCAAAAAAAAAATGAAGATTTTAGGTCGTGTTGGATTGTAGGATTCTCCTTTGGTGCATGGATTGGATTTCAAACTTTAATGAGAAGACCAGAAGTAGATGGATTAATTTTAATAGCCCCACCTGTAAATTTGTACGATTTTAATTTCTTATCACCTTGTCCTATCAAAACATTGATTGTAAGAGCTGAGCAAGATGAAATAGTAAAAAGAGATAACTTAAAAGAATTTTTTGAAACATTTAAAAAACAAAAAAATGCAGAAGTATCCATGGAAACTATCTCAAAATCAAATCACTTATTTGAGGGAAAGCTAGATCCTCTTATGAATACTTTAAATAAGTATATTCAAAAACACAAAAGCTAACACTTTTCACCTAAGTAAATATTTTTTAAAACTTTTGTAGTTTCATAATATGTAGACTGTTTTTTTAGCATATATCTTATACCAAGTAATGCCATTCCTTGGGACTCTATAAAATCTCCATCTATTTGGTAATTATCAATTAAAGAAATATTATCAAAATACTTACTGAAAATTTTTTGTAAAGTTAGATTTTTTCTTCCACCACCTATTAAAATAATTTTGAAGTCTGATTGCGAGGAAATCAAAGAATTAATAGCAAATGGAATTACTTCAAGTAATGTATAAATTAAATCATTAAAATTTTTATCTTTAATAGAATTATCTATATATTTATGAAAATAATTTCTGTCTAAAGATTTAGGTAGGTTTTCTAAAAAATACTTGTCACTTATTATTCTGTTAAATAAAACATCAATTTTTTGACCATTATTAGATAATGAACCATCAACATCAAATCTTTGTTTAGTTTTTTCATAAATTAAATCATTAACTATGGCATTACCAAAAGAACTATCACCAGCAGTAATTTTTTGGTTATCAATTACAGTTATATTAGTAACACCTCCTATATTTACAAAAATAACTTTTTTTAAATCTAGTTGATTAGCTAAGATTCTGTGAAATTCAGGTATTATTGGTGCGCCATTACCACCATTTAACAAATCATTTTTTCTAAAGTTACATATAACTGGGGAGTTAGTGTTAAATCTAATACTCTTATCAAATAGTTGTATTGATATTTTTGTTTTTTGATCGTGATATACTGTTTGTCCATGCATTGCAATTAAGTCTATTTCGAAATTATTTTTTTTAATAAAATTGTTTATAGAATCCTTATATTCTTGATTTAGCTGATTAATAACTTTGATATCGTCTAAGTATCCTTTCAAAATTACATTATGTAATTTTAATTGCAGGTCTTCACTATATGGAATGAATTCATTTGATATATCAGTCACATATGAAACTCCATCAGATTTAACCAAGCTACAATCAATACCATCTAAAGAAGTACCAGACATGCAACCGAGGGCGATATATTCCATTTGATATCTATAAAATTATGTTAATTATTATATATGATTGATTATATACAGTTATTTAAAGATAGAAATCTATTCAATCAATGCACTAATGAAAAAGAACTTAATAATTTACTCAATAAGAAAAAAATTATTTTTTATATTGGATTTGATGCTACAGCTGATGCATTGCATGCTGGTAGTCTTGTACAATTAAGAGCTATCAAGACTCTAATCAAACATGGTCATCAGGCAATAGTACTATTAGGTGGAGGTACTACAAAAATTGGTGACCCCTCTGGCAAAGATACCTCAAGACAAATTTTAACCTACGAAATAATCCAAAAAAATATTGAAAATTTTAAAAGAATATTTGAACATTATTTCAGAGATTTCAAAGAAAACATAAAATTTATAAATAATGATCAATGGCTTGATAAATTAAATTACATAGAGTTATTGAGAGATTTGGGAAGTCAAGTTTCAATCAATCGTATGCTTACATTTGAGAGTGTTAAAGAGAGACTTAAAAGAGAGCAATCATTATCATTTTTAGAATTTAATTACATGATACTTCAAAGTTATGATTTTCTTCACTTAAATAAACATGAAAATTGCGAGTTGCAAATTGGTGGCTCGGATCAATGGGGTAATATCGTTTTGGGTATGGAAATTATATCAAAAATAAATAAAAAGGATGCTTTTGGTCTCACTACACCTCTTTTAACTACCTCTACGGGTAAGAAGATGGGCAAGACCGAGCAAGGCGCTGTCTGGATAGATCAAAATAAATACAGTTCTTACGATTTCTATCAGTATTGGAGAAATGTGGATGATAATGATGTGGAAAAACTATTACTGATTTTTAGTGATTTAGACAAGCAAGAAATAAAAATATTAATTAAAAAAGATATCAATAATGCGAAAAAAAAATTAGCGTATTTAGTGACAACAGATTGTCATTCAGAAAGCTCAGCACAAGAGGCTGAAGAAAAAGCAAGATCAATTTTTGAAAATAATTCTTACGATAATATTGATGAAATTAACTTTGAAATAGACTCAAAACTCATAGATACACTCACATCCAATAGTACGGTCTCATCAAAATCTGAAGCAAAAAGGCTAATTGAGGGTGGTGGTATAAAGATTGACGACGAACAAATTAACGATATTAATCTTACGATTAACAAGTCTTATAACGAAAAAATACTCAAGATTGGCAAAAAAAAATATTTTAAAATTATTGTTAAGTAACCAAAATATTCTTTATAGCATCATTAACAAAATTTAAATCATCTTTGGACTTACCTGCCCCAGCATAGTGCCCGTAGCTTGAAGGAATGATACGTAATTCACCATTTTTAATATTTTTTAATTCGATTTCATTATCCTCTGGGGGGAAGTATAAATCATTTTTACCTGGCATTAAAATGCATCGCGCAGTAATAGAGTTAAGAGCTTTATCAAATTGATTATTAAATTTATTATTGTTGCTAATGTCGTGCTCTTGCCAAGTTCTTATCATTGCTAATAAATCATTTGCATCCTTACGATAATAAATTCTATTCCAAAGTTTATCCAAAACTTCTTTTGCATCTTTGTAACCATCATCGATATATTTTTTTTCCCTAAACCAATCTTGCCCATGTGCCCATCCAGCCCATACCCTGGCCATTGTTGTTTTTCCATTTTGAGGTTGTTTTTCATAATTTCCAGAATTCCAGTTTGGATCTGAAGTCAAAGCAGCATATACACCCTCTAAAAATACATATGTATGCTCTGTGGTTTTAGCATGACCACACATAGAAATCATATTTTCTACCATGTCTGGAAAATATGATGCCCACTGAAATGCTTGTTGTCCTCCCATTGACCAACCTATAACTAATTTTATTTTTTCTATGTTAAATATTTCTTTTAGAAGTGTGTATTGTGCTTGCACGTTGTCATATATTGTGACTAAGGGAAAATTAGGTCCATTAAAGGGTTTTTCTGTATTGCTGGGTGAGGAAGAAACACCATTACAAAACATATTTGGAATAATGATAAAATATTTTTCTGGATCTATGGGAAAATCATTACCAATCAAATATCCTTGCTCAAGATGTGTGCCAGCATACCTAGTTGGAAATAAAATTACATTTGATTTGTCAGAATTTAGTTTTCCAAAAGCTAAATAATTTAATTGTAAATCAATTATGTCGCCTGATTTTAATTTGAAATTATTAAGTTGGTATTTTTGAAGTTCCTCTTTATTAATCAATTAAAATAACTTTAAATATTCTTTGATTTCCCAATCAGTTGTAGTTGTATGATATCTAGACCACTCATCATATTTATATCCAATAAAATTGTTTATCATAGCCTCAGAAAAAACTTTTTTAGTTAATTTATCAGCAGCAAAAGCGTCTACTGCCTCTAATAAATTTCTTGGCAATGTAGTAACCTCTTTTTTTTCTTTCTCGGTCAAATCATAAAGACTTTTATTAGTTGGTTTTGGGGGCTTCATTTTTTTGTCGATACCCTCTGTAACAGCTGCCGCTAATAAAGAAAAAGTTAAATAAGGATTTTGTGTTAAATCAGACGCCCTATTTTCTATACAATATCTATTTTGTGGTAGTCTTATCATAGCTGATCTATTATTACTGCCGTATGTCATGTGTGTGGGAGCCCATGTATGACGACCACCATCAAGGCCCTCAACTGTAGGAACAAATCCGTTATATGAGTTTACAGTCGGGCACGCTAGCGCTGTGATTGCTGCTCCATGTTTTAAAATTCCAGCGACAGCATTGTAGGCTTTATCAGAGAAATTATTTCCATTCTTATATATGTTATTATTTTTATTTTTAATTGATGCAACACTATGATTGATGTGAGCACCCGCCCTCCAATCACTAATGGTTGTCTTTGGCATAAATGATACAAAATATCCATATTTTTTTGCAACTTCCTTGAGCAATACTCTTAAAAATACAAATCTATCAGCCATCCCTAAAATATCTGTGTAACCGAAATCTAATTCATACTGGCCATATGCGCCCTCAGCAACGACATCATGGAGATCCCATTTCAAATCATAATTTAAAATATCTATTATTTCTTTTAAAAAATGCATTCCATCTATTGAGTACTCTGAGTCATACCCAAAAGCTTGTCTTCTCAAATTTATAGGATCTCTGTCAATTGCTTTAACTGGTTTGTCACCCTCCCACTTCATTAAGAAAAATTCAGGTTCGATACCAACAAAAAATTTCAAGTCAGATTTAGCGCTTTCCTTTATTTGTTTTTTTAACGTCATTCTTGGGCAAACATCGTAAGGTTTGTCGTTCCAATATAAGTCTGCAAAAACCCATGCACATGTTTTATCCCATGGACATATAACAAGACTATCCAAATCTGGCACAGGGATTTGATCATTATCTGCTGGAGTTAATTCTGGAACAAAGGAAACAGAATGAACAGCAAATTGAGGGCCTTTACCCATACAAAGATCCTCAAAATCAGATATAGGCATAGGCTTAGTTTTTGGACTACCCAGAAAATCAATCCAATTAGAATAAATGTATTTTACGCCTTTTTTTTCTAAATCCTTTTTTATTTTTCTAACTTTTTTTACATCAGGTAAGGCGTCTTTAAAATTTTCAAAATATTGACCCAAGTTAGTTTCCTCCTAAAATTTAAATCTTATCGAATTGAAATTATATGACCATAATATAAAATTACTACTTCAAATTATGAATATTGATTACTTTAAAAAATCATGGATTAAATTTTACAAAAGAGGCTTTATGATGGGATTTTTTGTTTTAACTTTTATACTCACTGTTGATCAGTTTTTACAGACACCACTTTTTTTTAGCAAGATTACAGATATAAAAGTATTTATGTTCATCATATCCACTATTTTTTTTGCAGCAGTTTTTTGTGGTCTTTTAGCAGTGATTTTTTTATCACTAATTATGATCGCTACTAAAAAATAATTATAATTTAATATTTTCTAACCAATTTAGTAATTCAAGTTCTCTATTAAATTGATCTTCATTTTCAAAACTTTGCAATTTATTTAATAATGCTTCAAATTCATTTTCACTCATAATCTTTAAATAATTTCTTTTCCAATAACTCATTAATTTACCGATATAGTTGTATGGTAGTTCTGGATGATATTGAGTACAAAATATGTTTTGTTTTTTATGACATATAGATTGAATAGAATGATTATTCTCAGAAATTATGTCAAAGTCCTTGGGAAGAGTTTCTAAACTATCGTAATGATGACCAGGGGCAGTAAATAAATTTTTTTTATTTTTATAAACAAAATGATTTTTTATAATTTTTATTTTTTCAGAATATCCAAACTCTGGACTCATAGAACTTGATATTTTTCCTCCAAATGCTGTTACAGCCACTTGAAGACCCCAACAACTTCCCCAAATTGGTCTTTCTAGAGTTGCTATTCTATCAAATATCTTCAACTGATTTTTATTGTGATCATTGTCATTGTAAATATTACCTAGACCTCCGGTCCATAAAAAGGCATCGTAATCTTCAAAACTAAATTTATTTACATCCTCAATGTAAGGTTTATAAACCGAGATATTTGAGAGGGGATATTGCTTTTTTATAATTTCTTCAAAAAAACTATATTGATAAGAAGAATTTGATTTAACATGTTCATTATCATGGTTTTTATCCATGCCACTGATAATTAATAAATTCAAGTTTTCTGTTTATTTATGTCTAGAGAATTTCTTTTTTAAAATCAATTCGTTATCTTTTTTTGCTATTTTTCTTAAAATAAAAATCATAAATGCAATCCAAATAACTGCTGCTACTAGTTTATTTTCAGCTATTGATTGAATGAGATTTTGAAAAAAGAGATTTGAAGTGTTGTAATCCATTTATTATAAGGCGGGGATAATTCCCCGCCTTAAATTATACATTATTTTGTTTTTTTTGCAGTATCAGACTCGTGTCTTGCTGTTGCCATAGTGACTAGCACGCATAGAGCAATAACAAAAAGGGTCCAAAATATCAGTGCACCTTCACTGTTGGCATATGTGAAATAAGCGTCCACACCTTCCCAACTGTTTTCAGGTCCTGGAAATGTATTCATATTTTCTCCTTCCTTATATGTTACTGATATGCCTTGAGATTTAACTCAGCGCTATCAATACCTGCTTTTTGAACTGCATCGGGTACACGTAACCAATTCATCATTTTCATAATGAATGATAAACCGTAACCAGGTACAAATCCTACTAAGAACATGACTATACATCCAACTAACTGTCCACCAAAACTTGTTGGAGGAATATCACCAGATGCTGGATAGCCTGATGCAAATAATCCCATTGCAATCACACCCCATATACCGGCAACTCCGTGAACAGAGATAGCTCCTACTGGATCATCGATCTTGAAAACACTATGTAACCAATTATTCGCAGGAATAATTATTACACCGCCAACAAAACCAAGAACAAAGGCTAATCCTGGATACCAAACATCAAGTCCCGACGCACAGGAGAATATACCTGCAAGTCCACCTGACATCATCCAGAATGGGTTACCTTTACTCATCCAAAATGCACCAATCATTCCACCGCCAAGACCCATTAGGGTATTGAATGCGAAAGAAGATAGTGTTGCTGGAGCACCGTAAATGTTTATCCAACCACCAAACTCTGCACCTGCCCAAATTAAACAACCACCGAGGAATCCGAAGAAACCAACAATAATCATTAAAAGGCCTATAAATGAGAAACGAAGGTCGTGACCCTCAATCTCATTCGCAGAACCGTCAGCATTGTATTTACCAACTCTAGGACCTAAGTTTAAGACAACTCCGAAAGCAAACCAACCTGCTACCATGTGAACAACACCAGCTGCTCCAACATCATGATATCCAAATTGTGTTACTAACCATCCATCAGGATGCCAGCCCCAAGAAGCGGCTAAGATCCAAGCTACTGATCCTAAAACAACAGCTAAGAAAGTAAATGAGCTAATTCTTATTCTCTCAAGAACAGATCCTGAAAAAATAGATGCCGTTGTACAAGCAAATAATGTAAATGCCGCCCAGAAAACACCTGTGGCTTGGTCACTTAACATTGGTCCCATTGATACGTTCCAAGGGGTTCCATAACCATCAAGTGCTATTGGAGTAAATCCCTCTGGAAATGCAAGATAAATATACCAACCAAATAACCAGAAGGTTGGTATCATAAACGCGAACGCTAAAAGGTTTTTTGTAGCTGAAGAGACCGCGTTTTTAAAACGAGACGATCCTACTTCATACATCAAGAAACCTACGTGAATTGCAATCATTAACGCAGTACACCACCAATAGTAAGCTTCCATACTGACGTTCGCTTGCATCATCACGTACGATTCAAGTTCTTCAAGTGTCATTATATGATCTCCTTATAAATTATTACTTTTTATTTTTATAAAAATAAAAAAGGACAGAGAAAAAATCTTTTTACAACTTTATAGAATCTTCTTTCCTGTACTTTTATGTATTTTACTTTTAATTGACTTAATTATAAAATCAAAAGAAGTTAATTAATGTTAAAAAAAGATTGAGTTCAATTGTTTTTTTAATGGTATGCACGATTTGCATATTCAAATAGAGGAGATATATAATGGCAACTAACCTTCACCAATTTGCTAAAAAAAATGGTGTCAAATATTTTTTTGTAAGCTTTGTAGATTTATTTGGGGTGCTTAGATCAAAGCTTGTACCTGCAACAGCTATAGATGAAATTCAATCTGAAGGAGCTGGATTTGCTGGTTTTGCAACATGGCTTGATATGTCTCCAGCTGACTCTGATATGTTTGGTATGCCTGATGGTGATAGTGTTATCCAGCTTCCTTGGAATAAAGAAATAGCTTGGGTTGCCTCTGATTTGTATATGGATGGTAAACCAGTAGAAACTTCACCAAGAATAGCCCTAAAAAGACAAATAGAAAAAGCAGCTAAAAAAAATCTTTATATGAAGTCAGGTGTTGAATGTGAATTTTTTCTGGTCAATGAAGACGGGACATCTTTATCAGATCAAAGGGATACGCAAGCAAAACCATGCTATGACTCCTCTGCTTTAATGAGAAGATATGATGTTATCACTGAGATATGTGACTCAATGATTGCACTAGGATGGAAACCTTACCAAAACGATCATGAGGATGCGAATGGGCAATTTGAAATGAACTGGGATTTCTCGGATTGTTTAGTAACCGCAGATAGACATGCTTTTTTTAAATTCATGGTAAAATCTATTGCAGAAAAACATTCATTAAGGGCAACTTTCATGCCCAAACCTTTTACAAATTTAACTGGTAATGGCTGTCATTGTCATATTTCTATTTGGGATAAATCTGGCAAAAAAAATATGTTTTTAGATAAAAAAGATGAATTAGGTTTATCCAAAACTGGTTACAATTTCTTAGGTGGAATAATGGAAAGTGCGGACAAAATGGCTGCTGTTTTTAATCCAACTGTAAACTCCTATAAAAGAATTAACGGTAGTGTAACAACATCAGGTGCAACTTGGTCGCCAAGCTCGATTACTTGGGCAGGTAACAACAGGACACACATGGTAAGAGTTCCTGGAGCAGGTAGATTTGAATTAAGATTAATGGATGGAGCTACAAATCCTTATTTACTTCAAGCAGGTATTTTACTTTTAGGTTTGGACGGTTTAAATAATAAAAGAGACCCTGGAAAACGATTAGATATTAATATGTACACAGAGGGTCACAAGGCTGGGAAAGTAAAAAAATTGCCATTAAATCTACTTGATGCAATACGTGATTTTGATAAATCAAAAATCATTAGAGCAGGTTTTGGTGATGATTTAGTTAATAGTTATGTCAAACTAAAAAATCAAGATTGGGGTACTTTTAATAAACACCTTTCTAGTTGGGAAAGAGAGACAACTCTAGATTGTTAAATTATTAATGACACCTGAAGTTTTACAAGAAAAGTTTCTTGATTGGCAATGTCAATCTAGAATTCAGGCATTTAGAACACAAAATGGTAGACCAAACTCATCTATGGCACCAATATTACTTGATAAGAAAGGAAATGAACTTCTAAGAATTATTGTTGTAATTTCAGAAAATGATCCTGTAAACACGACAAAACTGTTTGAACACACATTTAAACGAACTTACGATCCAGCTGATCGATTTGATAAAATGAATAAATTTTTATCTTCTGAATATTTTATGGATAAAGATAAATTTTCAGACTCTTTATTTGCTACTTTTCCAAAAAACTCAAGTATCTCAAAAAAAGTAGTTAAAGACGGCTCATGTATCTTAGATTTTATTCACCTTTCTACAAATTATAGATTGTCATGCTCTCCTTTTATTCTCGATAAAAATGAGGAACATTGGGAAAATATTTTTTGGCATAATAAAAATTTTAATCCTGGTTTGGGAAATGACATTGATGTTATAAAATTTATTCCAAACTGGAAAAAATCTAAATTAATAAGAATTAAAGATTAAAATATTTGATAGTATAAGGGAGCAAAGGCTCCCTTATTTATTTATAAAATTTTACTCAACTAACTTAAAGTTCTCGCCCTTAGCGTATGTTCTTTTTAACTGTACCAAGGGATGATTAGGTGACATTTGAAACTTAATTAAAAGTTCTCTTGCTAACATATCTCTATCTTGTTGGTTTTTTGGAAGTTTAATCTTCTTTGGTAAAGTTATCCAAGCGTTTGCATTTCTGTCAAACACAGCAGGGGTATCACCTTCAAAACCCATATGTATGTCCTCTAACCAATTTAAATCATCCCAGCCCATAATTTCGATATATTGTTTAAGAAATGGTGTTAAGTGCTTGTAATCAGGAATTAAGTTAACATCATAACGATAGCCAATATGCTGGCCAATCATTTTTTCTCTTGATGTTTTAATTTCCTTATCTTTTAATTTAGCTCCGCCGACAACTTGATAACCTTTTGACTTAGTAGGTTTTTTTGATTTTGCAGAAGTTGATTTCTTTTTTGTAACTTTCTTTTTAACCATAATACTCTCCTAAATTGAGTGGTAGTTATCTACACCTACTGTTAAATCTGTACCAGCTAATGGAACTTTAGCCATTGCTGATGACTCCATTGTCAATGCAGCTAGATCTTCTGGCTCAAGTGAGTGAATGTTTGTCTTACCACATGCTCTTGCTAACATTTGGCACTCAAGAGTCATAGTGCTAAGCAAATTATAAACTCTTTCTGCTGCCTCTGTTGGGTCTAATCTACTTCTAAGAACAGGATCCTGTGTGGCCACACCAACTGGACATCTACCAGTATGACAGTGATAGCAGTAACCTGCCTCCACTCCCATTTCTTTTTCATAATCAGCTTCTGGAATATCTTTGTTACAGTTCAGTGCTACTAATCCAGCTGTACCGATGGCAATAGCATCTGCCCCAAGAGCTAAGGCTTTAGCCATATCAGCTCCATCTCTAATACCTCCAGCAAATACTAATGATATTTCACCAGTTTTTCCCACATCGTCCAAAGCTCTTCTTGCTTCTCTAATTGCACCAATACCAGGAATACCAGTATTAGCTGCTGCAATGTGTGGACCAGCTGCTGTTGAACCTTCCATAGAGTCTAAAAATATAGAGTCAGGGTCACATTTTGCTGCCATTCTAACATCGTCATAAACTCTTGATGCACCTAATTTCAATTGAATTGGCACTTGATTGTCAGTTAATTCTCTTAATTCTTGAACCTTAAGAGCTAAATCGTCTGGTCCCATCCAGTCTGGGTGTCTAGCAGGTGATCTTTGATCAATACCAGCAGGTAACGATCTCATCTCAGCTACTTGGTCAGTAACTTTCTGGCCCATTAAGTGACCACCCATCCCAACTTTTTGACCTTGGCCAATGAAAACCTCAATAGCGTCAGCTAATTGAGCATGGTGTGGGTTGAAGCCATACCTGGATTGAATACATTGATAATACCATTTGTGAGAGTACCTTCTCTCATCAGGTATCATACCCCCTTCTCCAGAGCAAGTTGCACTTCCAGCCATTGATGAACCTCTAGCTAAAGCAGTTTTTGCTTCATAAGAAAGAGCACCAAAACTCATACTTGTTATGTAAACAGGAATATCAAGTTTGATAGGGTTTTTTGCTCTAGGACCTATTATTGTTTCTGTTAGACACTTCTCTCTATAACCTTCAATAACAAATCTTGTTAATGTGCCTGGTAAAAAAACTAAATCATCCCAGTGAGGAATTTTTTTCATTAACGCCATACCACGCATACGATAACGACCAAGTTGTGATTTGATATGAATGTCGTCCATTACCTCGGGGGTAAAAATTGAGTTTTGTCCTAATAATTGTGTATTACGTTTTGCCATTAGCCTAATATTCCTTTCTTTTCTGCTGGCTCTAGATTGTCATAATTCCAGAGCATTCTTCCTGCAACGTATTTCTTAAATTTTGAAGCTGGGACCTTGCAATCAATCTCAGCATTTTTAATTTTTTGTTCTAGCCATCTAACCTCGTGTTCATTCATTTCACCAGGTACGCAGTCTGTTCCAAGCGAATGAGGCTCTCCTCCTACAAAAATGATTCCATCATACATTGAGTCACCCATGTTTGCGTTTACATCACCACAAACGATAATTCTTCCTCTTTGCATCATAAATCCAGTGTAAGCTCCAGCATTTCCGCCAATAAGAATAGTGCCACCTTTCATATCAATTCCAGTTCTTGCACCTGCATCGCCTTTAACTATAAGGTCACCGCCTCTAAGAGCAGCTCCAAAACAAGATCCTGCATTGTTTTCAACAACAACTTTTCCTGACATCATATTTTCAGCACATGACCAACCAACTCTTCCGTTAACTCTCACTGTTGGTCCATCGATACAACCGATACCAAAATAACCTAAGCTACCCTCAAAGATTAAGTTTAACTTATTTAGAATTCCCACACCAAGTGAGTGTTTTGCACCAGGGTTTTTAATAACTATAGACCCATATCCCTTTCGAATTGCATCTCTAATTTTTTGATTCAAGTCATGAGCATCGATGCCTTCACAATCAATGGAGGTTCTTTTATTAAAATCAACTTCGTGATTACCGTAGTAGGTATAATTTTCTTCTTCTGTTACTTCAAAATATAATTTTTGCGATCTACCTGATAAATTTTCATCATCAAAAGCAGTAGTTCTTTTTGTTATGCCTGCCATACTTTTACCTCCGCTTCATAAGGGTCATATGTTTTAATTTCGTGAGGAAATATATTCCTAATTGCAACTTCCTCTGATGCACATGCTACGATGTCTTTACTTTCGTAGATTACCATTGGCTTAGCGGCCATGTGGTCTTTGGCCATTCCCAACTGATCCTTTGTTGCTACAACATATGTAAAAACTCCATCGAGCTCATCCAAGCTATCATGCATAGCTTTTTCTAGTTCAATGCCGTTAGCCATCTTATCAGCTATATAGACAGCAATTATTTCTGAGTCACAATTTGAATTAAACCTGTAACCTTTTCTTTCAAGTACTCTTCGATTGCCCCAATAATTAGTCAATTGACCATTGTGAACAACTGACACATCCTCAAAAGGGAAAGCCCAATAAGGGTGTGCAGATTTAATATCTACATCAGACTCGGTAGCCATCCTTGTATGGCCAATACCGTGTGTACCCATAAATTTATCAAGGCCATATTGATTGGATACAGTATTTGCATCGCCTAAGTCTTTAATGAGTTCAAGACCCTTACCAATTGATAAAATTTCAGTTTTTTCGACTGTTTCTATCTCAGTAGCCAAATCTGTGAGGTCACCTTTAAAATCAAATATATATCTGAAAGCGTATGGGGTGCTGGAGCTTTCTTTTGTTACTTTAGCACCATGTTTTTTTAAAATAGAGTCGACAGCATTTTTTCTATTTTTTAAGTCAGCAGGTGAGTCGACAGTTGCATTTACCTTTTCAGCCTCGTTTTCAGATATTTTAAATCTCATTACGAAGCCTTTTTTTAAAGGTGTTCCGTACATAGCATATCCTGTTGAGTCAGGTCCCCTATGTTTAAGACCTTGTAACATAAGGCCCATTTGTTCACCGACGTTGACTGTCTTCTTTTTATTTATAACTCCAGCTATTCCACACATACTTTTCTCCTATCTTATCTTATGGTAAGCAATCTAGGTATTTATCGAGATCCCATTGAGTCGGAGTTGCTAAAAATTCTTCCCACTCATCTCTTTTATACTCCATAAACACTTTCATCATGTCACCTGGTAGAGCATCTTGTATTACCTTGTCGGTTTCTAATCGATCTAATGCCTCACCAAGAGTCATTGGTAATTTTTCAACTTGCTTACCAGCTTTCATTTGTTCATACATATTTTGTTGTTCAGGTTTGCCTGGATCCATTTTCTTTGAAATACCATGATCGAATGCTTTCAACAGACCGCTTCCCATTAAGTATGGGTTGTGGGCTGAGTCAACTGATCGATATTCAAATCTACCAGGGGCAGATACCCTTAAACCACAGGTTCTGTTTTGATATCCCCAGTCCGCATAAACTGGAGCCCAAAAACCTGTATCCCAAAGTCTTCTATATGAATTCACAGTTGAGGAACCCAAGGCTGTTAAAGCAGGAAGGTGTTCCATAACACCACCAATGGCTTGAAGGCCTATTTTTCCAGGAATTCTTCTATCTTTTCCGTCTGGCATAAAGACATTTGTACCTCCCCTACGGTGATGAAATACATTTTCCATACCTGGGATAGTCTTGTTACCACATGGTATTAACTCATCTTTTCCGCCCTTCCAGAGTGAGATATTTGTGTGACACCCAGAAGCAGACACGCCAACAAATGGTTTACTCAAAAAACAAGCAATCAAATTAAATTCTCTTGCTACTTGAGCACAGATTTGTCTGTAAGTTGATAACCTGTCAGCGTTTCTAACAACATCATCGTAGTTGAAATTTAGTTCTAATTGTCCAGGCGCGTCCTCATGGTCACCTTGGATAATGTCCAAGCCCATTGCACGTGAATACTCAATTACTTTCATGTAAACAGGTCTTAATGATTCAAATTGATCAATGTGATAGCAGTAGGGCTTAGAGAAACCTGAACCGGTCGGTGAACCATCTTCGTTTTTTGTTAACCACATCATTTCAGGTTCTGTCCCTGCTCGTAATTCTAGTTTGTGTTTCTTTTTAAATTCTTCGTGGGCTCTTTTTAAGTTGCCTCTGCAATCAGATGTAAGATATCCACCAGGATCTTTTTCTTCTTCCCTGTTTCTAAAACAAGTACAAAAAACTCTGGCAATTCTTTTATCCCATGGAATTTGAACAAATGTTTCAGGGTCAGGTATACCCACTAATTCGTGAGCCTCTGGTCCATAACCTATGTAATCACCATGTCTATTTGTAAATAGATTAGCAGTAGCTCCATAAACTAATTGGAAACCTTTATTGGCTACACTCTCCCAATGATCTGCAGGAACACCTTTACCTACAATTCGACCTGTAACAGAAATAAATTGATAATAAATGTACTCAATTCCTAATTTATCAATTTTTTTTCTAACTTGTTTTATATAGTCTTGTCTCTTTTTATCCTTAACGTACGTTTCTAGCGCTGTCATTTTATTCCTCCTCCTTTTACATCAACTCCAAGGGAACGGGCTCTTTGAAACCGGATGTAACTTCCCTTCTTCATAACGAGAAAATCTAAAAGGTTCTAGAATTTCAGATTTCTCACCAAGTAACTCATTAGATACAAGATCACCTAACCCAGCCATTTTGTATCCATGGTTTGCATCAGCTATAATATATACGTTTTCTCTGTATCGGTCGAATACGGGAAAACGATCTGGAGTAACACAGCCAATACCGCCAGCTTTTTGCTTTTTGTATTTAGCGTGACATCCATCAAATTGCTTTTGGCAAAAAGCCAAAGCTGAGGTCCATTTATCCTCAAAAGAAGCCCTTGGTTGAAACTCATCTGAGTCATGACCATAAGGGTCAAGACTTATGTCATTTACAGGTTTATTTATGTCATATGGAGAGGAACCGCCTTGTATACCATCTCTGTAGACATCGGGCTTATAGTAAAAACCCCACATAACATTTTCATGTATAACATCTCCTGTTTTATTTGAGACAAGTGTAGCTTCTGTATCAACATGAATAACTGGGTACTCTGTTCCGTTTGCTGTTTTATAACTTCTTGGATCAACTTCCAACTCACCCTCTTCAAGCGCCATGTATGACCACATAGGTATATCATCAGTAAATGATCCATCAGGTTTTTTTATTTTTACGGTGTTAGGTAATTCTAAAATTTCCCAGAATTTTCTTACCCATGGACCAGCCGCAACAACTAATTGAGTGCATTCAATTTTACCCTCTGATGTTTCTACAGCCGAAACTGCGCCACTACCATTAGAAGAAATTAAATTGTTAACAGTCACACCTTCTAAAACTTTTGCACCAGCCGATACTGCTAACTTATGGAAGCCCTCTATAGCTCCTCTATTAGCTCCATATCCTGTTTTCTTTTCGTGTAAAACTGAAGTGATGCCTTGAGCTTGCCAATCTGGCAACATGTCTTTCATATACTTATCACAATCAGATGCTCCCTCGATAAACTCAGAGTCAAATCCTATTTCTTTTTGCTGCTCATAAACTTCAGACATGCCCTCTTGCATAAGCTCGGAGTTGATCTGCATATAGCCAACTGGCTTGTAAGTTAAAGCCTCAGCATTCTCATTCCAAACATTTACAGAATGAGCCATTAGTCTTCTCATTGCAGGCTGGTAGTAGTTGTTCCTTACAATTCCACATGCAACACCACTAGCTCCATTTGCAACTTTGGATTTTTCCAAAACGACTACAGAATTATCTTTGAGTTGGCCTTTGCTGGATAATTTTTTACAAAGATGCCATGCGGTGCTCAGACCGTGAATTCCAGCCCCGATTATTAAATAGTCACATTTAGTAGGTAAGCTCATTATTTTAGTAACCTCCAAGCAATTACATTTTGTCTGCGAGGTATGAAAAAAACACATTTTGTTTCATATTATGAAACAAAATTTTTATAAAAATCTATTATTTATCAACAATAATCGTCAATTGGCAACAATTAGTCGAGAAATTTTAATAGAGGCAGATTGAAGGAGATCAACATAATCATTCATAGTTTTTGGGTTTAAGATATTTTTACTTCCTGATAAAGCGATTCCGGCAAATGATCTTTTATCTTTGTCTAAAATAGCAACTCCTATTCCATAAGAGTTTTCAAAAGCTTCTCCATGATTAAGCGCATAACCGTTAGTTCTAATTTTGCCAAGTTGTCTTTTTAAATCATTTAAATTTGTAATTGTATTGTTTGTGTGAGGATAAAAATTATAGCTTCGATAAATTGTTGCAATTTCATTTTCAGGTCTGTACGCAAGCATGACTTTTCCCAAAGCACAGCAATGAGCGTCAAGTCTCATTCTAAAAGTTCTAATAGTTGCATCATCATTGTTGTCAGAAATTTTATCAGAATGAACTATTTGAGAGCCTTCAAGCATAGCCAAATAGGTAATTAAATTCGTTTTACTGGAGACCTCTTTTAGAATTTCTTTAGAAGTCTCAGAAATTGACTGAAGATAATCTGAAGTTTCTCCAAATTGAAAAGCTTTATGCCCCATAGTGTATGTATTCGATCCAATATTTTTATGGATATAACCAAGTTGAGATAAAACAGACAATAGTCTAAATGTAGTTGTTCTAGATAAAACTGCTTTTCTGGAAATATTTGATGCCTTCAACGGGAAAATTGATTTTGATAAAATTTCAAGTATTTTAAAAGATTTTTCCAGAGATTTATTAATATATTTTAAATCTTGTTGCAAAACTGTCCTCCAATCAATGTTCCACAGAATGAAACATTATAGTATAGTTTAAGTTATTAGCAACTAATGGTTAAATCTTACCAGGCACCCAACCGGTTCCCGCTAAAGGAACTCTAGCCATTGCAGCAGCTTCAACTGTTAATGCACATAGGTCCTCAGGTTCAAGATTATGTAAATCGTTTTTACCACATGCCCTCGCTATAGTTTGGGCTTCAAGAGTCATAACCTTGAGATAATTAGATAATCTTTTTCCACCTTTTACTGGATCTAATCTTTTCATTAATTTTGGATCTTGTGTATTTATTCCTGATGGGTCTTTACCTTCATGCCAATCATCGAAAGCACCAGCTGTTGTTCCAAGTTTTTTGTAATCGCTCTCCCACTTTGGGTCATTATCACCAAGTGCGATTAATGCTGATGAACCAATGGAAACAGCATCAGCACCCAATGCCATAGCTTTTGCAACATCCGCACCATTTCTAATTCCACCTGAAATAATTAACTGAACCTTCCTGTGCATATCTAAGTCTAATAAAGCATCTACTGCTGGCCTGATACATGCCAATGTTGGCTGACCTACGTTTTCGATAAATACCTCTTGTGTAGCTGCAGTACCTCCTTGCATGCCATCAAGCACCACCACATCAGCACCGGCTTTTACTGCAAGTGCAGTATCGTAGTAAGGCCTAGATCCTGCAATTTTTACAAATATGGGAACTTTCCAACCTGTTATTTCCCTGAGTTCTAAAATTTTAATTTCCAAATCATCTGGTCCAGTCCAATCTGGATGTCTACATGCTGATCTCTGATCAATTCCTTTTGGTAATGTTCTCATCTCGGCAACACGATCACTTATCTTTTGACCGAGTAACATACCTCCACCGCCAGGTTTAGCACCTTGACCTATCACAACTTCAATAGCATCTGCTTTTCTTAAATCCTCTGGATTCATTCCATACCTTGAGGGAAGTAATTGGTAAACCAAATGCTTTGATTGTCCTCTCTCCTCAGGGGTCATGCCTCCATCGCCTGTTGTCGTTGAAGTCCCGGCAATACTAGCTCCTCTTCCAAGCGCTTCTTTCGCTGGTCCTGAGAGAGCTCCAAAGCTCATTCCAGCAATTGTTATTGGAATATCTAATTCAAGCGGTTTTTTTGCAAATCTTGTTCCAAGAGTGACGTTAGTACTACACTTTTCTCTGTAGCCTTCTAAAGGGTATCTTGACATTGATGCGCCTAAAAAAAGAAGATCGTCAAAATGAGGTAATCTTTTTTTTGAACCACCGCCTCTAATGTCATAAATACCTGTTTCTGCAGCTCTTCGAATTTCAGAGTTTGTATAGTCATCAAATGTCCAAGATTTTCTGGGTGTAGTTTTAAATTTTTCTGCCATTAGTACTCCGATACATTATCTATATTAAAATTATAAAGTTTTCTTGCTGAACCATACATTTTGAAGTTTTTAATCTCACTTTCATTTATACTTGCTTTTTTTAAAAGAGATCTCAAAATATTTTGATCTTTTTTATTCATTTTTTTCTCTTCGCAGTCAGCACCGAGTGATTTCACCTTACCCTTAATAAAAATATTTGCTTCATAGATACTGTCTCCCAGAGCGTCTCCAGCATCTCCACATATAACTAAGTTTCCAGATTGAGCCATAAATGCAGACATATGTCCTACCGATCCTTTAACTATAATATCTATTCCTTTCATTGAAATCCCACAACGTGAACTAGTATCACCATCAATGATCAAAGTTCCACCATGTGCTGTAGCACCGGCTGATTGGGATGCATTGCCCTTAACATGAACAGTTCCAGACATCATATTTTCGGCAACACCTGTGCCCACATTTCCATTTACAATGATATTTGCATTCATGTTCATACCAGCACAATAGTATCCTGTGTGACCATCAATAGTGACTTCAATCTCGTCTTTTAATCCAGCACAAATAGCGTGATTTCCATCTGGATTTGAAATTTTAAAAATCTTTTTATTTGATTTTCTATCTATACTTTGAAGAGTTTCATTAACTTTCCTCAATGACTCTTTTTTTAAATTTAAATTCATTATTTGCCCCAGCTATATACTTTTCCGGGCTCTGGTTCAAAAATTTTTGCTGAATTTATATTTGGTAAATGTGCCATTGCTTGAAACTCTGAGGCAATAGCAACATAATCCTTTGTTTCTGCAACAACTGCGGGCTTACAAGCAATCTCATCTCTAACAATTGCCATGCCATTTTTGGTTCCAGAAATAAATGTGTAAAAACCATCGAGGTCCTTCAGTCCATCCAAAAGTGTTTCTTTTAGTGATTTTTTGTCAGATAATCCGTTTGAAATATAACCTGCAGCGACTTCCGTATCATTCATGGACTTTATTTCAATCCCTTTTTTCTGAAGCGATCTTCTTAAATTGTTATGATTTGACAAGGATCCGTTATGTACAAGACATTCATCCTCACCTGTGGAATATGGATGAGAGCCATCTGTCGTGATTGCACTTTCTGTTGCCATCCTTGTATGCCCAATAGCATGTGAGCCAGAAAACTTCTCTAGTGAAAAATTTTTAACAACATCCTTTGGATTTCCCACTTGTTTAAATATTTCTATGCAACTACCATAACCAACTAAACTTAATTCTTCATGATTTTTTAAAATTTCTATAAATTTCTTAGGCTTCATTGCTGTTTCAATTATTAAATGATCTGAAATAGATTTTACTTTGATATCTTTTATATGCCTAGATAGTTTTTTTGAAATTTCTTTTACCTGATCAGTATTAGAGCAGACTGAATATTTATATTTCTTTTTTTTCTCAGATGAGTATATCGCAAAACCTGCACTATCAGGACCACGCGTAGCCATACTATTCATCATCCCAGTGAGAAATTTACCTAATTGTGAATTGTATTTTTTATTTTTTAAATATATTCCAACTATACCACACATTAAAATTAAATACCCTCATACCCATACTCTAATGACGAGTCAGTAATGCTATGGTAAAAAGAACCACCAAAACTTCTTAATGCATAAAGGTTAAAACAAAACGGTTGGTCGTCTAAATAGTCGATCAATATGTTAATGCCGTTATATGTAGTGTTCACGCAATTATTTGGTTTAAACATATTTTCATTAAAATTTATTGGAGAACCTTTTTTTAAAACATTTTTTGCATTTGCGCCTGATATTTGTAATACAGCTCTTGATTGTGAAATATCTGTAATAGCAAAATCCTGATCTCTAATCGATTTGTAAATTTCGTCTTTCAAGTCAATTTTTTTTGAGATAATTAACCAGGTATCAGGACCGGTCCACAATACTCTTGTTTCTTGGTTGTGAGAAACTTTTAGGCTTTCTGTCGGTAAATTAAGTTGATTTATGGTAACTTTTTCAATCTCAATTGAGCTTTTTTTAAATTTAGCAATTTGGAAAATACTTAGGTCTTTTATTTCCGAAATTTTTAATAGGTTTTCTTTATTCTCATGGTCGCCAAACAAGCCGAGCTTATGATCAAAATGAAGTGGTGATAGATTTTGAGCTTGTTCCATTACGATCTCACCCTTGTGCCTTCGGGGTCAACATAGTGTGAGGATACTACCTCAACAGGAATTGAAATATCTTTTAAAGGAGAGACAGCATATAGATTTTTACCAATTTTATTTTTACCATCTTTTATTATGGCTATGGAAAAGGGATTATTATATTCAACACTCCAACAAGAAGATGAAACATGTCCAAGTTTAGGTATTGGGGCAACAGCACTGTTATCTTCTATAATATGTGAACCCTCTGGGATCTTTGTTTTTTTGTCTAGTGGAACAAGTCCAACAATAGTTTGTCTATCCGACTCAGTGAATGCGTCTTTAGATAAAGATCTTTTACCTATGAAATCTTTTTTCTGACTCACCATACTATTCAGTCCAACATCAAAAGGAATAGTGCGTCCGTCTAATTCTGCTCCTGCAACATGACCCATTTCTATTCTTAAGGTTGACAGAGCCTCTGTTCCGTATGGTTGAATGTCAAATGACTGACCTTCTTCCATGATCTTCTTCCAAATATAAAGACCATAGTTTGACTCGACATTTACCTCATAAGCTAGTTCGCCAGAAAAAGAAATTCTATAAATTCTAGCTTTGATACCGTCTATTGAAGAGTCAACAAGACCCATGAATGGTAAACCCTCATTTGACATATCTACATCAGGAAATAATTTTGATAAAAGATCTCTAGATTTTGGACCTGCCACTGCTATACCAGACCACTGTTCAGTAGTTGATAAGACATTTACATCTAAATCTGGCCATACAACTTGTAAATAATACTCTAAGTGCGATAAAACATTTGCAGCTTGGGCAGTAGTGGTAGTCATATGAAAATGATTTTCAGATAATCGAGACGTTGTTCCATCATCAAAAACCATGCCATCTTCCCTTAGCATTACACCATATCTAGCTTTTCCAACGGGTAGTTTCAGCCATGCATTTGTATAAACTCTGTTTAAGAATTCTGGTGCATCCGGACCTTTAATATCAATCTTACCAAGTGTCGTAACATCACAAATTCCAACGTTTTTTCTTACATTTGCAGCTTCCCTATTAACAGCACTGTTCATGTCCTCAGAACCCCTTGGGTAGTATCTGGGTCTTTGCCATAAACCTGCCGCTACAAAAACAGCATTATTTTCCTCATGCCATGTATGAATGGGAGATTTTCTTGTAGGTAAATAGTGATTACCAACTTCTCTACCCACGATAGCTCCAATTGTTACAGGAGTGTATGGTGGTCTAAATGTAGTATGACCAACTTCTGGAACAATCTTTTTTTCAATTTTAGATACATATTGCAAACCATTTAAATTACTTGTCTTGCCTTGATCGCCAGCCATCCCAAGAGTTGTATATCTTTTGACGTGCTCAATTGATCTGAAGCCTTCTCTAATTGCTAGCTCTACATCAGAAACTGCAACGTCATTTTGAAAGTCGATAAAGCGTTTTGGTTTTTTTCCAGATGGTAAAGGCATACACCAGAGCTTTTCATGTTTTTCATAGCTAGGTTCATTTGAGTTAGGACTATTTGTAGGATTATTTTGATCTGTGAATTTGTTTGATAAATCAAAGCCCACTTGAAAACCTTCAGCTAGAGATTGATTTAAGGTGAAAGAACCATTAGCTGCTCCAATTGCTGTTTCTTTTTGTCTTTTTTTATCCGGTACGAACGCATCAATATCATCATTAAACTTTAATTTATTTCCAGCTTGGGAAGATAAATGAACCGTTGGTGTCCAGCCTCCGGACATACAAATGCAATCACACTCTACTGTTTCTTCTGAAATAAAAGACTCTTTTGAAGAGTCAAGCTTGCCGATGATAGCAGAATTTATCTTCAAATGTCCTTTAGTGTCTGCGATCCCTGAATTAAATTTTATAGAAATACCCTTTTGCTGAACTTCCTTGACTAATTCACCGTTTGAGCTGTCTCGAGTGTCTACAATGATTGGTTCAATATCATTTTTAATAAACTCAAGGGCAGTTGAATATGCTGTATCATTATTGGTAAATATAATTGGTTTCTTACCAACTAATGTTTCATAAACCTTCATATACTCTTTTGCTGCTGAGGCTAATACAATTCCTGGTCTATCATTATTTCCAAAAGATATTGGTCTTTCAATAGAACCAGTTGAAACTATTACTTCTCCAGCTCTAATATAATGTAGTCTTTGTCTTGGTGTGTATTTTGAGGGATTTTCAATATGATCGCTAACTCTCTCAATCATTACGGTCATATTGTGGTCATAGTATCCGAAGACTTGTGACCTTTTTTTTAATATTACATTTGGCATACTTTTTAGTTGGGAAATGGTATCACTAGCCCACTCTTTTCCTGACATGTTACCAATCGTAACTTCGTCAGTTAGAAGAGAGCCGCCAAAATTAGGCTTGTCTTCTGCTAATATAACCCTTGCCCCATTTTTAGCAGCAGCCAGTGCGCTTGCGAGGCCTGATGGGCCAGAGCCAACAACTAGTACATCGCAGTGTTCATAATTATGTTCGTACCTATCTGGGTCAGGTAACAGTGGTGCTTTACCCATACCAGCAGCTTTTCTTATAAATGGTTCATAGATTTTCATCCAAAAACTTTTTGGCCACATAAAAGTTTTGTAATAGAAACCTGCAGGAAAAAAACGATTTAAGACATTATTGATTTCTCCAATATCAAATTGAACTGAAGGCCAACAATTTTGACTTTTAGCTTTTAATCCCTCAACTAATTCAACTTCGGTTGCAATGATATTAGGTTCAGATTTATTACCATCATGCAATTGTACCATTGCATTTGGTTCTTCAACACCAACTCCCAAAAAACCGCGAGGTCGATGATACTTAAAACTTCTTCCAACTAAATGAACACCATTTGCAATTAAAGCAGATGCAAGAGTGTCTCCTTCATAGCCATGATAAATAGTACCATTAAAAGTAAAATTAATTTTTTTATCCTTATTAATAAGTCCAGTTGAGTTAGTTGTTCTAAAACTGTTAGACATTAAAGTCCTCGTTCATTTTACAAGTGTCAAAAATTTCATGTGTAGCAGTGTCTCTTGAGACTTTAAACCATTGTCTACATCCAGAAACATGATGCCATAGTTCTGAGTGTTTTCCTCTTGGGTTATCTCTGTAGTAAACAAAATTATCCCAATCCTCGGTTGAAATTTCATCTCCTAGTTGAGGTCTTTTTATAGTGGCGTCTCCGCCATAAGAAAATTCATTTTGTGAGCGCTTGCCACAGTATGGGCATTTTATTTCTAACATCTATTAACCGATCCAAGGTTTAGGGCCTACACCCTTTTCATCTATAATTTTTCCAGTATGGAATCTTTCAAGGTTAAAGTCTGAGTTGAGTTCATGTACTTGATCTTGTGCTATTGTATGTGCAAAAACAAAACCTGAGCTTGGAGTAGCTTTAAAGCCTCCGTAACACCAACCGCAATTAAGATATACCCCCTCAATATGAGTTTTATCGATTATTGGAGAACCATCCATGGACATATCCATAATACCTCCCCAAGTTCGAAGCATTTTGAGTCTACTAAAGTTTGGGAAGACAGCCAATCCACCTGTTAAAACATGCTGTATCATTGGCATATTTCCTCTTTGAGCATAACTATTGTAACCATCTAAATCACCACCCATAACCATTTCACCTTTGTCAGATTGGCTACAATAAAAGTGACCTGCTCCGAATGTAACTACGTTATGAAGTAAAGGTTTAACTGGTTCTGAGACACAAGCTTGCAGAACATGTGCTTCAATTGGTAGTCTCATATTTAACATGTCTGCTAAAAGTGTAGTGCTTCCAGCAACACACAATCCAACTTTTTTAGTTTTAATATTTCCTCTTGATGTTTGAACGCCTTCTATTTTTCCGTTGTTAACATCAAAACCTGTCACTTCACAATTTTGAATTATATCGACACCCATGGAGTCTGCCTGTCTCGCATATCCCCAAGCAACTGCATCATGTCTTGCAGTTCCCCCACGTGGCTGCATTAAACCACCATGAATGGGAAAACGACATGTTTCTGAAAAATCTGCAAATGGGATCATCTTTTTTAAATCATCCCTTCCAAGAAGAATTGCATCAATACCATTTAATCTCATAGAGTTACCTCTTCTAGCGTAAGCATTCATTTGTGCATCAGAGTGAGCTAGGTTTATAATTCCTCTCGGTGAGTACATAACGTTGTAATTTAATTCTTGGCTAAGTGTTTCCCAAAGCTTCATGCCAAACTCATAAAAATGAGCGTTTGAATCAAACATATAGTTAGATCTCAAGATGGTAGTGTTTCTTCCAACATTACCTCCACCAATCCAACCCTTTTCAAGTATGGCAACGTTTGTGATGCCATGTTCTTTTGCAAGATAATAAGCTGTTGCAAGACCATGACCACCGCCACCTACAATTATGACATCGTATTCTTTTTTAGGCTCAGGGTCTTTCCAAGCTACCTCCCAATTTTCATGGTTGGTGAAAGCATTTTTTACTAAACTAAAAACTGAGTACTTTTGCATGATTCAATTAAACCTCTTCGAAAATATATATTCCTAATAAAATGCTACAATAAACCTGTTCCATAATATGAAACAACATTTTTATTATCCCTGTATTTATTACAGAGTATGACAAAAAATGGATTGGAAATTAAAATTTAATTATTAATATTAATTCAAATCGGAGGAGAATAATGACAAAAGTTGCACTAATTGGTACAGGTCCCTGTGGACTATCTTTTTTAAGATCTCTGCATCAAGCGCAAAGCAAAGGCGAAAATATTCCTGAGGTTGTTGCCTTTGAAAAACAAGAAAGTTGGGGTGGTCTTTGGAATTATACTTGGAGAACCGGGTCTGATCAATATGGAGATCCAATTCACAATAGCATGTATAGATACCTTTGGTCGAATGGGCCAAAAGAGTGCCTTGAATTTGCAGATTATTCTTTTGATGAGCATTTCAAAAAACCAATTCCCTCCTTCCCTCCAAGAGCCGTCCTTCAAGATTACATTTTAGGTCGTGCAGAAAATTCAGATGTAAAAAAATACGTAAAGTTTAACACCACTGTTACCTCTGTTGCTGATAATGGTAATGGATTTGATATTACATACCGAAATAAAAAAGACGATCAAACTAAAACTGAAAGTTTTGATAAATTAGTTGTTGCGACTGGTCACTTCTCTGTTCCCTACATTCCTGAATATGAGGGGATGAATAGTTTTCCAGGGAGAATAATGCACTCTCATGATTTCAGAGACGCTGAAGAGTTTAGAGATAAAAACGTTGTCGTTCTCGGAAGTAGCTACTCTGCTGAAGATGTAGCGTTACAGTGCCATAAATATGGAGCTAAAACTGTTACTATTGGTTATAGAAACAATCCAATGGGTTTCAATTGGCCTGAAGGCATGAAAGAAGTACATTACATGGATAAGATCGATGGAAACAAAGCAGTTTTTAAAGATGGCACAGTTCAAGAAATGGATGCCTTAATACTATGTACAGGTTACTTGCATCATTTTCCTTTTTTACCAGAAGATCTAAAATTAAAAACTCATAACAGACTGTATCCTCCAAACTTATACAAAGGAGTAGTATGGCAAAATAATCAAAATTTGTTTTATCTTGGTATGCAAGATCAGTTTCATACTTTTAACATGTTTGATGCCCAAGCTTGGTATGTTAGAGACATAATAATGAACAAAATAACTCTGCCTTCAGCTGATGAGTTAGCAAAGGATATTGATAACTGGGTTAAAAAGGAAGAGGCCCTAGAGGATGCATATCAAATGATTGATTTTCAAACAGATTATTGTGTGGATTTATGTTCTGCTGTTGACTACCCAAAAATTGACTTTGAGTTAATTCGCAAACATTTTTATGATTGGGAACACCATAAGGAAGAAAATATCCTGACTTATAGAGATAAATCCTTTTCCTCGCCTGTCACTGGCACCACTGGTCCCTCACATCACACTACATGGTTGGATGCTATGGATGACTCTATGGCTACATATTTAGATACAAAATAAATATTACATGTCCAATAATACTCTTAATTTTATTGGATGGGTTTTATTTATTATTTCTGCCGTAGGCTTTATAATATCAAGTATTGGTAGTTTCTGGGCTATGTTTGGAAGTCTTTTTTTCTTTGTAGCTTGTTTTGTTTTTCTAATACCATTCTTTAGAAAAGAAAAAAATAAAGATTAAGGAATATTTTTGTCAATCCCCTTTGGGATGAGTTTTTCTTTATCGTAAAATGGTAAATCAATTATTTCGCAGTCAGCTAAATTATCATTAACAGACTCAACTTTAATTTGAAATTCTTTCCACTCACCAGGGTAGTCAAAACGTACATAACCCACATACTTTTCTAAAGTAGGAGACCAAGTTGATGCTGAAAGATATCCAATTTTTTGTTCATTTGATGATAAATAAACTTTTGCTCTTGGAATAATTTCTTTATCGGTAGTTATACCAAATAATCTCTTTCCAAATTTTGTTGATAAAAATTCTAAAGCTTTTTTTCCAATAAAATTTTCTTTCTCTAAATCAACTAGAGAGCCTAATCCAATTTCATAAGGATTCATTGAAGAGTCAAAATCTGTGTTATTATCTAGGATGCCTGCTTCAATTCTTCTTATATCCATTGATTCTAGACCATCAAATGTCATACCCATCGGATATCCGATTTCACAAATAGTATCCCAAATTTTTTTATAATCAGTCTTATTTCCCAGAGTATAAATTTCGAAGCCTAATTCAGAAGTCCATCCTGTTCGAGAGACATATACATTTTGATCAGCTATTTTTGAATAGCCTGAATGATAATATTTAAAATCATTGTTTATTTCTCCATTTGTTAGCTTTGAAATTATATCTTTAGAAATTGGACCTTGAATTTGTATCACTCGAGAATTAGGGTCAGTTATAGTAACTTCATAGTTTTTTTGATGAGCTTTTAACCAAGTTTCAAGGGGTCCATCAGGTTGGACGTACCAAAATTTATTTTGCTCTAATCTAAAAAGCACTCCATCTATAAATATTCCGCCATTTTCATAACAGGCAATTGCATATTTACCCCTGCCTACTTTCATATCTTTAATTTTGCGACAAAATATTTTATCAAGAAATTCCTCTGACTGTGGTCCCTCTATTTGAATAGGTTTTTCAGGTACATCATACATGACAGCTTTTCTTCTCAAATTCCAGTAACTATCTTTGATTTTATTTCCAACAGATATTGGAAAATAGCGATCGGCATATACACCATAGGAATTATCTTCTTTATGATAAAATTCAAAAAAAGGTCCTTTATCAAACCTATTATCACTAATTGGTAAAGTTGAAGATTTATCTAAAAAAATTGAACTCATTTAAAAGATAAAAAAATTAGGATTTAACTCTTGATTTAGTTGGATCATAAAATGGGAAAGGAACAACCTTAGCCTTTATTCTTTTTTGTTGACCATCTAACTTACCTATTTCAACTTCAGTATTAAGCTCGCTGTATTTGACATTGATTTTGCAAAGAGCAATATTTTTATTTAGAACAGGGGATTTCATACCACTTGTTATGATGCCAACTTGTTCCCTTCCATTATTTGAAGGATGAACACAGTCACCATGCCCGGTAGTTTCATTTCCCTCAATCTCAAGTCCAACTAGTTTTCTTTGAGGGTTTGCCTTTCTTTCAAGTAAAGCTTCTTTACCAATAAAGTTATCTTCTTTTGATTTTAGAGGAACTGTAAAACCAATTCCCGCCTCAAACGGATCAGTTTGATCATCGAATTCATAATTTGCAAAAACTAAACCAGCTTCAATTCTAACTAAATCCAAAGCGTCCAATCCCATAGGCACAATTCCAAACTCTTCTCCAGCTTTCATTACAGCATCCCAAACTTCAGCAGCTTTACTCGGATGACAGAATATTTCATAACCTAGTTCACCTGTATATCCAGTTCTAGAAACCATTAAAGGAATTCCATCTAAAGTATTTAACCTGGCTATAGAAAACCTAAACCACTCTAAATCAGTCAATGATGTTTGATGAGGAGGTGTCCAGATTATCTTTTTTAATATTTCTCTACTCTTTGGCCCTTGGACGGAAACATTATGTAAATTATCAGTAGAAGATTTAATCCATACCTTTAAGTTATGTTCCTTTGCTTTTTCTCTTAACCATTCACCGCAATATTCATCTCCACAAATCCACCTAAAATTATCATCCGTCATTTTGAATACTGTACCGTCATCGAGCATACCTCCATGCTCGTAGCACATCGCAGTGTAAACAACTTGGCCAACAGATAGTTTTCTGATGTTTCTGGTGCAAGTCATTTGTAAAAGTTCTTCAGCGTCTGGGCCTCGTACTTCAAACTTTCTTAGTGCAGATAGATCCATAATAATAGCCCGCTCTCTGCAAGCTTCATATTCTTGGTGCGCCCCGTGGTTATTATAATTAGAAGCTAACCAGAATCCTTTGTACTCAACAATATTTTCAGTAAGTTTTGATACTCTTGGGTGAAAACCAGTTTCTTTAGTTAATTTGGGATCAGAGTCTGCTTTCATTCTAAATGCCATTCCTTTACTAAAAGGTCTATTCGGTCTATAGACTCTAACAAAAATGTCAGTAGGATTCCATCCATTAGCTGCATCTACATCGTCTGGACAGGCAGAGGAGACACAAACTAAATTTTTCAGGGCTTTAAACATCACATAGTCTCCTGGTCTAGACCATGGTTCATCAAAAATTAAAGCATTATTTGCATCAATGGCTGTGTTGTAAAATAAATTTATAGCATTCCAACCTAGTCTTTTTCTCACAGTAAACTTATCTAATACATAATTGAAATTATCAGAGCAATTTGGATGACCAAAATAGCCAATATCATCATAAAATTTTGAAGTACATGCAGTACCGAACGTATCATGTCTTCCGACAGTGTCTCTGTAGACTTCAACCATGGGCATTTGATTTTCATCGTAATATTTAGAATGGAGACCTGGCATTGGAAAAGCACTTCCCATTAAATATCTACTATTAGTTGTATCTATTGAGAGCTCTTGGCCTTTTTGAAGGCTCTCTGAGTCGAATGCCATAAAGTCAGAACATTGTCTTCCATAAACATCAATTATCTGAATAAAATCTCCTTCTTTGACCTCATAGGCCATTGCGGTATATCTTTTAACAAAAATTTCTTCAACAGGATCCATTAAAGGGTCTGGTAATAAAAATTCCCCCTCTTCACGTTTTTTATTTCTTTGAACAATTACTCGTAGTTCGGATGCAGGAATATTTTCATGTGTAATTTCACTTTCGCCTGGTGCAGAAATTATACAAACAATGGAATCGTTTGTTTTAAACTCCTCAATTGAACCTGAAAGTGAATTTTGAGAAAATACTAAAATCGATTGATTAATAGACTCTACCTCATATCCAAGTTTTTTTAATTTAGTATGTGCTATTTGAGCTGACTCCTCCTCACTCGTAAGGATTTTTTTTGTTAATTGTCCGTTGTGCTCGTTATTAAGACCTAAAGCTGATAGATTACACTCTCGCTTTGAATTAAAGCATACAATCTCGGCCTGTTGATGGCCTTCTAAATTAATTATTTTAAATTTGTCATCTGGTTCTAATTTTAATGTGAGAGAACCTCCACCAGTTACCAAATAATTTTCTAAGTCGTCACCAAGAGCTGGTAATCCAGGTTCATAAGGTTGAGTAACTCTTGGGATAATCATTCTCTATGCTAATCCAAGAGCTTTTTTTCTTTCCTCGGCCCATTTTCTCACAATTACATCCACTGAAATAGCCATTAAAGAAACGAATAAACCTAGTGTTATAGCAACACCAGGACCGTCTTGAGCTCTTGATAATGCTCCAAAAATAAGTTGGCCTAAATCTTCAGTTCCAATTAACGCTCCCAAAATTACCATTTGAAGAGTGAAAACAACTGTTTGATTAACACCAAGCATAATTGTCGGGAAAGCTAAGGGAATTTCAATATTTGTCCATCTTTGTATTCTTGAGACACCGGACATGGTGCCTGCTTCATGTAAGGAGAGTGGGACACTATTTAGACCCCAAACAGTATATCGAGTAGCAGGAACTGTAGCATAAACAATAGCAGCTATTAACACTGATGTATCAGTAATATTGAACAAGAAAATAACAGGTATTAGATAAACAAAAGATGGAAATGTTTCAAAAAAATCACACACGGAGAGAATAATTTTTGATCCCCTCTCAGTTTGTGCAAATATCGATCCAACTATTATTCCATTGAGAGATGCCATTATTACAGCAAATGTTGCCATGTACATTGTAATTAAAGCTCTGTCCCAGTATTTAGACATAGCAATAAATAACATCATGCCCCCAACTAATAAGCTTGTTCTAATTCCACCAATGATATAAGCGACACCCATAGTAAGAGTCAGCGTGGCAACTACTGGCATACCTAGATAAGCTTTTTTCATGGGACCTAGAACTTCAGTTAGAAGAAACTTATTGAAAGAATTGAGAGAATAAAAAAAAGTTTCCCAAACCCAATCAACAGCAGCATCAATATAGTGAGCAAAAGTAAAACCTTTTTCAATGGGTATGACATATAAGTAATTAATTTTATCGAAGTAACCATTTGCTATAAAAGCAATGATTGAAAAAATTAAAATTGAGGTTCCGAAAATGATTAAGAGTTTATATCTTTGAAAAAAAGTTAGATTTTCAAAATAATCAACTTGTTTATTCGCCCATGCTTTTGTAAATCGATCAAGGATAACAGCAATTAAGACGATACAAAAACCTGCTTCTGCAGCTTTACCAATTTTTAAACTATTCAAGGCAATTTTTAAATTTAGACCAAGTCCTTTTGCACCAACAAAAGATGCTATTACAACCATTGCAAGGCATTGCATAATGACTGTATTGACACCGTTTAAAATATCTCGTCTAGCTGTTGGTATTAATACTTTAAATAAAAGCTGAGTTTTTGTACAACCGCTCATAAGTCCCGCTTCTACTACCTCAGGTGAAATTCGTTTTAATCCTAAAATGGTATTTCTTATCATTGGTGGGGTAGCAATTACTATAGTAGCTATCGAACCTGCATGATCGCCCAAACCAAATAAAGCAATAATAGGGACTAGATATGCAAATTGAGGCATAGTTTGCATTACATTTAGTACTGGTTGCAAAGCTGTCTCAACTTTTCTATCTAGGTATCCCCATATTCCAAAGGATAGACCTAGTACAAAACAAATTGGTGTTGTAATTAGAACAAAAGAGAGTGTTTGTATAGATGGTACCCAATTTCCAAAGATTGATACATATAAAGATCCTATCCCTCCAAGCAAAGCCAATCTGATACCACCAAGTTGGAATCCAAGCAAAAAAGCACCGACTGTAGCTGCTGTCCATGGAAGTGCTGGCCATGTCATCCAATCATTATCTTTCAGCCAAGCATCACTAACAAAAACATCAATTATTTTGTCACCACCCAATAAAAGTTCTCTTACAAAAGTAATTAAAAATAATAAACCTTTAGATATAGATTTTGTAAATTCACGAAATGCTGCTTTTTCTTCATACATTTCAAATATGGGGTCCCATACTTTGAGAGGAAACCATTCATATAAAGCTGCATATATAATCTCATTTAACTTAATTGGTATGAAAGCTAATAAAGAGGGAAGTCTCCAAAAATAGTTACCCTCATTATGTGGAACTAAATTGTATAAAAGCAAAAATACAATTAATAAAATACCAAACTGAGCTAGTTTTGAAGATCTAATGATATTTAAATAATTCTTATCCACCGAATAAAACTTTTATAACTTTAGAAGGGTTTATAGAGCCAACTACTGAATTTTTATCATCAACAACTTTAATAATTTCTTTACTATTTAAAATTTTTTCTGCTACGGTTTCTATAATATCATCTTTTTTAACAGCTATTTCTCCGGAGGCATGTGGATCAGAGGCATCCATGATTGACTCTATCTTCAATACTTTTTCACGAGGGACATCCTCAGTAAATTTCCTAACATAGTCAGTAGCAGGATTTAAAACTATATTATCTGGTTTATCTAATTGTTCTATTATTCCATCTTTCATAATAGCTATTCTGTCAGCAAGCCTCAATGCTTCGTCAAAGTCATGAGTGACAAACATAATTGTTTTATTCAAAACAGACTGGAGTCTCAAAAACTCGTCTTGCATTTCTTTTCTAATTAGAGGATCAAGCGCGGAGAAAGGCTCATCTAAAAACCAAATATCAGGTTCAACTGCTAATGACCGCGCAATTCCAACTCTTTGTTGCTGTCCACCAGAGAGTTCTCTTGGAAAGTAATTTTCTCTACCCTTTAGGCCTACAAGCTCAACCATTTCAAGTGCTTTATGAATACTATTTTCAGTAGTGACTCCTTTTACTTGAAGCGGAAAAGCAATATTTTCTAAAACTGTTTTATGTGGAAGAAGAGCGAAATTTTGAAATACCATTCCCATCTTTTCTCTTCTTAGTTCGATTAATTGCTTATTATTCATTAAGCAAATATCCTCACCATCAATTAAAATTTTACCGGAAGTTGCGTCTGTTAATCTAGATATACACCTTAGTAATGTTGATTTTCCTGATCCGGAGAGACCCATAACTACAAGCATTTCTCCCTGGTTTACATCAAAAGAAGCATTGTTAACGCCAACTATGCACCCTGCTTCTTGAAATTTTTTGGCGTCTACATTCCCTCCACTTTCAGATAAAAGTGTCTGAGCGTTATTACCAAAAATTTTATAGACAGATGAACAGCTAATAGTTGGTGACATAAATTAATTTTTCCTAAAATAAAATTAATTCCCCCCTCAAAAGAGGGAGGAATTCAAATTGGAAATATTACTTCATAAATAGATCGATTTGATCTCTATTATTTGCAATATATGCAGTTGCAGCTTCAGCATGAGTCATGCCTTCGTTGTCAACGTAGTTTGCCATTTCACCAATATTAGGTGCTGTAAATTCCATTTTTGTATAGAACTTATATGCAGATGTATGAGTGATTGGGAACTTAATGTGAGCAGCTTTTTTAAGCCAACCTTTTGGAGAACCACAACCAGTAGTCTCTAAAGAACCACCTTGTTCTAGTCTACATCCCTCGAAGTATGGAGGAAATTCAATGAAAGTAAAACCAGCTGCATCTGTAAAGTTTGGAGACCAGTTAAAGATAATTGTGCCTCTTCCTTCTTTTTTAGCTGCTTCTAATTCAGCCCATAATGCATCTGCAGTACCTGCAAATTTTACCATCCATAAATCATCTATACCAAGACCTTTAAGTCTGTTAGGCATAACTTCTGTGTGCCACTCATAAGGACCTTCTAACCATCTACCTTTACCTTCAGAGTCTGGTGTTGCAAAGTTTGCTGCACACTCTGGAGATTTAAGTGCTTCCCAGCTTGGAAGACCAGGACATAATCCATCTTCGATTACCCAGTTAGGAACACCCATTTCTTCAAAAGTAATAAGGTCGTGACTTCCAGCATCAATTAATCCACCTTTATCCATAGCTTCATAAAAAGGCAGAGCCATTGTTGACTCCCAAGTTTCGTGAGCAACGTGAAGTTCACCTACTCTGACAGCTTCATATCTTGTTGCTGACTCAGCAGGGACTAATTCAACATCATAACCAAGCTCTTCAAAAGCTTGTGCCATAACGTTAGCCATAACGATTTGGCTTGACCAGTTTAAAACTGGGATTCTAATCGGGTCTGCTGCTTTTGCTACAGTTGTAAAACCAGCAAACAGGACTAGAGCGTAAAATAATGAAATAAATTTTTTCATTTACTCCTCCTATATCTATTATAATAGTAGAAGTAATATAGGGCATAAGACAACAAGGTTGAAGCCTAAAAATCCATGATATGAAACAACTAGTCTTTAAAAAAAACCAAAAAATCAATAAAAAAATGATTTTTGTGAGTAAAGAAAATCTGTCGCATAATTACAGGCAAATCGATAAGTTATCAGGTAGTTCAAAGATTATAAGCGTTATTAAAGGTGATGGCTATGGGCATGGCCTTTTGGAATGTTGTAAGATATTAAAAACAAATAAATGTAAAGATTTTTATGTTGCTAGGTTAGATGATGCTATCAAGCTAAGAGAAAATTTTAAAAATATAAATATTTACCTTTTATCAGGTGTGATTTCAAACAATGATTTAAAAGAAATAAAAAAAAATAAAATAATACCTATTATTAATAATGTCGATCAATTATCTTTATTAAAAACTTCACAAAAACTTAAGTACGTTTTGCATATTGATACTGGAATGAATCGTCTTGGATTTCAAGCAAGTGAACTTGAAAAATATTCAAATTTAATCGATAAAAAAAATATTATTTTTTTAATGTCTCACCTATCTTCTGCAGATGATTTAAAAAAAAATGTGTCTAGTAAACAATTAAATAAACTTATTGACCTAAATAAAAATTTTAACTTACCTTTAAGCATAGCTAATTCATCTGGGATTTTTTTAGGAAAGCAGTTCCATTTAGATTTTGTAAGACCTGGAAAAAGTTTATACGGAATTAATCCTTTCTATAAAAAAAGATTTAACTTAAGACAGGTTATGAGTGTTTACTCACCTATATTACAAATTCAAAATGTCAGAAAAGGAAATACAATTGGCTACAGCCAGACTTATAAACTTAAAAAAGACTTAAAAGTTGCAACCATAGATTTTGGTTACTCTGATGGATTTCTTAGAAGCGGAAGTAATAAAGCATCTGTTTATGTAGATAAATATCAATGTAGAATTTTAGGAAGAGTTTCAATGGACTTGATTACGATTGATGTGTCTAAAGTTCCTAATAGCAAATTGTATCTAGGCAAACCTGTCGAAATAATTGGAAGTAATCAATCATATGAAAGAATTGCATACGAAACTGGGACTAATGAACACGAGATTTTAATTTCTTTAGGCAGGAACTTAAGAAAAGTATATATATAAGGCATGTACGAAGCTCCAATTAAGGATTTAAATTTTGTAATTAAAAATCTAATAGATTTAGGCAAACTAAATAAAGTCAGTGATTATTCTGAATTTTCTAATGATTTAGTTGAAGCTGTTCTTGAAGAGGCAGGAAAAATAGCTTCTGAAGTGTTGGACCCTTGTAACCTTTCAGGAGACCATGAGGGCTCAAAAAGACTCGATACTGGTGAAGTCGTAACTCCTAAAGGCTACAAAGAGGCTTATGAGAGTTTAAGAGATGGTGGGTGGTTTGGCTTAGAGGCCAAAGAAAAATTTGGCGGTCAACAGATACCAGTAACTTTATCTGCCGCTGTTAATGAGATTTGGCATAGTTCTAATATGTCATTGGCGCTATGCCATCTATTAACACAAGGTTTGATATATGCGTTGCAAAAATCAGCATCAGAAGATCAAAAAAGTTTCTACATACCAAAATTAGCATCAGGTCATTGGACAGGTACTATGAATTTAACTGAACCACAATCGGGAACAGACCTGTCTACGATTAAAACTAAAGCTATAAAAGAAAATGGTCATTATAAAATTTATGGACAAAAAATTTATATTACCTATGGAGAACATGATTTATCTGAGAATATTATTCATTTGGTTTTAGCCAGAACTCCTGAAGCGCCAGAGGGTAATAAAGGTATTTCTGTTTTTCTTGTACCTAAATTTATTCCAAATGATGACGGCAGTATTGGCAAAAAAAATGATGTAACCTGTTTGTCTATTGAAAAAAAACTTGGTGTCAAAGGTTCTCCTACTGCAGTTCTACAGTTTGGTGAAAAGGATGGAGCTATTGGTTATTTGGTTGGAGAAGAAAATCAAGGTTTAAATATAATGTTCGAAATGATGAACCATGCAAGGTTCTCAGTTGGAGTTCAGGGACTTGCAGTTTCTGAAAGAGCTTATCAACAATCTAAAATCTATGCCTTTGATAGAGTTCAAGGAGTTCCGATTGATGGTCAGAAAGGTGATCCTATTATTCATCACCCAGATGTGCTTCGATTATCCTCGACTATGAAATCAGAAATCGAAGCTATGAGAGCTCTTGCAATTTATGGAGCTTTTGCTTTGGATATGACTAAGTCAGAAGAAAGTGAATATTGGGAAACAAAATCATCTTTAATGATACCTATTATAAAAGGGTGGTTGACTGAAAGGTCACTAGAGATTACATCAAATGCTATTCAAATTCATGGTGGAATGGGCTTTATTGAAGAAACAGGAATCGCACAGCATTATAGAGATGCTAGAATTCTCCCTATATACGAAGGAACCACTGCAATTCAAGCAAATGATTTAGTTTTTAGGAAGACGCTCCGAGACAATGGTAAAAGCATATTAGAATTAATTGATGAAATTAGAACCGATACAGAAGCATCTACGAGTTCAGATCGATTAAAAGAGTTATGTAAAAAAATGGATAGTTCAATTGACTCTGCAAAAAAAGTTGTTGAGCACATTGTTTCTACTTCTAACAATAAAAAAAGGCCTGCTGTATCGAGTGTTAACTATTTAATGATGTTAGGTTATATTTTTGGGGGTTGGATGATGATTAAAACTGCCAAAAAATCACTCGAATTAAAAGATAAAGGCGAAATTGATAATGAATTTCTGGATGCAAAAATAGCTACATCAAGTATTTATGTATCAAGTATTTTGCCAAAAATTGATAGTTTAGCTTCCATAATTTTACATGGTGATGAAGATGTTTTAGCTATGAAACATCAATGGTTGTAATTTGGAAAAATTCAAAAATAAATTAAGTAATTTTTTTAGTTGGCTTTCAAAGGCAGAATTAGTTGAGCTAGACTCAGTGGATACTAGCGAAGATCCAATCAGACCAGACATTGACAATGAATTTCGCACCTCGTATGGCCGCAAGATTTATGGATTAAAATCTAATGAAGATGTAGAAGGTTTTATTTGTCTAGCATTCTGTAACGATGTACCACAAACAATGAAAGAATTAGACTTAATGAGCAAAAATGCTTTTCATGAAAAAAACGCAAACATTGCTGTAGCCTATACTGTTTGGTCAAGAAAAAGAGGAGCAGGTAAACAAACTATTTTTACAACAAAAAAGCTTGTTAAAGATGAGATGAAAAATATAGATCGCTTTATCACACTTTCTCCTTTGACACCTATTGCAACACATTTTCACATAAAGCATGGTGCTAAATTAGTAAATATCAATGCAACTTCGCAAAACTTTGAATATGACTTTAATTAGGTCCCAGAGTAAATAGGCCCCCCCCCCCCCTCGGGAGTTACCCACTCAATATTTTGAGAGGGTTCTTTAATATCACATGTCTTACAATGAATACAATTTTGAGAATTTATTTTTAAAACTTTTTTTTGTAGGTCATTATCAAATTCAACTTCATACACACCTGCGGGGCAATACCTTTGGGCAGGTTCGTCGTATTCTTCAATAGTAAAATTAGTTGACAGATCTTTATCATTAAGTAACAAATGATTAGGTTGATCATCTGCGTGGTTAGTTCCTGATAGATAAACTGAGCTGGGTTTATCAAAAGTAATAACACCATCATATTTAGGATAGGTAATTTTTTTTGCTTTTTTAGCTGGGATCAAAGATTCATGGTCAGCGTGCTTATGTTGAAGGGTAAAGGGAAGTTTACCTCCAAATATTTTTTGATCTAATCCAGTAAAAATCATTGCAGGTATCAGGCCCCATTGAAAACTAGGCTTTACATTTCTTGCTTTGTATAATTCCTCATATACCCATGAGTTTTGGAATTTTGACTCATACTCTGACAGTTCTTTATTACTATTTATGTGGTCATTAATGACTTCTGCAGCTATTATCCCACTTTTCATTGCGGTATGTGATCCTTTAATTTTAGGCATATTTAGAGTACCTGCATCACATCCTATCAATAATGCCCCTGGCATATGCATTTGTGGAAGACTCTGCAATCCACCCTCTATTAGAGCTCTTGCTCCATAAGAAATTCTTTTACCACCATCTAATAATTTTTTGATATCAGGGTGAGTTTTAAACTGTTGAAATTCATCATAAGGAGAAAGGTATGGATTCTTATAATCCAAACCGATTACGTAACCTAGGTATATTTGATTATTTTCAGCATGATAACAAAAACTACCTCCATATGTATCACTTTCAAGAGGCCATCCCACACTATGTGAAACTTTACCAAGTTGGTGATTTTCAGAGTTGATCTCCCAAATTTCTTTAAAGCCTATACCGTATTGTTGAGGAGATTTGTTGTTGGAGTCTAAATTAAATTTTTTAAGAACCTCTTTTCCCAGGTGACCTCTACATCCCTCTGATAAAACTGTTACTTTACCTTTGATATTAATCCCAGGTTCATAATTATCTTTAGGTTTAAAATCTTTGTCTAACCCCATATCACCTGTTTGAACACCAATTACCTTTTGTTCGTTATCATAAAGTAATTTATTAGCTGCAAATCCTGGAAAGATCTCCACTCCTAAGTTTTCGGCAAATTCACCTAACCATTTGCAAAGATTAGATAAGCTAATAATGTAATTTCCATGATTTTTTAAAACATTTGGTAAAAAAAAGTTTGGCACCTTCATACTTTTAGTTTTTGTATAAAATAAAAAATCTTCTGATGTTACTGATGTACTGATTGGACTATTAAGTTCTTTCCAATTTGGAATGAGTTCATCTAAAGCCTTAGTTTCAAAAACATTACCACTTAAAATATGAGCTCCGACTTCAGATGCTTTTTCTAGGACACAAATAGACAAATTCGTATCGAGTTGTTTTAGTTTAATTGCTGTTGATAGACCAGCTGGACCAGCTCCAACTATTACTACATCGTAATTTAATTCTTCTCTCTGCACTTCGCTCATAATATTGATTATATATTAAATATTACGATTCTATCTGATTAAGTAGATCTAACTCTTTAATAATTTCAGGTATTGCTTGAAATAAATCCGAAGAAAGTCCGTAGTCAGCTATATTAAATATTGGTGCCTCTAAATCCTTATTAATAGCGACTATGACTTTACTTTCTTTCATACCCGCTAAATGCTGTATTGCACCCGATATACCTACGGCAATATAAAGCTCAGGAGCAACCATTTTACCAGTTTGTCCGACTTGGTATTCATTGCCAATATATCCTGAGTCAACAGCAGCTCTCGACGCTCCAACAGCTGCATTAAGTTTATCAGCTAAATCATATAAAAGTTTGAAATTATCAGAGTTTTCTAGTCCCCTACCTCCAGATACAACCACTCGAGCATTACCCAATTCAGGTCTGTCACTCTTTGATACTTCTCTACTTACGAATGTTGTTTTAACCTCTGAGTCAATGAAAGTAATATTTTCTAAAGCAGCATCACCCCCTGCTTCTTCACATTTTTCGAAAGAAGTGGGCCTGACAGTCATTAAATTAATTTTTTGATCAGTTTGAACATAAGAAATAGCGTTTCCCGCGTAAATAGGTCTAATAAAAGTATCTTGGGACTCTATGCCTATAATATCACTTATTTGCGTAACATCTAACTGAGCAGATACTCTAGGTAGCAGGTTTTTTCCAAATGTACTAGAAGGTGCTAAAATGTGTGAATAGTTTTCAGCTAAATTAGAAATTATAGGAGATGATAATTCTGGTATTTGATTTTCTAATTTCTCATGATCACAAATAATTACTTTTTTAACTAACTGTATTGATTTTGAACTTTTAGCAAGATCTTCAATTTTATTCCCTAAAATTAAAAGATGAATATCTTCGCTTAATTTTTCGGCAGCACTAATAGTATTAAGAGTTGATGATTTTAAATTTTTGTTATCATGTTCCGCTACTACAAGTACAGACATTTAAATTACTTTTGCCTCGTATTTTAGTTTTTGAACCAATTCTTTAACATCATTAACCATAATCCCTGCTTTTCTTTTTGGAGGCTCAATTACTTTTAAGGTTTTAATTTTTGATGATGTATCAATTCCAAGAGTATCAATATCAATTGTCTCAAGAGGTTTTTTTTTAGCCTTCATTATATTTGGAAGAGAGGCAAACCTTGGTGTGTTTAATCTTAAATCACATGTTAAAACAGCTGGAAGTGAAGTCTCTAGGTTTTCAATACCTTCATCTATCTCCCTTGATATAAAAACCTTATTATTTTCAATTTTTAAATTTGAAATAAAACATCCTTGTGGCCAATTTAATAATGCAGATAAAATCTGACCTGTTTGATTTGAGTCATCATCGATAGCTTGTTTACCCATTAAAACGAGATCTGGTTTTTCTTTATCAATTATTATTTTTAGTGTTTTAGCTACTGCTAATGGCTCTAATGTGTTTTGACTTTTAACCAATATAGACCTATCAATTCCCATAGCCATAGATGTTCTTAAAACATCTTGGGATTTATCATCTCCAATAGATACAGATATTATCTCATTTGCAAGACCCTGTTCCTTAAGCTTTACTGCCTCTTCAATGGCATTTTCATCTGGTGGATTAACAGACATTTTAACATTTTGAGTTTCTACTCCACTATTGTCACTTTTTACTCTTATCTGCACTTTGTAATCAACGACCCTTTTGACAGCAACTAAAACTTTCATTTGAATTTCAATAAAATAAACTAAGTTAAACAACTTACAAGATCCAAAAACTATGACAAATATTAAGAAGAGGAAGATCTATAAAAATATTTATGAATTATTAATTAAATATACTAATAAACTTGATTTTAAAGAGATAAGAGAAAATTACATTTATAATGGAAATAGTGTCTCAGCTATTTGTTTTAATAAACAAGATCAAGTTTTTTATTTCATAAGACAGATGAGACCAAATTATTTTTTTAATAAATTTTCACCCTACCCTCTGGAAATAGTAGCAGGTGGGATTAACAAGAAAGAATCAAGTAGACAAGCTATTATCAGAGAAATAAAAGAGGAACTTGGAGTCAAACCTATTTCGGTAAAAAAGTTGGAGTCACTCATTATTGCCCCAGATATTTTAGAAGAAATTACTGATATCTATCTTGCATACGTACCTAGAATTACAAACTTTAAAATTATAAATACTAATGAGGGAGAATATATAAAGATAATCCCGATGAAAAAAAAACAAATTTTAGAAATTATAAAAACAAATAGAACACAAAATATTGTTACAAAATATTCTTTTTTAAAAATAAAAGAGCTTAAGATTTAATCTTAATCATCTCTTTATCATAGATAGGATAAAGATGCACATTGCAGGGAACTTTTTTAGTAGCTATCTCTAATTCATAATTACCATTTTCTACAAAGTTTTGATCAATAACATCTTTGCTTCTTATGTACCCATAACCAATAGATTTGCCTATGGTGTATCCATAACCTCCACTTGATAACCAACCTACTTGTTTACCATCTCTAAATATAGTTTCTCTTCCTAAAAGGATTTGATTTGGATCATCACACGTAAAACCTGCAAAAATCTTTTTCAAACCTTTTGATTTTTGATTTAATAGTGCTTTTTTTCCAATGAAATCTTTGTCAGAGTTAATTTTAGTTGCCCATCCTAATCCAGCCTCAAGAGGAGTATGGTCTGGCCCGATATCTGAACCCCAAGCTCTGTAGCCCTTTTCTAAACGACAACTCTCTATACATCGATATCCAGCATTAACTAGTCCAAATTGATTTCCATATTCCATTATCTTGGAATAAATTTCTGAGGAAAAATCTATTGGGAAATGGAGCTCCCAACCTAACTCACCCATATAGGTTATTCTAATTGCATAAACATCTTTTGATGCAATTTTGATTTTTTTACATGTAGCAAATGGAAAATTATCATTTGATAAATCTGTATTTGTAAGTCCTTGAAGGATCTTTCTAGAATTTGGTCCCATTAATGAAAAAACTGAATTATCAAATGTTATATTTTTAACTTCTACTTCTAAATTATTTGGAATATTTGAAATTATCCAATCATAGTCATGGGTCATAAAACCTGTTCCAGTTATTATATAAAAGGTATTTTTATCTATAACTGTTATTGTTAAATCACATTCAATTCCACCATCGTCATTCAACATTTGGGTATAGATGGTCGAACCAATTGGTCTATCAATTTTATTTGCACATAAATACTCTAAAGCTTGTAGTGAGTCTTTACCTGATACAATAAACTTAGCGAAAGATGTTTGGTCAATTAGAACAGCACTCTCTCTTGCGGCCTTTACTTCATTTCCAACAAATTCAAACCAATTTTGTCTGTCAAAGGAATAAATATCCCGAGGCTCACTTCCTTTTGGTGCAAACCAATTAGGTCTCTCCCAACCCATTTTTTCACCAAAGCATGCATTTGAGCTTTTAAGTTTTTCATAAATTGGAGATTTTTTAAATTCTCTTACTGAGGAGTTTTCCTCAAAAGGCCATGCCATAGTGTAATGTTTAGCATAAGCCTCATAAGTTCTATTTCTTACCCACTCCAAATCTTGATGGGGTTTTCCAAATCTTCTTATATCAACTGGCCATAAATCGTAAGGTGGTCTTCCATTAGCTACCCATTCTGCAAGTGCCATACCCGCTCCACCTCCAGCAGCTATCCCATATGCGTTGAAACCTGCGCCAACATAAAAGTTTTTTAATTCAGGACTCTCTCCTAAAATAAAGTTTCCATCTGGAGTAAAACTCTCTGGTCCATTTATTAATTCTTTGACCCCAGCAGTTTCAAGACTAGGGACTCTTCCAAGAGCATTATTCATTATTTGTTCAAAATGATCGTAATTTGAGTCTAAAAGTGAAAAATGAAAATCCTCTGGGACTGATTTTTCAGCCCATGATAAAGGGTTTGGTTCATACCCTCCCATTGCAAGGCCTCCAACTTCCTCTTTAAAATAAATTAACCTGTCAGGATCTCTTAAAGTAGGAAGGTCTGATTTAACACCCTCTATTTTTTCAGTAACCAAATATTGATGTTGAAAAGATACTAAAGGGACATTAACTCCAACATCTTGTGCAAACTGTCTGGTCCACTGACCACAACAACAAACAATTTTTTCACACTTTACTTTACCTTTAGATGTTTCAATACCTTCAATTACACCATTATTTATAATTACCTTTGATACTCTAGTTTCCTCAAATATTTTTGCTCCTTTGTTTCTAGCTCCTTTAGCCAATGCTTGTGAAATATCTGTCGGATTTGCTTGTCCATCTGTAGGAAGGAAGGCTGCTCCATAAACATCATCTATATTCATGATTGGCCATAAATCTTGAGCCTCTTTTGGAGTAAGTAGTTCCATCTCCAAACCAAATGAATGAGCTGTAGTAGTTTGTCTTAAAACCTCCTGCCATCTCTCTTTATTACAAGCTAGTCTCAATCCACCATTCATCTTCCATCCTGTTCCTAATCCTGTTTCTTTTTCAAGCTTGTCATAAAGATCAACAGAATACCCTAATAATTGAGTAATATTTGCATTTGTTCTTAATTGGCCAACTAGTCCAGCAGCATGCCATGTACTACCAGATGTTAATTTACCACTTTCAATAAGTACAACTTCATGTCCTAAATCAGCTAAGTGATATGCAGTAGAGCAACCCACTATACCACCCCCAATTACTACAATTTTTGAACTATCTATCATTATAGTTTATCAAATGATTCCTCAAATTTTTTGAGATTATCTGAAGTATACTCAGCATAATTAAATTCTATCTTAGAAGTGATCTCAGAGACCATACTCCACATTGTCTCTCTTAATAAACTAGCAGTTTTCATTGCGTTATATTTAATTATTAAATCTTTTGATGGTTTTTCTTTAAAATACATTTCTAAAACTTCATTTTCTAGATTTTCATCTAAATCATTATTAGAAGATAAGCCTCCTATATCAAACAAAGGATCATTAAAACCACCATATTCCCAATCTACTACCCATATTTTTGAACCATCATCAAGAAAATTTGCAGCCAATAAATCATTATGACCAAATACAATTTCTCTTGGAGAGGAGAGTTTTTCTAACTTTTCTGCTTTTTTTAACAAACTTGGAATTAATGAAATGTGAGAGCTATTATTATTTAATAAGTAATTTGAGTAGTACTTTATGACATAAAAAACCCAGAAAATTTGAGGCTGACCTGATAACTTGTTAGGTATTTCATCATGAATTTTTCTTATGATCGGAACAATTTTATTTAAATTTTCTCTTACAGTTTTTGGTTCAAGAGTTTTACTTTCAATGAATTCTAAGACCAATACTCCAGGTTCATTGTAAATTAATTTTGGAGACACCCCTATTTGATAAGCTGCTTCACTAACAATAATTTCGTTTGATCGATAAACTAGATGTTCTGGTATATCTGAACCTAATCTAACAACTGATTTAGAACCAGAGTCTGATACTAGGAAATTAAGATTTGTAATTCCTCCCGCTAAAGGTTCAATATTTTCAAGATTTTTCCATATTGGAAGACTCTTGATTTTATTTTCAAATTCCATTTGACTAAAACATACTGATCTTTGAATAATTTTCTATGGGTAAAATCTAAAAATATTTTAAAATTTTTTTATAGAATTTTTTTTAAAAGCTATAATAATCTTCATATTATTTGGGAGGTAAGATGAATCTAATACAGAGACTTAATGAAGGACCTATTTTGTGTGCAGAAGGCTATCTTTTTGCAATGGAGAGAAGAGGATATTTACAGGCAGGAACTTACGTACCTGAAGTTGTTCTTGAGAATCCTGAAGTAGTAACTCAACTTCACAGAGAGTTTATTAGAGCTGGTAGTGATGTTGTTCAAGCATTTACTTATTACGGTCACAGAGAAAAGTTACGTTTGATTGGGAAGGAAGAATTATTAGAACCTCTTCAAAAAAATGCATTAGAAATTGCAAAAAATGCTGCAGCTGAATTTCCCCAGTTAGATTTAATGATAGCAGGTAATGTAGCTAATACTAATATTTATGACCCAGATGACAAACAATCTCACATTGATTGTCAAAAAATGTTTGAAGAACAAATAGCTTGGGCAAAAGAAGCCAATGTTGATTTTATTATTGCTGAAACAATTAGTTGGACTGAGGAGGCTAAATTAGCATTAAAGGAAATTAAAAATGCAGGTTTAATAGCTGTCGTAAATCTTGCTATACCTAAAGGTGACAAAACAAGAGAAGGCCATAGTGCTGCAGAGGCCTGTAAAATTTTGGAAGACCATGGTGCTGACGTAGTTGGCCTTAATTGTTATCGTGGTCCTGAAATGACAATGAAACTGCTGCCAAGCATTAGAGAAAAAGTCTCATGCCATGTGGCTGCATTACCTGTTCCATATAGAACAACTGAAGAATTCCCAACACACATGTATATAGAGGATCCAAATTGTAATTGTTTAGATGGTAATGTTTCTCATATTGCTCTTGATGGATTAACATGTAACAGGTTTGAAATGGCTGAATTCACCAAACAATGTATGGACATCAATGTAAATTTTATTGGTATTTGTTGCGGTGCCGACCCTCATCATGTAAGAGAAATGGCAGTTGCTATGGGTAGAAAACCAATTTCTTATAAATATTACCCTGATATGAGCAAACATTTTTCTCATGGCACAGAAAGCAGTCTTAAGGACATTAACAAAACTAACGAATGGCTTAAATAATTAATAAGACTTATAAAAAATAAATTTTAGATGAGTATATGGGGAAAACTTTTAGCTGGGACTTTTGGTTTTGCTCTTGGGGGGCCAATCGGAGCTATGTTAGGTGTAATAGCGGGTCACAGTGTTGATCGTATTCGAAACCAAAAATCTGACTCTAATATAGCCTCTAATTCACCACAAGAAATTATAACGATAGGTATAATTATTTTAGCAGCTAAACTGGCTAAAGCAGATGGTCAAGTTACAACTGATGAAATAAGCGCCTTTAAAGAAAAATTTAAAATACCTCCTGATTTTCAAAGCGATGTTAGCAAAATATTTAATGAAGCTAAAAAAAGCTCTGATGACTATCATCAATATGCTCAACAAATAGGAATGCTATTTCGTGGACAGCCTCAAGTTTTGGAGCAAATTTTAAACTTACTTTTTTATATCGCAGAGGCTGATGGTGAAATCAGCGACTCAGAGATAGTATTTATTCAAAATTGTTCTGATTATTTTGGACTAAATAAAGCTCAATATGAAAGCATAAAAACTATTTGGATGGATAAACAAATTGATCCATACAAAATTTTAGGAGTTGAGAAAAGTTTTTCTGATGGTGAAATTAGAAAGAGATGGATACAGCTAAGCAAAGAGTTACACCCTGACCAATTAAGGGCACAGGGTGTTCCTCAAGAATTAATCATTAAATCTGAAGACAGACTATCCGAGATAAATCAAGCCTACGATAAAATAAAAAGTATTCGCAAAATCAATTAAACTTTTTTTAACTGATCTGCTTTGGATTTGCCTTTGTCTTCAACAACTTCAAATTCGACTTTGTCGCCTTCATCGAGGCGGTCTAAACCTGCTTGTTGAACAGCTGTGATGTGGACAAAGATATCTTTATCTTCTCCATCAGGGGCAATAAACCCATATCCTTTTTTTGGGTTAAACCATTTCACTGTTCCTGTAGCCATTTATAGTCCTTTCTTAATCTTAAGTAGTAAATATTTAGCGTATCCAAACATAGTTAAAAATTTTATGAGATTTTTTTAATTAGTATTCAAATAGTAAGCCTAAATATTGGTAAACTTTTTATAGCAATTTTTCTAAATTTAAAGTTAAAAATGGTAAACCGGGCCGCTACCTTTACCAATTTTATACAAACTTCCTTTAATTATAGCTCTTTTTATATAATTTCTTGATTTTTTGACAGAATTTAAAATATCTTCACCTAAAGCTAAATTCGAAGCAATTGCTGACGATAAAGTACACCCAGTTCCATGTGTGTTTTTACTTTTAATGATACTAGACTCAAAAAAGTGAATTTTTTTATTTTTTTTTATAAATAGACAGTCGAATATTTTTCCATTTTTAATTAAACCTTTGATCAGTATATCCTTAGCGCCAATTTTTTCTAAAATTTGAATTGCATTAATCATATCATCTTTACTATTAATCTTGGTATTTGTAAGAATTTCTGCCTCCTTCAAATTAGGAGTAATTATCATAGATTTTGTTATAAGGTTTTTAGTTAAACTTGATATAGCGCTTTTCTTTAAGAGTAAATAACCAGATGTTGAAACCATAACAGGGTCTAGTACAACTTTAGATATTTTATAGTTGTCAATAAATTTTGAAATTTCTTGAATAATTTTTTTATCACTTAACATACCAATCTTTATTGAGTCTGGTTTAATATCACTACACGTCGTATTAAGTTGTTCTCTTATGAACTTTGGGGTTGTATTAAAAATACTTTTAACCTCTTGAGTATTTTGTGCAGTTAAAGCAGTAATTACAGACATCGCATAACATTTAAAGTGTGTTATAGTTTTAATGTCAGCTTGGATACCTGCCCCTCCTGATGAGTCAGATCCTGCAATTGTTAATACAGTTTTATATCTTTTCATAACTTGAAATAATTTTACTTACATCCATACAATTCTTTTTAATATTACCTTTTAATAAAGAGGATATCATAGCAACACCATGGATTTTTAGTTTAAGTATACTATTTACATCACTAATATTGATTCCTCCTATTGCTATTAAAGGAATTTTTGTAGCTTTAGCACAAATTTTAAGCCCGCTTAAACCAAAATAATTTTTCATTTCTTTTTTCGTATTAGACGAGAAGGCTGAAACACCTATGTAGTCAACTCCCTTTAACTTTTTTACCTTTATAAATTCATTTTTATTACTTGCTGAAACTCCTATTATAGATTTTCTTCCCAATATTTTTCTAGCTTGATTATAGGGTAAATCATCCATACCAACATGCGCACCATGAGCATTTATAGACTTTGCAATATCCACACGATCATTGACAATGAGAGTTTTTTTAAATTTAACACAATCTTTTTTTAAATCTTTTCCTAAGTTGTATAAATCAATTGTTTTTAAATTTTTAAACCTTAATTGAATACAATCGACCTTGCTCTCAAATATTATTTTCAAATAATTATCCAACTTACTTAATGGTGTAAGTTTATCGTCAGTAACAAAACAAAATTTAAACACTAGTAATCTTTAAATTATCTAAAATTTCTTTTTCTGTAATATTATTTAATTTGTTCAAGAAATTTACTTGAAAATCTCCTGGCCCCTCTGATTTTGATGCTGCGAGTTCTCCTGCGATTGAAAAAATAGCCGCTGAGCTTATCGCAGATTTATATAAACTTTCACCTACAGCAGCAAATGCTCCTACTATGCACGATAAAGAGCAACCAATAGCTGTAACCTTAGTCATTACACTCGATCCATTTGAAATTTTAGTGACATTATCTTCATAGATAATAAAGTCATCACTACCGCTTATAAATACAACACAATTATTCTCGTTAGATAAAATTTTTCCAGACTCAATAGCTGCGTGACTTTCAATTGATGAGTCAACTCCCTTTGAAGATATTTTATTTTGATCTACTAGTGATTGAATTTCAGATGCGTTTCCTCTAATAATTAAGTTTTTAGAGCTTTTAATAATGTCAAGAGAGGTTTGTGTTCTTAACTTACTCGCACCTGAACCCACAGGATCTAATATGATTGGTTTTTCTTGTTCAACATAATATTTAGAAGCCTCTAAAAAGCTAGGCCTCCAATTATCGTCTAACGTTCCAATATTATTAACAAGACATGACGATATAGCAGCTATTTCTTTTAGTTCATTTGTTGCATGAGACATCAAAGGAGATGCTCCGATAGAGAGAAGAATATTAGCGTTTATGTTCATTGCCACGTAATTTGTAATACAATGTACAAGCGCTCCTTTATCTCTTAAATTTTTTAAATCATTATAAATATGTTCCATTATATACCTTTCCTTTTCATCAAAAGTGTCAATATTGTTGAAAATAGAATTGGCACTAAAAATGATGAGAATAATTTATATTTATTAATAAATGTGAAATTAATATTTAAAAAATCGCTCATTATATTTTTGCTGAATGAGGGATCAGGAAATATTAATACTCCCAGTAGTAAGCTCAAAAAAGAGATTATATATATTTGTTTTGTAGAGGTATTAAAACCAAATAATCCCAACAGAAAAGGTAAAACTAAGCAACAACAAATTAAATCAGCAATTAAGAAGACGTATAAGACATTGTAGCCTTGCGAGGATAGTATGAAAACTGCCACCAAGAAAACAATAATAAAGTATAAGTTTGAAGAGGATTTTAAGGAGTAACTTGTGCTTAGGGAGACAATCTGAGAATTTATAGCATTTATTAATGTATCAATACTACTCAATACAAGAGAAGCAGCTAATATTACAAAAATGTATTTTATAAATGAAGTCTCGAGTAAACCGAAAAGTTTCACAAATGTTAAATCAGGATCATCCATTGCGTAAAGTGAGATTGAAACTAGTCCAGAGTATCCAATGAAATAAACAATTATAAATATTATTAAAGCAGATATAACTAAGCCAATACTAAGCGTTTTATTATCTTTAGCAGCATAAATTCTTTGCCAATTACCATGGTGAAAAAGATTGGTAAATGTAACTGCTACTAAAAAAGTCAAACCTGTTATCCATAGGAATTGATTATTAAAATCAAATAAATGTGCATTATCAATCATAAATGAAGAGTTATCTGAAAAGTCTTGGAATGGAATTTTAAAAACTAAAAACAAACAAATTCCTATAATGAATATGAATTGAATTAAATCGGTAAATATTGTTGCCGACAATCCTCCAATTAGAACGTACGATAAAGCAATTAATATAATTATCATTGAAGAAATCCAATAAGGTGTATCATTTAAAAAATTAAAGAACTTTGAGATAGCTGTAATTTCAGCTATTAAGAAAACTGTCATATAAACTAATGAAACTATTATAACAAAGTGGGATAAGTTCTTACCAAACCGATTTTCGATACAATCGTGAAAGCCTGTTGAGTTTGGAAAAACCTTTCTTACATATTTTCCTATAAAGATGAATAAAACTAAAGGCATCGCAGCTCCAAGTGCATAACCAATCACATTACCCATCCCACCCCAAGTAGCTGCTGCGGCAGGAGAAAATATTATCCAAAAACCCAATGCAGAAGATACAAAAGAAGATATTGAAAAAAATAAATTATATTTATTTTTAATAACGAACTTATCATCTGATAATTCATTTTTTTTCAAAAAAAAGAATGACGCAGTAAAAATTAATCCAAAAAAAATTAAAAAAAGAATTTCCATCTAATTTGTTCTTGTTTAAAAAGTATTTAAGGGAACTTCCTACGCCAGAATTACCTGGATCAGGTTCGAGGGTTAAGTATTACCTTTCTCAGCCTTTCAGCACCCCTTAAAAGTCAATATTATCAAACTAACTAAAATAAATCAATTATCTTTACTAAAAACAAATTTAATATTAAAAACATCACATGAAAATAATTGAAAACTTCTCTGACTCTAAAGGAATATCTAGTAATTCAGAAGACTTCATAAAATTATATAAACCTAGTACGGGTGAGGAATATGCGCATGTTCCAAAAACAACAAGAGATGAGTTTGAAAAAATTATTAATAAAATGAAATTAGCACAACCTTTATGGGCTAATACACCCATTACGAAAAGAAGTGAAATTTTATTTAAATTTAAAAATTTAATTGAAAAAAATTTTGATTTAATAGCAAAAATAATATCTGAAGAGCATGGCAAGGTTTTTTCTGATGCTAAAGGATCTTTACAAAGAGGTCTTGAAGTAGTTGACTTTGCATGTGGTATTCCTCATTTATTGAAAGGAAATCACTCAATTAACGTTGGAACAAACGTAGATTTGTTTGATATTAAGCAGCCTTTGGGAATTTGTGCTGGTATTACACCATTTAATTTCCCAGCTATGGTTCCAATGTGGATGTTTCCATTATCTATAGCATGTGGAAATGCCTTTATATTAAAACCCTCTGAGAAAGTTCCTCAATGCTCTTTAAAACTTGCAGAATTAATGAGTGAAGCTGGTCTACCTGATAACGTCCTCACGGTCGTAAATGGCGATAAAAATATTGTGGATCTAATACTTCAGTGTGAAGATATTTCTTCAGTAAGTTTTGTTGGCTCAACACCTGTTGCTAAGTACATTTACACCGAGTGTTCGAAAACAAATAAAAGAGTTCAAGCTCTTGGTGGTGCTAAAAACCATATGCTTATAATGGAAGATGCGAATTTAGAGGATGCAGTAAATGGACTAATTGGAGCAGCTTTTGGATCTGCTGGTGAACGTTGTATGGCAACATCAGTTGCTATGCCTGTTGGAAATATTCAAAAACCATTTATGGATTTGCTAAAGGAGAAGGCAAGTAAAATTAAAGTTGGGGAGTCTTTAGACCCACAAAGTGAAATGGGACCTCTCATTACAAAGGAACACAAACAAAAAGTTCTATCATATATTGAAAAAGGTGTTCAAGAGGGTGCAAAATTAGAGTTAGATGGAAGAGGAATTAGTCTTCAAGGTTATGAAAATGGTAATTTTGTTGGTCCTACAATATTTAATAATGTTACTGATGGTATGACTATATACAAAGAAGAGATTTTTGGCCCTGTTTTATCTGTCCTTAATATGAATAATTTTGAAGAGGCTATAAAACTGATTAATAAACATCAGTTTGGCAATGGCACTTCTATTTATACATCAAGTGGTTCATTAGCGAGAAATTTTATGAAAAATGTCCAAATAGGAATGGTTGGGATAAACATTCCTATTCCAGTTCCAATGTCTTTTTATACTTTTGGTGGCTGGAAAGGTTCAATATTTGGTGGTCATGGAATGCACGGAGAAGAAGGGATTAATTTTTATACCAAACGTAAGACAATAACATCGAGATGGCCAGATGATGTCGCAGGGGCTTCACTCAACATGCCAACTATGAAATAATCAATTATGGACAAATTTAAAGACAGACAAAAAGCCTTTGAAGCAGAGCAAAGCCAAAAAGAGCAAACAGAATTTGAAAAAAGAAATTCAAGAAATAAAATCTTTGCTCAATACATTTTAGATGATATTGGACAATCCGATAATTCAGAATTACTGAGAGAAATAATATTATCTGATCTTGAGGAACCAGGAGATGAAGACATAATACGTAAAGCCTTAGATGTATTAGCTCAAAATAACGGTAGTCTGACTAGAGAAGATCTAGTAAAAAAACTCTCAGAAATATAATCTACCAAGACCCATTATTTTGCATACTGGCCCAAGGCTCTTTTATTTCAAGGCTCTCACCTTTTTGAAGTAACTCTATTGATATGCCGTCTGGTGATTTTATGAATGCCATATATCCATCTCTAGGAGGCCTGTTTATCACAACATCCTTTTTAATCAGATTTTCACAAACTTGATAAATATTATCTACTCTAAAAGCTAGATGACCAAAATTTCTGCCACCTTTGTATTCTTCTTTGTCCCAATTGTAAGTTAATTCTAAAAGAGGTTTCTTTTTACTATCAGCAGTGTCTTTATCATCAGGAGCACAAAGAAAAATTAGAGTAAATCGACCCTTTTCACTCTCTTTTCTCGAGTATTCAATTAGTCCTAATTTATTACAATAAAAGTCAAGTGATTGCTCAATATCACTTACTCGAACCATTGTGTGCAAATATTCCATTAAGATTAAATATCAAAAAATTTTAAATCTGTCTAAAAATTTCTAAAATTGCTTATTGCTTCCAAGGACTATTTTTTTTCGAAGGACAGTTTCACGATAAAAAATATATCCGACTGAAAGTAAAATTAATGGACCTCCTAGTAGCACCTCTTTCGAGAGAAACTCACCAAAAAAAATATAACCGATGACAAATGCCCAAACAACAGAAGTGAAGTCTAAAGGAGCAAGAACAGAGGCTTCTGCTAATTGAAAAGATTTTGTAAGACAAAATTGAGCAGTAAACCCTAAAAAACCCGAAGCAATTAGAAAAACTAAGTCTAAATTATTTGGCCATATCCAATCATCACTATAGAAAAATAAACTTGAAACTGTTCCAAATAAAGTAAAGGCCCATACTGTTAAAATATTATTATTAGTTATTAATATTTTTTTTAGAATTATCACTGCCATTGACAAAAATATACTAGCTAAAAGTGGTAAAACAGAATAGTTGTTTAATAAATTCACATCCGGTTTCAAAATAATTACTACTCCTATAAAACCAATAATAATTGCAATTACCCTCCTATATCCAATTTTTTCGCCCAGAAAAAAAATTGATAATATAGATATAAAAAAAACAGATGAAAAACTGATTGTTTGCATTTCGATCAGCGGAACATATCTAAGAGATATAAAGAAAAGACTCATTGCTGAAATTCCTACTAAACCTCTAAAAAAATGAAGTTTATAATTGTTAATAGAAGATATTTTTAGATTTAAATAATAAATGACAACTATCAATGGAATAAGAGCAAATAGATTTCTGAAAAAAACTACCTCAAATAATGGTAAGTTGTCGCCTGTTGCTTTTATACATACACTCATTAAAACAAAAAAAAGGACGGACAAAGACTTGTAGATAAATGCTGACATGTGGTTAATCTAAATATATTAAATATGAATGAATTTACTAATAGTTAATGGATATGACAAAAACGGATGGGGTAAACTTGCAAGATACGGATTACAACCAATATGTGAGTTTTACAGAGACCAACTAAAAATAATTAATTCAAAAATAAAAACTACATTCATTTATCCATCTATGAACTTAGATGAAAATTATGATGAAAGTTTCATCAAATCATTTACCGGCATTGTGTGGACAGGTTCAAGTCTCAATATTTATGATAATACAAGAGAAATTAAAAACCAAATTTCTCTCATGAAAAAGTTATCAAAGTTAAAGGTAAATATGTTTGGTAGTTGTTGGGGTATGCAACTTTTTACTGTTGCAAATGGTGGCGCAGTTAAAAAAAATCCTAAAGGTAGAGAAATTGGAATAGCCTATAATATAAATATTAATAAATATGGTGCGCATCATCCAATGTACAAAGATAAGCCCTTGATATTTGATGCTTTTGCTTCTCATATTGACCATATATCCCAAAAGCCTAATAGAACTCATGTTCTGTCAGACAATCATTACTCAATTCAGTCTCTTGTAAGTAATAAATTTTGGGGTACCCAATATCATCCTGAATTTAATTTTAAATACACAGGACAAATTTTAAATGCAAGAAAAAATATTTTACTCAAAGAAAAACTGTTTAGTAAAAATCAAATACAAGGGTTAATCAAAGACTTTAAAAGGCCTAATAACAAGAGTTATAGTCAATCTTTGTTAAAAGATACGTTAAGACACAAAGAATTAAAAAATTGGCTAAGTTATTTAAGAAAGAATTAATATAATTCTTTAAATTCTTTTAGATTATTACAAACTGAAAATAAATCTTTAAAGTTTTTATAAGCAAATTTGGAGTTCATTACTTTCTTGTATTGATTAATTATATCAGACCAATAATTATTATAATTAAACAATATACATTTTTTACCCTTTATAACACCCAATTGAAGAGCACTGATTACTAAACTAATTTCTTCTATTGTACCCCCACCCCCGGGTAAAGCGACAAAACTATCTGACAATTGTAAAAACTTTTTTTTTCTTTGCTCCATTGTTTTCGTAACATATATTTTGTTAATTTTTGTGTGAATTTTCTCACGCTTATCTAGAAAAGATGGGATGATACCAGTTACATGGGCGTTATATTTTAATGCTGTCTTAGCAACAACACCCATTAATCCATTTTCTCCACCTCCATAAACAATGTCATAATCATTTTGTGCTAGATATTTTGTAACTGTTATAGCTAAATCTTTAAAATTTTTGTTTGATCCAAACATAGATCCGCAAAATACGGCAACTTTATGTTTAGAATTTTTTAATTTCATATAGATTTACTGTACAACAATATTAAAAAAAATGACTAAAAAAAATAACATTGAAGAGCTTAAAAAAGTAAGAAAGAAAATTGATAATATTGATAACAAGATTATTGAGCTGATTGGTGATAGATTTAAAGAAATACACAAAGTCACTAAATTAAAGGAAAATAGAGAAGAAATCATTGATCACGAAAGAATTACTCATATTTTAAAGTCTGTTCAATCAAAAGCAAAAAAAAATAAAATTGACGCTGAAATTATTGTTAGAATTTGGCAAATTTTTATACAAGAAGCTATTAAACTAGAGTCTGCAAAAATAAAAAAATAATCACACCAAAACGATTACTAACATTATAAATAAAATTGATATTAGAATTGTGCCTGCAAAACTAGGTGTTGTAACTTTAATGTAGGATAAATTACTAAATTTATAAGATTTACTTAATACTTGTTTAAAAGATAAACCTAAATTTTTATATAAACTATCTGTTAATAAACCTATTTTTATAAATAAGGGTTTACCAATACCAGGTAACATTTTTCTGTAAAACCAATCAGAATTTAAAACAGTTGATCTAATCTCGGAGGGATAAAGTTTAAATTTAACTAAAAATAAAAATGCAATAATTGCAAAAACCAAAAGTTGTAGCTGACTTATTACATGGTCTAAAGTATAGGGCTGATACTCAACTGCGTATGGAAGTATTTGATACAAATATTTTGGGAATACACCTATAGCAATACATAAAAAAGCAGCGATGCCCATTGCAATGAGCATATTAATTGGAGCCTCTTTAACTTTATTCTTCCTCTCGTGTGCAAAAAAAGCAAAGTAAGGTATCTTTATCCCTGAGTGCTCCAAAACACCTGCGGAAGCAAAGAATAAAATAAAGTAAATTAAAACCATTCCCATACCTCCAAGCGAGGACATTATTAAAGATTTGGCGACAAATCCGCTGAACAACGGAAATGCAGAAATTGACATGGCCCCTATAATGCAAAATATTGTTGTGAATGGCATGTATTTGTAAAGGCCACCTAATTCAGAAGCTTTTGTTGTTCCAGCTCTGTATAAAACAGCACCCATACTCATAAACAAAAGAGCTTTATAAATTATATGAACGAACGCATGTGCTACCGTTCCATTAAGAGAAAGTTCTGTCCCAATACCAATACCAACAACCATAAAGCCTAATTGGTTATTAAGACTAAATGACAAAACTCTTCTTAAATCATTTTCTATAACTGCAAAAAATACCGGAAAAGCTGTCATTATTGCACCTATCCAAATCAGTGAGTCAGTGCCTGGAAAAGTTCTAGCTAAAGCATAAATTGCCAATTTTGTTGTAAAAGCAGAAAGTGCCACTGTGCCAGTAACTGAAGACTCAGGGTAAGAGTCTTGTAGCCAACCATTTAAAAGAGGAAATGCAGCCTTAATTCCAAAAGCAATAAATATAAAAATTCCAAAATTTGTTTTTAAATCTAGAACTACTAAATTATGGTTTCCTGTTTGATATAGCATTAAACATGCACCAATTAAAAGTAATACACCTGAAGAAACTTGAATGATCAAATATCTCATAGCTGCATCTTTTGCTGTATTTGTATTTCCAGCAAAAACTATAAATACTGAGGTAAGAGCTGTTGCTTCCCACCAAATAAATAAACTAAAAAAATCTCCTGCGTGGAGAGCGCCAATAGCAGAGCCTGCATAAGCTAGTGTCGCCATGTGCTCCATTAAATTTTTACTGTGCCAGCTAAAAATTATTACAAGTATAGCTGCAATATGAAAAATAATAGCAAATGGAAGAGTTAAACTATCTGATTGATATAATATTAAATTTAAACCAAGTATATCCCACTCTAAAAAAGTTCCATAACCATTAAATAAAGATAAAGCTGATAAACCCACCGATAATAACATCGCAGGATGTCTAAAGTATTGAGGAATGGTTGGCAATAAGAATGAAGTAATTATCATTATTAAACCGGGAATAAAATTACTGATCATAATAATCCTCCTTCCTCATTAAGAATTTCCTCAACCACTTTCCTAACATGACTATAAAAACAAAACTTACAAAACCGAAAAATGCTGGGAAGCCATATATCTCGGCAAAGGAAAAGTATTCATGTCTGTGAAAAGTAAAGTCTAAAAGAATTAAAAGTGCTCCGATTATAAGTACGTACTTTGTAAAGCTTTTACCCATACTCTTTAAATCATTTTTTTTCATTTAATTCACTATTACTCCACTAACATTATTCAAAAAATAGTTTGCATAAAAAAAGAAAACTAAACAGCCTAAACCTGTAATTAATGGTGGCCAAACAGTTAAAGAGGCTTTAATTAATTTTATCTCTTTCTTAGAATTTTGGGTGAAGCCTATTACTACAGGCTGTAATAGATAATAAATATTTAGCAATGAGGAAATACCTAAGATTATTGCAACGATTATAAATTCTCTCTCAATAGAGCCCATGATTAAATAAAATTTACTCCAAGAACCAATAAAGGGAGGAACCCCAATGATAGATAGAGCTCCTAAAGTGTAAGCAAAAAATATTAACGGTAATTTGTAGCCCATACCTTTCAGTTCACTTACCTTTTTAATATGGGCAGTTACATAAATAGCACCTGCACAGAAGAATAGAGTTATCTTACCTAAAGCATGAGTTATAATATGAAAAGATGCTCCTTTTAGAGCTAAAGATGAAGCCAAAGCTGCTCCCAAAATAATATAGGAAAGTTGACTTATAGTAGAATAAGCTAATCTCGCTTTTAAGTCATCTTTTGTTATCGCTATGATACTAGAAGCCATTATAGTGAAACATGCTAACCAGACTAACCAGTCAGAGCTTTTTGTTTGAAGTAAAAAGTCTGGACCAACAATATAAACAACAACCACGAGAAAGCTAAATACACCAGCTTTTACTACAGCAACGGCGTGTAGTAATGCAGAAACTGGAGTTGGCGCCACCATTGCAGCAGGCAACCAACGATGAATAGGCATAATTGCTGCTTTACCTATACCAAACACAAGCATAGCTATTAGAAAAGATAGGTACTCTGCTGGGAATTTATTCATAAGTATTCCCCCATCTTGAAAATCTAAAGTCCCTGTTTTAAGCCAAATCCAAAATATAGCTGGTAAGAAAAATATTAAAGAGGTACCCACTAAAATCGACAAATAGAGCCTTCCTGCAGATTGCGATTCAGTGTTTTGCTTATGTCCAACTAAAGGGAAAGTTGAAAAAGTTAATATTTCATAAAAAATAAATAAGACTAGAAGATTTCCAGACCAAGCTATTGCCAATGCAGCATGGATTGCGATTGAATAAAAAATTACAAATCTTGTTTGATTTTTTTCACCAGCACCCCTCATATAACCAATAGTGTATATAGATGCCAGTATCCATAATGAAGATGCCACTAAACTAAAAATAGATCCAAGAGCTGATACTTTAAAAGCAAAATCTACCCCATCAAAAAGTGTAAAAAAAGTTATTTGATATACCTCATTATTTTGTATTCCATGAAAAATTTTTAAACTGATTACAAAGGTTATGAGACCTCCAATTATACCAAAAGAGTCTCTTAAGTTATTATTATATCTACAGACATAAGAAAATAATGCTGCAAAAAGTGGGGTGATAATACCTAGTATAATTAAAAACGAATTACTCAATTTTGATAACCTGATATTAAATAGTCTGCGGACAAGTTAGAAAATTCAATTATTGGTGTTGAATATATCCCAAAAACAATGATTGAAATTGTAACTATCCATATTGGTAAATAAATATAAGCATCTTCTTTTTCAGATTTAAATTTAATTTCTGAAAACCACATCTGTTCCACTATTTTCCAGAAATATACAACAGCTAATGCGGAGCTTACCGCAACTAAAGCGATTGAAAAATACATCTGGTTTGTATAAAGAGCTTGAAATAAATATAATTTTGAAATGAAGCCATTTGTTAGGGGTAATCCAATTAAAGATAATCCACAAATTAATAAAGCAAATGAAGTTATGGGGTATTTATAGCCAAAACCTTTTAAACTGTTTAGGGTTACTCGATCCTTATAAAGAATAGCGAAGTAACCAACAGCCATAAATAATCCTCCTTTGATCAAAGCATGATTAAATATATGCACAAAGCCCGAAGCTACTCCACTGTGGTCTTTAAGGCTAAAAGCCAGTGTGATGTAACCAATTTGCGCAATTGAGGAAAATGCTAAAAGTTTTTTGATATCATTTTGATAGATGGCTATTACAGTCCCAATGAATATAGCGAGTAAAGATAGAGGATATAAAACAAAATCTAAAAACAAACTTAAATAGCTCGGATAAATTATGAATACTTCGTACAAAAGTCTCACAAAAAAATAAAGAATTGTTTTTGTCGCTAAAGCAGCCAAAAGTGTTGAGACAGCTGATGGAGCATAACTATATGCAGGTGGTAACCAAATATGGACAGGAAAAATTGCAGCCTTTACCATAAGACCTATAAGCATGAATGACATACCTGCAAAGATAGCTAACTGACCATCGGAATATTGGGCCAGTTGAATTACAAGATCATTCATATTCAATGTACCTGTCATAGCGTAGGCAAAGCCAACCCCAATTACATAAAATGTAGCCCCGATTGCCCCGATAATTAGATAATTAAAAGCTGCGAGTAATGCTTTTCTATTTTGTCCTGCACCTAAGGCAATTAAAGAAATAGAAGCTAATGCAGATATTTCTAAAAAGACAAATAAATTGAAAATATCATTAGTTAAAATAATTCCGTTCAGGCTTCCAACTGCCAATAACCACAAAGAATACGCCTTTCCAGAATCCCTATAGTCAATTTCATTCAAGAAGATTTTTCTTGAGTAAAATGTTGATACCAACACAAAAATTGAAAATAACAATTGAAGCCCAATATTCACCCCATCTATTTTAAAAGAAATACCCCATGGTGGTTCCCAATTTCCAAACTCATATATAATTAAACCAGAAACAGAAATTTCTTTAAGAAGATGTAATGATAAAAATAAATGTAACAACAAAGTGATGATTGAAATTATCCAAGGCCATATTTTTGACGGCATAAATGCAATAATTGCAGAAATAAGTAGAGGTAAAACTACTACCAATGCAGGAGCATCGTCTAAAAATATATCAAACATTTATTTATCTGACTTTAGCTCCAAAGACTCTATTTCTTTTTCTTCAATTGTTTCGTAGTTCTTGTAAATTTGTAATACTAAAGCTAATCCAAGCGCTGAAGTAGCCACTCCAACGACGATAGCGGTCAGTATTAAAACGTGTGGCAATGGATTTGAATAGGCATTTGCCATTTTTGTTAATATAGGGGCGGTTCCATCTAAAACTTTTGCGAGTGATACAAAAAATACAAAAACTGCAGTTTGAAAAATTGCTAAGCCAACTACTTTTTTTAAATAGTTTTGACTAGTGATGATTATAAATAATCCGCCAATCATAAGTAAAATAAAGGCAAAATGGTTCCAAAAATAAATAAAATTACTCATTAATTTCCCCAAAGGAAGCAAAAGAGTGATACAAAGCAATCATTACAGTTGCAACTGTAATGCCTACTCCTAGCTCAACTAATATAATACCAATATGTTGACCAGTTGATGGGTCTGATGACAAAACATTGTAATCTAAATACATCCCATCAAGAAATATTGAAACTATTCCGACACCTGCATATAACAAAACACCTATGCACATTAAATATCGATTGATCATTATTGGAACTAAAGTTTCTCCTTTTGAAAGCCCAAATATCATTGAATACAATATAAATGCTGCCGCTACTATTACCCCAGCCTGAAATCCACCGCCTGGTCCATAGTCACCATGAAATTGAACGTAAAGCCCAAATATAATAATCGGTGCAAAAAGAATTTTGCTAACAACGCTTAATACTGGACTGGATGAAATTTTATCTCTCATTTTTTTTATTTTTTTTAAAATTAGTTTTACGATTAAGAGTGTTGCTAGTTAATAAAGCAATGACACCTAAGCCTGCGGTAAATATTACTATTGTTTCTCCCAAAGTATCAAAACCTCTATAACTTGCTAAAATATTAGTAACAACATTAGGTATATGAAAAAAATCTTTACTTTCCTTTAAGTACTCTGGAACTACATGAAGATGTATTGGTGCACTAGGATCTCCTAATAAAGGGAGGTTTGCAATTATAATAATCAATATAAGTGATATCGCTACTGCAAGAATAATGCTCGGAAATAAGTTTATTAATTTATTTTTTTTTCCTTCTGGTAATTTCGCAGCAGCCATTACCATTAAAATTGTTGATATACCAGAACCAACTGCAGCTTCAGTAAATGCTACATCAACCGCATCTAAATTCACATATATAGCTGAGCATAACAAAGTAAAAGCGCCTGTGAGTGCAACAACACTTATTAATGAAGTGGTTTTAAAAATAAAAAAGGTTGTTACCAATAGAAGCGAAATTAAGAAAAAATTAATTAATAAAAAGTTCATTTTTTATTTTTTCCCTTTGGCTTATACCCCGACTCATGTGCAAATAGAGCTATTGCATGGCCTGTTACAGGGCTAGTAAATATTAAAAATAACGGTATTAATAAAAGTTTAAGACTTAATAAACTAAAACCAGAATAAACTATCAAAGCTAATACTATAAAACCTGATCCTAGAGTATCAATTAAACCAGCAGCATGAATTCGACTAAATACATCGGGTAACTTTATAAGGCCTAGACTTCCAGATAAAATGAAGAAGCAGCCAATAGCTAATAAGACTAAAGAAATTAACTCGATATAATTATACGACATTACTTTTTTTTCTTTTTATTTTGTAATACCTAAGTATTGCAATGGTGCCTAAAAAATTCAAAAGTATATACATCAAAGAAATATCGACAAAATCAGGTCTATCAAATGCAAAACCATGAACACTGATACCTATGGCTATAATAGTTCCAATGCTTGATATAGATAATATTCTATCAAAAGGAGTTGGTCCTTTGATTGCTCGAACTAAACATAATGCTACAGAGACGCCCAGAACAATTAAAGTTGCAAAAAAAATCATTTATCTAAATCCGTAATTACTTTGTTCATATCATCTGTTTGCAAGTCTTCTGACAGCTTCTTACTTAATGCGTGAACTAGAAATGTTTTTTTATCTACTTCTATTGTTACTGTACCCGGAGTAAGAGTTATAGCGTTTGCATAGTTTGCAATACCTGTTCTATTCTTCTGAGATGCTTTAACACTTATTAGTTGTGGAGAGTATTTACCATTCCATATTAAAGCTGTTGTCGTAATTCCAGATTTAAAAATTTCTTTAAATAACCAAATCCAATAAAATGGTAATCTAAGAATAATTTTTAAAGGAAGAGAGTCTTCCTCGAGAGCTTTAGCTCTATAAGACATCCAAAAAACAAAAAGAACACTGACTAGTCCAAAAAAAAGTAAAAGCGATTTAAGGTAACCAGATAAAATAAACCAGAATACAAAAAGTATTATGAAATAAGTTATAAATGATAAGGTCTTAAGTGAATCTTTATTAAGTTTAGCCACTAAAAGCTATTATGAGAATAAATCACCCTCTGTAAATACTGCAGTATTCATGTCTTTAACAAATAATTTACCTTGGTCTGATTTAAATCTTGATACCTCAATAAATCCACCTTTAACAGCGATTCTGACGTTTTCAGCATTAATTGATATGATTTGACCTGGAAAATGCTCAGCACTTTGCTCGTCAATAAACTTAGTGTCATAAAAGACATACTCATCACCCATGAATTCAGCCCATGCACCAGGCTGAGGGTTGCAACCCCTTATTAAATTATAAATTTCGTTTCCGGGTTTTTTCCAATCAATTCTTGCATCACTTTTTTTACACCAAGACTCATATGTTGCTTTAGAGTCATCTTGAGGTGTCTTTGGTGCATTACCAGACTCAATTAAATTTGCAGCTTCAACACAAGCTTCAAGACCTAATGGAAATATCTTTTTAAAGTAAACATCTCCTAAAGTATCATCAGGACCAATATCAACTTCTTTTTGAAGTAATATTTCACCCTCATCTAGCCCATCATTTGGATAAAAAATTGAAAGACCTGTTTTTGTGGAGCCACCAATTATAGGCCAGTTTATTGAACTTGGTCCTCTATGGAGTGGAAGTAGTGAGGGGTGAAAACAAATAGATCCATGAGTGGGAATATCTCTAGCTCCTTCAGGCACAAAAATTATTACATAAGCCATAACACATAAATCCGCACCATGAGACTTAATTTGGTCTAGTACCTCTTGGTCTTTAAAATTTGAGGGTTGGTAAACAGGCAAACTAACACTTTGAGCGTATTCTTTAACAGGATCGACTGGTTTACCCTCTTTGTCAGGTGCACAATATACCGCTACTACTTCATGGTCTGTTTCTGTATGAAATTTTTCTAAAGCACTTTTTCCAAATGCCTGTTGCCCCATTAAAATTATTTTCATTATTGCTCCTTAAATTAAAATATATCTTATACTGCTCCGGCCTCTCTTACAGCTTTAATTTCATCGTCACTCATCTGACAAAATTCTTTTAATATCTCATCAGTATGCTCTCCGAGAAGTGGAGATCTTTCAACTTTTGCTGGGGAGTCAGATAACTTAATTGGATTACCAACAGTCAAATATTTCCCTCGTTCAGGGTGATCGACTTCGACTATAGTATTAGTGTCTCTCAGGCCTTGATCTTCAGCTAATTCTTTTAGAGATAATATTGGACCAACTGGTATATCTAAAGGGTTACATATATCCATAACCTCAAATTTAGTCTTGGTCATTGTCCATGACTCAATTGTATCAAATATTTCGTTTAACCTTGGTAGTCTTTTAGCAGGAGTTGAGTAATTTTCATCCTCTTTCCATTCGGGTTTACCAATAACATCACATACTTTTTCCCAAACAGCCGCCTGGGTAATAAAATATGTATATGCATTAGGATCCTTTTCCCAACCTTTACATTTTAGAATTCTTCCTGGCTGACCACCACCTGAGTCGTTACCTGCGCGAGGCGTAGAGTCACCAAAAGGAATGTCTTCTCCAAATTGAGAGTATTCTTTTAAAGGCCCTCTTGAAAGTCTCTGTTGGTCACGAAGTTTAACTCTGCAAAGATTTAAAACTCCATCTTGCATTGCGGCAGATACTCTTTGTCCCTTTCCTGACTTTTCTCTATGGAATAAAGCAGTAACTATACCCAATGCTAAGTGTAGTCCTGTTCCACTATCTCCTATTTGTGCACCAGTGACTAAAGGAACTTCTCCAAGCATACCTGTAGTTGAAGCAGATCCACCTGCGCACTGAGCAACATTCTCATAAACTTTACAATCTTCATATTTGCCAGGACCAAAACCTTTAACAGACGCATAAATCATTCTTGGATTTATTTCTTGAATTTTTTCCCATGAAAAGCCCATTCTATCTAAAGCACCAGGAGCAAAATTTTCTACCATGACATCACACTCTTGGATTAACTTAGTAAATATTTTTGAACCCTCTGGTTTCTTTGGGTTTAATGTTATGCTTCTTTTATTTGAGTTTAGCATTGTAAAGTACAAACTGTCTGCATCAGGAACGTCTCTTAGCTGACCTCTTGTAGCATCACCCACTCCTGGTCTTTCAACTTTTACGACATCTGCACCAAACCAAGCTAGTAATTGTGTGCAAGTTGGTCCGGACTGGACGTGTGTCATGTCTAATATTTTGACACCTTTTAAAGCTTCCATAGTTTCCTCCTAAAGTTTATTTGTACATAGTCTGGTTTTTTGTACCAGGAGCAAATTCTTCTTTATCCACCCAAATATTTACGATTGCAGGTATACCTGACTTTACGGCTTCTCTAGCTCTTTGAAGAGCAGGTTGGATTTCTTTTGCTTCTCTAACAGCTTCGCCATGACCACCAAAGATTTTTGCAAACTCATCAAAGTTAACATCACCCAAGATGTTTCCAACATTTCCTTTATCTTCACCATACTTCATAATTTGACCAAATCTGATCTGGTTTTGAGCAGAGTTATTACCAATAACTGTTAAAACAGGTGCTTTGTGTCTGACAAAAGCCTCGAAGTCCATTCCGGTCATCGAAAAAGCACCATCACCACAATATAAAAGAATTTCTTTTTCAGGTGCAGCTAATTTGGCTGCAAGCGCGTATGGTACTCCGACACCTAAAGTTCCAAGGGGCCCTGGGTCCATCCAAGCACCAGGCATTCTAGGTTGAACTGCTTGAGCACTTATGGTTACAACGTCTCCTCCATCACCTATGTATATAGTATCATCATTTAAAAACTGGTTGAGTTCCCAAGCTACTCTATAAGGACTAATAGGAGATTTATCTGTTGTAAATGTAGGCATCAATTTTTCTAAAGCTGCCTCTTCTCCAGATCGAAGTTCATTAAACCAATCTGATCGATCTTTTTTTGTTCCTGCTTCAGAGATAGCCTTTAGAGTTGTTCCTATATGTCCAACTAAACCAAGTGATATATCTCTATTTTTTCCAACAGTTCTATAGTCCATATCAATTTGAATAACAGTTGCGTTAGGATTTAATCTTTTACCGTAACCCATTCTAAAATCAAAAGGTGTTCCAACAATTATAATACAATCTGACTTGGTAAAGGCATTTCTTCTTGTTCTGTGAAAGTGATGTGGGTCTCCAGGAGGCATTGAACCTCTTGCAGCACCATTTAAATAAGCAGGGATATTCATATTTTTAACAAAGTCGATTGCATCTTTCGTAGATTGGCAAGTCCAAACCTGTTGACCTAAAAGTATGCATGGTCTCTCTGCATTTGAAATTATGTCTGCAGCTTTTTGTACATCTACTGGGTCTGCTAATGTTTTTGATGAAGCACTATATTTTCCAGCTTCTGGTAAGACGGCTTTGCTCATTGGAATTGAAGAGTCAAGTATGTCTCTTGGAATTTCTAAAAATGATGGACCAAAAGATCCATTTCTAGTTTCCCTAAAAGCCATTGATACCATGTCTGCACATCTCTCGGTTGACATTACAGTTGCTGCAAATTTTGTAATTGGTTGCATCATGTCTACGTGAGGTAAATCTTGTAAAGATCCCATTTTATGTTGTGTGAGTGAACTTTGTCCTCCTATTAAAAGCATTGGGATTTCAGCTCTAAAAGCATTTGCTACTCCTGTTAATGCATGTGTCGTGCCTGGTCCAGCAGTAACAACTGCACACCCAGGTTTACCTGTCATTCTTGCATAACCATCAGCTGCATGAGAGGCAACTTCTTCATGACGTACGTCAATAATTTTAATTCCTTCGTTTAGACATCCATTGTAAATATCAATAATGTGTCCCCCACATAAAGTGTAAATAACCTCAACTCCCTCTGCTTTAAGGGCTTTAGCAACAAGCTCCCCGCCAGTTATCATTTGTTCGTTAGATCCTGTAGACATTTTTAACCTCTTCCTGGTGGTATAATGTATACCAGATTTAGAGGTCTTGCAAAGAATTTTGCCTTATGAATTAATGCTTTCTTGTATCTTATCAACTAAAGTAAGTGCGTGATTTTTAAGAAGTTTTTCTGCTTTTGATCCCTGGCCTGCGACAAGAGATCTAACAATGTCATTGTGTTCATCAATTGATTTCACAGCTCTATGTGACTCTATTACAAATTTTTTCCTCAAGTATTGTAAATGAATTAACTGTGACTCTAAAATTTCTCCCATTAATTTTACTTTAGTTAATTTCATAATTTGATTATGAAATTTAATATTATCATTTGAGTAGTTATCAAGTTCAGACAAAACGTTCTCTTTTGAGTAATGACAATACTTATTTAAACTTTCAATCTCATCTTTAGTTGAATTAGCAATAATTAAATGAGCTGCATAACCCTCTAGACCTGCCCATACAGTTACAATATCAATCAATTCTTTTTTTGATTTTCTGTGCACAAATACGCCTCTTCTTGGAACTGTTTTAACAATTCCCTCTTGCTCTAATTTAGCAACAGCTTCTCGAATAGGTGTCCTACTAACTCCTAGCTTTTCAGATAATTGCCTCTCATCTAGATGAAAATCACTTTGTTTTAAATATATATTAAGTGACAAAATATATTTTTTTAGTGAATCGTATACCTTACCTTTTAGGTTTACCGGTCCTATTTTTTGGATCATTTATGTAGTCTGTGCTTTTTTAAAAAATTTTTTGTAGAGAGGGCCAAATGCTGGCATAATTAAAAGTACAATTGCAATATACATTATGATTGCAGCAATAGGTTTTTCTGCCATATCAAAAAATATTCCCATACTACCATCAGATAAAATTAGAGACTGTCTTAAAGCTTTTTCAGCTAATGGACCAAGAACAATAGATAAAACAGCTGGTGCCACAGGGTAATCTAATTTTCTCAAAATATATCCAGCAAAACCGAATAGCAACATTAACCATACGTCGTGAAGACTTTGTGTAGGTGCATAACCGCCTGTTACACAAAGAACAAAAATAACCGGGGCCAAGATGGCAAATGGTATCCTTAATACCATTAAAAAAGCTGGAATTAATGCAATATTTAAAACCAGTGTAAAGAAGTTAGCGATGTAAAGACTACCAATTAAGCCCCAAACAAACTCGGGTTCTTGAGTAAATAAAAGAGGACCTGGTGTAAGTCCCCATAAAATCATGCCACCAAGTAAAATAGCAGTTGTAGGTGATCCTGGAATACCTAATGTTAACATAGGGAGCATACTTCCAGTACTAGCAGAATTATTTGCACATTCCGGAGCAACAACTCCAGCAGGAACACCTGAACCAAATTCTTTTGAATTTTTTGATAATTGTTTTGTAATTCCATATGACATAAGTGATGCTGGTGTGGCACCTGCCGCAGGGAGAATTCCCACAAAGAAACCTAGAAATGAACCAATGTTCATTGCCATTATAGTTTTTTTAAGAGCACCAAATGCTCTTCCAACTTCCTTCATGTTGACTGATAATTTTGACATTTGAACTTTACCTTTTGTTTCTTCAAGGGTCCAAAGCATCTCGCCAATTCCGTAAATACCGATAGCAAGTACAAGGAAATTAATTCCATGAAGAAATCCAGGGATATTAAAGAAAATTAATCTTGGCTTTCCTGTAATTAGATCTAAGCCTATAGTTGATAAAGCTAATCCAATTAATATAGAAAAAATAGTTTTTGGAACGTCATCTCCACCTAAGCCTACAAATGTTGCAAAGGCCATTACCATTAATGCGAAGGTTTCAGGCGCATTAAATCTTAGTGCTACCTCAGCCAGAGGTGGTGCAAATAAAGTAAATAAAATAACGGATACAGTTCCACCAACGAAGGAACCTACTGCTGCTGCAGTTAAAGCTGTCATAGCTTCTCCCTTAACAGCTAAGGGTCTTCCATCAAAAACTGTAGCTACTGCAGTAGAAGCTCCAGGTATACCTAGCATAACGGAACTTATGGCACCTCCATACATAGCGCCGTAATAGACAGCTGCTAAAAATATTATTGCTGCAGTGGGTGGTATAATAAATGTAATTGGAATAAGTATTGCAACACCATTAACTGAACCAAGACCAGGCATTGCGCCCACAAATAAACCAATTAGACAGCCAAATACTAAAAGACCAAGGTTTAAGGGTTCAAAGGATACAAAAATTCCCTCTAGAAGAAGTATAAATACATCCATCTTTTATGTCTTTACTTTACCAATCTCATTAAGAATACATAAAATCGTATACTGGATAAAATAAGGGCTCTGAAATACCTTGGGGTAAAGGTATTTTTAAAAGCCATTCAAAAAATAAAAAGGTTAAAACTGGTGTGATTAAAGAGAATACAGATATAAATAGGACACTTTTAGAACTAAAATATCTAAGATAAAAAGCTAAAAAAAAGATAAGTGAAAAGTAAATTCCCAAATAGCCTATTGCTAAAACTAAAATAACTAATGAAATAATTGTTACTGCAATATATTTGAATGCTTCAGCCTCAATAAAAGGAGAGTCATCTTTAGATTGTGGTGACCTTTTTAGAACGAATTTAATTATGGTAAGGACAGTGCAAATAAGCATGCCAAGAGAAAGGTAAAAAGGAAGAAATCCTGCACCCATGTTTTCTTCTGCGTTCCATGTAATTCTATTCTCAGCACTTTTAATCATCAGAGCGATTGAGCATAACGCTAAAATAACGGCCACCGCAATTTCTGCTCTTTTGACAGTTATTTTGTTTGTTACGCTCATATCACTCTTAATTTAAATATTAGTCAAAGTTTTTAATGATCTCACCGTGCTTAGCATATTCGATTGCTAAGAAATCTTTAAGACCAAAACCCTCTAACCAGCTCATTAACTTTCCATCGTCGATGTTGAAAGTTTGGAACTCGTCATCATGATAAACAGTGTGAAGAAGTCCTGTGTAGTACTTCTCTACCTCTGCATCAACACCAGCTGGAGCCATGAATGCTCTCATCATATAGTATTCAAGATCAGGATAACCTAATTCATATGAAGATGGTACTTCTGGGAATGCAGGATTTCTCTCAGGAGTCATCATAACTAATGCTTTTGAATCACCTGATTGATAGAATCCCATCTGCTCAGAAGGGTTGTTTAATGTAAAATCTGACTCGCCGCCAACTAGACCTTTTGCAACAGCACCACCACCGTCATATGGTACGTACTTTGCATCAAATCCAAACTGACCTCTCATCATACCAAGAAGTAATTCGTCCTCAGACATACTTCCTGTACCGCCCATTACTAGACCATTGCCTTTAGCAAGTGCGATGAAGTCATCAAAAGTTTCTACACCTTGAGTATTTTTACCTTCAGTTGCAATCCATACTAAGAATGTATCTGTAATAAGTCTTGCTAATGGTGTGAAGTCATTAAAGAAGTCAATTCCTAACTCAGGCTGGTTAACAGGTGTAGTTAGAACGTTGTTAAGAGTAATGATAAGTGTGTGCTCATCACCAGCTTTTTTCTTAACATAAGTCATAGCTTCACCACCAGAACCACCTTTTTTATTAATTGGAATCACTGGCTTAGATGCGTAGTCGTTTTTCTCGATAACACCTTGAACTAATCTAGCAATTTCGTCAGCTCCACCACCTTGACCAGCTGGGATAATAAGTTCAATAGGCTTCTTTGGACTAAAAGGCTTCGCAGAAGACACTGAACTAACAGCGACAAGTGAAAGTGAAACAATAACTAATGCTAATTTTTTGATTATTGACATATTGTTTCCTCCTATAGGTTAAGCAGTACAATAAACTATTTAAGAGAATATTAAAAATATATTCTTAATTTAGGATTTAGTTTAAAATTAGAAAAAAACCTTGTTTTAGCATTGATTTTCCTAACTTTTACAACAGTGATTGTGTTATTTAATTGTATAATGTATACAAAATACCACAGGCAGTTAAATTGAAGTTTATAAATTATAAAGATGGAAGTTTGTTTCTAGACGAAAAAGAGATCGCTGACCCTCTTGATGAACAAATCCAAATTGAAATTCATTTCGCTGGGATAAATAGAGCAGATATTCTCCAAAAAAAACGGACATTATCCACCACCCTCAGGTGAGAGTGAAATTATTGGATTAGAGTGTTCTGGAATAGTTACCAAATTAGGAAAGTCAGTAAAAAACTTTAGTTTAGGACAACAAGTTTGTGCAATTCTTGGAGGCGGTGGATATGCGGAGTACGTAAATGTCAATGAAAAACAAGTAATGCCATTACCAAAAAATTTAAATTTACATGAAGCTGGCTGCTTACCAGAAACAACACTCACTGTTTTTGAGAATATTTTCAATGTATCTAAATTTCAAAGAGATGAGGCGATTTTGATACATGGTGGAAGTAGTGGTATCGGCACAACTGCCATTTCAATTCTTAAAAATTATACAAAAAATATTTTTGTAACCGCTGGTACGAGTGGGAAATGTAAGAGTTGTATCGAATTAGGAGCCACTGATGCTATTAACTACAAAGATACAGATTTTGAAGAATATTTTAATGAGAAAAAATTAAAGGTTGATGTAATATTAGATATGGTTGGAGGAGATTATTTAAAAAAAAATTTAAAAATATTAAACTTTAAAGGAAGACTTACTTATATTGCTGCTCTCGGTGGGATTAAAGCAGAAACTAATCTTTTACATATAATGAATAAACAATTAAAAATATCTGGATCAACATTAAGATCAAGATCTCCATCTGAAAAGGGAAATATTGTTGATCAGGTTGTCAAAGAAATATGGCCTTTGATAGAGAATGATAAATATAAACCAACGATTTTTGAAACTTTTAATATGAGTGATGCAAATAAAGCACATGAGGTTATGGAAAAATCTGACCATACAGGAAAAATAGTTTTAAGCATAAAAGGAGAAAAATAATGAATCTACACGAATACCAAGCGAAAATATTATTAAAAAATTATAACGTTAGAGTTTTAAATGGCTACACAGTATTAGATGATAGCGATATAGAAACTGCTGTAGACTCTATCCAAACACCAGTTATGGTTGTGAAGTCTCAAATTCATGCAGGTGGAAGAGGCGCGGGAAAATTTACAGATAGTGGTGATGACAAAGGCGGTGTGAGAGTTTGCTTCTCAAAAGATGAAGCCAAAGACAATGCAAAAAAAATGTTTGGTAAAACTTTAGTTACAAAACAAACTGGTCCAAGTGGAAAACAGGTAAATAGACTTTATATTGAGGAAGGGTGTGATATCAAAAAAGAGTACTATCTAAGTATGCTCGTGGATAGAGCCTCATCTTCAATTTCAATTATAGCCTCTACTGAGGGTGGTATGGAAATTGAGGAGGTAGCAGAAAAGCAACCTGAAAAAATTATTACTGTTAATGTCCCTGGGGACAGTATTATTGACCAAAATAGTTTAAATAAATTAACTGAAGGTCTAAAGATAGATCAAAACCTATCAAATGATTTTTGTGATCAAATTCAAAAAATTTACAATAGCTTTTTGTCTTCAGATGCCTCTTTAGTAGAAGTTAATCCTTTTGTATTGACTGGTGAGGGTAATTTTTTGGCTTTAGATGCGAAGGTATCGATAGATGATAATGCGCTTTATAAACATAAAGATGTAGCTTCAATGAGAGATGAAACTGAAGAGGACCCTGCAGAGATTGAGGCTTCAAAACATGAGCTTAACTACGTCAAATTAGATGGTCAAATTGGATGCATGGTAAATGGAGCTGGTCTTGCGATGGGTACAATGGATATAATAAAATTACATGGTGGCAGTCCTGCAAATTTTCTAGATGTAGGTGGAGGAGCTACAAAAGAGAGAGTGGCTAAAGCTTTTTCTATAATTCTGCAAGATCCAAATGTAAAAGCTATTTTGGTAAATATTTTTGGTGGCATTATGAAATGTGACATTATCGCTGAGGGTGTGGTAGCTGCAGCTAAAGAGCTATCTATTCAAGTTCCATTGGTAGTAAGATTAGAAGGAACCAATGTTGACTTAGGAAAAGAAATTTTAAACAAATCTGGGCTCTCAATTATTTCGGCAGATAATTTAGAAGATGCAGCTCAAAAGGCAGTTAGGGCTTTAAACTAAAGGAGAAATAATGTCAGTATTAATTAATAAAAACACAAAAGTTATTTGCCAGGGTTTTACTGGTTCTCAAGGTACATTTCACTCAGAACAAGCTATTAAATATGGAACTCAAATGGTTGGTGGAGTGACACCAAAGAAAGGTGGCCAAGAGCATTTAGGACTTCCTGTTTTTAATAGTGTTAAAGAGGCAAAAGACAACACGGAAGCAAATGCAACTGTAATATACGTTCCACCACCTTTTGCAGCTGGTGCTATAATTGAAGCGATTGATGCAGACATGGAACTAATTGTTTGTATAACTGAAGGAGTACCAGTTCTTGATATGATGCAAGTAAAAAGAAAATTGGAAAAATCAAAATCGCGTTTAATTGGACCCAACTGCCCTGGGATAATTACACCTGATGAATGCAAAATAGGCATTATGCCAGGTCATATTCACCAAAAAGGAAAAATAGGAGTTGTTAGTAGATCTGGCACACTAACATATGAAGCAGTAGCACAAACTTCTGCTGTAGGTCTGGGTCAATCGACTTGTATTGGTATTGGGGGTGATCCTATTAATGGAACAAACTTTATAGATTGCCTTGATCTTTTTTTAAAAGATCCCGAAACTGAAGGTATCATAATGATTGGAGAGATTGGTGGAACTGCTGAAGAGGAAGCTGCAGAATTTATTAAAAAATCTGAAATAAAAAAACCAGTTGCTTCATTTATAGCTGGTGCCAGTGCTCCTGCTGGAAAAAGAATGGGTCATGCAGGTGCTATTATTTCTGGTGGAAAAGGCACAGCAGAGTCAAAGTTTAGCGCTTTAGAAGAAGCAGGAGTTCATATATCCAAATCACCAGCAAAGCTAGGTGAGACAATCAAAGAAGCTTTAAACTAATATAATTTAGCTTCTTTAGCTCTCAGTTTGGTTAAAGCAAGAACTGTATCAATTGTAGGTGTTGGAACATTTGTAATTTTTCCAAGCTCTTGAACAGAGGTAATTAAAGCATCAATCTCCATAGGTCTATCGCGTTCTAAATCTTGGAGCATAGATGTTTTATGTTCGCCAACTGCTTTAGCTGCATCAATTCTTCTCTCAACATCGAAAGGCTTATCTATTCCTAGATTTTGAGAAATTGCATGAGCTTCATTCATCATATTTTTTATGACGGCTCTGACTTCGTCGTTACTACAAATTTTGACTAGTGTAGATGTTGTAAGTGCACTAATAGGATTAAGAGAAAGATTACCAAAAAGTTTTAACCAGATATCACCTTTTATATTAGGTCTAACAGGTGCTTGAAAGCCTGCTTTCTCTAAAGTTTCAGAAAGATTTTTAATTCTATCTGTTTCCTCTCCATTTATTTCTCCTAGTTGAAACTTATCTCCCTCTAAGTGCTGAATAACGCCTGGTTTGATAACTTCTGATGCGGGATTAACTATACAGCCGATGATTTTTTCAGGGCCAATTCGATCCCATTGACTTCCATCTGGATCAACTGAAGTAACTTTTTTATCTTTGAAATCAGGATTATTGTGATTGTAGAAATACCACCATGGGATACCATTCACACCCCAAACAAATGAAGTATCATCTTTCATAAGAACTTCAAATGCATCAAGACAACCTGGAACTGAATGTGCTTTTAGAGTCACAAAAATATAATCTTGCTTTCCAGCTTTTTCCGCTGTGTCTACACACTTTGGATATACAACTAGTTCTTTGCCATCTTTTCTTAATCTCAGTCCATCTTGCTTGATAGCCTGATAATGGGGTCCTCTAGCAATTAAAGTTACATCTGCACCTATCTCAGTAAGTTTTGCTCCCAGATAACCACCAATAGCTCCTGCACCGTAAATACAAATTTTCATTTAAGCCTTTAAATGTTTGATGGCAGCAGCAACTCCACTTCCAAGTTCAAATTTTATTCCCACATCGTACATGGCTAATTCTGCTGTAGAGATTGCACCTAAAATCATAGTACTATTTAAATCTCCAAGATGGCCAATTCTAAACAATTTTCCAGCTACTTTATTAAGCCCTCCTCCAAATGAGGTGTTATATTTGTTGTATGCTGTTTTAACTACATCAGTAGAATCAATTCCCTCTGGCACCATTATTGCTGTAACAGTATTTGAATAAAGCGAGGGATCCTTTGCACAAAGTTTAAGACCCCATGCACTAGATGCTTTTTGAACAGCTTGTGCTAAAAATTTATGACGTGCATAAATATTATCAATACCCTCTTCCATCATCATATTAAGCGCCTCCCTAAGTCCTCTTAGAAGTGGCATTGGATTAGTATAAGGCCAATAGCCTGTTTCATTTATTTTAAGCATATCATGATAATCATAGTAAGCTCTGGGTAAGTTAGATGTTTTTGCAATTTCTAAAGCCTTTTGGCTTACACAAGATATAGCTAAACCAGCAGGTAACATAAATCCTTTTTGAGAGCCTGAAACTGCAACATCAACCCCCCATGCATCCATTTCAAATTTGATTGAGCCTATTGAGCTTACGCCATCAACTAGTAATAAAGCTGGATGATTTAGATTATTCAAAAGATCTCTTGTTGCTTTGACATCATTTGTAACGCCTGTTGAAGTTTCATTATGAGTTACAAGAACTGCTTTAATTTTATGATCTTTATCCTCTGATAATATTTTTTCAAATTCTTCATGAGGCGTCCCGGAACCCCACTCTAAATCAACTTCCTCAACTTCAATGTGTAGTTTTTTACACATTTCTATCCAAAGGTGTGAAAAATGTCCAAATCTAGCTGATAAAACTTTATCCCCCTTACTTAATAAATTTGTAAGTGCTGCTTCCCATCCACTTGAACCTGTACCAGGAAATATAATTGGTTGTGCAGATTTTGTCTCAAAAACTTTTTTTAAATCGTTTATTAGTGGGTGCCAAAATTTATCCATACCGGGTGCACGATGGTCCTCGTTTGAAATATCCATCGCCTGTCTTACCCTATCTGGCATGTTTGTAGGTCCTGGTACGAAAAGTGAAATTTTACCTGGCATATTTTATTCTATATCCTTTCTATACAAATAATGACCTTATGGATTGCTTTAATACAATATTTATTAAAATTTCACAAAGTGAAATAAAAAAGTCAATATTCTGGCATCTCCTACGGGAATCGAACCCGTGTCTTCACCGTGAAAGGGTGATGTCCTAACCGCTAGACGAAGGAGACATCGGTGTTTAAAACAAACAAAATAGCTAGATTTACTAAAAAATCAATCAATGAATATCTTCAAGATGAATTATAGTTTTTTCACTATAAGTATCTTTTTTTACCTTAAAATAGCAATTAAACTCAGGTTTGTTTGATAAATAATTTTTTAATTCTTTCGATGAAATATCGAAGAACATACCCTCACATGAAAAGCCAAGATTATCATATACTTTTAATTTGGCATGCTTATCTTTAAAAATTTGTAATATTTCAATTTTAGCATTTTCAATTTTAAATATTGGCTCAGCATTTTGTTGGCCAAAAGGACTTAAAGACTCAAGGTCACTTAAAAGATTATTATTGATCACATTAACATCAATTAAAGAGTCATAAGACTTTTCATTTAAAATTTCCAGGTTATTTGTCTCTTCAATTAAAAAGTTTTTAAAGTCATCAACATTTTCTTTTTTTAAAGTAAAACCACAGGCTTTATGGTGACCGCCACCTTTAATCAAAATACCTTTTTCTGTAGCTTGCATCATCAATAATCCAATATTTTTTTCACCCTGCGATCTACCTGATCCAACAACCAAATCGTTTGATTGAGTCATTACAAATGATGGACGATTATTAATACGCATTAATCTTCCAGCTATAATTCCTACAACGCCAATATGCCATTTTTCATCATAGAAAAAATTTATATTTAAATTATTATTGATGTTGATATCTATTTCTTTAACAATTTTCGATTGAATTTTTTGTCTGTTTTGATTGTGAAGCTCAATAATTTGTGCAAACTGAACAGCTTGGTGTATATTTTCTGAAGATAAAAGATTATAAGCAAGTAAAGACTCTCCCATTCTTCCTCCAGCATTAATTCTAGGGCCTATAATATATCCGAGATGATATTCTGATATTTTTTGTTTTATCTTCGAAAGATTAATAAGAGTTTGTATACCTTTATTGCTGTTATCAGAATTAATTATTCTCAGTCCTTGTTTTACAAGTGCTCTATTTATATTGTTTAAGGGAACTAAATCACAAATAGTAGCAAGAGAAACAAGATCTAAATATTGTAATACGTCTTTTTTTTCAAATATTTCCTCATTGTTTAAAAAAACGATAACTAAAAATGATAGAGCTGTTGCACATAAATTATCAAGATTAGATTTATCCTCCGGTGTTTTAGGATTTATAACAATTGATTCATTAAAATAATGATCACATTCATGATGATCAATTACAAGAAGTTCTGCACCTTGGCTGTTAATATACTTCTGTTCATCAAAATTATTGCTACCACAATCTAAAACCAAAATATTCGAGCTAAATTCTAGTAATTTGTTACAGGCGGGTGTGCTTAATCCATACCCTTCATTTAATCTATTTGGAATATATACAAAAACCTCAATTTCAAATTGAGTTAGATATTTTTTGAAAATTGATGCAGCACAGGCTCCATCTACATCATAATCTGAGAATATAGAAATTTTTTTGTCATTTTTTATTTTCTTAAAAAATGAAGTTATTTTTTTTAAATTATTTAATTTTAAAATTTCATTAAAAGATATGTTATCTTTTAATTTTGAATTTAAAAAATTTGGTATTTTACTAATTTTACGATTTATTAATAATTTTGAAAGATTAATAGATATATTATTCTTTTGAGCTACTTCAAAAACTAATTCATCATTTAAATCTGAATTTAATGGTCTCCAAATAGTACCGTTAAAACTCTTATCAGTAGTCAAGTTGTTTGATGTCAAAGTTGTGTTTTCCATCAATCTCTCTAATAGTTCCTGTTTTTGAACGCATCACAATAGAGTGTGTTGTAGCAAATTTCTTGTTTATGTTAATTCCACGAAGCATTGTACCATCAGTTACACCTGTAGCTGAAAACATAACATCTCCTTTAGCTAGATCGTTGAGCTTATAAATTTTATCTAAATTTGTTATGCCCGTTTTTTTCGCTCTATCAGTTTCTTGGTCATTATAAAAAATAAGTTGTCCCTCTAAATAACCTCCAACACATTGTAAAGCGGCTGCAGCCAATACTCCCTCTGGCGCACCACCTATACCATAATACATATCAATATTACTATTATCTATTACAGAAGAAATGACAGCACTAACATCTCCATCACCAATAATTTTAATTCTAGCACCTGCAGATCTTATTATTTCAATATCCTCTTGGTGTCTTTCACGATCTAAAACACATATTACTAAGTCTTCAGTATTAATTTTTTTATATTCTGCTAGTGCTTTGATATTTGATTTAAGATCTTGGCTGAGGGATATAATACTGTCACTTTCAACCTTAGCTGAAATTTTTCTCATATAAACATCCGGTGCATTTAAAAAACCACCCTCTTGAGCCAAAGCAATAACTGCCATAGCGTTCTCACCACCTTTTGCGGTGATTGTAGTGCCCTCTAAAGGATCAAGGGCTATATCAACATTAGGGCCACCCTTACCCACTTTCTCACCTATGTAAAGCATGGGTGCTTCATCTCTCTCGCCCTCACCTATAACTACTGTCCCGGAAATTGTAAGAGAATTCAGACACTTTCTCATTGCGTCAACAGCAGCCTGATCAGCTGCCTTTTCATTTCCTCTTCCAATATGTTTAGAAGCAGCTAGTGCTGCAAATTCAGAAACTCGAACTAACTCAATAGCAAGATTTCTATCCAATATTTTCCTCTATCCTAATGACTGAAATCTCGTTTTTAATAAAATTTGTTTTTTTTAAATTATTTATAACTTGAGTGATATTTTTTAAACCAACAGGATCAGAAATAATAATTATAGGGACAACTTTTTCATTAGTAGTATTCAATTGAATTATAGATTTTATGGAAATTGATTTTTGAGAAAATAATTGGGCAATCGATTTAAGAACACCAACTTTATTGAGTACAGACATTCTTAAGTAATATGGTCTAATTCTTAGTGATTGACTAACAAACTTTGCATTTAACATTTGTGAGTATTTTTTTATGAAAATACCTTTATTAGAGGAATAATTAATAAATCTCTTTATATCTGAAATAATAGAAGTAGCTGTTGGGTAACCTCCTGCTCCTTTTCCAACTAAGCTAGTTTTTAAAAAATTCTCACCCTCTAAAGTAATAACGTTCTCTTCAAAATTAGTTTTTGCAATCAAACTTGACTCTGGCACAAAACAAGGTGCTACAGATAAAAAAAACTTATCTTTATATCTCTCTGTTATAGATACTAGTTTTAATTTATAACCAAGGTTAAGGCCTTGTTCTAAATCTATTAGCTTAATATTTTCTATTCCATCAAAGTGCATATCAGAGAATTTAAACTTTTTTCCAAAAGATATATTTGAGATTAAAACAAGTTTGTGCATAGCATCTCTTCCAGATAAATCAGCACTAGAGTCTTGTTCAGCAAATCCATTTTTAATGGCTTGATCTAATGTTTCTTTAAAACTAATCTTATTTTCATACATTTGTGAGATAATGTAGTTAGTAGTGCCATTAAAAATTCCATAAATTGTATTAATTTTTGAGGGGTGAATGCTATGTTCTATTGTTCTTATTACGGGCACAGCGCCTAATACAGCAGCCTCAAAACCTAAAAATAAATTTGACTTATCAAAGCCCTTGAAAAACAAATCAGACTTTTCAGCTAATTGGGCCTTATTGGCAGTAATTAGAGATATTTTATTTTTTAAACAAAACTTATAGAGATCATTTATATATTTTCCTGTGCCTCCAATAGTTTCAATGATTACATGAGGTTTAAATTGTTTCAAGCCCTTGAAATCACTTACCCACTTATATTTACTAATATTGAAATTTCTTTTCTTTTTCTTGTTTTTTGCACCAATGGCAACTATTTCACATTTTGTGTTGTCTAAAATATATGAATTTTTCTCTAGTAGCTTTACTACATGAGAGCCTACAACTCCTAATCCTAAAATTGCAATTTTAATCTTGTTCATTTTGAGTTTTTAAAATTTGTTCTTTTCTAATACTACTCTTTTCGTTGAAATCCTCTAATTCTTTTTTCTTTTCCATCAGATTTTTATCAAAATTCTGAAATGATCTCTCACAAGAGACTATAAATATTAAAAATATAATGACAGAAAAAATAAATAAAAAATTATCTTTTAGAGAACTGAAAACTTCGTCTAGCTTTTTGCCTACCATACTTTTTTCGTTCTACTGTTCTAGAGTCTCTTGTAAGAAACCCATTTTTCTTTAATATGTCTTTGGTGTTTGGATCTATTTTTGTAAGAGCTCTACTCAGTCCATGTTTTATTGCGCCGGCTTGACCGGATAAACCACCGCCTAAAACTGTAATTCTAAGATCCACTGAGTCAGATTTTTTTGCAACTTCTAATGGTTGATTAATAATCATTCTTAAGGCTTTATCTGGAAAATAATCATCAATACTTTTTTTATTAATTGTAATATTACCTGTTCCATTTGAAATCCAAACCCTTGCAATAGACTCTTTACGTCTTCCGGTGCTATAGACTTGATTAGACATTTACTTCATTTTTCCTGTTAATGGACTTAAAATCTAAATTTTTTGGATTTTGAGATTCATGTGGATGATTAGCGTCTTTATAAATTTTTAAATTATTCTTCATAAGGTCCCTAAATAAAGGAGAATTTGGAAGCATTCCTTTTATAGCTTTTTTAATTATATCATCAGATTTGTTTTTTTCTTTTAGTTTTTCAGGTGTGATTTCTTTAATTCCACCAGGATGACCAGTGTGTTTGTAATATTTTTTATCAATATTTTTATTACCTGAAAATTTTATTTTGTCTGTGTTAATAATAATCACACCGTCACCTACAGGTAAATTAGGAGAATATTGTGGTTTATTTTTGCCTTTAAGAATTAGGCTAACTCTTGATGCAAGCCTCCCAACAGAAATATTAGTAGCATCTAGCAAATGCCATTCTTTCTTAAATTCAGATTTTTTTAAAGTGGTTGTCTTCACGATAGGGGGAATATAAGTAAAATCATTAAAAAATCAAGGATTATAGATAAAATTTTCTTGGTAAATTAGCAATAAATTGATTTTTTTAAACATTATTCTCATTTTTTGGTCGGGAGTACTGGACTTGAACCAGCGACCTCACGCCCCCCAGACGTGCACTCTACCAGACTGAGCTAACTCCCGATTATTCTGACTTTTTAAGTAATCCCAATATATCTTTTAAATCTGAAACGATATTTTCATCAAGTTTTTTAATTTTTGATTTTGATAAATATTCATTAACTCCATCAAGAGTCAATTTTTGGATATCAAGCAAATATTTTATTTTTTTTAAAAGAAGTAGGTTCTCGTAACTATATAATCTATGTCCTGATTGAGTTCTAATAACTTTGAGTTTCTTAATTCTAGACTCCCAAAATCTGATAGTATGTTTTTGCTCTCCTAGTAATTGTGATACATTATCAATATTGTAAAAGTTTCTATTCATAAGGTTAATTTGATTGATTTTTTATAGCTAATTACTTTTCTAGATTTAATAATATATTCTTCCTTTGTTTTTGGATTTCTGCCTATTCTCTCATTTTTTTTTTTAAT
>CABYGG010000004.1 GCA_902518505.1 uncultured Alphaproteobacteria bacterium
AATAGAAATTTATACCTAACTTATTTATCAGAAATTATGTTACAACAAACAACTGTTAAAACAGTAGAAAATAAAATATTAGAAATTATAAATATTTTTCCAAGTTTTAATTCCTTTAAGAATAAAAAATTAGAACATTTATTAAAAGTTTGGTCAGGATTAGGTTACTACAAGAGGGCAGAAAATTTATTCAAAGCAGTAACAATTATTAACAATAGCTATAATGGTGAATTGCCAGATGATAGAGATAGTCTTATCTCTTTGCCTGGTGTTGGGAAATATACTTCAAGCGCGATAATAGCTATAGGCCATAATAAAAAATCATTCCCAGTTGATATCAATGTTAAAAGATTAATACAGAGAGTATCTGGTTTCAAACTCAATGATGATGAGATCGAAGAAATACTTAGTTTAGCTTGTAAAAAAAAGATTTCTTATAGGGGTTTAGCTGAGTCGATGATGGATTATAGTTCTATTATTTGCAAAAAAAATAACCCCGAATGCTCCAAATGTATATTTTCTAGTTTTTGTAAATCAGCCTTCATATCATTTAAAAATAATAAAAATATAAAAAAAAATAATAAGGAAATAGATTTCTATTTAATAAACTCTCCTTTACATATTTGTTTTATAAAAAAACCAAAATTTCAATTTTACAAAAACTTTATCCATTTACCTTCAAATTTGGATAAAGAATTTATAGCAAATTTAAATTTGAAAAATAAAGAAAAAATCAAAAGTTTTAAATTTGCAATTACAAATAATCTCTTCCAAATAAATGTTTATAAACTTAATCTTAAAAAATTAAAAATTAACAATTCAGTATGGATAGAAAAATCAAAAACTAACCAGCTTGCATTACCAACACTCTTTAAAAGAATATTAAATTAAATCCTCATCTTCTTTCTAATTTCATCGATACATATTAAATTCTTTTTTTTATCCTCATAATGCCAATAATCCCATCCATTGAAACTCGATGTCTTATTTACTTTTGCAGCAATTTTATGAATTGATCCTCTCTCATTTTTATATGAAATACTCCCATCTGGTAAAATTGTAGCTTTATAGCTTTTCTTATTGTTATAGAGTTTAGCACCTGGTTTTAAATGCCCATTGTCAATTAAACTTGCAAAGGGTATTTTTTGTATTGGTTTATCTTTTTCATTAATCTCTAATAAATCATTTTTTAAAGATTTAATTTTTTTTAATCTTTTAATAGCTAAATTAAAATAACCTTCATCTTTTTCAAAACCTATGTAATTTCTACCCAAATATTTTGCTTCAGCACAGAAACTTGCTGTGCCTGCAAAAGGCTCTAGTACTAGATCTCCTTGTATCGATGACTGAATAATAATTTTTTTCATCAAAGCTAATGGTTTTTGAGTTGGGTGAGCTGTTAGGTTTTTATTGTTTTTCAGCCTTTCTTTACCTGAACAAATCGGAAAGTTCCAAATACTTCTCTCTTGTCTGTCTTCATTTGCAATCTTTAAAGTATGATAATTAAATTGATACTTAGATTTAGGTTTTTTTGAACACCAAATAAGAGTTTCATGTGCATTAGTAAGTCTTGTTGCCCTAAAATTTGGTAATGGGTTAGATTTGGCCCAAATCACATCATTTAAAATCCAAAAGTTTAAATCTTGGAGAATTTTTCCAATTCTAAAAATATTGTGATATGAACCAATAATCCATAACCCCCCATCAGTTTTAAGAACTCTTTTACACTCAGTTAAATAAGAAAAGGTAAAATCATCATAACTCGAGTAACTATCAAATTTGTCCCAATCCTGATTGACACCATTGACAATGGAATGATTTGGTCTAGTTAAGACTTTGTTTAATTGTAAATTATAAGGAGGGTCTAAGAAAATTAAATCAATTGTCTGATCTTCAATCTTAGCCAATAGATCAAGACAATCACCTAAATATAGGTTATTTGATTTCAACACATATGAATCTTAATATTTATAAAGAATCTTGTGTAAAAAAAACTTACTCTACTGTTGATAACTAAGTAGATAACTTTTTGATAAGTTTACTTATAGGTTGATAAGTGGTCCTGTGATATTTGCTAAACCCATGTGTATTAATAGCACTTAAGTGAGACTTTGTACTGTACCCAGCATTTTTATTCCATTGATAATTACCATCTAATGAGTGGAGCTTCAAAAGTAATTTGTCTCTGAAGACTTTTGCTATAATTGAAGCTGCTGACACTTGATTAATTTTATCATCTGCTTTAATTAAAGACTTCACCTTATAACCTTTCATTTCGCTTGGAATAAATTTTCCATCTATGATGATCGTATCTGATTTTTTAGACAACAAAATTATCGATTGTTTCATGCTTTGCAAAACTACATTGTGAATATTAAACCTTTCAATAAATTTTTTTTTTCCAAAAATAATTTGATAATTATATTCAAAACCTTTATTTGATCTGAAATATTCATAAATTTCCTCTCTTTTTTTTTTATTTATTTTTTTTGAGTCAGAGACACTAAATGGAAGTTTATCAAATAAGGAATTTTGTGATCTAAAAGCACAAATTATTGCACTTCCAACAAGAGATCCTCTGCCAACCTCGTCGACTCCAACAACATATTCACTCATCAAGTCTAGGTATTAGTTCGACAAAATTACATGGCTTGTGTCTTATGTCTAATTGATGAAAAAGAATATCATTCCAAGCATCTCTAACAGCAGAAGTAGATCCAGGTAAACAAAAGATGTAAGTTTGATTTAATAAAAATGCACTTGCTCGAGATTGTATAGTTGAGGTTCCAATTTTTTTATAGCTTAATTGTCTAAACAATTCACCAAATCCCGGAATTTCAACTTGAGATATTTTTTTTAAGGCATCAATAGTATTATCTCTTCCCGTCAGACCAGTCCCACCTGAAGTAATTATTACATCGTGTTCGATAGATGCTGTTAATTTCTGAATAATAGTAATAAAGAGCTTAGGTTCATCTTTAATAATCTGATAATGGGAAACAGAATGTCCTTTTTTTTGTATCAGTTCTTTTAATGTATTACCTGATTTATCATCACTTTCTTTTCTTGTATCCGACAAAGTGATTACGGCAATATTTATTTGTTTAAATGTTATTTTTTCATCAATCATTAATCAAGATAGTATTAGTGGCTATTAGTTCATCAGCATAATTGAATGAATTATGATTTATTAATTCATAAATAACAAGATTAGTTAGAACTCTCTCAACAAACATCCGTGTTTCTCTCGAAGGTATAGACTCAATTAAAAGAAAACTATCATCGTTAAATGTAGTTTTTTTCATCCATTTTGAAAGATTTCCTGGCCCTGCATTATATGAGATTAAAGCCTTTAACAAATCTCCATTAATATAATTTATAGATAATAAATTTTGAAGGTAAAGGCTACCTGTCTCAACATTAATTTCAGGATCATATAATATTCTCGGATTAGACTTAAATTTATGTTTTTTATTTACCATACGAGCCGTTGATGGAAGAATTTGCATCAATCCATATGCACTTTTACCACTTTTTGCGAAAGCACTAAACTGCGACTCTTGTCTAATCATGCTAATAATAATAGTTGGGTCAATACTGTTGAAATTGTAATCTTGGATCCATTTTGGAGTTGGATATAAAAAATCTATTGGGGCATCATCTTTAAACAAGTATTTTGCTGTTTTAATTTGCATGGAACTCAGATCATTTTTAATAGAAAAATTTAGTATGAGTCTTTTAAACCTTTCATTTGTAATGTTTTGAAGTCTATTTAATTCTATCTCTGCAATTGGAAGTTCATCGATTTCAATTAATGCCTGAATTCTCTCACCTAATTTAGTATTTAAAAATGACTCAAGATCTGAGCTCATTAATGAGGTATTAAATTCAAAGTCTTGAATGGTTTTATCTAAAATTCTACAAGATAAAATTGAGTAAATATTAAAACTTGGTTTGCAAGATTTATTTAGAGCCTCTAAAGATGCCCTGAATGTAATTTCATCATTAGCATCTTTTGTTGAGGATAAAAATGACCAATAAGCACCAGCATCACTTAACCATTTGTTATCTGAAATTTTTGAGAGTATTAAAAATTGTCTCGAGGCTTTTTGGTAATTTCCTTTTCTATAATGTGAGAGACCTTTGATCCATAAGCCCTCATCGTATGGTTGACTCAAGAAAGCTTCATCATTTAAAACATTTATAGCCTTATCATCTAAATCTGCAAGGTAGTAGCCATTGGCAATTTTGGAAAGTAGAAAAGATTTTTCTTTTTGATTAAAATATTTTATATGGTGGTTTAAATACTCTAATGCTCCAGTAGGCCATCCTCTTCCAACTCTTGATCTTACAGTATTATAAATACTAATTTTTTTTGAGTAATTTTTATTTGAAAATATTTTATTTGATTTAGCGGAGACAGTTTCTTGTAACTTATCTTTTTGAAAGATCTCATCAAAAAGTGGGTATGAATTTTTTTTTGGTTTTTTTGCCCCATCTGGCATTCTTCTTACTCCCAATTTATAAATCCTTTTAGCTTCGTAATGATCACTATATTCACTTAGCCAATCTCGGAGCTCTAGAAAACTAGAGCGATGTGCTGTTGGATGAAGAAGTTTTAAAGCTTGTACATGACCCATAAGAATTAAATCATCTAGTTTTGCTATATCTTTATCACCTTTATCAAAATTTCCATTTCTATAATCATTAAAAATACTTTTGTAAAGGCCAATATCTTTAGAGCTAAGAGCAAAGGTACTCTGTGAGTAAAAAAAAGTTACAATTAATAAAACGATAATTCTCATTCTATCCACCAAGCTGCTTTTTAATTTCTTTTAAATCTTCCCAAGCATCTTTCTTAAGTTCTGGATTGTTTATTAATAAAGACGGCTCATAAAGCACACGGCATTTTTTGGGTACCACGTCATTCGGTGTGTTGAAATCAAACCATTTTCCACGAAGAGACATGGAAGACAAGTCTGCAGCCAATAACATTTTGATGCAATAATTTGACATAATTATTAAAAATTTTGGGTTAATCAATTCAATCAACCGATAATTGATAAGTTGTAAAATTGAATTCATTTTGTGGTTACTATCAAACTCACTAAGTCCCCTTGGTATATAAGAAACTAAGCTTATTTGTTTCCTATCTAATTTTATGGAGGAAAGCATTTTATCGAATAACTCACCATTTGCTTTATCAATTATCTTTTCATCAGTAATGTCGCATTTACCGTAAAAAAATAAAATCTTCGAATTTTTATCACCTTCTACAAGATTGATTGGTTGATTAATATTTAACTTTAATAATTCATTTTTTAAAAATTCCTCTATTTGATCAATACTAGTGGCTTTGCTTGGACTGTTGATAATATCTATATTTATTTGGTTATCGGTATCATTTTGAGATTTTTTAACTTGAAATTCCTCCAGATTCATCAATTCCAAAAGAATATTTTTTTGGTAGTCTTGGTAATTCATGATTAAAAAATTATCTATTAGTTTATATTTTATATGTTTTTTTGGATTTATTGTAAATGCATATGGGTCTCAATTAAAAAATACTTTCGAAAATCAACTTCTAAGTTCAATTTATTCTGAATACAATAATGATTATTTAATTTGGGAAAAATTACCTAAATATAATTTTTCAAATGACCATACTTCAACCTTACTAAGTAATATTATTATAGGAGATTATACTTTTGATAATATTAGTGAAATTGAAAGTGAATTTATTCATGAAATTATTCTTTTTCTAAAGAATCTAGGTGATAACAAATGCTTAAATATTCCTGACAAAAAACAAATTTATATTTTTGAAGAGGCTATACTAAAAAGCATAAATTTTTGGATGACTTTTTGTAATAAACACAATGTTCAAAATAATTTAGAAAATTTGAATGAAATTGATAGTCGCTTTACAAATTTAAGATATATCAATAGTATTTTTTACTATCATCTTCAAAATGACCTCAACAATTTAAAAAAAATTAATGCAGAAATAACATCAAATAAAGAAACACTCTCTATCTTTAATTCTAAAGAATTAAATGTCATGGATAGTATTTTCAATTATCATAACATTAATTTTCCACTGTCAGATTTTATTCAGTCATCAACTACTTTTAATAATTTGTCTATTGAATTAGATCAAAATTACGTAGTTAAGAATTATGAAGACATAATATATCTTCAACTATTTCAAACTAGCACTTATTATTTTTATGCGCGTGAGTATAAAAAAGCACTTGCTTTATTATCTTATTTAATCGAAATAAATCCAGATAATAGGGATTATTATCTTTATAAAAAAATTTCATTTTTAGCAGAATTAAATCCAAGTAAAGAAATATTAAAATTAATTAAAAATTTTACCCCAACTGACAAAAATTTTAATTTTTTTAAAAACTACCTTCATATCTCAACCTCATTTGAATTAGACACTGATATGAGTGACTTAGTGTATTTTATAAATAATAGCGATCATCAAACTGATTGGATAAATCTAGAGTTATCATTTCTTGTTGCGATGGAAATGTACTTTTTAAATGATAATAGTGGTGCTTTAGATTTTATAAACGAGTGTTGCATGAGTATTATAGAGAACTCTGATGATGCAATTCATCTTTTTAAATATGGTATTTTGTTAGAGAGAAATAATGAAATTAAAAGAGCTGAAGAAATTATCCAAAAAAGTATTGATATATCTAAAAGTTCATATCCTTACATATTAAATTATCTTGCATATTTATGGGTTGAGAATGATAGAAAATTAGATCTTGCAGAAAGTATGCTTCAAAAGGCAGTAAAAGACTCAAATTATAATGATGGGGCTATACTTGATAGTTTGGGATGGCTTTATTTTAAGAAAGATAACTTAGATTTGGCAGAAAAATGGATTTATGATGCTTATCAACTTGAACCCTCAGAGCCAGAAATAATAGATCATTTATCTCAAATATATTATGAATTAGGCAGATACAAAGAATCAAAATTTTTAGATAATAAAATTATATTATTTCATAAAGATTATTTTAAATACGAGGAAGTTTTAGGCAGAAATGAAAATAAATAAATTAACAAGCTATGCTAAAATAAATCTTGATTTAAAAATTAAATATTATGACAAAATTATCAAAAAACATAAGATTTCTTCTAAAGTCGTTCTTTTAAAATTAAATGATTTAATTAAGGTATCTAATTCTACAAAGTTACAAATTACTTATTACGATCAAAATAAAAAAATAATCAAATTGAAAAATGATATTATAAAAAAATCAATTCTATTTTTTGATAGAAAATACAAAACTAAAACAAAATTAAAATTTTTAGTTTACAAAAAAATACCAGTTGGTTATGGATTAGGAGGCGGATCCTCAAATGCAGCCTCAATTTTAAAATTTCTATATAAATATCATCAAATTACTTCAAAAAACTTTGAAAAAGATGCACCTTTAATTGGTTCAGATGTAATTATTTTTAAAGATAAATATCCAAAAATAATTGATGGATTAAGTCAGTATAAATACCTCAATGCAAAAAAATATTATTGGAGGAAAGTTTACTTAATTTTTCCTTCACAAAAAAATTTAACTAAAAAAATTTATAATTATTTTAAAAACCATAATATGGGAGCAAAAAAACAACTAATATCTCAAAATAACTTAACTAGTTCATCCATGTTGCTAAATAAAGAGTTTAAAGAATTATTTATGTTCCTTTTGGATTATAGGAAAGATTTCTTAAAATTTGGCATGAGTGGTAGTGGATCTTCAATTTTTGTATCTTTCAAGAAAATCGCAAAAGAAAGGTCGATTTTTAGGGAGATTAATAAATTTTATCCTTCAGTTAGAATTGAAAAATCCTCTTATTTCGGATAAGTTCTTTAAATCCTGATGGGGCGTAGCCAAGCGGTAAGGCACCGGTTTTTGGTATCGGCATGCGTAGGTTCGAATCCTACCGCCCCAGCCATATCTAAGCTATAAATTGAAATAATATGAAACAACTTTTATTTTCACTTAAAGAGGGATCAGTTAGTTATCATAAAAAAGAAATTTTAAAGGAACTTGATATAAATATTCATCGAAAAGATTTTATTGCGCTTGTTGGTAAAAATGGGGCAGGGAAATCAACCCTAATGAATGTCATATCAGGTCAACATGATATTGATGCTGGTGAAAAATGGAGTATTGATAATTTTGCTGTAAATTATTTCAACCAAAATTTTGTATTAAATGATGATAATAACACCGTTGAGCAAGAAATTTTATCTGTAATCAAAAATCAAGATAATAATTATGAGATAGATATATTTTGCAATAATTTAAGTATTGATAAAAACAGTTTAATTAAACATTTATCTGGGGGGCAAAAAAGGAGAGTAGGGCTAATCAAAAATTTAATCAAACCATCTGATCTTTTGCTATTAGATGAACCAACTAATCATTTAGACTTGGACACAATTGTTTGGCTAGAAAATTATTTAAAAAAACTAGATTGTGCAATTTTATGTGTAAGTCATGATAGACAATTTCTAAAAAACTTTACAAATAAAATATTATGGATAGATCGATCTAAAATAAAAATAAACTACAAAGGTTATAGTGATTTTGATAATTGGTCTGAAACTCTTTTATCACAAGAAGAGAGAGAACTACAAAATAGGAAGCAATTTGTCAATTTAGAGGTGAATTGGGCTAATAAAGGAGTTAAAGCAAGAGTTAAAAGAAATACCAGAAGGTTAGAACAAGCTAAAGACTTAAAGGAAAATTTAGACAAAGATATTAGCGAATTTAAAAAAGCTACAAAAAAGATTGAAATTAATCAAATTTATGAGAATTCAAAGAATTTTAAAAATGTTGCAGAGTTTCACAATGCAGAATTTTACTATGAAGAAAATAATAAAAATTTTATTTTAAAAAACTTTAATTTAAAAATAAGCAAAAAAGATAGAATTGGTCTTTTGGGAGGTAATGGATCTGGAAAAACAACTTTTTTAAAAATTTTACTTAATGAACTGAATTTAAAATCGGGAACTTTAAAATTAAGAAAAGAGTTAGAGTTTTCCTATTTTGATCAATTAAGAAATGATTTAAAAGACAATTTACCAATAAAGAAGGTCTTAGTCCCCTCTGGTGGCGATTACTTAAAAACGCAGGGTAAAGAGAGACATGTATGCAGTTATTTAAAAGATTTCCATTTTGATCCATCTAAAGCAAATGATCCTGTCGGGAGTTTATCTGGTGGAATGAAAAATCGACTACTTTTATCAAAAGTCTTATCAAATCCTAAAAGTGGCTTAATCTTAGATGAGCCTACTAATGACCTTGATATTGATACTTTAGATTTAGTAGAGTCTATACTTTCTAATTACAACGGGACTCTCGTAGTTGTCTCACACAATAGAGATTTTTTAGACAAATTAGTAAATAAAATATTATTTTTTAAAGGAAATGGTGATGTTTTGTTATTTAATGGTGGCTATCATGACTTCTTAAAAAACAAAGATCTTCTTGAAAATGATACTAATAACTATTCTCAAAATGAAAATAAATCTGAAAAGAAAAATATAAATTTAAAAAATTTACATAAAAAAAAGTTAACCTTTAAATTACAATATGAGCTTAATAATTTACCCAAGCAAATAGACCTTTTGAAAGAAGAAATTGTTCATTTTGAAAAAATCATAGAGGCACCAGATCTTTATAAAAAGGACTATGAGTTATTTATTAGCACAACTAAAAAATTAGGCTCTCTCCAAATAGAATTGGAAAATAAAGAGCAAAGATGGCTAGAACTCATGGAATTAAATTAGAAGATGAATTTAAAAAAAAAAGTTGAAGAAATCTCTAATATTTCTCATTTTGATGAAATCTGCAGTATGCTTCCATTTGAAAAAAAGGATATTTATCTTATTGGAGGAGCTACTAGGTCTTTATTATCGGATAATCACGAAAACAAAGATATTGATGTAGTTATTCCAGAATTAGATGATCGAACGGTCGATAAAATTTTTGATAAATATGATAGTGCAAAATATTATCAAGCTTATAAAAGTATATCGTTCGAATTAGGTGATTTTGAGTTCCAGATAAATTCATTTAGAAAAGATGTAGCCCCATCTGGAAGACATTCAAAAATTGCTAATGCCTTGAGTATTAAAGAGGACTCTTTAAGAAGAGATTTTACATTTAATAGCATATACATAAATTTAATAGGGGAGGTGTTCGATTTTTATTCAGGTGTTGAGCATTTTAAAAAAAACTACTTGAAATTTATTTTTGACCCAATTGTACAAATTCAAAAAGATTATCTAAGGGCAATAAGATATATCAGGTTTCTTTCATTATTTGAAAATACAAAAACCTTTCCAGCTGATTTGGAAGCTATAATGTTACTCTCAAAAAACATTACAGATTTTGTAAAAGAAAAAAAAATATCACAAGAGCTTAATAAGATCTACAAGATGCCATTTCCAAAAAATACCATTACTTTTTTAAAAGCGAATAATGAGCTTAGGCAATTTTTAGATTTTTTATCTTAAAAATCAGCTTTAATTGATGAAACAACAATTGCAACAGAGGTAGCAAGATTTAATGACCTTGTTTTGCTGCTTATCGGTATCGTTATTTTGTTATTGACAGTATTATGAATTGTTTCTGGCACACCTGCTGTTTCTTTTCCAAATAAAATAATATCATTATCTTCAAACTTAAACTCATAAAGATTATTGTCGGTTTTAGTAGTGGCTAAGATTATTCTGTTGTTATTTTTTTTTGAATATAAATAAAAATTATCCCAATTTTCATGATTTACAATTTCACAATGGTCTATGTAATCCATCACAGCGCCTTTAAATCTTTTATCTGTCATGGAGAAAGGCAAAGGTTTGATTATGTGAAGGGGAAACTCTAAACAAGCAGCGGTTCTGATAATCACACCAAGATTTTGAGGCATATCGGGCTGATAGAGACAAATTGCAAATTTATGCGTCATGATGACTACTACTTATGCTACATCTTACCAATAAAATCTACTTAGATTTAAACACAAATGTCAGATAGTAAAAAACCAAGAAGAGATTTTATTAAATTATCAGCAATGACCCTAGGAGGGGTTGGGGCAGCTAGTTTACTTATTCCTTTTATATCAAGCATGAATCCAGGCAAAGATACTCTAGCCTTGGCATCAACTGAAATAGATTTATCTCCCTTGGAAGAGGGCCAGAGTTTGACAGTAATATGGAGAGGTAAACCTGTTTTTATAAAGCATCGAACAAAAAGTGAAATTGACAGTGCTAGAAATATTTCTTTAGAGGAACTACCAGATGCAGAGGAGGACTCTGCTAGAGTTCAAAAAGATAATTGGTTAGTTGTATTAGGTGTTTGTACTCATTTAGGTTGTGTACCTCTTGGACAAAAAGCTTCGGATACAAAAGGAGACTATGGCGGATGGTTTTGCCCTTGTCATGGTTCTCATTATGATACTTCTGGCAGGATAAGAAAAGGCCCAGCTCCGACCAACTTACCTGTTCCACCTTACGTTTTTTTAACTGATAACAGAATAAAGATAGGATAATTTAATGAGTTCAAATGAATTACAAGGTTACAAAAAAACACTAAATTCACCATACACTGGTATAAAAGGTTGGATTGACTCTAGACTTCCTCTTATAAGAATGATGGAAGCAGAATACTTAAAGTTTCCCGTCCCTAAATCACTCAATTACTTTTGGTCATTTGGTGGTATAGCTATGTTTTGTCTTATAGGACTAATTTTAACTGGAATTTTTCTAGGTTTTCATTATAAGCCTTCAGCCGATGATGCCTTTGACTCTGTTGAAAGGATCATGAGAGACGTTAGTTTTGGTTGGTTAATTAGATATTTACATGCCAACTTAGTGTCTTTTTTCTTTATAGCTACTTTTATTCACATTTTTAGAGCTTTATATTTTGGATCATACAAAGCACCCAGAGAGTTAGTCTACATTTTTGGTTTGACTATGTTTATGCTGATGATGGCAACTGCATTTCTAGGATATACACTCCCATGGGGTCAGATGTCTTATTGGGGAGCAACAGTTATAACAAATCTCTTCTCAGCTATTCCTGTTGTAGGAGATGCGATACTTACATTACTTCTTGGTGACTTCACTGTTGGTGACTCAGCTGTTAATCGTTTTTATGTACTTCATTGGCTATTAGCTTTTGCAATTGTCGGTTTAGTAGTCTTTCACGTAATTACACTGCATATGACTGGTTCTAATAATCCGACTGGCACAGAGCCTCAAAGCTGGGATGAAACAGTGAGTTTTCATCCATACGTAACTATTAAAGATCTAAATGCTACAATATTTTTCTTTATCATTTTGGCATTTATTCTCTTTTATTACCCAAATATTTTAGGCCACTCCGATAATTACATCAAAGCCAACCCTATGGTAACTCCTGCACATATTGTGCCTGAGTGGTACTTTCTACCTTTCTATGCAATACTTAGAGCTATTCCAGATAAACTAGGCGGTGTGATAGCTATGTTTAGCTCCATTCTAGCATTAGGCTTACTACCATGGCTGGACACATCTAAAGTTAGATCATGTTTATTTAGACCTATCTGGAGATACTGTGTTCTCTTGTTTGCTGTAAACTTTTTGGTTCTTATGTATGTTGGAGGTAAACCTGCTGAAGGTCTTTATGTACTTATCTCAAGGATTGGAACTGCATATTGGTTTTTGTTTATATTTGTTTTAGCCCCACTTGTAGGATTTTTAGAAACACCACGACAACCTCTAACTATCACAAATTATTTGCAAAGCAAAAAAGCCTAATATGAGAAAAGCTCTACTGGCCATTTTTTTACTTTTTAGTTTCAATTTGTATGGTGCTGGAGCTAAAATTGATATTCCAAAATATGATTGGTCTTGGAAAGGTTTTTTCGGTACATATGATCGTGCCTCAGCTCAAAGAGGTTTAAAAGTTTATAGAGAAGTTTGCGCTGGATGCCATTCCATGAATTATTTGTATTATAGAAATTTATCAGACCTTGGTTTTAGTGAAGATCATATAAAAGCTATTGCAGCCGAACACTTAGTTTTAGATGGACCAAATGATGAAGGAGAAATGTTTGAAAGAGACGGAATTCCCTCAGATCAGTTTGTTAACCCATATCTTAATGAAAATGCTGCTAGAGCTGCCAATAACGGAGCTTACCCACCTGATTTATCTTTAATAGTTAAAGCCAGACCTAAAGGTGCTGATTACATTAAAGCATTGTTGCTTGGATATGTTGATCCACCAGAGAATATGAAAGTTCCAAAAGGTCAACACTATAATAAATTTATGGCAGGTAATCTAATTGCCATGACATCTCCTTTATCTGATGGTCTTGTTGATTATGATGATGGAACTGAAAGCACAATGGATCAAATGACAACAGATGTTACAACTTTTTTAGCTTGGGCAGCTGAGCCTAGCTTAGAGGACCGAAAGAGAATGGGTTTAAAAGTGATATTATTTTTATTGGTATTGTTCGTCTTAGCCTATATTTCTAAACAACAAATTTGGAGAAATATTAAACATTAAATAAAAAGTGGATAATATCGCCATCTTTGACTAAATATTCTTTTCCCTCCAATCTTAACTTTCCTTTTTCTTTAGCGCCACTTTCTCCCTTGTATTCAATATAATCTTCATATGAAATTGTCTCAGCTCTAATAAAACCTTTTTCCATATCACTATGAATTTCTCCAGCAGCATTGGGCGCTAACGTACCTCTAATAATTGTCCATGCTCTTAGCTCTTTCTCACCAGCAGTAAAAAAATTTATATAATTTAAAAGTTCATAACCTTTTTTAATAACTCTTTTAAGACCGGTTTCTTTAAGGCCTATACTATCAAGAAACATTTTTTTTTCTTCATGATCGTTTATTTGTGAAATTTCAGACTCAATTTTAGCACTTACAATCAATGTCTCTGAGTCATTCAATTTAGAATATTCCTCAATAGACTTAGTGTATGCATTTCCGCTTACAGATGAATTTTCATCAACATTACAAACATATACAACAGGCTTAATAGATATAAGTTGAAAAATATGCAAATATTCAATCTCATCTTTATTTAAATTACTCAAAATTCCTTTTTCTTTAGAAATAAGATCTATTGCTTTTTCAATTATCAATATCTTTTTTTTATCATCATCTGTTTTTTGAGTTTTTTTTAGTTTCTGATAATTTTTTTCCAAGATCTCTAGATCAGATAAAGCTAATTCAGCATTAATTATTTTTATATCTTCGAGAGGATTAATTCTATTTTCAACGTGTTGTATATCATCATCTTCAAAACATCTCACAATATGAAATAACGCATTAACTGAGCGTATATGAGATAAAAAAGCATTCCCAAGACCCTCACCTTTGGAGGCTCCTTTTACAAGACCTGCAATATCAACTATTTCAAAAGCTGCAGGAATTATTTTTTGTGGGTTGCATATTGCAGCAATTTTTTGAATTCTATCATCTGGCACTCTTACTAAAGAGCTATTTGGGTCAATTGTTGCAAAAGGATAATTGGCTGCTAAAGCTTGCTCATTTTCACATAAAGCATTAAATAAAGTAGATTTTCCAACATTTGGCAGGCCAATGATTCCGCACTTCATTTAAATGCCTAAATTAGATAAATGTTTCGATACAAATATCTGAGATAAGTTTAAGTATATAACTTCAAATAATAAGATGAGCTGTTTCTTTTCTTCTGTATTAAAGTTACCCAGTACATGTTTTGTCACCTTATCTTTAACACCAGGATGACCAATTCCAATTCTGAGCTTCCAATAGTTATCTCCAATTTTACTACTGATACTTCTTAGCCCATTATGACCAGCGTTTCCTCCCGCAAATTTAATTTTTATCTCCCCTAAATCCAAATCTAGTTCGTCATATAGAACAAATATTTCATCTAACTTACTGAGTTTATTTGTTTTGAGGCTCAGTATACCGTTTCCGGACTCATTCATATAACTTTCAGATAAAGCGATTTGACATTTTTGGCCATCAAGTAGGAAAGAATTAGAAAGTTTAAAGTTCTTAAACTTTTTTAGTTTGAGTTCTAATTTATCGACTAGAAATTCTCCAAGTAATAGTCCAGCGTTATGCCTATTATTTTTATGTTTAACTGTTGGATTGCCTAGGCAATATAAAGTAAGCATATAGATAGACTATATTATTCGGCTGCTTTTTCTTCTTCTTTCTTATCTTCGGTTTTTTCTGCTGTTTCTTCAGTTGTCTCTTCGGTTTCTTCTGGTTCTGGTTCTTTTTCAACCTTTGGAGCCTGAACCGTAGCTAACATAAAATCTCTACCTTGAATAGTGGGATTCATTCCCTCACTTAAAGTCACAGAACTTAATCTGATATCATCACCAATTTCCTTACCCTCAAGAGAGATAACAAATTTTTCTGGTATATTATTAGCAAGACAAGACAACTCGATTTCTCTTCGAACAACGTTTAAGATACCACCTTGTTTTAATCCAGGAGATAACTCTTGGTTGGTAAATTCAACAGGGACTGATATTACTATTCTTGTTTTTTCATCCACTCTTTGAAAATCTACATGAATAGGGTTATGTTTAACTTTATGTCTTTGAACGCTTTTGACAATTACTGCTTCTTTTTTATCACCAAATTCGACTTCAAATATTTTTGAGTAGAAGCCACCCTCATCAAATCTTTTTTTAAGCTGAATAGTGTCGACTGCTACCATTACAGGGTCAGTCTTACCACCATAAATAATAGAGGGTATCAAACCTTCTTTTAAATATGGATTAGTATTTCCTTTTTTTCGCTCTTTAGCTGGGATATTTCCACTGATTTTCATAGGCTGAGTTTATACAACAAAATCCTAGATTAATCAAACAGAGAAGATATAGAAGTTTCGTTATTAATACGCTTAATAGCTTCACCAAAAAGTGGAGCTACAGATAAATACCTCATTGATGAGGGCACTTCAAAAGTGGGTTTAATTGTATTTGTACAAACCATTTCCTCTAAAACTGAATTATTTATGTTGTCTAAAGCCTTTCCAGAGTAAACACCATGAGAACAATACCCATAAACCTCTGTGGCACCATTCTCTTTAAGAGCTTTAGCCGCATTGCAAATTGTTCCTCCTGAGTCAACCAAATCGTCAACAATTATACATTTTTTTCCATCAACCGAGCCTATGACATTCATAGCATTAGAAACACCTGGAGCGTCTCTACGTTTATCAATTATAGCTAAATCAGCGTCGAGTTTTTTTGCAAATGCTCTAGCTCTTAAAACACCTCCGACGTCTGGAGAGACAAATACAAGATTTTCATCCCTTTTATTTGATTTAATGTCACTCATGAACATATTAGTTGCATATAGGTTGTCTAAGGGGATATCAAAAAAACCTTGAATTTGACCTGCGTGTAGATCCATTGTTAAAACTCTATTTGCACCAGCTGTGGTAATTAGATTGGCTACTAATTTTGCTGATATAGGAGTTCTTGGTCCAGTTTTTCTATCCTGTCTTGCATAACCAAAATATGGCAAAACAGCAGTGATTCTTTTTGCAGACCCACGTTTTAGAGCATCAATTGCTACCAATAATTCCATTAAATTGTCATTGGCAGGGAAAGAAGTTGATTGAACTAAAAAAACATCTTCTCCTCGAACGTTTTCACCAATTTCAACAAATATCTCTTTATCAGAAAACCTTGTCATAGTTGTCTCAGATAATTGAATTTTTAGATATTCTGAAATCTCTTTAGATAACTCAATGTTACTATTTCCAGAAATAATTTTCATTAGTTAGCTTGGTTATATAGTAAAATGTATATCCATACAAAGTTAAATTATAGATACCAAGCTTAAATTTCTCCCATAATCTCTGTATTTGAGATGAATACTTCTTCGATAACTAAAATATTTTAAGTTTTTAAAAGTATCTATTTTGGAGTCTACAATTTCAGAAATACCAAAAGCATTCAATTTACGTTTAGCAAGTTTAGGAAGGTCAAAATAATATTTATCACCTTTTTTAGTCCATAAACCTTTATCTTTAAATTTCATATCATTTATGAATTCTCGAGATACCTCGTAAGAGTTCTTTCTTATACAAGGTCCTATAAAAGCCCTAATATTTGACTTTATGGAGCCAATTTGAAGCATTTTATTTATGGTATTTTCGATGATATCTCTTTTTAAACCTCTCCATCCTGCATGGCAAATTCCTATGACTTTATTTTGGTAATCAATAAATATTATTGGCAAACAATCAGCTGTCGTAATACCAAGAATAAATTTATCATCTCGTGTCACAACACCATCACAATTGTAAACAGATTTATTTTTTCTGACTATAAGACATTTGCTTGAATGTGATTGGTTAGGAATAATTAATACTTTTTTTTCTTTAGATATGAGATTTTTAGCAATTTCAATATTTTCTTTTACATTATTTTTATTATCTCTAGACTTTAATCCGCAATTAAGAGAATTATAAATTCCCTTTGATTTTCCATTTTTATTATTAAAAAACTTAAATTTTACTGATTGTTCCATCTTTTTTAAAAGAGAGATTCAAAAATACCTGACCCATATCATTAAATTTTTCTCCACTAATTAACTCAATAATTTCTCTAATATTCTTGTTACTTGATTTTAGGTATTCGTTTGGGAGATTATTACAAATTAAATCTTTTTGGTTTATAATTTGTGGATTTTTACTAATAAAAAAATCCTTTAATAACTCGAAATTAACCCCGAAAGAATAATCTACATTTTCAAATTCATCAAATAAGTCTAATTTTTTATGGCTCGATAATAATCTAAGAGTACTCTTTAATGGTAATTTCGTGTAGCCATAATCAGTTGTAGTAAAAAAATAATTTTTGCAATTTAAGTTTTGAATATCACTTAGTATATTCAAAATTAAATTTGAATGCTCAAGTATATCATTATTTTTAAATTTGTATTTTGAATAGCGATCTATTAATTCTCCAGACATCGCAACACTATCTTGAATTAAAAAATATCTATTATTTTCTCTTGATATTTTTATTTCATTAAAATTACCATTATTAAATATAAATTGCTTAGACCCAATGGCGTCAAAAAATTCGTTAGAGTAAATAAAAACAGTATCGTCGTTATCTATTTCATAATCATAGATATTTTCTATAAAATTAAATTCTACATCTGATCTTTCAAAAATTTTTCCTTTAAAATAATCACTTCTTTCTAATAAAGTAATGTTATTAACATTGATATTCTTTGATTTAAGATAATGATAAATATCTAATGTAAGTATCCCATTACCAGGACCTAACTCCAATAAATTTACATTTTTAACCTTTGGAAATTCTTTTAAAAACTGATTAGTAAGGGACATGCTAAATAAAGAGGATATTTCAGGAGATGTCATAAACTGACCATCTTTGCCAATTTTTTCAATATTTGGTTTATTATAGAAACCTGAGTCTTTATCAAAATTAGAGATTTCTACAAAATCTTGAATATTAATTGAACCAACTGATTTGATGATGGTATCTATTTTTGTTTGTATTGACATAAATATAGAAAATAAAAACCAAGTATTACAATTGGAATTGATAATATTTGACCCTGAGATAATAAATTAAACTTTAAGCCTACTTGAATGTCAGGCATTCTAAAATTTTCAATTATAATTCTTGATAATCCATAATTAATTAAAAAGAAAGATGTTATAATCCCATTTTTTACTTTAAATTTATAATAGAATAATAGTAGTAAAATAGCTGGTATTAAACCTTCAAATATTGCTTCATATATTTGGGATATATGTCTATAAAAATCCTCATTTGGGTAACGAACGCTTAAAAAAAATTCTGTTGGCTTTCCTACTAATTCTTTATTTAGAAAATTAGAAATTCTACCTAAAAAAATTCCAAATGGAGCAGTTATGCTTAAAAGATCAGAAAGTTTAAAAATAGAAATACTTTTTTTCATTGAAAATATAATAGTTGTTAAGATAATACCAATTAAAGCCCCGTGAAATGACATACCACCCTGCCAAACCTTTAAAATTTCAAATGGGTTTTGAATGTAAAAATTTAAATTATAAAAAATTGCGTAGCCTAATCTTCCACCAATTATGACAGAAATAAATAAATAAAAAAACAAGTCTTCTAGTTTTTTTTTATCCAAACTAAATTGTTTTAAATTATTATATGCAAAAAAATAAAAGTAAATAAATCCAAGAATATAAGATATGCTGTACCACCTTATGGTTAAACCGAACAGCTCAAAAGCTACTGGCGATAAAAAACTAGGATATTCAAACACTGTAAAAACTAATAATACAACTTACGTGTCACACAAAGATAAACTTTATCTTAAGTTATCAAAAATACTTTATAATTCAGTTGAAGTTGCCCAAATTTTTAACGATTTCAAATCAGATTTTAAAAAATTAAAGAAATATTTAATCAACAGAAAAGATTAAATTTAACCATTATTAAGTAATTTAATACTATATATAGTATTTACTAAGATAAGTAATGTGATACATATTGTGTATGTCTCAAAAAAACATTGATTCTAGCCCCATTTCTATTCTCGAAGATATTTTCAATGTTAAACAGTTATCTAAAAACAACGTAAACAACGATATTTCCCTTTTAACGGAGATCCATGAGCATAAAGTAATAATGGACTTTCAATGGATTGATGATTTAAAAGTTCTCATATCATCATTTAGCATTGATAATTATGAATATAGTTTTCTTACCAATCATATGAGTAAAATTAACAATAATCTGGTTATTGGTACACTTAAACAAAATAATAATAATAAAATTATTTATAGACATAGTCTTCCAATTTCAGGAAAAGTAACCACAGAAGATATTAGAAGTTATTTAGAAAATATTTTATCTGAATTTAATCACCTTGTTTCCGTGTTACTAAAAGGCGATAAAATTGTTGAGACTACTCAAATTTTAATTAATCAAAAAATTGTCGGCCACGCTTAAGCCAAAAGTACTTTTTATAGGTTTTGGACACCTCGCTAAATCCTTACTATCAAAAAAACTACTTAACTCTGTGAACATTCACGCATTAAATTCGAAAGGTGTAATAAAAAATATTAATTTAAAAAAAAGAATATTAAATTTCAATAATGACTACAATTATATATTTTTTCTTATTCGACCAAAAACATTCCTAACTTTTGGAAGTCAATTTCAGAAATATCTTTCAAAAGAAACCTTGGTAATTTCTTGTATGGCTGGTATTAAATTATCAACGATTGAAAAAACCTTAAAATCAAAAAAAATTATAAGAATTATGCCAAATGTAATGGCTTTAAATTATAAATCTCAAACTCATATTTATATGAAAAATAAAAATTTATTTGATAGTAAACTAAAAAAAATATTATCCACTTTCGGAACAATTATTAATGTTAGAAATGAAGATCAAATTAATTTTGCTACATCAGTTTTCGGTAGTGGACCAGCATTTATTGCATATATAGTAAATATTTTCGTTAAAGCATCCAAAAAACTTGCTAAGCCCTATCATATGAATGAAAAAGAAGTAATAGAATTATTCAAAAATGTATTAGAAACTAATTATTCATCTAAAATGTTAGATGATTTTGTAAAATCTATTTCTAGTAAGAAAGGAACTACAGAAGCTGGAGTTAATTACATTAAATCACAAAATATAGAGAAAATAATATATACTACACTTCAAAGGGCTTACCAAAGATCTAAGGAAATAGATAGTGAGAAAAAAAACACAAAATCTTAATAAAACGAATTTAAAAAAACTTAATAGCATGGCTCATTTAAAGAGCTTTCCCTCTAAAATTAAATCAATTAGTTCAGATTACCAAGACCTTAATATTTTTATTAAAGACTTTGAAAATTTTATTTCGACTGAATTAAAAGTTCCTTCTAAAGACCTTTCCACACAAGACAAAATTTTTGAAGGTGTCATTAATAGATTAGATTTTCTGAATGATTATAAAAATATAACACTAAGAATTTATTTGGAGTCACAGAAAAAACCTAAATATTTTTTAAATTTGTCAAAAAATATTAATAATTATTTTAATTTATTTCTTAATTCTCAAGTTGAAAAAATAATAAGTAACATAATTTACATATATGCTTTTAATGTTTGGATTGAAGATAATAATAGTATGGACAAAACTATGGCTTCTATAGGGAATGCATTCGATAATATTAATAAAGTAAAGTCATTTATTAAAAAAGGATGATTAATTTTTCTGACTTTGAAAAAGTTGATATCAGAGTTGGAACAGTGATCGAAGCAAAACTGAACAAAAAAACTAGTTATCCCAGCTTATATGTACTTATAGATTTTGGCGAAAAGATTGGTCAAAAAAAAACATCAGCGCAGCTTACTAAACACTATCTCCCAGAGGAATTAATTGGTAAGCAAGTAGCTGCAGTTATAAACTTTCCACCAAAGCAAATAGGAAAAATGATTTCTGAGGTGCTGGTCCTGGGTTTTCCTGATGATGAAAATAATCCGGTATTAGTAATGCCCTCAATTAAAATCCCAAATGGTGGTAAACTTTTTTAAACCTAAATTTGTAATATAACAGTTACTTTTAAGCCACCATGTGAGGATTTTTTGAAATTTAACTCCCCATTATTTAATTTTATCAGTTTTTGAACAATAGATAGACCTAATCCAGTACCTTGATTTAATTGATCAGAGCCTTTAACAAAAGGCCTTATCAATTGTTCTTGTGATAAATTTGTACCTGGACCATTATCCTCAATCTCTATTTTCCAAGTATTATTTGATATATTTGAACTTATAAAAATCTTTTCTGCAAATTTATCGGCATTGTCTAATATGTTCATGATGGCCCTTGTTATTTGATTTTTTCTGATAAGTATTTGATTTGAATTATTATTCAAAACTTCAAGTTTTGCGTAATTTTTAGCTATATTAGATATAAAATTAGACGTGTCTATTTCATCTAAATTTTCATTTTTTTCATTTTTAATAAAGTCTAGATAATGATTTAGCATAACATTCATCTCGGAGATATTCTGAGCAATTGAGTTTTTTAATGTTTTGTTATTAATTTCCTCAATCATTAAATTTATTCTTGTAAGAGGAGTTTTTAAATCATGACTAATACCTGCTAACATATTTCTTTGGTTATCAAGAGTGCTGTTAATGTTGTTATGCATGTTATTAAAGTCTTTTATTAAACCTCTAACTTCTGAAGATCCAGTCGGCTTTAAATTTGGAGTTTCAATACCTCTACCAAAACTTCTTGTAATTATTCCAAGTCTTTTAAGTGGTTGGATTTGTTTTTTTATAAATAAATATGAAATTAAAGATAAAATAATACTTATAGCTATTGTCCACAAAAAAAAACCTCCTACAGTTTTAGTTTCAACTCTTTTCTTTGGTACTAGATAAAAATAGTCTTTATTTTTATTATTAAAAAAAATAAAGTAATTTTCGTTTTGTAAAACTTTAAAATCTAAAGATATTTGTTCCAAAGAATTTTTCATTCGTTTCTTGAATATCCAATTTGATACCTCCTTAGTTTCACTTAAATCTAAATTATTAGTTGTTATAATTTGTAACGTATTTGCGTAATTATCACGAGATGGTAAGTCTTTCTGCATTTCCAAAATTTTTATTTCATTGGATATTGATTGAGCACTTCTTTTTAAAACTAAATCCCAGTGTAATTCAAAAAATATTACTATTCCAATAATTTGGACTAATACTATTGGTATCGTTATAAGATAAACCGACCTTACTAAAAGGCTCTCTGAAAAATTACTCCATTTAAACATTAAATAAAAATTTTATATCCCTTACCGTGAACGGATCTAATTACATCTTTAAGATTACATTCTTTTTTAAGTTTTAAACGTAATCTTGAAATTTGCATATCTCCGCTTCTTGACAAGTAATCAAGCCCTAATTCAGCGTTTAACAAGTCTCTTGTTAAGTATTGATGAGAGTAATTAATTAATAATTTTAGTATTTTTACTTCATTACTTGAGAGGTTTATTTTTTGTTTTTTAAATAATAATTGTTCTTTTTTTATATCAAACTCTGTTTCATTCCCAAAATTTACTAAATCAAGTGATTGTTTTTTTGAAATATTCTTTTCTATCTTTAGCAATAGTTCTCTTGAGTCAAAAGGTTTACCAATATAGTCATCCGCGCCAAGTTCTAATCCAGTAACTCTATCATCTACATTACTTAGAGCAGAAAGAAATATAACAGGCGTATTAATTCTATTTTTAATTGTATTTTCATAAAAATCTAAGCCTGAACTGTCAGGTAACATTACATCTAGAATAATTAAATCAAATGAAAAAATATCTACTAATTTTTTTGCTTCAGTAATATTTACAGCTTTTGATACTATGTAATTATTATTAAATAATAATTTTTCAATAAGCTCATGAAGTGTTTTATCGTCCTCTACTAAAAGTATATGTTTATCATCCATTATAATGACTCAATTATATTTATAAAACCAGACATATTTTTAGGATCTGTCCTTCTAAAAGCCTTTATAATTTTTTCATTTATTCTCGTTGTGGTTTTTTCAATTAATTCCTCTCCATTTTTTGTAATTAATATATTTTTTTCTTCTAGTTTTAATATTTTTTTTACTTGAAGGTCTTTCAGTATAAGATTTAGGTTTTGTTTTTTTAAAAATACTTTATTTGCTATATCAATTTTCTTTTTAAAACCTTTCTTTATTTCTAAAATCACTATCAATTCATTAAATGTTAAATTATTTATCTCACAACAAATTTGAATTTCTCTTTGAAGAGATTTATAAGATCTATGTAGACCTAAAATGATTTCTAGGGTGTTTTCTTTTTTAAAATATAAAGTATCTGCAAAACTTAAATTCATTAGATATGAATATAATTATATTGTGAATTTTAATAAATAATATTACATTATTTCGAATTATGGAAATCATTCCCTTTGATAAAAGAATTGGATTTATTTGGTATAACGGTCAATTTGTAGAGTGGCAAAATGCTACAACTCACGTATTAAATCATGGGCTTCATTATGGTAGTTGCGTTTTTGAAGGACTAAGAGTTTATGGAGAAAAAATTTATAAGTTAGAAAAACACACTGATAGACTTTTCTTTTCTGCGCAAAGAATGGGTATAGAAGTACCATATTCCAAAGATGAAATAAACAATGCCCAAATTGAAACTATCAAAAAAATGAACATAAAATATGGTTATGTTCGTCCTGTAATTTGGAGAGGAAGTGAAATGATGGCTATCTCTGCACAGAAAAACAAAATAAATGTAGCCGTTGCTACTTGGGAATGGCCTAGTTATTTTAATAAAGAAGACCGATTAAAAGGAATATCTCTCCAAACAGCAGTTTGGAAAAGACCACCGCCAGATTGCATACCGACTGATACTAAAGCTGCTGGTCTGTACATGATTTGCACCTTAAGCAAGCATGAAGCAGAAAAAAATGGTTTTACAGATGCTTTGATGCTTGATTATAAAGGAAGAGTTAGTGAGTCTACTGGTTCAAATATTTTTTTAGTAATTAATGGTGAAATTCATACTCCAGTACCTGACTGTTTTTTAAATGGAATTACACGCCAGGCTGTAATTGAAATTGCTAAGAATGAAGGTATCAAAGTTATTGAAAGAGATATATTTCCTGATGAAATAAAAAATGCTGAGGAAATTTTTCTGACAGGTTCTGCCGTAGAAGTAACTCCCGTAGGAAAAATTGATAATCAAACTTTTAAAGTTGGAGACATTACAACAAAGATTTCAAGATTATATATGAAAGAAGTAGATCCAAATTACAAAGATAGCTAATTAATAATATCTTTCCATTTTAACATTTTTTCATTATCAAAGTTTTTTTGTAATACTATTTCTTTTTCATCATTGTCAAATAAATGAAATTTCCAAAAAGCCACATCAATTTTTAAGTTATCAATTACAAACTCACAAGCTTCTATGGCGTCTGCACGATGAGATGAAGCAGTAATTACTAATACAATTTTTTCTCCTAAATCCAATTTTCCTATTCGATGAATTATTAAACATTGATTTAGTTTCCAATTATTTAATGCTTTGCCCCTAATTTTTTTTAGCTGAACTAATGCTAATTCTTCATAACACTCTAAATAAATTCCTTTAATTTTCTTATTTGATGAGCTTAAATCAGATCTAACTGTTCCTAAGAAGAAACTGTATGCACCATTTGTATCGGATGAAACATTTTTTAACTCTGTTTCTAAATCAAAACTTTCATTAGTAATTTTAATCATTATCCACCTGTAACGGGAGGTAAAAAAGCCAATATGTCACCATTATTAAGTATTTGATTTTCATCATCTATTTCCTTCAAGTTTAAAAAAAATTTCACACTCTTATCCTCAAATATTTCTTGATATATAGCGTCTTTTGAAATGAGATTATTTTTCAATTCTTTAAAACTTATAGTTTGATTAAATTCAATTAAGTCATGACTTTTTTTAAGTTTTACTCTTATCCAAGAAAAATATTTTAATGTAATATTCAAATATGTTTGAGACCTTTTGCTACATAATTATATCCAGATAACAAAGTAATAATAGCAGCAAGCCATAATGTGACTAAGCCTAAATTCCAAAGAAAATCATTTAATTCAAAACCTAATCCTATTATGAGAATTGATAAACTAACCATTTGAAATGTAGTTTTATATTTAGCTAGTCTGCTTACTGGCATATCAGTATTTAATTTAGCTAAAAATTCTCTCAAACCTGAAATTGCAATTTCTCTTAATAAAATAATTATAGCTGGAATAACATGAATATCTGCAATTACTCTTGTGTCTATCAACACTATAATGACAGCTGCTATTAAAAGTTTATCAGCAATAGGATCAAGTAAAGTACCAAGCTTAGATGATTGATTTAATGTTCTGGCTAAATACCCATCAAAATAATCAGAAATAGAAGATATTATAAAAAGTAAGCCTGCAATAAGAACCACTTTAGAATTATCAGAGAACAGTAAATATAAAATTATGGGAATTAAAATAATTCTTACAAAGGTAATAATATTTGGAATAGTATAAATTTTAGCCATTTATCTTATCCAATATAGCCTTAATATTTTTCGAATTTAATCCTTTTATTTGAGTTAACTCATCTTTGTTAGCTTTCTTTAAATTTTGAACACTTCCAAAAAAATTAATTACCCTCATCTTTTTTACTTTCCCAATGCCAGATATATCATCTAAAAAACTTGTTTTTAGGGAGTCGGACATCCTTTTCATACTATTCTTTTTGGATAATTTGTGAGCCTGATCTCTCATTTTTTGGATAAAACCTTCTATTTGAGGGCTATCCTTCAAAGATAGATTTTTTTCACTTAGAGTATGATATCTGTCAAATCTAAAATCTCTTTTAAAACCTTTAGACACCCCAATTAACTTTATACTTTCACTAATACCGCTTTCATCAATAATTTCTTGGCAAATTTTCAAATAAGGTTGACCCCCGTCAATAATTATTAAATCTGGTAAAATTTTATCATCTTTGGAGAAACGAGATTTAAACACCTTTCGCATTAAATCTGCATCACCAAACTTTTTTAAATCATAATCTTTAAATTTATATGTTCTAGAGTCTTTTATACTAAAACCCTCTTCATTAAACACTACATAGGATGCCACAGCATAGTTGTTACCAAAAAAACTATTATCGTAAGCTTCAACACGTTCAATTTTGTTATTAATATTAAACCTATTTTTTATTAAAGTTAAAATTTCTTGATTGTTAATAAACTTTTGTTTTTGAAGATTTACTTCTTTATCATTTCTTTTTGCGGTAAGTTTCGAAATTTTCTGAACACCATTAATTTTGCTACTTTTTAGAAATACATCAATTTTATAATTATCTCTCATAATTGACTTTAATTCATAATATCCGTTAATTTTTTTTGAAATTACTATTTTATTAGGTTTAAAGTTCTTTAAATAAAATTGTATAATTAAAGAGGTAAGGTCTATATCATCTTCAAACTTTTCAGAATAGTAAATTAAATTCCCGCCAAGATATCGCCCATACCTAATAAAACCAATGTATATTGAGAAATGTTTTTTATCATCAATATGGATATAGTCATAATTTGTATCTTGAGTACTGATTTTCACTTCCTCTCTAATGATAAAATTTAAAGATTGTATACTATCTCTAAGCTCTGCTGCCTTTTCATAGTTTTGACTTTCACTAAAATAAACCATTTGTTTTTCTAATTTATCAAATATTTTTTTTTGACCTCCTTGAAAAAACTTAACTGTATCATCAACTTGATTTTTGTATTCATTTTGACTAACTTTATTTACGCATGGAGCGGTGCATTGTTTTAAGTCATAAAGTAGGCATGCCCGTTTTCTATTTTTAAACTCTAAGTCACTACAACTCCTTAACTTAAAAGATTTCTGCAAGATTTTTATGACTTTGTCTGTTTTTAACGCAGAGGTAAATGGACCAAATACTTTATCTTCATTAGAAAATTCATTTCTAAATCTTGTTAGTCTTGGAAAGTTACCTTTAGTAATTTTAATTAATGGAAAGCTTTTATCATCTTTTAAACGAATATTATATCTCGGTGAAAATTTTTTGATAAGCAAAGCCTCTAATAATAATGCATTTCTTTCAGACTCTGTTAACTCAAAATCAATATTTACTGTTTGTGAAACCATTTTTTGAAGTCTTCTTGGAAGTTTTGGTAGATTACCATAATTTGATAATCTCCTTTTGATATTAATAGCTTTTCCAATATAGATCGGGTTATCTTTTTTATTTTTAAAAAGGTAAACCCCTGAACTTTGAGGTGCGTCTTTTATTCTGTTTTTAAGAATTTCAAGCCCAATCATAAGTCTATATTACAGACATTTTATAAATCACAAAAAAATTAATGAGTTTCTAATCAAAAAATAGATAGTATAAATAACTTAATTATCAATTAAAACATGGACTGGGATAAACTTAAAATTTTTCATAATGTTGCACTAGATCTTAATATCTCAGAAGCAGCTAATAAAATGAATATAAGTCATTCATCTATTAGTAGACAGATTAGCTCACTAGAGAGAGATCTGAAGGTATCACTATTTAAAAGACATGCCAGAGGACTTACATTGACTGAACAAGGTAAAATTTTATTTAAAACAGCACATGATATATTTGGAAAGATAGCTCTAACTGAGTCTCAATTAACTTCTTCTAAAGAAAAACCTACAGGCTCACTACACATAGCTGCAACTGTTGCCTTTGGTACCACATGGCTTGCCCCAAGAATAGCAAAATTTTCAAACTCATATCCTGATATTGATATTTCTATAAGAATTGAAAATAAATATACAGACCTTTCCTTAGGTGAGGCTGATGTAGCTTTACGATTAAAAGAGCCTACACAAATGGATTTAATTCGTTTTCCTTTGTATGAGTTTCAATTTAAAATTTACTCCTCACCAGAATACATTGAAAAATTTGGTATACCAAAAAGTGTGAGTGATTTATCAAAACATACAATAATTGCTTTTGGTCATGATGTTGAGCCATCTATACCCGATGTAAACTGTATTTTGGATTTAATTCCTAAATCAAAAAAACCCAAGACCATTTATATATCTAATATGTATGGAGTTATGAGAGCTATTGGAGGAGGAGCGGGCATTGGTGCCTTACCAGAATATATGAAAATATCTAATAACAATCTTGTTCCTATTTTACCTAATGCAAATACTCCAAAGACAATTATTTATTTTACTTATCCTCCTGAATTGAAGGGTTCTAAAAAAATTGAAGCCCTCAGAGATTTTTTAGTGAGAGAAGTAAATAAAGAAAAAAAAGTTTAGTCCTTTTTTATAAATTTTTTATTACAATAGTTACACACAATTTCTTTTTTTTTACCAAATTTAAAATAAACAGCTGGATGACCTAAATCACCACTTCCACCATCGCACATTACTATATCAGTATTTTTTGAAACATATTCGATGGGGTCTGTTATTTTGTTTTGATCGCTCATAACGAAACGAGTTCTGAGACTAAATTCGTATATTTTTTTGGGTCGTCAAGGCTTTCACCCTCCATTAGCTTTGCGTGGTCATAAAGAATTTCACAGAATTTGTCTTTTTGATTTTTATCTAAAGATTTTAATTTATTAACTAATTCATGATTAATATTTATTTCTAAAATTCTTTTTTCATCAGAAATATTTTGATTATTAGCGGCCATCAGTTTTTTTAAATGCATATCCATATCATTCTCATCAGCTACTAAACATGAAGCACTTGTAGTTAGTCTTTTAGAAATCTTTACATCTTTAACTTTATCTTTCAGATTGTCTTTTAAAAATCCAACAAAATCTTTGTCTTCCTTTGGCTCTTCTTTGTCTTTTTTTGACTCTTTTTTATCCTCAATATCTATTTCACCTTTAGTAATAGATGTAAATTCATAATCTTTGAATTTCATTTTCATTGGCATCCAGAATTCGTCAACTGGATCCGAAATTAACAAAACATTTATTTTTTTATTTTTAAATAGTTCCATTTGAGGGCTATTAATAAGGTTTTCCTTGTTTTCACCTGATATATAATAGATTTTCTTTTTATCATTTGAAAAATCAGTTACGTATTGATCTAATGTTATCATCTCCTCTCTCTCAGAGCAGTTAAATGTTGAAAACTCAAATATTTGATCATGAAAGTCATTAAACTCATAAAGTCCCTCTTTTACAACAGGTCCAAAATTCTTCCAAAAATCTTTAAAATCATCTGGTTTCTTTTTTTTTAATTCTAGAATTTCTTTTAGAACTCTTTTTGTAATAGCAGTAGATATTTTATTAATTACGGCATTATTTTGTAAAATTTCTCTTGAGATATTTAAACTAAGATCTTCTGTGTCTACAACACCTGGCACAAATCTAAGCCAAGCTGGAATTAATGCATCTAACTTATCAGAAATAAATACTTTATTAACATATAGCTTTAACTTGTTTTTGCGATCTGGATGGTAAAGATCTTGAGGCTGCGATTTTGGTAAATATAAGAGGGCAGTATAATTTACAACTCCCTCAGCTTTAAAGTGAATAGTTGTTAAAGGCTCATCATAATAGTTTGAAACTTGATTATAAAAAGATTTGTAGTCATCTATTTTAATTTTTGATTTATCTTTTAGCCAAATGGCTTCAGCAGAGTTTACTTGTTCTTCAGTTTTATCATCTTTTTTCTTATCATTTTTATCTTCTTCGGATGTTACAAAAATGGGGAAAGGAACAAAATCAGAATACTTTTTTATTATTTCTTCTAATTTATATTTACTTAAAAACTCTTTCTCATCCTTCTTAATTGATAAAGTAATTTCAGTTCCAATTTCATTGTATTCCGTTTCCTCAATTGAAAATGTACCTTTACCATCTGAAGTCCAAAGGTAACCACTGGATGAGTCATATTTTTTTGATCTTACTACTACTTGATCTGAAACCATAAATGATGAATAGAAACCAACTCCAAATTTACCAATTTGATTGATATCTCCCTTTTTATCACCCATCTTTTTAATAAACTCTTCTGTGCCAGATTTAGCTATTGTGCCTAAATTTGATTGCATATCTTTATTATCCATGCCAATCCCATTATCTTTTATTGAGATAGTTTTATTTTTTTCATTAAGATGAATTCGAATTTGGAATTTATTTGTTTTAGGAGCTTTGGAGTCAGTCTGGCTAACATATCTAAGCTTTTCGCATGCATCTGATGAATTTGATATTAATTCACGTAAAAATATTTCCTTTTCGGTATAGAGTGAATTAGCAACTATATCTAGGAGCTTTGATACTTCAGTTTCAAATTTTAAAGTTTTCTTTTCCGCTTGTTGTTTAGTCATTTTTTTTTAATATCCTTATTATAAGCAATGTTTACCAATGATAATACTGAGTGTTCTACAAAAATATCTATCATTTCACAAAGTAAATTTGATAAATGGTTGTTAACACAATCATCTTTTACTAAAAATTGGGCTTTATCTAATAATTTCAAGGCAGAATCGGGAAAAATTCTCAAAATTCCCTATGAGGACGGAAGATTGAAAGAGGTCATATTAGGAGAGGGTGCAGATAAAAACCTAGAGGCAATTAGTGCTTTTTCTGCGTCTAACATTGGTAACTATTATATTTCTACTAAATTTGCAAAATCTAAGGAGTCTGAAATATACAAAGCATGGGCTTGGGGCAACTATAAGTATCAGTCTAAATCCAAAAAAATTTTATTATACGTAAAGGAACAAAAGGAATTAGAGTTTTTAACTTTTTACTCAGATTGTATAAATTTTTCAAGAGACTTGATAAATAGCCCTGCAAATAAATTAGACCCATCAATTTATTACTCAAAAATTAAAAATAATAATTTGTTTAAAAGTTTTAATTTTATTGATTACACTGAAAAAGAAATAAATTCGAATTTTCCTTTGACATGTGCTGTTGGTAAATCTTCCTCTTCAAAACCAAAAGTGATTGAAATAACAAATCGAAAACTTTCAAAAAAAGATAAACCATTGGTTATTATTGGAAAAGGCATTACATTTGACACAGGTGGTGTAAACATAAAACCAGGTACTTCAATGAGAAATATGAAAAAAGATATGGGAGGATCTGCTATCGCTATATCATTATTTTTGTTAGCAAATTATTTTTTGAAAAATACTAAAATTGTTTTAATTGCCCCAATTGCTGAAAATGCAATATCATCAAAATCGATGAGACCTGGTGATGTATATTCATCTGTATCAGGAAAGTCTGTCGAAATTGCTCATACAGATGCTGAGGGAAGACTTTTGTTAGCAGATGCAATAGAAAAAGCATCTTCTTATAACCCATGTATGATTATTGATTTTGCAACGCTTACAGGAGCAGCAAGAGTAGCTCTGGGTGAAGACCTTCCTGCTTATTTTTGTAATAATGAAACATTTGCAAAAAAAATTGAAAATTTAAATAAAGAAAAATTGAGATGTTGGAGATTACCCTTGTACTCTCCTTACTTGTTTAAAATTAAATCTCAAGTAGCAGATCTTAGTAATGCATCTTTAGATGGTATGGCTGGTTCTATTACGGCAGCACTTTTTCTTCAAGAATTTTTAAAATCTCCCAATATACCTTGGTTTCACTTTGACACCTTTGCTTGGTCTCAAGACTCCAAAGGAGCTGCATTACAGGGATTAGATATAATGAGTGATTTTTTAAGGAAAAATTTTAATTAGTGAAGTACTTACTGATATTTTTTCTATTATTATCAGGTTGTATTACAACCGATAGGTCTTTTAATACAGCAAATATTTGCGATATTTTTAAAACAAATCCTAAATGGAAATCATATGCAGAAAAAACAAAAGAAAAATGGGGAGTTCCAGTTAGTTTGCAATTAAGCTTTATTAAACAAGAGTCCTCTTTTGAAAGAACTGCAAGGCCACCGAGGAAAAAAGTATTGGGTTTTATACCTGGTTTAAGGCCATCAAGCGCTTATGGTTACAGTCAGGCCTTAGATGGGACATGGGAGGAGTATAAAGTTTTAACAAAAAACTATAATGCCGATAGAAAAAATTTTAGAGATGCTAGTGATTTTATAGGTTGGTATGTTGATGGAAGTTACCGTCTGTTGAAAATTGATAAAAGTGATGTTTACAATCATTACCTTGCTTATCATGAGGGCAAGGGTGGGTATCAAAAAAAATCTTATAACAAAAAAAAATGGCTTTTAGAGGTGGCAAAAAAAGTAGAACGTCAAGCTAAAGATTATTCTAATCAAATAACAAAATGTAATTTTCATAAAAATAGTGTGTTTTAATTGTTACAAAAATCAGATCTTATAAATTATTTCTACTCCAATTTTACTGATCCTGAGTATAAAGGCATTGGAACTGAACATGAAAAATTTATCTTTTATAAAGATAATAAAAGATTTCAATTTGATGGAGAGGTAAGTATACAAAATTTATTTCAATTTTTCTTATCAAAGGGTTGGCAAAAAAAAGAATACAATAGTTTCAATCAATTAATATCTTTGTCTAAAAATGGTGCTAGCATTACTTTAGAGCCAGGTTGTCAATTAGAATTATCTGGTAAAATTTTAAAGAATGTTCATCAAACATGTACCGAGTCTTATGAACATTTAAGAGAATTAAAAGAATATGCCGAATTGAATGAATTATGCATTTTAGGACTAGGATTTGATCCAATAAGTAAATTAGAGGATTTAACTTTTATTCCAAAAGAGCGTTATAAAATTATGAGTGAATACATGCCTAAAGTTGGCTCAAGAGGATTAGATATGATGACCCGAACATGTACTGTTCAAGCAAATTTAGATTATTTTAATGAAACAGATCTAATTAAAAAATTTGTTGTTTCTAATAGAATTCAACCAATAGTTATGGGTATATTTTGTAATTCGCCCTTTCGTGAGTCGAAATATAATAATTTAGTGAGTAATCGAATTTATACATGGCAAGACACTGATGATCAAAGATGTGGAATAAAAAGATCATTTCTGAACAAGAATTTTTCTATTGAGGAGTATGTTGACTTTGTTTTAGAAGTAAAAAACTATTTTTTAAAGATAAATGGAAAACAATATGACACAACAGATTATACTTTTAATGAATTGTTAACTAAAAACACCGCAAATAAAGATCTTTCAAATTACAACATATCAATACAAGATTGGATAAATCATCTCTCCACAATTTTTACAGAGGTAAGATTAAAGTCATATATAGAACTTAGAGGTGCAGACGCTGGGAAATGGGAAATGATTTGCGCTCTTCCATCATTTTGGGTTGGCATACTTTATGATGATGAAAATCTTGAACATCTGTGGAAAGAGACAAGTTCTTGGCAAGAGAATGATATTTTAAATTTGTATCTAGAGGTCCCTTACAAAGGACTTAACAGTAACTTTATTAATTCGCCTTTATATGAACATGGTAAAAACCTTCTTAACCTCGCTAAAAAGGGATTAGAAAAAAGAGGTTATCTAAATTCTGAAGGAAGAGATGAAAGTATTCATCTTGAAAAATTATATAATATTGTTGAAAAACAAAAAAATCCCGCAGATTTGTTAATTGAAGAGTTTAAGGATAAAAAAGATATATTATCATTATTAAATAATACCTATTATTAAATTTGCTATGAAATTTCTTTTTCAAATGGATGATCCCAAAAAAATAAATATTAACGAGGACTCTACTTATATGTTAATCAAGGAGTCTTTAAATAGAGGTATAGATTGTTATTACAATGATCCAAGATGGGTATTTAGCGAAATTAATATTGTTAATAAAATTAAATCTAACGTTTCTAGATTAAGTTTGAAAAAAAATAATCAGCTTTCGTATCAAAGAAAGATCCTAAAAGAAATTGATTTAGAACAAATGAATGCCATTTTTATTCGACAAGATCCACCCTTCGATTTAAATTATATTTCTAACACCTACTTATTAGATCAATTAAAAAAACCTTTAATTTTAAATAATTCAAAAGAGATTAGGAACTTCCCAGAAAAACATATTATGATGAACTTCCCAGAATTAACTCCCCCGACGTTAATATCATCAAATATAGAAGCCATCATAAAGTTTATAAAGAAGAATAAAGAGGTTATTATAAAACCCGCTTATGGAAATGGGGGATTAGGAATTCAAAAAATTAGCCATAATAAGACTAATCTCAATACGTTCTTAAAAAATTACATAAAAAAATTTTCGAATTGCCCAGTAATTATTCAAAGATTCCTTAAAAATTTCAAAAAAGGAGATAAAAGAATTATTCTCATAAACGGGGACATTGCTGGAGCTGTATTAAGAGTGCCTAGAACTAATAGCATAAAGGCAAATTTTCATGCAGGCGGAAGGGCAGTAGAAACCAATATCACTGATAAAGAAAAGTACATTTGTAAAAAAATAAAATCATTTTTGGTGAAAAAAAAATTATTTTTTGTTGGTATTGATGTTATAGATGGCTATTTAACAGAAATAAATATTACATCTCCTACTGGAATTCAAGAAATCAATAGATTAAATAAAAGTAAGATTGAAAAAGATATTATCGATTTTGTTTTAAGATCACTGAAGTAAATTTTCAAAAAGCTTATTTATATTTTTTTGAATTAAATCTTCTATAGGTTTTTTTACAGTCCCATCAGGTATGACTCTTTCATAGGAATAATTTCCGTTTTGATATTTTATAACAAAATCCTCATTGTCAATAATATCAAAAATTGTAATTTTAAAATTATTCAAAGCTAATTCTAATTCTGCCTCTAAAATCTCTCCGTCTGGTGATGTTAAAATTATGTTTTTTATTTTAAATTCATTCAAATTATTATTTGAAATTTGTCCAGAAATAGAACTATTTTGATTAATGAAAGAATATGCTAATGTGTTTAATAGTTCATTAATTTGTTCAAAATCCTCAATGTCTTGAGATAGAGATTGAATAAATAAAACTAGTGCAAATTCCTCTTCAGTAATATTAACATTGATATCACCATCTATGTTTCCAGATATATTTTTAATATTTTTAAGATTAACAGGTTCAGAAACATCTAAAGATAGGTTAATTTTTCCTTTAATACGAGATGTATTTAAAAATAAACGATCAAAATTAGATAAATTTAAATCATTTAATTTGACTGTACCAGTAAACATCTGATTTTTAATTGATCCAGAAATATTTGAAATTTTATCTTTATTTATTAGATCTAAATTTTCTATCAAAAATAGATCACTGACTGGATCAACGTATAAGTTTGACTCTAAATAATCAAAGTCAACAAGATCCACAATATTCGTAAAATTTTCTTCAGTTAATTCAGAGATGATATTTAATAGTTCTGTTTTATTTAAATTTTCAATTCCAATATTCAAAGAGGCATTATTAAAATTATTAAGATCTAAATTACCGTCAATCAATAAATTCGAACCTTGCAAATTAATAAATTGAAGATCTTCAATAGCTAAATTTGAGCCATTTATAAGGCCTCTCGCGCTGATATGTTCCGTATTTAATATATTTAATAACCTAATTAATGAGTTAGATGGAATTAACTCAAATTGTCTAAACCGGTTTAATTGAATATCTAATTGTAGACTACTGATATCATCAAGCCCATAAGTGCCGCTAATTTGAATAATATTTTCATCCTTATTAGTTATATTTATTTGATCAATCGTAAAAATATTATTTGCGAAATTGCTGGATAGTTCAATTTCATCAAATTCAAATTGCTTTACTAATTCCGAATAAGGTAAAAATTCTAATAATACTGATAAGTCATCTTTGGAACTAGAGTTAAGACTAGCATTAAAGTTAGCATTATAAAAATCAAGATTTTCAATACCTCCGTTTAAATCTAAGTTTGTTCCTTGATCAGAGACATACACGATTTTATTTATAGTTAGATTATTTGAATTGTAGTTTAAATCAAAAGTTTCAATTATTCCTTGAGGAATCTCTATAATTTCATTTAAAATATTTATATTACTAATAATTTGAAATAAATTATCTGAAGAGATATTTTGACCTCTAATTGATAAATCAGAACTAATGAAATTGCTTAAATTGATATTCCCCTCAATATTAATTTGTGATTTGTCAGCTAAAGTAATTACTAGGTATTCGATATTTAAATTTTCTTTTACATATTCACCTTTTATGTCAAGACTTTGAAAATTTATTTTTTTTAAAACCTCCTGGTAATTTTCCCCTAAAAGCAATACTAGTTCATCTATTTCAAGATTTTCTATGGAAAAATCAATTTTATTTATATCTAAGTCAGTTGTATAAATATCAAAATATAAATCAGAGCCTTTATATTTAAATTTATTTGATATTATTCTTGTATTATTGCCCTCTTCAGAGATCTTTAATTTTAAATTATCGATATCACCTTCTAGTAAAATCGCATTATTAACAAAATTTGAATTTATATTTTCTATTCTTGCTTGGTTGAGTGTAATTGAAATATCATCTGAGTTAAAAATAGATCTAGAAATTTCAATATCAGAAGCTGCTAAATCAGTTTGGATTAAATAATGATTAATTTTGAAATTTGAATTATCTATAGAGAGAATTGGTTTAGGCATAATTTTTAAAGTTTGATTTGATAAACTGTTCAATGTAACAAAACCTTTAGTTTCTCTTTCGACCATTTCTTTAGATAAAATATTCATAGGTAATCTTAGAAAACTAAGTCCAAATAAAATCACTAAAATTAAAAGTATTGCTATGGGTGTTAGGACTTTTAATTTTTTCATTTATTCATTCTACAAATATAGGAACACAAAATAGATCATATACGCTAATATAAAGCCAAGAGAAATTAATTTTCCAGCCAATTTTAAAGAAATAATTATAAAAAATAATAAAGAAGTCACTAAAAATAGCCATTTATCAATCTGACCAAGTAATTCATAAAAATTTATACTTCCATTGATTAGCACAGCAATAATCGTTATTCCAAATATGTTGGCTATATTTGATCCAAGAATATTTCCAATTGCCAAATTATTTTGTTTTTTCACAATTGATAAAATTGTTGCAATTACCTCAGGCAAAGAAGTACCAAAAGCAACAATTGTTATTCCAATAGTAGTTTCTGCAACACCAAATATGCTAGTTAGATCTTTCGCATAAACAATAAAATACTTAGAACTAAAAAATAAAGCTATAAATGCTACTATTATTTTTAAAATAACAAAAAAAGATGAAGAATGTGTTATCTCGGATATTGTGTTAGCCTCATCAATTGGTTTTTTTAATTCAAAATAAATAAAAAAACAAAGTAATCCAAAAAGTAAAACACCGTACATGTAGCCAATATTAAAATTAAATATTATGAAAATAAAAAAAACGATTGAAAAAATTAAAAAAAATAAAAAAGTACTTTTATCCCTTTTATCAGTCACTAAGCTAGTAATGGGATATAGCATGATACCCCCTACCAATAAAATATTTGCTATATTACTTCCTACAAGATTACCTGCAACTATTCCCACAGAATTTAACTTTAATGCTTGAAATGTTGCTGCAAACTCAGGGAGGGAAGTGCCGATTGCTATAATAAATATTCCTACAAGGATAGGTCTTATTTTATAAACTTGTGAAATTAATATTGAATTTTTAATTGCAAAATCACATGACCATATTAATAGAGCAAGACTTATTAATACTCCTAATAAACTCTCAATCAATTCACACCCATTTGATCTTTTTTAAGTTTCCTTATTTCGTCTCTGAACATTGCAGCTTTCTCAAAATCTAAATTTTCAGCTGCTGATAACATTTTTTTCTCTAATTTTTGAACATGCTTTTCAAATTTATTAGGACTCAATTTATCAATTTCAGATGTACCCACAGTATAGCTATCTTTTTCATAGATGCTCTCGATAATTTCACCAATATTTCTTTTAACTGATTGAGGGGTAATATTATTTTTCTTATTAAATTCAATTTGTTTATTTTTTCTGTATTTTGTTTCCTCAAGAGCTGCTTTAATACTTTTAGTCATCACATCTGCATACAAAATCACCTTTCCATCTATATTTCTGGCTGCACGACCTATAGTTTGTACTAAACTGGTTTTTGACCTTAAATAACCCTCTTTGTCAGCGTCAAGGATGGCTACTAAACCACACTCAGGAATATCTAGTCCTTCTCTGAGCAAATTAATACCAATCAAAATATCAATCTCCCCAATTCTTAAAGAGCGAATAAGTTTTATTCTATCGATAGTCTCAACATCAGAATGCATATATTCAGCCTTTAAATTATGTTCTTTCAAGTAATTGGTTAAGTCCTCAGCATTTTTTTTTGTAAGAGTTGTAATCAATACTCTATTTTTATTATTGAGTTTTATTTTAATTTCACCCATTAAATCTTCCACTTGATTGACAGTTGTTTTGATCACACACTCAGGATCAATTAGACCTGTGGGTCGTATGATTTGTTCAACATACTCATTTTCGACTTCATTCAATTCCCATGGGCCAGGAGTTGCAGATAAAAAAATAGTGGGGGGACGCATCATATTCCATTCTTCAAAAGTTAAAGGCCGATTATCCAATGCAGATGGAAGTCTAAATCCATAATCTGATAATGTTTTTTTTCTTGATCGGTCACCTTTATACATTCCATTTATTTGAGGTACGGATACATGAGATTCATCAATAATAAGTAGTGAGTTGTCTGGAATAAACTCGTATAGAGTTGGTGGTGCTTCACCAGGTTGTCTTCCGCTTAAATATCTCGAATAATTCTCAATTCCTGAGCATGTTCCAGTTGCCTGAATCATTTCCAAATCAAAATTAGTTCTCTCTTTTAATCTTTGAAATTCAAGTAACTTTTTTTCCTTATCAAACTCTTCTAGTCTTATTTTTAAATCTTTCTTAATTTCTTTAATAGCGTTCTCTAATCGTGGTTTTGGTGTAATGTAATGACTATTTGCAAAGATTTTTACTTCTTCGAAGCTTTGAATGAATTCACCTGTGAGAGGATCAAACTCTTTAATATCTTCAACCTCGTCTCCAAAAAAACTTATCCTCCAAGCTATATCCTCTAAATGCGCAGGAAAAATATCAACTCGATCTCCAGTTACTCGAAACATACCTCTTCTAAAATCAATATTGTTTCTTTTATACTGTAACTCTACCAATTCTCTAAGAAACTCCATTAAATTAATGTTTTGTCCTTTTTTTATTTCTAAAGTCATTTTAGAGTAAGAGTCAACAGACCCAATACCGTATATACATGAAACACTTGCTACAATAATTACATCTTCCCTTTCTACTAATGATCTAGTAGCTGAGTGTCTAAATCGATCTATTTGCTCATTTATAGAGGATTCTTTTTCTATAAATGTATCTGATCGAGGTACATAAGCTTCTGGTTGATAATAATCATAATAACTTACAAAATACTCAACTGCATTATTAGGAAACAATACTTTTAGTTCTTCATATAATTGCGCAGCCAAAGTCTTATTTGGAGCCATAATCAATGTTGGTCTATTATATCTTTCAATAACATTAGCAATTGTAAAAGTTTTTCCAGAGCCGGTTACGCCCAATAATACTTGGCTTTGTTTTCTCTTTTCTAAACCATCAATCAATTTTTTGATTGCTTGAGGTTGATCTCCTTTTGGTTTATTTTCACTTACTATTTTAAATGGCATACTTGTAGAAATTTATAAATAAGTTTATAGATAACTAAATAAAAAAAATGATTTCAAATAGAGTTAATAACATAAAACCATCTTTGACAATAGCCACCAATATGAAGGCTCAGGAACTGAAAAGAGCTGGTAAGGATGTGATTGTTTTAGCAGCTGGAGAACCAGATTTTGATACACCTGATCACATTAAAAGCGCAGCAATAGATGCCATAAATAAGGGTTTTACAAAGTATGTACCAGGTAAAGGAACTCCTGACTTGCAGGTTGCAATTCAAAAAAAATTTCAAAGAGATAATAACTTAGATTATGAACTTAGTAATATTACAGTTGGAGTTGGTGGAAAGCATATAATTTATAATGCTTTCTCAGCAACAATTAATCAAGGTGATGAAGTTATTATCCCTGCTCCATATTGGGTGAGTTACCCCGACATTGTAATTTTAAATGATGGAAAACCCATAATTGTTGAGTGTGGTGAGCAAAATGGTTTTAAAATTTCACCTGAGGATTTGGAAAAAAATATATCTTCAAAAACAAAATGGTTGATGCTAAATAGCCCAAGTAATCCGACCGGATCTATGTATACAAAAGAGGAATTGTTAGCTTTAGGAGATGTTCTAAAAAGTTATGAAAATATTTTTATTTTATCAGATGATATTTATGAAAAGATCGTTTACGACACAAATGAGTTCAAAACAATAGCTGAAGTTTGCCCATTTTTAAAAGAAAGAACGTTGACGATGAATGGATTATCCAAATCTTATTGTATGACAGGCTGGAGAGTAGGCTACGCAGCAGGTCCAATCAGTCTCATCAATGCAATGAACAAAGTTCAATCACAAAACGTATCTTCAACAGCATCAATATCAATGGCAGCCTCTGTTGAGGCATTAAATGGAGATCAAAGTTTTATCTTGTCAAACAATGAATCTTTTCTTAGAAGACGTAATTTAGTTGTAAAACATTTAAATGAAACACCTGGATTGTCTTGCAGAACTCCAGAGGGTGCTTTTTATGTTTTTGCTTCATGTAAAGATGTTTTAAATAAGACAACGGAGTCTGGTAAAAAACTTTTAACTGATGGTGACTTTATGGATTATCTTCTTGAAGAAGTGGGTGTTGCAGGAGTACAAGGTTCTGCATTTGGATTAGAGGGTTTCTTTAGAATTTCTTATGCAACCTCTGACTCAATATTAGAGGATGCCTGCCAAAGAATTAAAACTGCTTGTTCTAAATTAAGTTAATTTACTATTAGAAATAATTTTAGCTATTCGAAGAATATTTGTACTTCCAACTTTTCCAAAAGGTACTCCAGCAGTGATTATTATTTTTTCACCATGTTTTAGTATTTTTCTTACCTTTGCTATTTTACAGGCACGTTCAACCATCTCAGTTGACGATGAAATCTCATCCACAACATCCATAAAAGTACCCCAAGTTAAAGCATTTTGACGAGCAACTTTTTTATTTGTTGTTAATCCTATTAATGTCACATCAGGCCTCATTCTTGCGACTCTTAAAACAGATCTTCCTGATTGAGAAAATGTTGCGATACAATTGCATTCAGCAATTGTAGCTACTTCAAGTGCTGCAGTTGCAATAGCCTCTGTAGATGTTTTTACAATATTCAAATTGTAATTTTGAATATTAGCTAAATATTTAGGATCACTTTCAACACGTTTAATTATTTTATCCATCATTTCTACAGACTCTTTGGGATAATTACCAGCAGCTGACTCTGCAGATAGCATTACAGCGTCTACTCCTTGAAATACTGCTGTAGCAACATCAGAGGCTTCTGCTCTTGTTGGAGTAGGTGAGTCAATCATACTCTCAAGCATTTGCGTTGCAACAATACATGGCTTTCCATATTTTCTACATGCAGCTACCATTGTTCTTTGATGAATTGGCACATCTTCTGGATTAGTTTCTACACCTAGGTCTCCTCTAGCAACCATAATTCCATCAGAATTTTCAGTAATCGACTCAATTTCTTCCATAGCAGACGGTTTTTCTACTTTAACCATTACTTTAAATTTTGCAGGAATAAGTTTTTTTGCTGTTAGTAAATCTTTTGTAGTTTGAATAAATGAAAGAGCTATCCAATCAACATCAAGTTTAATAGCAAGCTCTAAATCTTTTTTATCTTTTGGAGTAATTATTTTTAAATCAAGTTTTGTGTCTGGAATATTCAATCCTTTGTTATTAGAAATTTCTCCACCATCTGTAACAATGCATTTAATTGAAGAAGCAGATTTTGATTTTACTTTTAACCTTACCTTACCATCATTTACTAACAACCTTTGCCCTATTGCTATAGATTTGAATATTTCTTTATGAGGCAAGTAGACTCGAGAATTATCACCCTCTTTTTTATTTTGATCAAAAGTAAATATTTGGTTTTTTTTTAGTTGTTCTTTGACATTTATAAATCTACCAACTCTAAATTTTGGACCCTGCAAGTCACCTAAAATACAAATATAACGATTATGTTTTAATTCTAAATTTCGAATAATTTTAACTTTTTTTTTGTGATCCTCATGGTCACCATGACTAAAATTAAGACGAAATACGTCAGCACCAGATAAAAATAATTTCTCAATAGCTTTTTCAGTCTCACAGGCTGGTCCTAAAGTTGCAACAATTTTAGCTTTACGGTTTCTAAGTTTCATTTGATTTGTTTAGAAATTAATAAATAACATGATATTAGTAAATTACCATGAGTAAAATATCAAAAGAACAAGAGTACAAAATTAAAGCTAACGTACTTGATCATTTAATTAATCATTTAAGAGATAGATCTGATGTACAAAATATTGACCTGATGAATCTGAGTGGATTTTGCAGAAATTGTTTATCAAAATGGTATGTAAAATATGCAAAAGAGGAAAACTATGATCTAGACTATGAGGAATCAAGAAAGATTATTTATGGAATGGCTTACTCTGAATGGAAAAGTAAATATCAATCAGAGGCAACAAAAGAACAAATAGAAAAATTTAAAAAAAAATAGTTTAGATGACCGAAAAATTGCCGAATTGGAATTTAGGAGATTTTTACTCTTCTATCAAAGATGAAGGAATTGATCTTGATCTCGAAAAATATGGAAATTTCTCTAAATCTTTTAACAAAAAATACAAAGGTCAATTAGTTAATCAAGCTCAAAACCTCGAAAGCATCATAAAAGAGTATGAAGACGGTAATGAACTTGGTGACAAGCTTGGTAATTTTGCTTTTTTGATATACGCAACAAATATGAACGACCAAGAGACGGTTCAATTTTATCAAGGTATAAATGAAAAACTTACAGATATATCATCAAACTTGATTTTTTTTACAAACGAAATAAATGCTACAAATGACTCAGAATTTGAAAATTTTTTATCAAATGCTGGTAAATATAAAAATTGGTTAACTAACATTCGTCGATATAAACAACATCAACTTGATGAAAAGAGTGAGATGATTTTCCTTGATAAGAATTTAACCTCTAACTCTTCATGGGTAAGATTCTTTGAAGAACAAATAAATGATTTAAAATTTAAAATCGATGATAAAGATTTAAATAGTTCAGAAGCTTTGAATTTATTATCTGATCATAAATCAATAACCAGAAAAAAAGCAGCAAAAAGTATTGAAAATGTTTTTAAATCGAATGTAAAAACTTTTTCTTTTATTACTAACACTCTCGCAAAAGATAAAATTACTAATGATAAGTGGAGAAAATACAAATCTCCAATAGACTCAAGAAATTTAGCGAATAATGTTGAAAATAAAGTTGTCGAGGCACTAACTGAAAGTGTTACTTCCAATTACAAGAATATTTCACATAGATACTATAAAATTAAGGCCAAACTTTTTAATCAAGAAAAACTTAATTATTGGGATAGAAATGCACCTTATCCTGACTCACATAATAAAAAGATAAATTGGTCTGAGGCAAAAGATATTGTAGTACGCTCATATGCTAACTTTGATAAAAGTTTTGAAGATATTGTATTATTATTTTTTAATAACAGTTGGATTGATGCAGAACTAAAATCAGGTAAATCTCCAGGAGCATTTGCAGCTTCTACAATTCCCTCAATACACCCTTACATTTTGACAAACTTCCACGGTAAAACCAGAGATGTAATGACATTAGCTCACGAACTTGGACATGGATGTCATCAATATTTATCTGCTAAACAAGGTTTATTGTTATCCAGCACTCCTCTTACTCTAGCTGAGACAGCAAGTGTTTTTGGAGAGATGATGACTTTTCGAACACTACTTGAAGAAAGTGATAAAAATGCCAGAAAATATCTTTTAGCATCAAAAATAGAAGACATGATTAACACTGTTGTCAGGCAAATATCATTTTTTGAATTTGAAAAGTTAGTTCACAATGAGAGAAAAAAAGGAGAGTTATCATCTGATCAACTTTGTGATTTTTGGATGAAAACACAATCTGAAAGTCTTGGGCCTAATATAGAATTAACAGATGGTTATAGATATTTTTGGACATACATACCTCATTTTATTCATACTCCTTTTTATGTTTATGCATATGCTTTTGGAGATTGTTTAGTAAATATTTTGATTCAACTTTATGATGAGGGCCTACCAAACTTTAAAGAAAGTTACATTAATCTTTTAAAAAGTGGTGGCTCAAAACACTATAGTGAGGTTTTAAAACCATTTAACGTGGATTTAAAACAAAAAAATAGTTGGGAAAAGGGACTCTCAATGATTTCAGGTCTGATAGATGAGTTTGAAAAAAGTATCTAGTTTAAAATGAAAGAAGAAAATAATTTAGTATCAAGAGTAAAAAGGTACTCAAAAGTTACAACATCCATGACTTCTTTGGCTACAAAATTTGCAGGAAAAAAATATTTAAATTTTGATTTGAACGATCAAAAGTATGCGGCTCAAATCACAGAGATCTTGGGCAATTTAAAAGGACCTTTGATGAAGGTGGCACAACTAAGCGCTACTATTCCTGATTTACTGCCTGAAGAGTATGCGAGAAAATTAGCTGAATTACAGTCAAATGCACCTCCGATGTCATGGGTGTTTGTAAAAAGAAGAATGAAAGCTGAATTAGGTGAAAATTGGCAAAGTAACTTCAAAGAATTTAATCAAGAAGCAAGCTTTGCTGCCTCTTTAGGTCAGGTTCACAAGGCCAAATTGAAAACCAATGATTATGTTGCGTGTAAGCTACAATATCCTGATATGTCCTCAGCAGTAGAAGCTGACTTAAATCAATTAAAAATTATATTTAAGATTTACTCTAGTTATAATAAATCAATTCAAATTAGAGAGATCTATAAAGAAATAGAAGCAAGACTAAAAGAAGAATTAAATTATAGTTTAGAAAATAAACATTTAAAAATTTTTAAATTTATTCATAAAAATAACTCTTATATCAAAATTCCAAATGTTTACGAAGAAATATCTACAAACAGACTTTTAGTTATGGAATTTCTTAATGGCAAAAAATTAATTGAATACAAAAACGCACCACAAAAAACTAGAAATGAATTAGCAAAAAAATTATTTATGGCATGGTACTTACCATTTTATAAATACGGTATAATTCATGGAGATCCACATTTAGGTAATTACTCAGTAGATAATAAAAACAATATAAATTTATTTGATTATGGCTGTGTAAGGATATTTCCACCTAAGTTTGTTAAAGGCGTAATAGACCTTTATTTTGCCCTTAAAGAAAAAGATAATAAGAAGATAAAAACCGCCTATCAAGTATGGGGTTTTAAAGACATTGATGATAAATTAATGAATGTTTTAAATAAATGGGCTTTATTTTTGTATGATCCAATTTTAAAGAATGAAGTTCGAAAAATACAAGATTCAGATAGTGGTATTTATGGAGCTAAAATAGCTAGCGAAGTTCATAAAGAGCTTAAAAAATATGGAGGAGTCAAACCTCCAAGAGAGTTTGTATTTATGGATCGAGCAGCGGTTGGTCTAGGGTCAATCTTTATTCATTTGAAAGCTGAAATAAATTGGTACAAGCTTTTTCATGACTTAATTAAAGATTTTTCAGTTAAAAATGTTGAAACCAATCAAAAAAAAGCATTCAAATTTGCCGGTTTATGATAACTTTCAACAAATTTTTAATAAAATTTATAAATCTTAGACTTAACAAATTAGATTTATCTGATATACAACATACCTTCTAAGAGGAACAAGTTAATGATAATAGGCGCAGTTAAAGAGAAAAAAAAGTTTGAGAATAGAGTTTCGATTTCTCCTGATGATGTAAAAAACTATGTAAAAGCTGGTCACCAAGTATTTATTGAAAAGGGGGCAGGTTCACCTTCAGGTTTTAATGATAAATCTTATAAAGAAGCTGGAGCGAGTCTAACTACCTCAAAAGAAGTTTTTAAGAATTCTGATATTATTTTAAAAATAAATTGCCCAACCCCAGACGAGTCTAAACTAATAAAAAATAATTCTATGGTTATTTCCCAAATCAGTATACAGAACAACCAAGACAGTATTAAAATTTTAAATTCTAAAAAAATATCAGCGTTTGCTTTAGAATTAGTTCCAAGAATTACTCGAGCTCAAGATATGGATATTTTGTCCTCTCAAGCAAATTTAGCTGGATATCATGCGGTTATAGATGCCGCTCAAGAATTTAACAGAGTATTACCATTATTTATGACTGCTGCTGGTAAAGTTACTCCGGCAAATGTTTTAGTTATAGGTGCAGGTGTTGCAGGTTTACAAGCAATAGCAACTGCTAAACGATTAGGTGCTATTGTTTTTGCTACAGACGTAAGAATAGCCTCAAAAGAGCAAGTTGAAAGTCTTGGTGGTAAATTTGTTATGGTCGAGGATGAGGAGTCCAAGAATGCTGAAACAAAGGGTGGTTATGCAAAAGAAATGAGTGCAGAGTACCAAAAAAAACAGGAAGCTTTATTGGCCGAAACTTTAAAAACAATGGATATTGTAATATGTACTGCTCAAATACCAGGAAGAAAGGCACCTTTAATTTTAAAAAAAGAAATGTTGGAAAACATGCAAAATGGCTCAGTGATTGTTGATCTAGCTGTAGAATCAGGAGGGAACTGCGAATTTAGCCAAGTTGGAAAAGTCGTTTCAAAAAATGGTCTTAAGATTGTAGGTCATGCCAACGTTCCTGGCAGAGTAGCAAATAACGCCTCAAGCCTTTTTTCGAAAAATATTTCTAACTTTTTAAAATTAATGAACTTTGAAGATAAGAAAAAATCTATGATTAATAAAAGTGATGAAATTATTAAAGCTACAATGATTTGCTCAGCTGGAAAGATTTTAATAAAATAAAAAGGAGTTACTATGTCAGAAATTTCAAATCAATTAGAAAATTTATCATACAAGGCACAACAAATTGCAAATGAAGCAAGCCAGTTAGCATCTAGTGTGACCGAAACATCTGGGGGCCATAGTGACTTTATTATTTTTGGTATAACTGTTTTGGTATTAGCTTGTTTTGTAGGTTATTATGTAGTTTGGTCGGTTACCCCAGCTTTACACAGTCCTTTAATGGGTGTCACAAACGCTATTTCGTCCGTAATTATTGTTGGAGCTTTATTGGCCGCAGGCCCTGTTGATAGTAACATTTCTAAATATTTTGGTTTAGTTGCTGTTACTCTTGCTGCCGTTAACATATTTGGGGGGTTTGTTGTAACAAATCGAATGCTCTCCATGTTTAAAAAGAAACAATAGGTAAAAAATGTCTACTTTAACAACTGCAGCATATTTAGTTTCATCGGTTTTATTTATACTTTCTCTAAGAGGGTTGTCACATCCCTCCACTGCAAGGAGAGGAAATTTTTTAGGAATTTTAGGGATGGCTATAGCCATAGTCACAACACTATCTAATCCTGGTGTGCTTAGCTATAAAGAAATTGGAATAGCTTTTTTAATAGGTGGTTTGATTGGAACATCAATAGCAGTTAAAATTCAAATGACTGCATTACCACAATTAGTTGCTGCTTTCCATAGCTTGGTAGGATTAGCTGCTGTGTTTGTTGCTGCATCTGCATATTACAATCCTAGCGCATTTAATATAGGTGCCGTTGGATCTATTCCGATGGGAAGTTTAATAGAGATGTCAATTGGAACAGCAATAGGTGCTGTGACATTTACAGGATCCATTATAGCTTTTGGAAAACTCCAAGGTTTTGTCTCAGGAAATCCTTTAGTTTTCAAAGGTCAACATTTTATTAACTTACTTTTGGGTTTAGGAATTATTGCTTTAATTGTTAAGTTTTGCATCGATCAAAACCAAGAATTATTTTGGCTTATCGTTTTTGCCTCATTTGTTATCGGAGTGCTTTTAATTGTTCCAATTGGAGGAGCGGATATGCCAGTTATTGTCTCAATGTTAAACTCATATTCTGGATGGGCCGCTGCTGGAATTGGTTTCACTCTATCCAATAACTTATTGATTATTACTGGCGCTCTTGTTGGGTCGTCAGGAGCTATCTTGAGTTACATAATGTGTAAGGGAATGAATAGATCTTTCTTAAACGTTTTACTTGGAGGATTTGGTGGTGAACAAGCAGCTAGTGCTGGTGGAGTAAAAGATGATCGTCAAGCAAAACAAGGTAACGCTGCTGATGCTGCATTTATGATGAAAAATAGCAAAACAATAATCATTGTTCCTGGTTACGGAATGGCTGTGGCTCAAGCACAACACGCACTGAGAGAGATGGGTGATTTACTTAAAGCTGCAGGTGCAGAAGTAAGATACGCAATCCATCCTGTAGCTGGTAGAATGCCGGGACACATGAATGTGTTACTTGCAGAAGCAAATGTTCCCTATGATGAAGTTCTAGAACTCGATGAAATTAATAGAGATTTCTCTGAGACTGATGTTGCATTTGTGATTGGTGCTAATGATGTAACTAACCCGGCTGCAAAAACTGATAAGACTAGTGCCATTTATGGTATGCCTATTTTAGATGTAGAAAATGCTGGACAAGTATTTTTCGTTAAAAGAGGTATGGCTAGTGGATATGCAGGTGTTCAAAATGAATTATTTTTCCGAGAAAACACCTTGATGTTATTTGGAGATGCTAAGAAAGTTTGTGAAGATATAATTAAAGGACTGGAGAATTAGTCAAATTTCTTCTTACGCATAAGTTTTTTAAATCTTTTAATTGATTCGGCTTTTTCACGAAGTTTTCTTTCTGATGGTTTTTCATAATTTTTTCTTAACTTTAATTCTTTGAAAATACCCTCTCTTAAAAGCTTTTTTTTGAGTACGCGTATAGCAGCCTCAACATTATTATCTCTGACTTGAACTTCTATTGCCAATCTAGTAACCTCATAAAGGCGTAATTTATATATAAATATGAAGTCAAAGCAAGAAAAATTAGCTAACTTATTTATTAATGAAGTGCCTAAATTTGGTTGGTCCAGAGAAACTCTCTTACAATGTGCAAAAAAGCAAAGAATATCAACATCCGCTCTAGCAAAATTATTTCCATCTTTTGAATATGATGTCTTAAAATTCATAATTGCTCAAAATAACATTCAAGTTGAGAAGAACTACAACTCCTTCAACAACTCACGATTGAAAACTAGAGATAAAATTAAAACAATCATGGAGCTAAAATTTGAAAATAACAGCCATCTCAAAAAAGCATTACCTGAAATGCTAAAATTTCTTTTGAGACCTGGTAACATATTAATGTCTATTAAAATGCTTCACGAAAATAGTGACTTTATATGGAGTTTATCAGGTGATAAATCAAATGATTTTAGTTACTATTCAAAGCGAGGTTTACTTTCAATGATTTATCTCGCCACATTAATTTATTGGCTTAACGATAAGTCAGAAAAAGATATTGCTACCAAAAACTTTATCAGCAAATCAGTTGATGGAATAGTTGATGGAGTTTCAAGACTTAAACAATTAAGTTTACTCAAAGGCTTAGCTGAAAATTTTATGTCTAGGTATGCTAAAAAGACATCTTAAATTTCTTTTAAAACATTTAATAAATCTCCAAAAAGTATAAGAATTTATTCTCATTTAAATTTTAAATTTATTTTTGTTAATAGAAAGGCACATAATGAATAAAATTTTTATTACTTTGATTTTTATGATTTTTTCATCATTAGCTTTTGCAAATGGACATATGCAGCCAAACTCTTTTGCTGTAACTTTAAAAGTTCCATCTGCAGATGTAGAGAAAGTTGAATCTATCTTACAAAGCCATCATAAGTTTTTGCATGATAAACATTCTTTATCTGGTGATGATAGATTAAACTCTTATTCTATCGTTAAAGGTTTTGAGCCTGTAGATTTAACTGACCCTTCGAAAGGTGTTACCGATAATGTCTTTTATTTTTTAAGCGAGCATTATCAAACTTCAGTTGGCTTGCAGCTTCATGGACAAGCATCTGAGACTTGGGAGGATGTACAAGAGTTTAGATCGATAATATATCAGTATGGTATCGCAATTGCTTTTCCAGGCGAAGTCATAGCTAAGATGAATCGCTAAGAAAAAATAATAAATACTCGCGGTTATTAATTTAGCCGCGAGAAAATAAAACCTCTTCAGGAACTCATCAAATACATTATAATAAATAATAATTGGAGGACTGATGAGTATTCAAAAAACAATTACACCCATAAATAATACTATTTATTTAGAGAGAGAATTAGCCTCAGATAGTAAAATTAATTCAGTCATAGATAAAGCCTCAACAAGTTTTGAAATTTGGAAAAACACATCTCTTGATGACCGAATTAATATTGTTAATAAATTTATTGATAACTTAATCGCTCTCAAAGATGAAATATCAAAGGAAATTTGTTGGCAAATTGGAAGGCCCATATCTCAATGTGCAGGAGAATTAAGAGGCTTTGAAGAGCGCTCAAGACACATGGTAGATATTGCTAAAGACTCATTACAAAATCTTCCAGCCACTCAAAACGAAGAATTTGACAACTATATATATAAAACTCCTCTTGGGGTGATTTTTGTAATGGCCCCATGGAATTATCCGATTATTACTGCAACTAACACAATTGTTCCTGCTATAATTTCAGGTAATAGTTTAATTTTAAAACATTCATCTCAAACACCAAGATGTGCAGAACTAATTTTTCAAGCTTTTGAAAATACGGGGATACCTGAGGGTGTTTTCCAATTTATTCATACTGATCATAAAGCTTGTGAAAAAATAATCTCTGACTCAAGAATAGCTCACGTTGTTTTTACTGGCTCTGTAAGAGGAGGCCAGGAGGTGAAAAAATATATAGGAACACGATTTATTAATGCTGGTCTAGAATTAGGAGGGAAAGATCCTGCCTACGTCAGAGCAGATGCTGATTTAAAACACGCAATTGAAAACCTTGCAGACGGTGCACTATTTAATTCTGGTCAATCTTGTTGTGGTATAGAAAGAATTTATGTAGATAAAAAAATTTATAAAGAATTTATAGATGGCTTCAAAAGCATTACTGAAAATTATAATTTAAACGATCCCTCAAAACCTGACACAAATTTAGGCCCTGTGGTAAGACAATCAGCAGCTAATTTTATTAGAGCTCAAATAAATGAAGCGGAGAGCAGCGGAGCAAAACGTCTTATTGATGAGAGTAAATTTACAATATCCAGAGAAGATAATTGTTATGTTAGCCCTCAAGTAATGGTTGATGTCAATCATGATATGAGATTCATGATGGAGGAAACTTTTGGTCCTGCTGTTGGAATTATGCCCGTAGATGACGATAAAGAAGCAAAAAATTTGATGAATGATAGCCCTTATGGACTAACTGCATCTATTTGGACAAAAGATTTGGAGTTTGCTAAAGAATTTGGAAAAAATGTTCAAACAGGAACTTTCTTCATGAATAGATGTGATTACTTAGATCCGGCACTTGCATGGACGGGCGTAAAAGACACTGGTATCGGTTGCTCACTTTCAGTATTAGCATTTGATCAATTTACAAGACCACAGAGTTTTCATATGCGTAAAGTAGTTTAGAGCGATGGTCTACAAAGTTATTAATAAAATGTTAAAATATTTAATTTTTTAGTCGATTATGAGCATTACTTTTAAAGAATTAGAAAAAAAAATAAAATCAAAAGAGATTGATACTGTTTTAGTCTCTCTATCCGATATGCAAGGTCGACTAGTGGGAAAAAGAGTAACAGGTAAGGCTTTTTTAGACTACGTTCACAAAGAAACTCATTTTTGTGACTATCTTTATACGGTTGATATGGATATGTATACAGTTCCTGGATTTAAATCATCCTCTTGGGAGACTGGCTACGGTGATATGACTGTAAAGCCTGACCAAAGAACCATCAAAGTTTTACCATGGTTAGAGAAAACAGCTTTAGTTCTCGGCGATGCTTTTCAACATGATGGAAAGACTCCTGTTTCGCATTCCACAAGACAAGTTTTAAGAGAGGCAATTATAAAAGCTAATAAAATGGGATTTGAGCCGATGTTAGGTTCAGAATTAGAATTCTTTCTTTTCAAGCAAACTTATGAAGATATTCATTCTAGTTATTATAAAAATTTAAAAGAAACATCATGGTACATAGAAGATTATATGATATTTCAAACTTCAAAAGAGGAGCCTTTTAATCAAGAGTTAAGAAATAGTTTATTAGACTCCGGTATATATGTTGAGTGCACTAAAGGGGAGGCCTCACCTGGTCAACAAGAAATTAATGTAGTTTTTACTGATGCTCTTAGTATGGCAGATAACCATATTTTAATAAAAAATGCTGCAAAAGAGATTGCTTTTAAACATAATCGTGCAGTTAGTTTTATGGCAAAATACAAACAAGATTTCTGCGGAAGTTCCTGTCATATTCATAATTCTTTATTCGATAAAAAAACAAAAAAAAATATTTTCTCTGATACCAAAGACAAATATGGAATGTCTAAAATTTTCAAAAGCTATGTAGCTGGACAAATTTTATTTTTGAGGGATCTATCAATTTTTTTAGCTCCAAACGTAAATTCTTATAAAAGATTTCAAGAGTCCTCTTTTGCTCCAACATCTGCCGCCTGGGGAATTGATAATAGAACCGCTGGATTTAGATTAGCAGGACATGGAAGTTCAATAAGAATTGAATGCAGAGTTCCTGGGGCAGATGTTAATCCCTACCTTGCTTTTGCTGGATTGATTCAAGCAGGTCTGTATGGAATTGAGAATAAATTAGAACTTGAAGAGCCATTATCTGGAAATATATATCAAAATAGAAAGGCAAAAAATGTTCCTAGTACACTTTATGAAGCAATTGAACTCGCTAAGAAATCAAAATTATTACCAAAGATTTTCCATTCAGATGTTTTAGAACACTATATTCATGCTGCAAAATGGGAGCAGAGTGAATATGATAAGTCTGTAAATGACTGGGAGCACCGTCGTTATTTTGAGAGAGGATAAATAGGGTTATAAATGCAAAATATGAATTGGAATTATCCAACAAACGTTTGGTTTGGAGTTGATAGATCAAAAGAAATACAAAAAGCTTGTGATACTTTAGGTATTAAAAATCCTTTAATTGTTACAGATCCTGGATTATTGCAAACATCAATTATTGATGAAATCAATAGTAGTCTGTCATCAAATACACAAATTTACAGCGATGTTCAAGGAAACCCAACTGGTTCAAATGTAACTAATGGTGTAAAAGTTTTTTTAGAGGGTGATCACGATGGTGTCATAGCCATAGGTGGCGGATCTGGAATGGACGCTGGAAAAGGAATAGCTTTTTTAGCTCATCAATCAAGACCAATTTGGGATTTTGAAGATATTGGAGATTGGTGGACAAGAGCAGACTCAAGTGTAATCAAACCTATAATAGCTATACCTACGACTGCAGGAACAGGTTCCGAAGTGGGAAGAGCGGCTGTCTTTTTAAACGAAGAAAATCATAAAAAGAAAATAATTTTTCACCCAAAAATGTTACCACAGATTGCGATACTAGACCCATCTTTGACATTAAATCTCCCAAAAAGTATTACAGCTGGAACAGGAATGGATGCATTGGCACACTGTATTGAAGCTTATTCATCTCCTTTTTATCACCCAATGGCAGAGGGCACAGCTTTAGAGGGTTTAAGACTAGTCAAAGAAAATATTCAAGAGGTTTATCATAATGGAAATAATGTTGAAGCAAGATCGCATATGTTAGTTGCTTCGATGATGGGTGCAGCTGCATTTCAAAAGGGTCTAGGTGCTATTCACTCTGTTACACACCCAGTAAATTCCTTATACAAGACTCATCATGGAACAACAAATGGTACAGTTATGCCATTTGTTTTGAATTATAACCGTAGCACTATTGAAGAAAAATTTACTAGATTGGCAAATTTTCTAGATATTAAAAATGGCTTCGAGGGTATCGTTGATTGGATTATTGAATTAAAAAAAGATATGGAAATACCTGAAACACTTAAAGATATGGGTGTTATTGAGGGAGATGAGATTAAATTGGCGCCATTAGCACAAGAGGATCCAAGCACTGGCGCAAACCCACTAGAAATGACAGTAGAAAGATTTCAAGAATTAATATTAAATTGTATTGCCGGAAAATATTAAATTTTTAGAAATTGTTGGTGTGCTTTTTTTGAAATTGATGCAACAACATCACCATTTGATTGAAAATTTAGAGGATTTCCTCTCCAATCACTAATTATACCTCCGCTCTCTTCTACAATATTTACTAAAGGGATATAATCATAAGGTTTTAAGAAAGACTCTACTACTAAGGGTATTCTTTTTTCAGCCAAAAGCCCGTATTGTACACAATCACCACCAAAGGTTGCATATTTAGTTTTTTTAATCAGAGCATTATATTTTTTATTCTTATTATTTGATTTGAAAGCTGTCATTCCAGAGGTACTAAAATATAATTTAGATAATTTTAAATTATTTTGAGATTTCTTAATTTTTTTTCCATTACAATAAGCACCATTGTCTCTAATTCCAATCCATGTTTTGTTTATATCAGGACAGTTAATAATTCCAATTACGGGTATTTTATCAATGCACAAAGAAATTAATGTGCCAAAATTACCATTTCCATTAATAAAATTTTTTGTACCATCTATTGGATCGATTACCCATACAAATGGAGAGTTATTTGATTTATTTTGGTATTCCTCTCCGTATATATCGTGTCCAGGATATTTTTTAGTGATCATCGATCGCAATTCTTTTTCAATTTTCATGTCTATTTTAGTTACTGGTGATTTATCTGATTTGAAATCTATTTTTAGTCGATGAGATGGTGTTTTCTTTATTATTCTTTCTGACGCATTAACGAGTTTTTTAGCAAAGTTTAAATATTGAGATAAATCTTTAAGTTTTAAAGGCATTTACAAAATATATAGAAAAAAAGCATTACTACTAATAATTTTTAATTTAAGCTATTTTTAAGCTTCTGAAAAATAATCTCAAAATTTTCTGATGTCTGAGCGCCATTTATAACAATTTGTTTATTTATTATAAATGTAGGAACGCTATTTATACCCATCTTTCTAGCTTGAATTTCTTCATTAGCGAGTGGCTCAATATTTTCTTGATCTGACAAATAACTTTTAAAATCTTCAGCGTCAATTTTATGTTTTATAGCTATATCCAACAATACATTGGGGTCACCTATGTCTTCACCATTTAAGAAATAAGACTCAAATAAACTATCTAAAACATTTTCCTGTACACCCTGTTTGTATGCTAAAGCTAAAAGTCTATGTGAATTAAAGGAATTTGGGGTTGTCATAATAGAGTCAAAGTTAAAATTAATTCCTTCTACAAGTCCTTCATCATAGATATTGTCATAAATCGTCTTTGCTGCATCAGCACTTCCAAATTTAGAAATTAAATATTCTTGCCTATCCATACCATCAGGTGGCATTCCCGGATTTAATTGAAAAGGTCTCCAAGTTTGTTTGAATTTTGTATCTTTGTGATTACTAATAGCTTTTTCTAATCTTTTTTTCCCAATATAGCACCACGGGCAAACAGTATCTGAAAATATATCTAGTTCGATCATAAATTTATTTAAATATTCATGACATAAAAAAATAATAATTCATAGTTATTAAAGTTAAAAATCTGATAAAATAGAAAATGGGAGATTCATATGATAGGAAATTTTAACGGAATATTTTATTTAGTAATTTTTTTAATTATTTTAGTGATGAATGCTTTTTACGGCTTTAACTGTTTGTTTAATACCAAAAATTTCATAAGCAAATATGGAATTGATGTGACAGCAGCATTTTTTGCTAGGTTTGCTGGAGCAGTAATTGTAGGTGCTGTTTTAATGCAGTTATACATTTTATTTAGAGGCACAGAGGCTACATGGGCATTCTTTAATTTTATGTTTATAATCATGACCATTATAGCAATATCAGCTTTTTACACTGGTGAGATTGATAAATTAGGAAGAACTGACCAATATTCAAGAGAAGGATGGTTATCAACAGGAGGTCTAGCAATAGGTTGGGCTATTCTTTGTTTTGGACTTGCAGATAAGATTTATATTTAACGATTTCTGATAAAATAAATAAAAATTAAAGAAGTTAAATACATTATGACGCTGTATGTGGCAGCTGGTATAATATACAGTCCACCACCAAAAACACTTGTGCCTACAAAAATAGCTAAAGTTCCGTTTTGAAGACCACACTCTATTGAAATAGCTTTTTGTTGTGAGGTTCCTGTTCCAAAAAACTTTGCCCAGTAAAAAGCAATTAACATCATTAATAAATTGAGAGAAAGGACTACCAATCCAGTTTGAGCAAAATACTCAACTAAATTTTCTCTCTCAGCTAAAATAGCTCCAATCAAAACTAAAACAAACAAAGCAGTTGAAAGTATTTTAGCAAAGTTCTCAATTCTCTTGGTTAAAAAAGATAAGTTAGCTCTGAAAGTCATTCCAATTAAAACAGGTAATGTTACTATCAAAAACATACTTATAGCTATTCCTGTCAGTGAGATTGAGCCCAAAGAATTGTCAGAAATTAATCCCATCGATATCCCCAAAACTAAAGGTACAGAAATTACACTTAAAAGGCTCATCACTGCAGTTAAAGATATTGATAGAGCAACATCCCCTTTAGCAAAAGAAGTAAGAATATTAGAAGTTACTCCACCTGGAGCAGCAGCGATTAATATTAAACCTATAGCTATTTCAGGTTGAAGTGGCCAAACCAAAACAATTATTAAAGCAACTATTGGTAGAAAAATTAATTGACTAATTAAACCTATGATAAAATTTTTAGGTGCCTTCACTACTCTAGCAAAATCTGAAAACGTCAAACCCAAGCCTAAAGTGAACATAATAAAAGCTAAGGCTAATGGTAGAATTACATCAGTTATGAAATTCATAGATAAATATTAACAAAAACTCAAAATAATCATATCTCATAACCAAGTTGTTTTTCCTCTAAGTCTAACAATTCTTCAGGAAATCCCTCAGCTCTAAATGCAGTATTATATTTATTTTCAAGCCTTTTTACGACCATTGAGGACCATGCACGATCACCAAAAGTCTTTTTTGCATCTTTAATAATATCAAGAACCAAAGGTGATATTTCTAATTCGACCCCAAGTTTTGAGGCGAGATCCTGAAAAAGACCAACATCTTTCTCAACTAAGTCCATTGTAAAATTTATATTATATGAACCGTTCAATATTACTTGACTCTCAGTTTCATGGACAAATGAGTTACCCGAAGAAGCTGCAATTCCTTTAAATGTTTTGTTCAAATCAAGATTTGATTTACTCGCAATAGTCCAAGCTTCTCCCAATGCAACTAAGTGAACAGTAGCTAAATAATTTGTAATAACTTTAAGAATAGATGCACTTCCAAAGTCTCCAGTATACAAAATTTTTCTACCAAGACATTTTAATACTGGCATTGCTTTATCAAATCCCTCTCTACTTCCTCCAACAAAAATAGAAATGTTACCAGTTGCTGCCCTATGACAACCCCCACTTACAGGAGCTTCTAAAGCTATCGCATTTTTTTGCTGAATTAATGATGCGTGTTTTTTTAGTTGTTCATCTTCAGTTGTACTCATCTCAATCCAAATTTGATCTTTTTGTATAGTGTCAATAATACCATCTTTGGACTCTAAAACTTCTGCACATATCTTGGGAGAGGGAAGACAAGTTATTAAAATATCAGAATTCATCACAAGATCTTTTATTGATTTAGCTGTCTTAGCACCCTTTAAATTAAACTCCTCCATTAATATGTGATTTTTATCTAAAACTGATATTTGAAAATTATTTTCAAGAAGATTATTTGCTAGTTTTCCACCCACATTACCAAGTCCAACAAAACCTATTTTCATCACTACCCCCTTTATTTAATAAAATACTATTACTTTATTTTTCAATGTTAATATTAAATAATTCTTATAAAATTAAATAATGTCAATTTACCTTAGAACAGAAAAAATTATTTCAGATTGGACAGACTATAATGGTCATATGAATTTAGCCTTTTATATCCACTTATTCGATCAAGGTTGGGATGTGTTGCTTGATAGATTTCAAATGGGAGGAGAGTCAGCTAAAAATGAGAAAAGATCAACATTTGCTGTGGAATCCCACACTAAATATATTCAAGAGGTTAAAGAGGGAGATGAAGTTGATATAAACTTACTATTCTTAGACCGTGATAAAAAAAGATTTGTATATCAATTGGAAATTGTAAGTAAAAGTGGGAATTTTAGAGCGGCTACATCTGAAGTTTGCTCTCTTTATGTTGACTTAAGTATCCGCAAAGTTATTGAAATGGAAGACCATAAATTAAAGTTAGTAGATGATTTCATAGTTGAAAATAAAAATCAATTTTCACCAATAGAATTTTACCTTTTAGATAAATTAAAAAAGTAAATGAAAGTTGCTATCATTGGGTCGGGCATTGTTGGTCTCACAATTGCATATACCTTAAGTAAAGAAAATATCGACATAACTATTTTTGAGAAAGAGAGAGACTCACTATCACATGGAACTGGAAGAAATAGCGGTGTTATTCACTCTGGAATCTACTATCAACCTAAAACCTTAAGGTCAACTCTCTGCATCAGAGGTTCAAAGTTAATGAAAAAATTTATTAGTGAGAACAATCTTTATATCAATAATTGTGGAAAGTTATTACTTCCAAAAACAAAAAAAGATATCGAAACACTTAATTTATTGTATGAGAGATCGAAGGAGGTAGGAGTCGAAACAATCAAGTTAAATAGTTTCGATGAGATTTTAAAAATAGAGCCAAACTGCAATCCCTTATTTAATGATGCTCTTTTTATTAAAGAAACAGCCATAGCTGATCCAAAAGAGGTATCAAACAAATTGATTGAAATTTTAAAAAAAAGAGGCGTGATAATTAAATACGATACAAAAGTGGACTCAATTTCATCTGATAATACAACTATTATATCAAATAATAAAATTCATAATTTCGATCTTATTATTAACTCTGCTGGTTTACATGCAGACTATTTGGCAAATAAATCAAATTTAAAAACTAGATACACATCTTTACCTTTTAAAGGTAAATATTGGAAAATTAGTTTTGGAGATAAAAATGAAATTCCATATAGATTAATTTATCCAGTGCCAAATTTAGACCAACCTTTTTTAGGAGTCCACACTGTATACGATAAAGATGGAAACTTTTATTTAGGACCTAGTAGCACCCCTGTATTTGGAAGAGAAGCCTATAGGCCTTTTAAAAAATTTAATTTTTTAGAGTTTTGTGCCTTAAGTTATAAATTCATTTTGAAAATAATTTTTAATGAGAATAACCTTAGAAATTTAGCTATTAGTGAGTTTAAAAATCTATTTTTATCTAGTGTCATGAAATCTTCTAATGTTTACTTTAAGCATAAACCAGTAAAAATTGAATTAAGTAGTAAAGCGGGGATTAGATCTCAAATGTTTGATAAAAATAGTAAAAAACTATTTAATGATTTTGTAGTTATTAAGCAAAATAACATTATACATATTCTTAATGCTATATCTCCAGCATGGACATCTTCTTTTGCTATGGCCGAATTTATATGTGAAAAATATACTATAAAAAAATAGAAATAATAATGAAAGCGCCTAATTTTAAGTTGCCAAGCACATCTGGAATATTTCAACTAAGTGATTATTTAGGGAAAAACATAATTTTGTATTTTTACCCAAGAGACAATACAAAAGGATGTTCTTTAGAGGCAATTGATTTCAATAACTCTCTCAAAGCTATAAATAAATATAATTGCATTGTAGTAGGTGTTTCAAAAGACTCAATTGAAAGTCATCAAAAATTTAAAAAAAAAAATAAATTAAAATTTGATTTGTTATTTGATGAAAAAATAAAGGTCTTAAAAAAATACAAAGCTTGGGGACTTAAGAAATTTTTAGGAAAAGAATATTATGGTATAATTAGAACTACAGTATTAATTAATGAAAAAGGCAAAATTGTAAAAACTTGGAGTAATGTCAGAGTAAAAGATCATGTAAAAAATGTTATTAACGAACTATCTAATATTTAATTTAATCCAAAATACTTATTCACAAATTATAAACAGAAAAATTTATTTTTTTATCTTTTGTTATTGTCAAAAAAAATAATTTATTTTATGTTAGATAATGTAGAGGGTAGGAAACTTCCCAAAACAAAGAAAAGAGCCAAAGTAGTAGAGGCCTAGAGAAGGGAAACCAGAACTAAGCCGAGACAACCGAGGCTCTTTTCTGTTTTTAGCCCCAGATTTAACGATTGTATTTCTTACATTAAATAGTTTATCATTACTCGTGAAAAAAATTTTCAAATACACTTTTATTTTTATTTTTGGTTTGAATTTAAACTTATTTTCTGGACCGTTTACAGATGAGTTTGCTAAGTGCATTGTAATGAAAACAACAACACAAGAAAAAACTGATTTAGTAAGATGGATATATGTGACAATGTCATTTCACCCTCAACTGATGGATTTGTCTAATCTAACAGCTGATGATGTTGAAATGGTGAATATAAGAGTAGCTGACTACATGACCAATGTCTTTGCTTATAAGTGCAATGAAGAGTTAAATATGGCCATAGATTACGAGGGTGAAGAAAGTGTTTATTATGCATTTGAACTCTTGGGTGAAATAGCAATGACAGAGTTAATGGAAGATCAAGGTGTTAGCGCTGCAAGTGAGCTATTTATTGATTATATAGATGTGTCAATTTTCGAACAAATACTAAATTACTAATTAATAAAACCATTTTAAAGAAATTTAACTTATGTGGTGCCGCCGAGAAGAATTGAACTTCCGACCCCACCCTTACCAAGGGTGTGCTCTACCACTGAGCTACGGCGGCATTTTTAAAATTATAGACTATTAATACATATTAAAAAACATCAACAAAAGACACCCAGCTGTCAGGTATTTAGAGATTTCATAAATAATTTTCCATTTATTATTATTTTGACTCACACGCCATGTAGCAAATGTAATTGCCAAAAAAACAAATGATACAAACCACATTAAATTAGGGTTTTTTGTTAATTCAATGATAACTGACATTATTAATTCACAAGATAAAACTTATCTACTAGATAGTTTATTAACAAGACTAATCCAATCATAAATACCCAATATAGTTTTTTGTTGTTTCTAATAAAGGGTATCCCGATAGCACTGTATCTAAATAATTTATGAAGTCCCCACACAATTAAGGGGATTAAAAACAACCAAAAAATAATTTCCCAAATCATTTTCTAACTTTAATTATTTCTTTTTTAATAAGACTATCCTAATTTTAATATCTGAACCAAAATCTTTATTGTTTGGAAGATAATTTAAAGGTCTTGATATATAGATTGAGTTAAAATCAGTTAATTTTTCCAGGATATTATCAAATTTTAATTCTTTCCATAAATCTACTCTATGTGTAAATATAAAATAACCATTTTTTGCAAGATAATAAGAAACTAGTTTAAAAAGTGTTTGATGATTTCTACAATATGTCATTGCACCAATAAGACTTACCACACTGTACTTATTTAATATCTGAATTTTATTCTCAAAACTTTTTTTATAAAGATATCTATATTTCCCATTTCTTTTAGATATATCTAATATTTTTCTGGAAATATCAGATCCATCACAAATACAGTCAGGATAAACTTGTAAAAATTTATCAACAAAAAGTCCTGTGCCACATGCCAAATCTAAAATAAATTTTGGTTTAGTTTTGATATATTTTTTTAAGATATTAACTGATTGCAATGGTGCTTTATAGTTCCATTTATATAATGTCTCATCATATGAACTTGACCAATTATCATAATAATTTTCAACGTCTTTTTTATTACCAATGCCTTTACGAAGAGATTTCATTTATATTTAAAAACTAGCTAATTTAATATTATTTAACAATTAATCTTCATCATATTGTAATTTTTGTAAAATAATGATATTTAAATTTTATGGATAATAATAAGCCAAAACCTGATTGTGGTTGTTCTTGCTCATGCTGTTGCACTTGTGGTGACGGTTGTTGTCAATAAATAATTTTAAGAAGAACAATTATTCCTAAAATAAAACCAAATATTATATCTACATATTTCCCTTTTTTTCTGGCCATAAGGTAAAAAGAGATTAAAGCTAAACTAATTACTACAATACTTGATAAATTTGCTACAAAAGAAGAGGGCTCCACTAATTAATCTTCCCAATTAAAACGATTGAAAGATTTAAAAATTTCAAATATTCCTCTTTCCCATTGTTTAGATATGTATTGATAATCTTCATCATTAATTTCAAGAGATTGTTGGTAAACTATTTTTGATAAATTATTTTTATAAACAACTAAGTCGATTGGAGGACCAACAGATAAATCTGCTTTCATTGTACTGTCCATACTTATTAACGCACATCTTGCTGCATCCCCAAGATAAGTGTCTGACTTTACAACCCTGTCTAATATAGGCTTACCATACTTTATTTCTCCAATGACAAGGTAAGGTTTGAATTCACTTGATTTAATAAAGTTACCCTGCGGGTAAACCAAATATAATTCTGACTCTTGATCTTTTATATGACCACCAACTATAAATGTAGAACCTAATTCAATAGTTTCTTGATTAATACCGTCTGGTGATGAGTGTTTAACATTCAATCTTCCAATGTATTTAGCAATTTCATTTAAACTATATAAATTATTTAAATTATTCCCGTTTTTATCATCCTCTAAATCTTTTCCAATTGAATTAAAAACTGCTTGAGAAGTAGCTAAGTTTCCCGATGTTAAAATTATAATATTTCTATCGATGCCATTATGGACATGCATTTTAGAGTAAGAATTAAAGTTATCTAAACCCGCATTTGTTCTTCTATCAGATGCAAAAACCATCCCTTCGTTTACTTTAATTCCTACACAATAAGTCATATTTTAATTAAATAGCTAATTTTTTAAAAATACAAACGAATATTTACATACCTTTAATCTAAACTATGCATAACTATTAACAGGCATTTATAGTATTTTTAAACAGTGAGTATAAATTGGAAAAATTACAATTCAAATAACAGTTATGATGAGTATTTAACTCCTGAAAAAAGTCTCAGAAAAGAGGCTAAAGTAATTTCTAAAATATTAAATAGTTACTCAGTCAAAGATTTAGAAAGAATTGAACAAAATTGTCAAAGCACAATAAGTTCTCGAGGTATTAATTTTAAAGTTTATTCAGCAGATAAAAAAGCTGCAGAGGAAAAAAAATGGCCATTAGATATCATTCCTAGGATCATACTGAAATCCCAATGGCTTAAGGTAAGAAAAGGGTTAATACAAAGGTGCAAAGCATTAAATCTTTTTATAAATGATGTCTATAATCAAAAAAAAATATTTAAGGACAATATCGTTCCAAAAGATCTGGTATTTAAATCTCAAAATTATCTAAAACAATGTGAAAGTTTTCAGCCCAAAAGAAAAATTTGGTCTCATATTTCAGGAATAGATTTAATAAGAAATATTGATGGAAAATTTTTAGTATTAGAAGATAACCTTCGTGTTCCTTCAGGTGTTTCATATATGCTTGAGAATAGAATGGTAATGGGGGAAGTTTTTCCTGAATTATTTACGCGTTATAGAGTTTCACCTATCAATCACTATTGCAATAGACTCTATCATTGTATGTTAGATGCAATACCTTATAAAAAAAATAACCCAACAATGGTTGTATTAACACCAGGAGTTTATAATTCTGCATACTTTGAACATTCATTTTTAGCACAGCAAATGGGAATTGCTCTTGTTGAGGGAAAAGATCTTTATGTCGAAAATGACAAAGTTTACGTAAAGACAGTTAAAGGGGGTTTAAGAGTTGATTGTATATACAGAAGGATTGATGATACTTTTTTAGATCCCAAAACATTTTTTAAAGGTTCTTTGTTAGGTGTAGCAGGTTTATACAAATCTTACAGAAAAGGCAATGTTGGACTTCTAAATGCACCTGGAAGTGGGGTAGCAGATGATAAGGTTATTTACTCATATGTTCCTAAAATAATTAAATATTATTTAGATGAAGAACCTAAATTGGATCAAGTAGAGACATATTTATGTCACAATAAATCCGAGAGAGATCACGTCATATCAAATATCTCAAAAATGATAGTAAAACCAGCCGATGGATCTGGTGGTTATGGTATAATTGTAGGACCTAAATCTTCTAAATCTGAGAGAGAGGCATACATAAGAAAAATTTTACATAACCCAAGAAATTTTATTGCTCAACCTTTAGAAATATTATCAACTACCCCAACTTTGCAGGGAAATTTAATTGAACCTCGACATCAAGATTTACGACCATTTATTCTTTCTGGAAGAGAGACATATGTAACTATGGGTGGTTTGACGAGAGTTGCTCTTAAAAAGGGAAGCACGATAGTAAATAGCTCACAGGGTGGAGGTTCAAAAGACACTATGATCGTAGAAGATTAAATTTATATCTTCTGCTTCACAATTATAGTCTGATTTAAATTTTCAACCTCTAATAGTTCCTCATCCCCATTAGTCCATTTAATTTTAATCTTAAACTCATTTTCATTATCTCTAATTCCATAGTGAGCAACAGGCTCCATTTGACATAGATAACCTGATCCGGCATCGATTGTTTTAGAATGTGTTCTTTCATTTGTATATAAAGTTACAGTTGCGCCTCTTGCTGGTGCCCCGTAGAAGTTCAAAGGTCTAACCCTTAAAAAAGATCTTTGCTCATCATTATGATATTTAAATAGAGTCAACGGCTGAGCACCAGACTCACCATGAGATAAAAGAAGCTCTAGGACTCCATCATTATCAATATCTGCAACTGCAGCTCCCGTTCCAAGACCATTTGGCTCTAGAGCTTGCTCTAGTTTAATTTCTTCAAAAACACCATTTTCAATTATTTTATAAAGTCTATTTGGCTCTCCTATATTATTCAGAAACACCTCATCATAACCATCATTATCAAAATCTGCCGAAATTACTGTTCTAATTTTTGATGGCTCGTCAAAAGTAGAATTAGCAATATTTTTAAATTTATCGTTATCTAAAACGTAGGCTCTATTAAAACCTTCCCAATTACCGTTTAGAATATCTAGTCTTCCTCGATAAAGAATGTCAGATAATGCTGTTCCTCTTCCATTTTGATAGATATCTTTGACATTCATTTGACTCGCCACATCTGAATACTTCCCGTTTTGATTAAAATAAAGAAAATTCGGACCTCTTTCATTAGCCGCAAACACATCTATTTGGTCAGATAAGATATGACCGGCAACTACAGCTCTACCTCCTGTAACTTTATCAAGTCCCAGGCTCGCAGCTAGATCTACAACCCTATTATCAATAAACTCATAGAATCTTGTTGGACCACCATAATTTGCAACATAAATTCCATAATTTCCTTTACCCTCTCTGTCGACGCAAACTACTGATCTTCCAGCTGTTAAATTTAATTCACTTTGATTTATTTCCTTTTCGAATAAGTCATCTATTACGTTCTGTGTATTTATTAAGAGTCTGTCTGAGTACATTTTCATCCCACTGTATGTATCTGTGTTGAGGAAATATATTTCTTCAGAGCCATCTTTATCTATATCGCATGCGGCAACCCCAATTGTAGATCTTTCTGGATCAGAAAATATGTTATCAGTAATTTTATTTTCAAGAGTTTCTCCATTAAAACCTAATGCTAGATTATTATATCTAAATCCAGTTACTATAAATTCATCATTGCCGTCATTGTCAAAATCGGTTACAGCCACCCCGTAACTTAGTCTAGAACTTTGATCAGGTAATAAATTACTTATATTTTTGAAAAAGCTTTTTTCTGCAAATACATTCATAGAATAAAAAATAAATAAAAATAAAATCGGAATTTTATAAAATTTCATATAATTAATACTATTTTTTTGATGATCTAGATTTAGATATGATTTGTACCACTATCAAGTGTATATAAAATTTATAACTTTTATTAAAAATAATATCATTTTAGCTGTTATCACTTTCTTACTTGTGTTGATTGTTAATAAAAATTCTTATTCTACTGAAATTACAAAAAATGAATCTTACTACTATGATACACTAGCCAAAAACTGGATTAATATATTTCCAGATGGAAATAGGAATGCTGCAGGACCAAAGTTTTTTAAATATCTTATAGATCAAGACCTTAGTTTTGACGATTTTGTTGAATTCAATAAAAGATATTGCCCAGTATCTGGTTCATTGATAGCTCCTGGGTCTGAGCCTGCATTTATAAGTATGAATGAGGTTGACTCGGATAATAAAGTATGTGGTGATATGTATCGCTGTTGTTGGCCATGTGTTTGTGATTCAATGAAATATGCTAAGGCTATGGAAATATCACATAAATTTCAAGGTATTGAAAAAAAATTTACTGTTATGACTATTGATAACCCCTGTGGTAAAGAGGAATTTCCACTTGAGGTAAATCGAGATTATTTTTGTATTGGCGAAAAGATGAATTTAGATCAAGTCTTTGCAGTTGATCAAAAAATGATAATTGGCTTATTGCACAAACCAACTAGTTGTAATAGCAGTGATCTTTTAGCAATTAACAACCACCCTGTAGTTGGGCAACAATGTAAGATTAGAAACTCTACTAAAGAAGAAGAACTTATTTCTGGGATGGGTGATATATTTATAAAGCTATCCAAATAACTTTACAAAAAAATTAATTTTTTAAAGCATAATCACCGTATATAATTGTATTACTACTGTTTAGTCTATATTTTTTTAAAACTCTTACTGACTTATATTTATTTCTTAGTTTTCTTAACTCTATAGAGGCCTCTTTTCTGTATTTTTTATTTTTCCACCAAGATGAATTACCAATCTCTAAAGTAATTATTTTAATCATTTAAAAATAATAAATATTAAAAAAATATACCTAGATATTTTTGAGATACTAACAAGAAGTAAAAAAGTGAAAAATTTTACTCTTAATATTCCTGCTACTATAGTAAGAGGATCTCCAATGATTGGTACCCATGCCAATAACAATGACCAAATGCCATATTTTTTAAAATAAATTTCACCCTTTGCAATTTGCCTCTCATTGGCTGGGAACCACTTCTTATCTTTAAAAATTAATATTTTTTTTCCTAAATACCAATTAACTGATGAACCAAGAATATTTCCAAAACTTGCAACAACCAAAAGTAAATATTTATCAAATGAGTCTGTTAATAGCATTGTTGATAAAACTAATTCAGAGGAGAGCGGGAGAATTGTAGCTGCTAAAAAACTTATTATAAATAATTGAAAATATGAAATTAATATTATCACATTACTAACATTTAAATATAAGTTTCAGCTTTTAAAATATCTAATATTAACATAAAGGTAAAATAACCTGCATTTATGAATACAATAAAACTAAACATATAAACAATTTCTTTAGAAACATTTTCACTTACAAAATTAGGGAAAAAATATTTTCCAAGAAGAAAACTTATTTCCGAATATATTATTGTTATTGTAGCTGCAATAAAAAGAACGTAAGTAAATTTACCAAAAAAATTTACAACAAATAAGCTAGCAAAAGCAATAAATAATAAAAAAAGAGAAGAATATATTGATAAATTTGAAACTGTTAATTTTTTTTTATAAATTTTTCTTGTTAAAAGTAGAATAAAAAAAATTATTGTTAAAATAATCGAAACTATAAAAACCTTCGTGCTATAAAGAGAGTCTGTAAAAAAAAGGTCCAAAAATTATTTTTTTCTAATTTTTCTGATAGTCATTATTGAAATGAACAATACAAAGAATATTAAAGCAAATGCTCCAATTAAAAATATCCATTTCATAAATTAATTATACAAATTTTGCTTTAAGTTGAAAGTTATGATCTCAAAACCCTAAGGTTTTTATTAGCAATTACTAATCCGTATTTATCTTTAGTGAAAATTAATTTATCTTCAATATTCTCGCCTATATCTAAAATTACCTCTGATAAGGGGTTTAAAACTTCATCCTGTAATAATCTTTTCAAAGGTCTGGCCCCAAATAATGGATCAAAACCTTTTTCTTTCAAATAGTTAAAGGCTTCATCAGTAAAACCAATTGAAATACCTTTTGAAGAGATTCTTTGTTCAATTAATTGAATTTGGTTATTTAAAATCGCACTAATATTTTCTTTTGATAATTTGTTAAAGAGTATTATGTCATCAATTCGATTTAAAAATTCTAGTCGAAAATGATTTTTAAGCTCTTCAAGGGCTAAGTTCTTTTTTGTTGTATAGTCAAAATTGTCATCAATAGGAATTTGTGAGCCAATGTTAGAAGTCATAATGATAAGGGTATTTTTAAAATTTACTATTTTTCCTTTTGAATCTGTTAACCTACCATCATCTAAAATTTGTAGTAGAATATTAAATACATCAGGGTGCGCTTTTTCAATTTCATCAAACAAAATTACTTGGTAGGGGCGTCTGCGAATAGAGTCAGTTAACTTCCCACCATCATCGTAACCAACATAACCTGGAGGAGATCCAATAAGCTTACTAACCGAGTGTTTTTCCATATACTCGGACATGTCAAGTCTTAGCATTTGCTTTTCGTTATCAAAAACATACTCAGCTAGTGCTTTTGATAATTCAGTTTTTCCTACACCAGTTGGGCCTAAAAATAGGAAGGACCCCAAAGGTTTATCAGGATCTTGAAGACCTGCTTTTGAAATCTTAATTGCCTTAGATACTTTCTCAATAGCATCTTGTTGGCCAATAACTCTTTTTTCTAAATGTTTTTCTATGTTTATTAACTTATCTTTTTCGCCTCCGATGAGTTTTTCTAAAGGTATACCCGTCCACTTTGATACCACACTTGCGATATCTTCAGCATTAATCACTTCATTAATTATTGTAGCCTGCTCTTTTTTATTCAATTCTTCATATTCTTTTTGAAGACTAGGGAGCAAGCCATACATGATTTCACTTGCTTTTGTTAAATCACCACTTCTTTGAGCACCCTCGAGGTCTTCTTTTGCTTGATCAATTCGTTCATTTAAATTTCTTTTTGTGTCTAGTATCTTTTTTTCTGACTCCCAAGTGCTATTGAGTATATTTAGTTTTTCTTGAATATCTGATATTTGACTTTCAATTTTTTCATTTTTTTTCTCATCTTTTTCATTATCTTTTGAAAGAACGTTTTTTTCCATCTGTAGTTTAATAAGATCTCTGTCAAGCTGGTCTATTTCCTCAGGTTTACTGTCAATTTCCATTTTAACTTTACTCGCAGCCTCATCCATTAAATCAATCGCTTTATCTGGCAAAAAACGATCAGTTATATATCGATCAGATAATTGAACTGATGATAAAATAGCCTCATCACTAATTCTTATTCCATGATGAATTTCATATTTTTCTTTTAGACCTCTTAAAATAGCAACAGCATCCGTTGAAGAAGGCTCATTAACAAAAACTGGTTGAAAACGTCTAGTTAAAGCTGCATCTTTCTCAAAATATTTTTTATACTCATCTAAAGTTGTTGCACCAACGCAATGTAATTCACCTCTAGCTAATGCTGGCTTTAACATGTTGGATGCATCCATCGCTCCATCTGTCTTTCCAGCACCAACAAGCGTATGAATTTCATCTATAAATAAAATAATTGAACCATTTTGTTTATGAATTTCTTTTAAAACGTTTTGAAGTCTTTCTTCAAATTCTCCACGATACTTGGCACCAGCAAGCAATAATCCAAGATCAAGAATACGAATAACTTTATTTTCTAATGAGCGTGGAACATCTTTATTCGCTATTCTTTGTGCTAAACCCTCTATCAATGCAGTTTTACCTACACCAGGGTCTCCAATTAATATTGGATTATTTTTAGTTCTCCTTGATAAAACTTGAATAGTTCTTCTAATTTCCTCATCTCTTCCAATAACCGGATCTAACTCTCTTTTTTGTGCCTTTTGAGTAACATTGATTGTATACTTTTCTAAAGCGTTAAAATTATCATCAGAATTTTCACTTTCAGATTTTCCGTCTTTTCTAAACTCTTGAATTTTTGTTTTAACTAATCCAAGACTTAGTCCATTTTTTTTTAATATTTTTTCAATTTGGTCATCTGACTTTATACAACTTAAAAATAAAGAGTCGATCGATACAAAACTATCTTGATTAGACTTTGCAATTTTTTCTGCATCTTCAAAAAGACTCAATAATTTAGGATCAGCATAAATTTGATTACTGTTTGAGTTATTTACTTGTTCTTTAGATAATATTTCAGAAATAGTTGCTTTAATTATACTGGTGTTAATTTTCTCAAAAATTTTGTTAATTAATTCATGATTGGAATTTAATAATTCATTAAAAATATGAATAGGGGCAATTTTTTGATGTTTTTTACTTAATGCTAAATTTTGTGCAGAATTAATAATTTTTTTTGAACTATTAGTATATTTTTCAAAATTCATCATATAACTTATTTGGTAATAATTTATGAAGAAACAAGACCTAATAAAAAAAAATTTTGAACAACAAAAAAAAGATAAATTAGCTCAAAAATTAAGAGAAAATCTAAAAAAAAGAAAAAAAATTAAGAAATAAATAATGCAAACGGTAGTTATAAAAGGTCCTTCAACCTTGAAAGGGCAAATAAAAATCTCTGGTTCAAAAAATGCTTCTTTGCCTATTATCATTTCGACTCTCTTGGCAAAAGATCAGTGTCTCATTCATAATGTACCTAACCTTAGAGACACAAGATTTTTAATCTCAATTTTAAGAGATTTAGGTTGTGATCTTGATTTTCAAAAAAACACTTTATTTATTAGAAGTTCTGCCATAACAAAAAAATCAGCTGATTACGAATATGTTCGTCAAATGAGAGCATCTATTGTTATTTTAGGACCTGCGATTTCAAGATATAAAAAATTTAAAATAGCTCTTCCTGGTGGTTGCTCAATTGGCACTAGAGGTATTGATTTGCACTTAAATGCTCTAAAGTTAATGGGTGTAAAAATCTCAATAAAAAATGGTTATGTAATAGCTGAGAGAAAAAAAAATAATTTAAACTCAATTGACCATAAATTTCCAAAAATTAGCGTAGGTGCAACACAAAATATTTTAATGGCAGCAAGCCTTGCGAATGGAAAAAGTACATTAAAAAATTGTGCCATCGAGCCCGAAGTCATAGATTTAATTAATTTTTTAAATAAATGTGGTGCACTTATAAAAGTAAAAAATAGGACAATTACAGTTAGAGGTGTAGAAGAATTAAAACTTCAGGATTACAAAGTAATACCTGACAGAATAGAAGCTGGTTCATATATTTTAGCAACTATGGCAACAAAAGGGAGACTCAAATTGAATAACTTCAATCCAAAAGACCTAGCTCTTCCTTTGAAAGTTTACAAAGAAATGGGTCTAAAAATAAAAAAGCTATCTAATTCCTCTTATGAAATTTACTGTAAAAAACTTAAATCAATAAAAAAAATTTCTACTAAAGAATTCCCAGGATACCCTACAGATTTACAGGCTCAGCTAATAGCAACGCAACTTAAGTCTGGTTTAAATTCGAAAGTAGTCGAAAATATATTTGAAAATAGATTTATCCATATACCAGAGCTAAGAAGATTTGGTGCCAATTTATCAATTAAAGGAAAAACAGTAACAATTGATAAAACATCTGATTTACTGGGCGCAGAGGTCATGGCGACAGATATAAGGGCTAGTTTTTCTCTTATAATCGCAGCAATGATGTCCAAGGGAAAAACCGTAATTAATAGAATTTACCACCTTGATAGAGGATATGAAGATTTTGATTTAAAATTAAAAAAATGTGGCGTAAACATTATTAGAAAAAAATGAAAAATCAAAATTTAATAATTGCCTGCCCTAAAGGGAGGTTAGAAGAAAAAGTTGTAAAATTTCTATCAGACAAAGGCTTGAGAATCGAAGAAGCTTTCTTTAATGATAGTGTTAGAAAATTAACTTTTGATACAAATCTTAACGAGATAAAAGTAATAAAGTTAAAACCATCTGATATTCGATCTTATATTATGCTAGGTGCAGCTGATATTGGATTTGTTGGATATGACGAGATTCTTGAAAACAGCTCAGAAAATATTGTTCTTTTAAAAAAAACCAATATAGGAAAGTGCAGAATATCTATAGCTTCAAATAAAAAAAAGATTAATTTTTCGGAAAAGAAAATTTTTAAAGTTGCAACAAAATTTAAAAATATTTCTGAGAATTATTTTAAATATTTAAACATACAGACTGAAACAATAAAATTAAATGGTTCTATCGAGCTTGCAGTAAAATATGGAATAGCTGATTTCATCTTAGATTTAGTTCAATCAGGCAAGACATTAAAAGACAATCAGCTTTATGAAAATGTAGTAATAAACAATGATATCTCAACTGTAATAATTAGTAGCTATTTTGCATACGATCTAAAAAAAAAATTTATTAAAAAAATTTTAATGCAAGGTTTATAGTGAAAGTTGTAAATAAAAAATGGATTTTTGATAATCTCAACTCATCTGTAAATACAAATTCTACTGTAAGTTTAACTGTAAAAAAAATTATACAGGACATAAAAAAAAATAAGGATGTAGCTTTATTAAAGTATGTAAAAAAGTTTGAGAACAAAAAAGCAAATTTAAAAAGTATAATTATTCCAAAAAAAACTTTAAAAAATGCTTATAATTCTCTTTCAAATGAAAGTAAAAAATCTCTTAGATTAGCCTACAAAAGAATTTTTTATTATCACTCAAAACAAAAAAAAACATCATATTCTTTTAAAGATCAACTCGACTCGAAGTTTTATATTGAATGGAAACCAATTGAAAATGTTGGTTTATACATCCCTGGTGGGTTAGCTTCTTATCCATCAACTGTTTTAATGACAGCTATACCTGCAAAAATAGCCGAGGTCCCAAATATTATGATTTGTGTTCCTTCTCAAAATGGTCAAACATCAAAACTAACTCTTGCAGCTGCATATTTATGTGGTGTAAATGTTGTTTACAACGTTGGTGGTGCTCAAGCAATCGCAGCTCTCGCTTTTGGCACAAAAATAATAAAAAAGGCAGATAAAGTATTTGGCCCAGGAAACCAATACGTAGCTGAAGCAAAAAAACAATTATTTGGAGTTATAGGAATAGATTTACCAGCTGGTCCATCTGAGGTCTTAGTAATAGCAAATAATAATTCTAATCCTACTTGGATAGCCTACGATGTTCTCGCCCAAGGCGAACATGACCCTAATGCAAAAACGTATGTTTTATCTAAATCCAAAAATATTCTAATTAAAGTTAAAAATGAACTTAAAAGAATTATGGAAGAGACAAAATTTAAAAATGTTGATCAATCTATAAAAAATAATTGCAATTTAATTTTAGCTAAGAGTCAAAAAGAGATATATGAAATTTCAAATTTTATTGCTCCAGAACATCTTCATATTCATGAAAAATTTAATAAAAATATATTAAAAAATATTAAAAACGCTGGATCAGTATTTTTAGGTGAAAAATCCCCTGTTGCTTTGGGAGATTATACAATTGGAACTAATCACGTATTACCCACAGATCAAACTGCAAAATTTTCATCTGGTTTGGGTGTTGAAGATTACACTAAAAAAACAGTTTTCATTGACCCTAGAAAAAAAACTTTAAAGAAAATCGCAAATCACACAATTAATCTTGCAAGACAAGAAGGGCTTGAGGCACACGCTTTATCAGTTGAAATTAGAAAGATCAAACCATAATATAGAACTTTATGTCCAAAGAAGATGCGATAGAATTTCAAGGTGTAGTTTCAGAGCTACTTCCAAATGCTATGTTTAAAGTAAAGCTTGATAATGACCATGAAGTCATAGCCCATACATCTGGAAAAATGAGAAAAAATAGAATTAGAGTGCTCGCAGGAGACCGAGTAACAGTTGAAATGACACCATATGATTTAACTAAGGGCAGAATAACATTTAGGTCGAAGAACTAATGAATAATTTTTTAAAAGGAGCAATGTCATGTCTACAAAACTTATTGTTACAAACTACAAAAATTTTAAGTGCGGAGTTAAACTAAATGAAGGGGAATTGGTTAATATTCGTTTTCAACCCAACGAAGATGTTAAGATAGGTGATATCTATAAAGTAAAAATTACAGAAATTTTACCTAATGATAGTGGAGCATTCGTATCTTACGGTAACGGAGATCAAAGAGGTTTCTTTAAAAGAATAAACTTTCCTAATGGCGATAAGGCGCATGAAGGACAATTTTTATTACTTCAAGTAAGAAGCATAGGCTCAAAAGATAAAGTCCATCTTTTTACGAACAATGTAATTTTAACTGGTAAATTTATAAATTTATTACCATATGGTGATGAAATTATTCTAAGTAGAAGAACTAGAAAAAATTTAGACACAAATCAACAAGATAAAATTATGGATGCTCTGAGTGAATCTGAAGTGGGATTGATCGCTAGGCATAATCTTATTCCCGAAAACATTGAAATAGCTCAATCCGAGTTAAGCGATTTAAATAGCCAATGGAAAGAGATAGAGTTAAATGCAAAAGAATTAAGTGATGAGGGTCTTGTATTCCAAAATACATATTTTGATCAAAACTTTGTTTGTGATTATTCCGATAAAAATACTGATCAAATAATTTTTAGTGAAAACGATCGATTTGAAAGAGTAAAAAACTGGGATGAAAAACTAGACTCTACTTTTGCAAAACTATGTGAAGAGATGTCCAATGAACAAATTGAAGAGGTCTTTAATTTAAGTGAAAAAATAGATTATTTAATTGGTCACAATTACGATTTGCCTAGCGGGGGTAATATTATGATTGGTAAAACAGATGCTCTTACAGCCATTGATGTTAATACAGGTTCAGCTAAAAGATTTGATACAAATAGAGAGGCTATTCAATTAATTTCCAAACTCATAAAATTAAAAAATATATCTGGGAAAGTAGTTATTGACCCAGTAGCAAGTGATCAAAATACACTCAGAAAACTTGTAGGTATGTTAAAGAATGAATTTAAAGATGATTTAAGTATTACAAATGTTTATGGCTACACAAGGGGCGGGCTTTTAGAGTTGAGCAGATCAAGAAACGATCGCTCTATTGATGAATTAAACCTTCAATAGTCTCTGAAAGTGGTGGCCAGAGACGGAATCGAACCGCCGACACGAGGATTTTCAGTCCTCTGCTCTACCGACTGAGCTATCTGGCCGTAGCGCATAATTCTTATTACAAATAGTTTCTTTTTACTAGTAAAAATTAGTTATCTGCTGAACAGGACATATCATTTCCACAACAGGTTGGAGATTTGATTTTACCGTGATCATTTGGGCACTTGGATATTTGCACTTTTGATCCATTATCTAGCTTTAGCACATCATCAACTAAAGGTGCATCACATTTTCCACATGTTGCATTTACTGACATTCCACAATTTGAACATTCGTAAGTTGCCATATTTTCTCCTATAATAAGATCCTATAAATTTAAAATGAAAATGAAATAAAATTATTTTCAACTATATATAAAGATTAGAGGTTATTAATGACAAATTTTGAAAAAGTTAGGTTATTTATGAAAACATACGGTCAAGAGGTTAAAGATAAAGCTGGATTTAGTGACGCAAAGACCAACAAGTTGAGAATAGACCTTATCAAAGAAGAATTAGAAGAATTAACTGAAGCAATGCAGGATAAAAATTTACTTGAGGTGGCAGATGCATTGACTGACATACTTTATGTCACTTATGGAGCAGGTCATGCTTTTGGTATTGATTTAGATAAATGTTTTGAGGAAGTTCAAAACTCTAACATGAGTAAATTAGGTGAGGATGGGAAACCTATATTTAATGAGGCTGGAAAAGTGATGAAAGGCCCAAATTATTTTAAACCAGACCTTTCAAAATATTTAAATTAATTACTTTGGCATATTTGTAGCACCAGTTTCTAAAGAAAAGATTTTACCATCTTTGAAAGTGAATACCGCCATAACTGCCTGTGTATTACCATCTGAAAAAGTTACAAATGAGTGCTCAATCCCAATTTCATCATTTTCATAAATAATTCTAACCTTGTCTCTATTGATATCGTCACTCATTGCCCACTGTATAACATCTTGTTTGGTTAAAACTTTTCCAGAGGCATGCATTGTGAATTTATAATCATCATGAAGCACCTCATTCATTCCAGCTTCATCTTTATTCATAAAGACCTCATCGTATTTTTTTAATATTGACATTTTTGATCCTTTTTTTATTCGTCTAATGAGACTTGCGTTAATTCAAACAATTCAATACTTTGTATACATTCATCATAAATTGGCTTCATCACTGGGTTAGTTCCTTTAACGATACCCATCATTTCCTCTTCATTATGAACATGAACTTTAAACATGATACCGCTTTTATCAGGTAAAATTCCAGGAACTGTTTTTTCTACATGTGCTGCAGCTTTCCTCATTGCCATCCCCTCTTCAGATTGAAAAAAAGCCATAAATTTTTCAAATTTACCCTCACCTTCTTTTAATCTACCAATTGCTAACATCATTTTTTCCATGATTACACTCTCCTTTGTTAAGTTTACTTTAGCTTATTATTTAAAAAAAATATTAATTTTTTATTAATACCATTATGCAAATAAATCATAATTTAGTTTCATCCAGCATAATTCAAAGTCGTAATAACAATTATGAAAACTATTTTTAAAATTGGTTCCAAAAGTTACACACTTAAATATCAAAGAAAAATGTCAGAGGGTGAAGTAAATAAAATGAAGTCTTTTGTTACTAATAAAGGTGAAAAATTACAAAAGAGCAGTAAATTTAAAATTGTTGATATCCAAGACTCAAATGATCAGAAAATATACAAAATAAATTTGTAATTTTTATATTTATTATTGTAGGATTTATTTAATTAAATTAAAATTTTTTTAAAGTAAAATAAGATCTACCATAATAGCCCTAGTCTTTAGTGTGAGTCATAGATATGCTATTTTTATCTATAGTCTAAATATATTCTATTCTTAAAAGATTTTATCCCCTTTTTAATCTAATGTGTTAGATTTTAATGTGAGTTTAAAAAAATATTATAATATTGCTAAGACCAAACTTTTCCCGATTAATAGAAGCCTAACCGGTAGAGGTGTAATTGATACTCTAAAAATTATAAAGAAAGAATTTCCTAGACTTAAAATTAAAAATTTAAATTCCGGTACAAAAGTTTTTGATTGGAAAATCCCACCGGAATGGAATGTAAAAGATGCCTACGTAATTGATAAGTATGGTAAAAAAATTATTGATTTCAAAAATAATAATTTACATTTAGTTGGATACTCTACCCCCATTAATAAAAATATCTCAAAAAAAGAATTATTCAAAAATATATACTTTTTAAAAAATCAACCTAATGCTATTCCATATATTACCTCATATTATGAAAAAAGATGGGGCTTTTGTATTTCTTTTGAAGAATTTCAAATTTTTAATAAACGTTATACCTCTAAAGATAAATTTAAAGTGGTTATTAACTCTAATTTAAATAGTAAAGGTAAATTATGTTATGGAGAAATAATATTAAAAGGCAAATCTAAAGAAGAAATACTTATCTCTACATACATTTGCCATCCTTCAATGGCAAATAATGAATTATCCGGTCCTATAGTATCTATGAGTTTGATAAAATATTTTCAAAATAAAAATTTAAATAAAACGCTTAGATTTATTTTTATTCCAGAAACAATTGGAGCAATATCTTATTTACATAGAAATATCGAATATTTAAAAAAAAATGTGATCGGAGGATACATTCTCTCATGTATTGGAGATGAAAGAGAACACTCTTGCATGTTTTCAAAATACCAAAACTCTCCATCTGATGAAGCTTTAATTGAAGCATACAAATCATTAAATATTAAAAATTATAGAGTTTATTCTTTCTTAAAGAGAGGCTCAGATGAAAGGCAATATAATTCACCTAATGTAGATTTAAAAATTACATCTATTTTCAGAACAAAATATCTTGAATATCCTGAGTACCATACCTCATTAGATAATTTTAATCTTGTGACTTTTAAAGGCTGCCTTGGAGGTTTTAGAGTTGCAAAAAAATCAATTGAAATATTATTAGAAAGAATTTACCCAAAAAGTAAAATAATTGCAGAACCACAAATGGGGAAAAGAGGATTATATCCAAATATTTCTAATAAAACTCAGAACAATTTAATAAATAGTTATATGGATTTTCTTCAATATGCAGATGGAACAAATTCTTTAGAAAAAATAGCCACTCTGATAAAGGTAGATTTAAAGACTGTAAGAAAAATTTATAGAGTTTTACATAAAAATAGCTTATTTAATAACTCATGAAAAAAACTAAAGCTTTTCAGTTTTTTAATAAGAGCTTTTCAGTAAATGATTACTCTGATATGTATAAAAAATTAAGGTTAGATATTAGGTATCCAGCCAATGTCAAGAGAGAACAAATATTTATCAAACTCCTCAAAGAGCATAAACCAAAAAAAATTGTGGATGCCGGTTGTGGAGCTGGAATGCCATTAATACACATAAAAAAACAAGGTTTTAATATTATTGGCTATGACAAAGCAGAAAATATGATTTTAGAGGCAAAAAAAAATCTTGAATTATATAGACTACCCTCTGATTTAGTTTTTATCGATGATTTTGAAAATCCAAAAAAAATAAAAAATAATTCAGTTGATTGCATTCTTGGTATGGGAGCATTTTATTATGCAAAAAATGTAAAAAAAACTCTTCTTAACCAGAAAAAAAAACTAAAGAAAAATGGTAGATTAATTTTTTCATTAAGAAATAGATTATTTGATATAGTCACTTTAAATAATTACACTAAATCATTTTTAGATGAAATTTATGAAGTAAAAAAATTAAAGAAAGAATGGAAAAATCAATATAAACATTTAACTAAGAATTTTACTGATAGAAAAATAACTAAGTTAGAAAAAAATATAGATGAGGAGGGTGTATATAACCACATTCCTCATAATCCTATAACTATAAGTGACGAAATGTCAAAGTTAGGCTTATCTGTTGAGGGTATTTATTTTTATCATTACCACGCATTTCCCCCCGTATTTGAAACTTATGATAGTCTACATTTTAGAAAAAATTCCTGGAAAATAGAAAACCCAATAGATTGGAGAGGCTACTTCTTAGCCTCTACATTCATTGTTGATTGTAAAAAAGTTTCATAAGTTTTACACAATATTTTTTAAATTAATTTTTTTATGAATTTTAATAAATATTAATAATCTTTATCAACAATATTCCGATTATTTAAAAATACAAATTTTTGATAATTGATTTAAGAATTTCATTGGAATTTTTTTGCCGTCAAGTATTATAATTTTTTGTAGATATACTCTCTATATCTACCACTACCTCCAGTAAATGGTGTTAAATACTTGCTTAATAAACTGTATTTTTTCTTATCTATCGGAAAATTATCTGCCACTACCTCAACATGTCTTTCTGATTTTGGAAAGAGAAGGTAATTTGAATTCTCATGATAAAAAAACTTTGTTTTACCTAAATTGATGAGGTTAAAATATTCTAAAATTGTATTTTGATCCATTTCACAAAGCGAGCGACTATTAAAAATTAAATCGCTTTTTGGTATCATCTTCCATATGCTTTTTACTTCATCTGCCAAAATAAGGTTAACCATTTTTTCCTTTATCTTACTTTTTTTCTCAGTAATTAAGTTCACAGGTATTCCGTTTTTCACTAGATAAAAATAAGTTACTATGAGTGCTGGAAATAAATCCATGTTCACTACTGTACAGTTTCCTTCGAAACGCTTCCAATTTTGAAGACATAGCCCACCATAACCACCACCTATCTCAATTATGAAAGGAGCAATTGCATTTTCTAATAATTTACAAATTTTAAAACTGTAATAATAATGACGTGGAGTATCCGGTAAAATAAAATGTCCATCTATTTTTAAACCATAAGGATTTCCGAAATCAGATGTTAAATCTAAAATATTATTGATATCAGAAAACTCAAAACAACTGTCAACGTTGCACAATATATCTGATTTAACTGAGTCTGGTGAAGATACAGCATCTAAAAAGGAAGGGCTCAAATAACCATAAGTCGCTTCATTTCTGAACATATTTGTTAAAAATTTAGAAATAACATCTATTTTTCCTTTATATAATGCATCTATAAAGTTATTTTGTTTCTGCTTTTGTAACCATTCCCACTCCCCTGTTCCATCATTATCCTTAGGAATTTTTTCAGAAAAAACACCCATAATTTCCTCAACAATATGCTCATTTACTTTACTATCTAGACTTGTATTTTTAAAATCAAAGACGCAATCGTTAATGCTAGGATGAGCTTTTATTTCTATTGATGCAAAAGATTTTCTTTCCATTTTTTCAAATACCTTTAATTGTTAATTATTAACAGAAAATAACATTTTTTTGTAATAATTCATTGTGTAACTCACTTAGAGCTTAAAAAATAAATTATCAAATATGCTATATTATTCTTAACAGTTGTTCTTTTAAATAACCTTTTTCGTAAATAAACAAGATTTGTAGTATATTTCGAAGACGTTTTTAAAAAAATTATTCATATCATTAGAAAATATTAAAAAGGTGGGGCGTTCTGTTGCCCGGCCGCCCCAAAGCCGCGCTTACCTAATTAGATTAAGCAGCGAGTGCTAATTCATTATCGTTAGCAATTATTTTAAGTTTCTATGTCGAAGAAACGCTTACAACGAGCAAAAACTATATCCTTCAGAGCACGTCAAACCTATATCACCCCCATAAAAATTTTATGGTGGAGGTGTCGGGTACCGCCCCCGAGTCCGATACACCTATTACATATAGCGTTTATTGCTATAGTTGATAAACAACGTAGATAATATAGTCTAATAAATGAATCCTTTAAACACCTATGAAGAAAAAAATCATTAAAGTACCAAAATTTAAAGATTTTAAAACTACAAGGGCCACATCATCTTCTTTAGAAAAAATACTTTATAAACAAATCCCAATTTTAGACCATGGTTTTATAAGGGTTATTGATTATATGGGAACAGATCAGTCTATAGTCCAAGCAGCCAGAGTTTCTTATGGAGAGGGAACAAAAAAATTACGTGAAGACCGAGGTCTTATTAGATATCTTTTAAGTCACTGGCATACAACTCCCTTTGAGATGTGTGAAATTAAGTTTCATATTAAACTCCCTATTTTTGTTGCTAGACAATGGATTAGACACAGAACTGCAAATGTAAATGAATACTCTGCGAGATATTCAGTATTAGACAAAGAGTTTTACGTTCCAGAGATGGATCAACTTGGATCTCAATCCACTACAAACAAGCAGGGGAGATCAAATACTTTAGATAAAAATTTTGCAAAACAAGCCCAAGATTTAATTCAAAAGAATTCCGAACAACTCTATGATGACTACCAAAATTTATTGAATGGTAAGCTTTTGAATAATGATGAATACGTAGAAGGGGAGGGATTAGCCAGAGAACTAGCTCGAACAACTCTTCCATTAAATTATTACACACAGTGGTATTGGAAAGTAGACCTTCATAATCTTATGCATTTTTTAAGATTACGAGCAGATAGTCATGCTCAGTATGAAATACAAATTTATGCTGAAAAAATGGTTGAAATTTTAAAAAAGTGGGTACCTTTAACATACGAAGCTTTTGAAGATTACCGTTCGAACTCATTCCAACTCTCTAAAGAGGCTATGAAAATTGTTAAAGATAAATTAGCGAATAAAAAAATTAAGAAGTCTAATTATAAACTATCACCTAGAGAGCTTAGAGAATTAGAAATAAATTTTAATATTAAATTATCTTAACTTTGAAATTTTTTTGTAATTGCGTTTGTTATATTTTCAAATTTTAGAGAATAATCATCTTTATAATCAAAACAATAAGGCTTTCCGTCATCACAACTTTTAGGGATATTTAAATTAAAAGGAAGTTCTTCAATTAAATTTATATTTTCTTTGAGTAGTAGAGACTTAGTCTTAGACTCACCAAAAATATATTTTTTTTCATTTTGTTCTTCTAAATAAGACATATTCTCAACTACACCAAGTATTGGAACATTAACTTTGATAAACATATTAATACCTCTGATGACATCTTTTAAAGATAGAAGCTGTGGAGTTGTAATAATAAGAGTTCCATCTAGTTTGAGTTTTTGAGACATTGATATTTGTACATCTCCAGTACCAGGAGGAAAATCAACAATTAAATAGTCTAAATCACCCCAAATTGTCTTGTTAATAAGCCCATCAAGTCCTTTTGCTAACATTGGTCCTCGCCAAACAATTGCTTGTTCTTCATTGACAAGAAAACCTATCGACATTGCCTTAATACCAAATACTTCAAATGGTAAAAACTTCCCATCTTCAACTTTAGGTTCCTTATCTCCGATGCCGAGTAATGTTGGGACACTAGGTCCATAAATGTCTGCGTCTAAAAGGCCAACTTTGTATCCTTGGTTTGCTAAAGTTATAGCGATATTGCAAGCAACGGTTGATTTACCAACACCACCTTTACAGCTTGATATTCCAAAACAAGTCTTGATATTCATATATTAAACACTACATATAATGTATCGTGAACAAAAACAAATTTAAAATTTTTGCACTTGATGGCCCATGGGGACCTTCATCAGGGAATAATAATAGAGGCTCCGGCGGTTTCTCAGGCGGTAACAATGACTCAATTGATGACCTTCTTAAAGATTTAAAGAATAAATACAAAATTAAAATGCCTTTTAAAGGTGGTTTTAGGGGTGTTTCATTTTTAATATTAATAGCTTTTGTAATCTGGCTTGCGACAGGTTTTTATAGAGTTGAGCCTGATGAACAAGGGGTTGAACTACTTTTTGGTAAATGGAATGAAAGTACAACAGATCCAGGGCTACATTATTTTTTCCCAACACCTATAGGAAAAGTTTTAACTCCAAAAGTTGAGGCAATCAGGAAAATTAATGTTGGTTTTAGATCCAATGGTAATTCTACTAGAGATGTACTAGAAGAAAGTATGATGTTAACATCCGACCAAAATATATCTGATTTAGATTATACAGTCCTTTATAGAATTAAAGATGCAGGGCAATTCTTATTTAATTTAAGGGATCCAGAAGAAACTGTAAAAGTTATATCTGAAAGTGTGCTAAGAGAGGTTGTTGGTCAAACTAACTTAGAGGGACTATTAACCGTTTCTAGACAATCCGTTGAGAGAGACTCAAGATCTTTACTACAAGAGCTCTTGGATGAATATGAAGTTGGAATACTAATTCAATCTATACAATTACAAGACGTTAACCCCCCAAGAGAGGTTATAGATGCATTTGATGATGTTCAAAAAGCAAGACAGGATAAAGAGAGAACAGTCAACCAAGCAGAGGCTTACAGTAACAGAATTGTGCCTGAGGCAAGAGGTGAGGCTGAAAAAATACTTCAAGAGGCAGAGGGTTATAAAAATAAATTAATTAAACAAGCTGAAGGTGAAGCAAGTAGATTCCTCCAAGTGTTAGACACATATGAGCAATCTAAAGAGACAACCAAAAAAAGAATTTATTTAGAAACATTAAGAGACGTCCTCTCAGGATCTAGTAAAATAATGATTGATCAGAATTCTGGCAACGGAGTTGTTCCGTATTTGCCTTTAAACGAGTTAAACAAGAGTAAGCAGACAGGTAACAACTAATGAAAATGAGAAACTATTTTATTGTTGGATTATCTTTCTTTTTTATCTTGTTTGCGTCAGGCTTTTTCTTTGTTGTTGATCAAACAAAACAAGTAATTGTTTTACAATTTGGTGAACCGCGTGCTGTGCATCAATCACCTGGTTTGAAATTTAAACTACCATTTATCCAAAACGTTGTTTACTACGATAGTAGGGTTTTAAACTTAGATCCTGCTCAAGAAGAGGTAATACTAAGAGACCAAAAGCGTATTGTGGTCGATTCAATAGTTAGATATATGATTAAAGATCCTCTAAAGTTTTTTCAAACAACTAGAACAGAGTTAGCCCTTAATGATCGTTTGGGTAGAATAGTTAACTCATCTGTAAGGGGTGTAATTGCACAGTATCAATTAAATGATTTGCTATCAGATGATCGTGATAAAATTATGTCTGAGATTTTTGATAATGTTCGTGAAGATCAAGATACCTTTGGTATTGAGATTGTTGACCTGAGGTTAAAAAGAACAGAACTTACACCAGAAGTTCAATCTAACGTGTTTGACAGGATGAGAACTGAAAGAGAAAGAGAAGCAAATTTATTAAGAGCGGAAGGTCAAGAGATCTCACAAAAAATTAAGGCTACCGCAGATAGAGAGAAAATTGAAATTATAGCTGAAGCAGAAAAGCAATCTAATATCTTAAAAGGTGAAGGTGAAGCAGCAAGAAACCAAATTTTAAATGAGGCCTTTGCAAAAGACCCTGAGTTTTTTGAATTTATTAGATCAATGGAAGCTTATGCAGATACTTTTAAAGACGGAACAACTACCATGGTTATATCTCCTGATAGTGATTTCTTTGAATATTTTGAAAACTCTGAGGGCTCCAACTAAATATAATTTTTTATAATGAAAAGACTTTTTGTTTTATTTCTTTTCAGTATTTTTTTTACTATCCAGAGTGCATCAGCACAATTTGAGAGAGGATATGCAGATTTAGTTGATTTACTTCTTCCTTCAGTTGTAAGTATTGCCACTAGTCAAACTGTAGAAAGACAAACGAGGCAGTTACCTGAATTGCCAGAAGGCCATCCTTTCAATGATATGTTTGATGATTTTTTTGGTAATCAAATGCCAAAACGTGAAAATCTAACTGGTCTTGGGTCAGGCTTCATAATTAGTGATGAAGGTTATGTGGTAACAAATAATCACGTAATAAGCGGAGCAGATCAAATTACTGTAATTTTCAATAATGGAATCGATGAAGTTCCTGCAGAACTTGTTGGAACTGACCCTAAAACTGACATAGCTGTTTTAAAAATTGACCCTTCATCTGTTGATATACAAAGTGTTAATTGGGGAGACTCGGATTTGTCAAGAGTTGGAGATATTGTACTAGCAATTGGTAACCCTCTGGGTTTAGGTGGAACTGTAACTTCAGGAATAATATCATCTATAAATAGAGATATAGGCGGCGGCCCTTACGTTGACTTTATACAAACTGATGCACCAATCAATAGAGGCAATTCCGGTGGACCCTTATTTAATTTAGATGGAGAGGTAATTGGAATTAATTCAATGATTATCTCTCAAACAGGAGGTAGTGTTGGCTTAGGTTTTTCTATTCCCTCTCAAACAGCAAAATTAATTGTTGATCAAATAATCTCATTTGGTCAGGCTAAAAGAGGAAGACTTGGTGTTCAAATTCAAGATTTAACTGAAGAATTTTCTGAGAGTTTAGGCTATGACTCAACAGAGGGAGCGTTTGTTGCTTCTGTCGAACCAAATAGCCCTGCTGCGTTATCAAACATTCAAGCTGGCGATATAATAATTGAGTTTAATAATCAAAAAATCACATCATTTAAAGATTTGCCTAAAGTTGTTGCAGAAACTCCAATAGATAGTGAAGTAATTGTTAAAGTTTGGAGAAACGGAGAAATTATAGATATACAGGTAAAGGTAGGTGAATTAGAAGAAGGTCGCAAACTCGCTAAAAATGATGGAGTTTATATAGAAGAGTTAGATATTACTGTTCTTGATTTGACAATAGATGCTATAAATTCTTTAGGGTTAGACTCAAAAACTAAAGGTATTTTGGTCACAGAAGTAGGAGATAATAACGAAAATCTTTTAAAGAATGATGTTATTATCCAAGTATCCAGTGAAAAAATTGCAGATATTAGATCTTTCAAGAATATTATATCTAATAGTATTAATTTGAGTCGAGATAAATTGTTATTAAGAGTTATTAGAGATGGTAATGAATTTTGGTTAATAAACCCATTCGTTATTGAATAAATTTCTTTTTGTTGTAGGTCCTACTTGTTCAGGTAAAAATGATTACACATATGAGTTATCAAAATTAATAGACTTAGAAGTTATTAATGCCGATAGTATACAAGTATATAAACAACTAAAGATTTTATCAAATAGACCCACAGAACGAGAATTAAAGATAGTACCTCATCATCTCTATGGGCATGTAAATAATAAAGAATATTCAGTCAATCATTGGATAGATGAAGTTAAACAAGTAATCAAAAATATTCAAAGTAGAAATAAAATACCTGTGTTTGTTGGTGGTACTGGATTTTATATTCAATCACTAATAGAGGGATTATCAATGATGCCTTCAATTAGTCATAAATTTAAAAAACATGCTGAGGATTTATTTTTAGAAAAAGGCCCTGATCATTGTCTTAATATTTTAGAAAAATATTATAAAGAAAAAATTTTCCCAAAAGATAAACAAAGATTGTTAAGCCGTTTAGCTTTTTGCTTAGAGTATGATGATACAATGGAAAATAATTATGGTAGTAAAGTACCAATCACTCCTAATTCACTTGTCATTCAAGTTACAAAACCCAAGAAAGATCTTTACGAAAAAGCAGAATTAAGATTTCATCAAATGATAAAGAAGGGAGCTTTAGAAGAGGTTAAATCACTTTATGAAAATAAAAAAATATCAAAAACTCTCTATAAAGCTCATGGTTTACCAGAATTGCTATCTTGTGTTAGAAATAAATTAAGTTTAGATGAGGCTATCTATTTAGGAATTAAAAATACTAAGAGGTACATTAAAAGACAGTTTACATGGTGGAATAACCAAAAATTCAGCCAACTTAATTTGAGAATAAACCATAAAAAAAGCTTCCCTAAAGATTCAATTGAAAATATAAGTATATACCTAAATGAATAATGAAAACGAATTCACTGGAGCAGACATTTTATTAAAAGCCCTTAAAGATCAAGAGGTTGATACTATCTTCGGTTATCCAGGTGGAGCTGTTCTTCCAATTTATGATGCAATATTTGGCCAAAACTTTTTAAAACATGTTTTAGTAAGGCAAGAGGCTGGTGCAGTTCATGCAGCTGAGGGCTATGCTAGATCAAGTGGTAAAGTGGGTGTGTTATTAGTAACTTCTGGTCCAGGTGTGACCAATGTTGTTACTGGATTAACTGATGCATTGATGGATAGCATTCCAATTGTCTGTATTAGTGGACAAGTCCCATCACATTTAATTGGTACAGATGCATTTCAGGAATGTGATACAACTGGAATCACAAGACCTTGTACTAAACACAACTATTTAGTTAAGGACGTTACTAAACTCTCTGAGACTATTCATGAGGCATTTAAAATTGCTAACTCTGGCAGACCTGGACCTGTTTTAATTGATATTCCTAAAGATGTTCAGTTCGCAAAGGCGAAATATATACCAAAGAAAGATATTAGTTTCAGAGAGCACAGAATTAAAGCTGGTTCTAAAAGTGTTGATAAAAATTTTGTCGAAGAGCTGGTAAATCATATTAAAAAATCTGACAGACCTATATTTTATGTTGGAGGTGGTTGTTTGAACTCAGGCCATCAAGCTAGTCAAGAGCTTATTAAACTTGTAAACAAAACTAACATTCCAATTACAACAACCCTTCATGGATTAGGGTGCTTTCCAGGAGAAGATAAAAGTTCACTAGGTATGCTAGGTATGCACGGTAATTATGAAGCAAACTTAGCTATGAACAAATGTGATTTAATGATTAATGTTGGTGCAAGATTTGATGACCGTGTTACAGGCAGATTAGATGCTTTTTCTCCAGACTCTATAAAATTCCATATAGATATTGATCAAAGTTCAATCAATAAAAATGTAAAAGTCAATTTTCATACTAATACTGACATTACTTTAACACTTAAAGAAATTAATTCATTTATAGAGTCCAATAACATTGATTTCAGCGATAAAGATTATAGTCATTGGTGGGGTCAAATTAATGAATGGAGAAAGAAAGATTGTCTCCACTACGAACAAGGTGATGAAGTGATCAAACCACAACATGCTATTTCCAGACTTTATGAATTAACAAAACAAAAAGACACTTTTGTTACCACAGAAGTTGGCCAGCATCAAATGTGGGCAGCTCAATATTATAAGTTTTCAAAACCAAACAGATGGATTACATCAGGTGGTTTAGGTACAATGGGTTTTGGCATGCCTGCCGCTGTTGGTGCACAAATGGCAAATCCAGACTCACTAGTTATAGATATAGCAGGTGAGGCATCTTTTCTTATGAACATTCAAGAAATAGCTACAGCTGTTCAATATAAGTTACCTATCAAAATTTTTATCCTAAATAATGAATATATGGGAATGGTTAGACAGTGGCAGGAACTATTACATGGTAGTAGATATTCAGAGAGTTACGTGGACGCTCTTCCTGATTTTAAAAAATTAGCTGAGAGTTTCAATGCTGTTGGAGTCAGGGCAAAAAATATTTCTGAATTAGACGATACAATTAATGAAATGATTTCAATTGACAGGCCAGTTATAGCCGATATTTGGGTCGATAAAAAAGAAAATTGTTTTCCTATGATACCGAGTGGAGCTGCGCATCACGAAATGTTACTCTCTAAATACGATAAAGAAAACCCTGAAAATCAGGAAAAAGGAAAAGTACTAGTTTAAAAATTTTTTCATAATGTCCTCTACTTCAGTTTATCCTACACCTATAAACGCTTTTAAACAGTCCAAGAGAAGTGTTCTTTCTGTTATCGTTGATAACGAACCTGGCATTCTTGCACGTATAGTAGGTTTATTTTCAGGAAGAGGTTATAATATTGAAGCATTAAATGTAACAGTTGTAGATGTTAAGAAAAATCTTTCTCGAATTACTATAGAAACTTTAGGAGAAGAAAGAGTAATTAGTCAAATTATAGCACAATTAGAAAAACTTGTTCCCGTTCATAGCGCTACTAATTTAGCAAATTTAAGTGAGTCTTATGAAGCAGAAATTTGCCTAGTTAAAATTGAATTTGAAAATGAGGAACAAGATCAAAAAATACTCAATTTTGCAGATATTTATCGTTCAAGAACTGTTCAAAAAAGAGAAAATATTGTTGTTTATGAAATATCAGGCACAAGCGAGCGAATAAACAAATTTTTAGATGACTTAGACACAATCGGTGGTATAAAAGTCGAATTAGTTCGAAGTGGGCCTATAGGGCTCGGAATATAACGTTTTTAGGGGGTAATATGAAGGTTTATTACGAACAAGATGCTGATTTTAACATAATTAAAGACAAAAAAATTGTAATAATAGGTTTTGGATCGCAAGGTCATGCACATGCATTAAATTTAAAAGACTCTGGGGCATCTAATGTAGTTGTGGGATTGAGAGAGGGTTCTTCATCAATTGAAAAAGCAAAAAATGTGGGTCTAAAAACTCAAACACCTGCAGATGCAGTGAAGGATGCAGATATTGTAATGTTCTTAGCCCCTGATGAAAATCAACAAGAAATTTATCAAACTCAAATCCACGACAATATAAAGAACGGTGCTGCTTTAGCATTTGCTCATGGTTTAAATATTCATTTTCAACTTATTACAGCAAGAGAAGATTTAGATGTTTTTATGGTCGCTCCAAAAGGCCCAGGTCATACAGTAAGAGGAGAGTATCTTAAAGGTGGTGGAGTACCATGTTTACTAGCAGTAGACAAAAATGTAAGTGGTAATGCAAAAGAAATTGGTCTTGCTTATGCTTCTGCTTTAGGTGGAGGTAAATCAGGTATAATTGAAACGACATTTAAAGAGGAATGCGAAACAGATTTATTTGGCGAGCAAACAGTTCTTTGTGGAGGATTAATGTCTCTTGTAAGAAACGGTTTTGAAACTCTTGTTGAGGCTGGTTATGCGCCTGAAATGGCCTATTTCGAATGTTTACATGAAGTAAAATTAATTGTTGATCTGATGTATGAGGGTGGCATGGCTAATATGAGGTATTCTATATCTAATACAGCTGAATACGGTGATTATACCAGAGGCCCAAGAGTAGTTCCTAACGAAGCTACTAAAGCTGAAATGAAAAAAGTTCTTAGTGAAATACAAGATGGTACTTTCACAAAAGAATGGATGGCTGAACATAAGTCAGGGCAAATTAAGTTTAAACAAATGAGAGACCAAGGTGCAAAACACCAAATTGAAGAAGTAGGAGCTAAATTAAGGTCTATGATGCCATGGATTGCATCTAATAAACTTGTAAAGGATATCTAGTATTGCCAGATAAAGTTTTAATATTTGATACTACTCTTAGAGACGGAGAGCAGTCTCCTGGGGCTTCGATGAATCAAGAAGAAAAACTCTCTATTGCGAGACTATTAGAGGAGTTAAAGGTTGATATAATTGAGGCTGGTTTTCCTATAGCATCAAAAGGTGACTTTAACTCAGTTCAAGCAATTGCTGGTGAAATTAAGGACTGCCAGATAGCAGGATTAGCAAGAGCAAAATATGAGGATATTGAAACAGCTTGGAATGCTGTTAGAAAAGCAAAAAATCCAAGAATTCATACCTTCATAGCTACAAGTCCAATTCATATGAAATTTAAACTTAAGTTAACCGAAGAAGAGGTATTATATAAAATTAAAGATAGTGTCACATATGCAAGAAATTTATGCCCTAATATTGAGTGGAGTTGTGAAGATGGAGGAAGATCCTCGATAGATTTTCTCTATAAATGTATTGAATTAGCTATTGAAAGTGGTGCGACTACGATAAATATTCCTGATACTGTTGGATACACTTTACCGTATGAATTTGGAGAAATTATAAAAAAAGTTAAAAATAATGTTCCTAATATTGATAAGGCAATAATTTCTGTTCATTGTCATAATGATCTAGGTTTAGCTGTCGCAAATTCTCTGAATGCAGTTGAAAATGGTGCAAGGCAAATTGAATGTACTATTAATGGACTAGGAGAAAGAGCTGGCAATGCTGCTCTAGAGGAAGTAGTAATGGCTATGAAAGTTAGATCAGATCTTTTAAAAGTAGAGTCTAACATCAACACAAGTGCTTTATCTAAAACATCAAAACTTGTATCTTCTGTTACAGGTTTTCCTGTACAGCCTAATAAAGCGATTGTTGGTGCCAATGCTTTTGCTCATGAGTCAGGAATTCACCAAGATGGAGTATTAAAAAATGTTCAAACTTATGAGATTATGTCACCAGAGACAATTGGATTAAAGAAATCAAGTTTGGTGCTTGGTAAGCACTCTGGCAAACATGCATTTAAAGAAAAATTAAAAATTTTAGGATATGAAGTAGGTGATAATTATATCAGTGAGATTTTCGAAAAATTTAAGCTTTTAGCTGATAAGAAAAAAGATGTTTATGATGAGGATATAATTGCCCTTGTTGATGACACTTATTTAAACCAATCCAATACTTTAAAACTTAAAAATCTAAGCATCATGTCTGGTACCAACTCTAAACATGTTGCCTCTTTGGAGTTAAACTTTAAAGATGAACTTAAAGAGGTAAGTGGATCTGGAAACGGTCCTGTTGATGCAGTCTTTAGTTGTATATCTAAAGTGATTGGTTTTTCTCCAAAATTAGTTTTGTATAATATTAACGCTATAACACCAGACTCTGATGCACAAGGAGAAGTTGCAGTCAAACTTGAGTATTTTAATAAAGAATTTATTGGTAAAGCTTCTGATATAGATATTATTGTTGCCTCTGCAAAATCTTATATCAATGCATGTAATAAAATATTAAACTTTGAAAAGAACTCAAATATGCAAGAAGGGGTTTCAGAGATAAGTATCTCAAATATAAAGGGAATATAAATGTTAAAATCTTTTAGCAGCTTTTTAAGCGAAGATATGGGTTTAGACTTAGGAACAGCTAATACACTTGTCTATGTTAAGGGAAAGGGAATTATATTAAATGAACCCTCTGTAGTTTCAATAGCTACCGATAATAAAAATAATAAATCGGTATTGGCTGTTGGTAGTGAGGCAAAATCAATGCTTGGCCGTACTCCTGGAAAAATTGAGGCAATTAGGCCTATGAAAGATGGAGTAATCGCAGATTTTGATATAGCAGAGGCTATGATTAAACATTTTATAAAAAAAGTTCATAAAAAAAGTTTTTTTGCAAATCCAAATATTGTTATTTGTGTCCCCTCTGGAGCAACAAATGTTGAAAGAAGAGCTATCAAAGAGTCTGCTGAAACTGCAGGTGCAAAAAAAGTATTTCTTATTGAGGAACCTGTAGCTGCTGCTATAGGAGCTGGTTTACCGATTTCTGAACCATCTGGTTCTATGGTAGTTGATATAGGCGGCGGAACTACTGAAATAGCTGTCTTATCTTTGGGAGGCGTAGTTCATTCTAGTAGCATAAAGGTTGGTGGTGATACTATGGATGATGCCATAATTAATTTCATGAGAAGTGTTCATAAACTAGCTATAGGTGAGTCAACAGCAGAAAGGATAAAGAAAGAAATAGGTTGTGCAGGCATTCCAGATAGCGGAGATGGAAAAACACTCACAGTCAAAGGAAGAGACCTAATAAACGGCCTACCAAGAGAGGTTGTTATATCAGAAAGACAAGTTGCTGAGGCCTTATCTGACTCACTCTCTCAAATCATTACAGCTTTAAAAAGAGCACTTGAGGTTATTCCTCCAGAATTAGCTGCAGATATAGTTGACAAAGGAATTATGCTTACAGGAGGAGGGGCTTTACTTCAACGTTTAGATGAAGCTATAAGAGTCACTACTGGATTACCTGTTTCTATTGCTGATGATCCTTTGACTTGTGTAGCTAGAGGAACTGGTTTGGCTTTAGAAGAGAACCAAAACCTTCAAGATGTTTTCTTAAGTGATTAATAATAAAAAAATTTCTTTAATATACATAGCCTGTTTATTTCTATTTCTAACTTTAATTTTATTTCCTAATTATGATACTAAGACCAAACTTTTTACTTTTTTTGTAAAAGAAAAATTGCAAAGTCCCTTTATTTTTGTAAGCAATGAAGTGAGTAATATATTTGCAGTTATAAATATTAATAAAAACAACATTAATGATATAAAAAAGTTAAAAAATGAAAACAATTATCTTCGCTCTATTAATAAGTATTTATTAATTTTGACTTCAAAATATTCGGAGCAAAACAAAATTTTTCAAAATTCAAATTTAGAAATACCAATCTCAGTTGGTATCAAGGTCCTTGGAGATAAAAATTTAGTTTATAATAAAAATTTTATAATAAATAAAGGTTTCAAAAATGGTCTTAATATAGGAAACTATATTATAGATGGTCTAAATATAGTTGGAAGAGTTGTTAGAATAAATTCTTACACAGCTGAAGTAGTTACAATTAAAAGTATTAATTACGGAGATGAGGTATTTATAAATGGAAAGTCTTATATTGTTAGTGGCACTAATAATAACTATCTAAGTTTTTTAAGACAAAAAGAAAGCACTGAAATTCCAGATTTTAAATCAGGTGATATAGCTGTTGTACATCTTGATAATGTAACACTAAGACTTGGCATAGTTTCTTTCAATAACAATCAACCCGTTATATTAACATCTGACATCACAAATTTAGAAAATTTAAGAGTTATTACAAATGATTAGAATATTTTTTGTAATAATTTTATTTTTAATATACGGAAACTTTAATTTTGTTATAAATGATATTGTTGTTTTTTCTTTGATAAATATAGCGATTTATACAGTTCTTAAGGAAAAAAATATTAAAATTATTGATGTTTTTATATTCATTTTATCAACTTTCGTTATAGAGGTTTTTGTAGGATTGCCAATATTAATTGGCATTGTGGTTCTGTTTATACCTCTTATTCTGATAAATTATTTTATTAATAATTACAATTTTGCACCATTTATAAAGTCATCAATTATTTTTTTACTTAGTTTTGTTGCCTTCTGTATATTTGATCAAACAATCGTTTTTAGATTGTTTAATTTGCTATATTTCATAAGTATACTTATCTTAATTTTAATATTTTTTGGAATTTCAAATCATGGAAAAGAATAAGACTAGTGAAGATAGTATAAAAATATTAAATAGAAGATCATTCATCATAATTATAGTTGGTGCTATTTTATCGTTTATTGTTTCTATAAGATTATTTTCGTTGCAGGTTATCAATTATAAATTTTATAAAAAAAAATCAGTTGAAAATAAGCTTTCTATAAAACTTACTCCTCCTTTAAGAGGGGATATCTATGACTCTAAAAAAAATTTACTAGCTGGTAGCTCTTCATTATATGAATTTGTTGTTTTTAAAAATCTAAGTAAAGATCATTTTCAGGAAATTATAAAACTCGATGGTCTTATTAAACTTAATTTAAATTTTGATGAAATATCAAAACAATTAAAAAAATATAATGAATATACTGGTTTTAGTTTAAGTAGAGCTTCATGGAAACAAATAGTAGAATTTGAAAAAAATAAATTTTTATTTAATTCAATAAAAATTATAGAGTCAAAAAAAAGATATTATCCATATAAAAATTTTTCACAAATAATTGGTTATATGGGACAACCAACTCAATCTCCCGAACCTTATTCTAAAGGTATATTTCATTTAGAAAAAAGTTATGAAAAATATTTAAGAGGCATACCAGGTAAAATATTTAATGAGGTAAACTCTAGAGGTAGAACTATTAGAGAAATATCTATAGAAAAATCAATTAAAGGCAATGATTTAGACTTAACAATAGATTTAACTCTTCAAAATTACGCTCAATCTCAGCTTCCATTAGACAAAAAAGGATCCATTGTTGTTATAAGTGTTTTAGATGGATCAATCCTCTCGATGAATTCTAACCCTACTTTTGATGCACAAATCTTTGAGGATAGAGAAAATAATAAAATTAAAGATTTACTCAATGACGGTCAGAAACCGCTTTTTAATAGGGCATTTTCTGGCTTTTACCCTCCGGGTTCTGTATTTAAACCTATCTCTGCTTTAGTTGGTCTTCAACGTAATTTAATTAACCCCCAAAAAGAAGTTTTTTGCAAAGGGCATTCCACACTAGGTGATAGGAATTATTATTGTTGGAAAAAAAAGGGACATGGAAAAGTTAATCTTAAAAGAGCCATTAAAGAGTCTTGTGATGTATATTTTTATGAATTAGCTAAAAAAACAAATATTGATGATATTGCCAGCTTATCTAGTGATCTAGGCTTATATACAGAGTACGATATAGGTCTATCAAATAAAGGAAAAGGACTTGTACCCAGTAAAAAATGGAAAAAAGCGTTTTTAGACGAAAGTTGGTATCAAGGTGAGACATTAATTACATGTATCGGACAAGGATACAATCAAACATCTCCATTACAGCTTGCTATACTTTATTCTGCGATATTAAACGGAGGAAAATATCCAATACCTAAGCTTGATAAAAAAGTGCCTACAAAATTTACAGGTAAATCACTAAACAATGAACATCAAAAAATCATAGTTAACTCTCTAAATGCTGTCGTTCAAGAGCCAAGAGGAACAGCACATAAATTGAGTATTTCTAATCCAGAATTTGTAAAAATAGGAGGCAAAACAGGAACTTCTCAAGTAATAAGAATTAAAGAAAGTGAAAGAGAAGACGATCAGTATAAATCAAAAGAAATAGAAGAAAGATTTAAAGACCACTCAGTATTTGTAGGATATGCTCCTTATGATAAGCCAAAATATATAGCATCAGTTATAATAGAGAATGGTGGATCTGGATCAGCGGTAGCCGCACCAATTGCCCATAAGGTCCTAGATTTTGCATACAAAAATAATGTTTAGAGAATTTAAAAGTATATATAATTTAAATTGGATTTACTTTTTTATACTTTTGATAATTTTTTGGATTGGAGAGATCAATCTTTACTCAGCTGCTGGTGGTTCTTTTGATCCATGGGCATCAAATCAGCTAATAAGATTTTTATTTTTTTTACCTTTATTTTTTTTAGTAACAATGTTGGAGCCAAAGTTTATTTATAATTTTGCAGAGATTTTTTTAATTTTAGTTTTGATTGGGCTGATAACAACATTAGTATTTGGTTATACAGGTATGGGTGCCACAAGATGGATAAGAATTGCCGGATTTAATTTACAAGTATCAGAATTTACAAAAATAGCTTTAGTCATATTCATGGCAAAATACTTCCACAAACTCAATGCAGAAAAAACCATAGGCCTTTTTAAATCAATACTACCTCTTTTTGTATCAATAATATTTTTCATATTAGTTGCTATTCAACCAGATTTAGGAACTGCTGCAATTATTTTAGCTTTAGGTCTGGTTGTTATTTTTTATGCAGGCATTAAACTAATTTATCCTTTATTGTCATTAGGCATTATTTTTTCTATGAGTCCAATTTTATGGACATTTTTAAAGCCCTACCAACAAAATAGGATACAAATTTTTCTTAACCCTGACATAGACCCACTTGGGAAAGGATATCATATTATTCAATCCAAGATTGCAATAGGTTCTGGTGGACTTCAAGGCAATGGTTTTCTTGAGGGCTCCCAAAGTAGCTTAGATTTTCTTCCAGAAAAAGAGACAGATTTTGTTTTTGCAATTTTTTCTGAACAGTTTGGTTTTACTGGATCTATATTACTAATTTCACTTTTCTTTATTATGTTTTTAATTCCTGTTTTTAAAACATACAAACTGACACAAGTTTTTAATAAAATAATCTTATTTGTACTATCATTTAAAATTTTTTTTGAATTTCTTATAAATATATCTATGACTATTGGTATTTTACCAGTAGTTGGAGTGGCGTTACCATTTATGTCTTATGGGGGAAGTTCTTTGTTGAGTAATTTACTTATTTGTGCACTATTACTAAACTTTATGTCTATCAGCGAAAAAAAGAGAATGTTTTCATGATAAGATCTATCAAAAAACCGTGGGGTTCATATAATATACTAAATAAATCGAAAGATTTTTTAATAAAAAAAATTGTTGTAAAACCGGAAGGTGTTTTATCTTATCAATCTCATAATTTTAGATCAGAACACTGGATAATTATTGAGGGTAAAGCAACTGTGATTATTAACAATCGTACATTTTATAGATCAGAAAATGAAAATATATTCATACCTAAAAAAGCAAAACACAGAGTTTTAAATGAGAGTTCAAAAAAGAAATTAGTTTTAATTGAAGTGCAAACAGGAACTAAATTTTTAGAGTCAGATATAAAAAGATATTCAGATATTTATGGAAGAAAAAATTGAAAATATTAGCTGAAATTTCTGTTGGAGAGCTTTATGATAAAATTACTATATTAAATATCAAATTAAAAAAAATTAATAATCCTAACAAATTAAAGAACATCAAAATTGAGTTAAATGCTCTATCAGAGCAAAGTAATAAAATAGTTATAAAAGATGATAAAATTTTAAAAAAATATGTTCAAGAACTGCAAGAAATAAATGAAGAGCTCTGGGATATAGAAAATACTAAAAGAGAGTGTGAGGCTAATAAAGAATTTGGAGATATTTTTATTAAAATATCAAGAGATGTGCATTTTAAAAATGATATAAGGGCGTCAATAAAAAAAGAAATTAATCTTTTGACTGACTCAAAAATTACAGAAGAAAAAGAATATTCTAAGTATTAACTTTATTTAAACTTATTAGTTTATTTTTAATTTTAGATCTTCCGTTGAGAAAACTTAATTCTAGAAGAACTACAATACCTTTAATTTTAGCTTTAGTTTTTTTAATTAATTTCATTGATGCACGTATTGTTCCACTTGTGGCAAAAATATCGTCAACAATAACAATATTGTCAGAATTTTTTATCATATCACTCTGAATTTCTAATTGATTAGAGCCATACTCAAGTTTATAGCTTGTATAAAAAGTTTTGCCTGGAAGCTTCCCTTTTTTCCTTATCATTACTAACTTTTTTTTTAATTTGTAAGCAATAGCTGAAGCAAAAATAAATCCTCTTGAGTCTATCCCAACTACAGTATTAGCATTTAATTTAATTACCTCTTTTGACATTGAGTTAACAACCCTGTTAAAAACTTTTGGATTTGATAATATTGTTGAGATATCGTAAAAAGCGATACCTTTTTTTGGAAAGTCTTTTATAATTCGAATATTTTTTAAACTATTATTCATGAAAAGAACAATTAAATCAGTATTTAATAAAAAAAACAAAAAAAAAATTATTTGTCTGACGTCTTATACTTATAATTACACAAAAATTATTGACGATCTCGTTGATGTAGTTCTAGTTGGTGATTCAATGAGTAACGTGCTGTATGGGATGGACTCTACTAGAACTATTGACGATCAAATAATGATTAATCATGCTACTGCAGTAAAAAAAGGTGCAGAGAAATCACTAGTTTTTTTTGATTTGCCTTACAACAAAGACTCTAGTGAGTCCAATACTGTAAAAAGAGTTTTATCAGTTATGAAAAAAACTTCTTGTGACGGTGTCAAAATCGAGGGTAATACTGAATTAGAGGATGTAATAAAGTATTTAAAGAAAAAAAAAGTTCCAGTTATGGCGCATTTGGGTTTACAACCACAGAAATTTAGTTCTACAAAAAAGTTTAAGATATATGGAAAAAAGAAAGAGGATTTAAATAAAATTATTTCGGACTCATTATGTTTAGAAAAGGCAGGTGCTGTATCCATACTATTGGAGGGAATGTTAACAAAAATAGCAAAACAAGTTACTGAAGTCTTATCAATACCTACAATTGGAATTGGTGCATCCGAGTATTGTGACGGTCAAATATTAGTATCGGAGGATATGCTTGGGATGTATGGAAATAAATATCCAAAATTTGTTAAAAAATATGATGATTTATCAAAAAATATCAAAATTGCTGTTAAAAAGTTCTCTAAAGAAGTTAATAGTAATAAATTTCCTAATAAAAAATATAGATATGACTAGTAAGTTCTATTAATAGAACTTATAAGAAGATTTATAAAAAGATCTTTTTGATAGCCCTTAAATAGTTTCAATATTTTCAAAGATTTTTTATT